>UQYF01000033.1 GCA_900545175.1 uncultured Eubacteriales bacterium
CTAATCGTGCAAGCACGAACGGCTTTTTGACCTTTTGACCCTGATATCATTATATTACATTACAAATTATTTATCAATATAATTGACTAATTTTCATTTTTTTCATTTGAATGTATTTCCTTATAAAGCTGTCTTATCAAAAGAGAACCTGTTATAGAAGCAACCCTCAAAATAACAAGTTCTCTCATTAAATTAATGTGCCTTAACCTTTGTCCATAAATCAGCACAGTATGACTTAATCTCTGTCTCCTGATATGCGAATACTTCATCCTTGTCATAGCCTACTCTTGTCACATAAGCACTTATTCCCTTATATGTCTCATCCTGCATCTGAAAAAACGCAGCCTTAACAGGTGAAGAATATCCAACCTCTTCAGTATTAGCAAGAGCATTGTCTGAGTCGAGCATAAAATTCATGAACTGGTGTGCAAGCTCTGTCTCCGTGCAGTCCTTTGTTATAACCATGCAGTCACACCAGATATTCGTTCCCTGCTCCGGCTCAATATACGCAAGATTCTCATTTTCAGACATAATGTATGCAGCATCACCGGAATATACGACTGCGATAGCTTTATTTCCGGAAATCATATTATCGATAACGTCATCTCCTACATATACAGGGTCCATTGTGTCCCTTTGGCTGCAAAGCCACTGATATGCTTCGTCAAGCTCAGAATAATTCTTTGTGTTCATTGAATAGCCAAGTGCCTTTAAAGCTATCATAAATGAGTCTCTCTCAGAATCATACATATATAACTGTCCCTTATATTTCTCGTTTAAAAGAAGGTTCCAGCCCTCCTTTGCATCCTTCTCGGAAACAACTGTCTTATCATAGAGGATACCTACAGAGCCCCAGAAATAAGGAACTGAATATATGTTTTCAGGGTCAAAGCTTCTTCCAAGTAAATCAGAAATGATATTGTCTTTGTTAGTGATAAGGCTCCAGTCAACAGGCTGAAGATAGTTTTCCTTTATAAGTCTTTCAATCATATAATCAGATGGAATAAGCACATCATACCTGCTTCCGCTCATGACCTTTGTGTATAGTGATTCATTTGAATCAAAGGTCTCATAGACAACCTTACAGTTATATTCCTTCTCGAATTTTGTGAGAAGTGACTTATCAATATATTCTCCTGCATTGTACACCCTGAGTGTCTTTTTGCCGGATGAGCTGCATCCGCAAAGCGCAAGCGCCGCCATACATATGCACAAAACCAAAGCTGCTATTTTTTTCTTCATTTCAATCTCCATTCTGCCTTCACAGGCTCCATATAGTCAATGATATCCACAGTCCGCTTTCGCTTCCTGCTCATAAAAATTGATGTTTCGCATCATCCTCCGGTGCTTAGCTTGTACCGGACACCGGAGAATAGTCTGTTTTTATTATTTTTCATCTGTCTGCACATTTTCCTGCATAAGCTTCCTGTTCCTGTCGGCACGCTTTTCCTGTCTTTTTTTGACTGCGTCAGGTACAAGATTAACAATAAGAAGTGTCACGATAATGATTACAATAACTATAGCAGACAATGCGTTTATCGTAGGGTTGGTTCTCTTTGTCATGTTATACACAACAATAGAAATATTCGCAACTCCGTTTCCTGTAACGAAATATGAGATAACAAAGTCATCTAGTGACATTGTAAATGATAAAAGCATTCCTGCATATATTCCCGGCTTAATCATAGGAACAATGACCTTCGTAAGTGCCTGAAATGGTGTCGCACCTAAATCCATCGCTGCATTTGCCAGATTCGGGTCAAGGCTTCTCACTTTCGGATACACGCTTGTGATTACATAAGGCGTACAAAAACATATATGTGCGAGAAGCATTGTCACATAGCCTCTTTCAATCTTCATCGATGAGAAGAGTATCATAAGACCGATAGCTGTAACTATCTCCGGATTCATAATAGGAATATTGTTAACATTTATAAGCCATTCCTTGACAACCTTGCGGTTTCTCGAAAGACCTATAGCAGTTATTGTTCCTAACACTGTTGCAACTGCTGTCGCAATCACTGCTATGCTTAAGGACACGCCGACAGCACTCATGATATCCCTGTCTTCGACAAGAGCCTGATACCATCTGAGGCTGAATCCTGTGAACCTTGTGAGTGACTTTGATGAATTGAATGAAAACACCATTGTCACAATAATAGGTATATAAAAGAAAGCGAAGCATATGATGATATATATAATCGAAGCTAATTTTCCACGTTTTTTCATAGCTTAAGCTCCTCCATTCTCATCAGGGTCTATCTTTTTCATAATTCTTATCATAATAAGAATTGCCACTGCAAGCAGCATCGATATGGCACTTCCGAAGTTCCAGTCTCCTACCGAAATGAACTGTTCCTCAATGAGATTACCTATAAGTACATACTGTCCTCCACCGAGCAGCTTCGGAATGACGAAGCTTGATATTGAGAGTAAGAACACCATTATTGTTCCGTTTACAACTCCGGGTATGGACAGCTTAAATGTGACCTTCCAGAAGGCTGTCAACGGCTTCGCTCCGAGGTCATATGCCGCTTCTATGAGGGAATGATCCATCTTAGCAAGCGAAGTGTGAATCGGTATGACCATAAACGGAAGAAGGTCACACACAAGACCGATTATGACAGAAAAGTCCGTGTACATCATTGTCACAGGGTCAAGACCTAACAGTGTGAACAATGAATTGATAATTCCGTTGTCTGACAGAAGGCTTATCCACGCATAAGTTCTAAGAAGCATATTAATCCATGTCGGTATAGTTACTGCAAGAATAAGTATGTTCTGTGCCTTTTCACTGTAGCGTGAAATCACATATGCGAGCATATATCCAATCACAAGACATACTATTGTAGTTATCGCACCGAGCTTGAACGAACGGATAAACACGTTCATATAGACCGGCTCGAATATTTTCTTAAAATTATCACCTGTAAACTGTATATTTACAAGACTGTTGCCACCCGTTGTCACAGAATACATCACAATAAGAAACAGAGGCACGACAATCAATATGAATGACCAGATAAGATATGGTTTTACAAGATTTTTAAACTGTTTCATGATATCCTTTCCTTGGGACAGTGGTGTCAGACCCCTGTGTCCCATGCTGTTAGTTCTCCATAGTGTACATTACATGAATATCCTCGTCAGTGAAGCTAAGACCTACGGCTTTTCCGACTTCGTGATAATCTGTCGTATGAATCTTGTAATCACGTCGGTCTGTCTTTACTATAATCTCATAATGAACGCCCTTAAATACTATAGACGCAACTGTTCCGCAAAGCCTGCTCTTGTCAGGCTCTACTATATCTATATCCTCCGGTCTGAGTACAACCTCGACTTCCTCATTCTCCTTAAAGCCTTTATCTACACATGGGAACTCTATTCCATCAAAGCATACAAGACAGTCTCTTATCATATTTCCTTCTATAATATTGGAATCACCTATAAAATCGGCAACAAATCTGTTCTCAGGCTCATTATAGATATCCTCCGGTGAGCCTATCTGCTGTATTATACCATTATTCATTACAACAACCGTGTCTGACATTGACAGGGCTTCCTCCTGGTCATGAGTAACGAAAATAAAAGTAATTCCAACTTCCTTCTGTATCTTTTTAAGCTCGAACTGCATCTCCTTGCGCAGCTTAGCATCAAGAGCACCGAGAGGCTCGTCTAAAAGAAGCACTTTAGGCTCATTTACAAGTGCCCTGGCTATTGCGACACGCTGCTGCTGACCTCCTGAGAGTAAAGTTACATCTCTCTTTTCAAAGCCTTCAAGACCTACAAGCTTTAACATTCTGCTTACTTTCTGGTCAACAACCGACTTATCAACCTTCTTAAGATTAAGTCCGAATGCCACATTGTCATGTACATTCAGAAACGGAAACAGGGCATATTTCTGAAATACTGTGTTAATCTCTCTCTTGTACGGCGGCAGCTTAGAGATATCTATTCCATTAAACAACAGTTCACCCTTACTAGGCTCCTCAAATCCGGCTATAATTCTTAGTATTGTTGTCTTTCCGCAGCCACTTGGTCCAAGCAGCGTAAGAAACTCATTCTCATATATATTGAGGTCAATCCCTTTGAGTACCTGCTGGTCGTCAAAATTCTTTGTCAGTCCCTTTAATTCAATTATCTTATTGCTCATAATTCTTCCTCCACATTAAAAGCTTGGCGGTGAGCTTACCCATATAATAACAGCTCCGCTCTTTGATTCTATATAATGCTTATACTTAGGCTCAAAATAAAAAGCCTCTCCTTTTTTTGCCTTATATATTTTATTACCTACGATAATGCTGATAGCTCCCGACAATACATACCCGAACTCTTCTCCTTCATGCGGATTATCAGGATATGTAGAACCGCCCGGCTCAAGTGTCAGTCTTATAGGCTCCATAATATTCTTCTGGGCATTTGGAATTATCCATTCTATCTTATTATGAAGCTCTGTGTCTGTCTTTTCAAAATAATCTTCCTTCTTAAATACGACACGATCATCCTCCGTATCGTCAAAAAAAGTCTTCAAATCAGTACCCAGGCACTGCAAAATATCAACAAGCGTCGCTATGGACGGCGATGTAAGGTCACGCTCAAGCTGCGATATAAAGCCCTTTGACAGCTCTGCCCTGTCAGCAAGCTCCTCCTGCGTAAGCCCTTTTAAAACCCTAAGTTCTTTTATCTTACTGCCAATCTGCAATGTGGATACCTCCCGTCCTGCAATGCAAATAATTAAACAAAAAGTTTAGCAACGCTAAACCAAGAATCATTATACATGATATTACTGCCATGTCAAGATACAACACAAATATTGTACATAAAAAAATGGCAGATACAGTAAAATATTTTACCGCATCTGCCTTTGTTAATTATCAGCCAGCTATGACTATTCATCAAACTCACATGTGACAAAGAAACCTCTCGGTGTCTCCTCCACATCGATGACTTTTCCCTGCCTTGCCATAAGTCTTTCAGCCAGACGATAATTGCCCGACATGGCAACCGCCGGTTCTATCGTATAGTAGAAGCTTGAAGGGAGCTTTCCTTCCGTGATGTCCACTATCTGCCCGACTTCAACCTGTCCCGGTCTTTCCATCTTAAACTGCATGGTACGCATTATACTGCCACCTCTTATTCTGCAACATTTAAATTCTTACCCTTAAGTCCGATGAAGCTTCCTTTAGGAAGTCCACCCTCCTCATGTCCGATAAGCCACTTATTAGCTGCTGTGATAAGCGCATCCTCTCCACCGCACAAAGGACACTTTGCATGCTCTGTCGTAAGCTCAAAATTCGTCCCTCTAGGAAGAATAACCGCAACCTGAAATCCCTTGTTATCCACTCCGCATGGCGCATAGTGAAGTGTGGTCGCATACAATTCCACAGCAGTTCCGGCAGGAACAAGGAAGGCTTCCATCTTGGAAGTATCATATGTGAAATCATCCTCTACATCCCACAGATTGCCAAGAATAAGAATCGCATCGGTAGCTGCCACATTTATCTCTGAGCTTCTATGATACTCTACAGCATTCAACAGTTCGTTATGTCCATTGCAATATCCAATCTGAATCGGAAGCTCACCAAAGAACTTATTCTTTATTTCAGCCGCCACTTCAAGCTTCTCTAAATTCTCCACTGTCGGCTCATATGTGACCTTCTCCGGAATAAATGTCTCTTTCATCGCATCGACAAGCGTGCCAAAATCAATATTCTTTATAACCCTGCCATACTTTTTAAACCTCTTATCCGCTACAGAAATGATTTCCATACAAAAACCTCCTACTATTATTTTAACCTATTACTGCCCCTGATATTTTCTGATATGCTCATCAATAAGAGCCTGGTCGGCAAAATAATTAATTTTCATGGAATTCTTCACATCGTCAAGTGTCTTTGCCGCTACCTGTCTTGCTGCCTCACTGCCCTTTCTTAATACTTCATATACATATGCAATATCCTTCTCGTATTCCTTTCTTCTTGCACGTATAGGATTAAGCTCCTCATTCATGACATTTATAAGGAATTTCTTGACCTTTACATCACCAAGACCGCCTCGTCTGTAGTGAGCCTTGAGTTCATCAAGATTAGCATACTCTGGAAGATATTCCGCAAAATGCTCAGGCTTGCAGAACGCATCAAGATATGTAAATACCATATTGCCTTCAATCTGTCCCGGATCCTCAACTCTGATATGATTAGGGTCTGTGAACATATTTCTCATAATCTTTTCCTTGACATCAGCCTCAGACTCAGCTAGATAAATGCAGTTGCCCAAAGACTTGCTCATCTTAGCTTTTCCATCAATACCCGGAAGTCTTAAGCATGCCTTGTTATCCGGAAGAAGTATCTCCGGCTCAACAAGAGTATCTCCGTATATCCTGTTAAAGCTTCTTACAATCTCCTTTGTCTGCTCAAGCATCGGAAGCTGATCCTCGCCTACCGGAACTGTTGTTGCCTTGAATGCGGTTATATCGGCAGCCTGACTTATAGGATATGTGAAAAATCCTACAGGGATGCTCGTCTCAAAGCCACGCATCTGTATCTCAGACTTAACTGTAGGATTGCGCTGAAGTCTTGAAACTGTCACAAGATTGCTATAGTAGAATGTAAGCTCAGTAAGCTCCGGTATCTGCGACTGTATAAATAATGTTGACTTCGCCGGGTCAAGTCCTACCGAAAGATAATCAAGTGCAACCTCAATTATGTTCTGTCTTACCTTCTCCGGATTATCTGCATTGTCGGTAAGTGCCTGTGCATCGGCAATCATTATAAAAATCTTATCGTATTCACCTGAATTCTGAAGCTCAACTCTTCTTTTGAGAGAGCCGACATAATGTCCAATATGAAGTCTTCCAGTAGGTCTGTCACCTGTCAAAATAATCTTTCCCATAAAATCTCCTCCAATCAGCAAGCGCATATTCACACCGCATGCGCTATGCAGTCTCTGTCAATGATATCCGCAAGCTGCTTTCGCTTCCTGCTCGTAAAATACTTACTAGTAAATATATCTCTATTTTTTACTTTAGTCAATGTGTTTCAATTCAATCCTCTAAAGCCTTTTCCGATAATCTCACTACTGTTAGTTATCATGATAAAAGTGTCTTTGCCGTGATTAAGTTTTATGTAATTTCTAAGCTCAACCGCCTGTCCTCTCTTTAACACAGTGAGGATGACGTACTTCTGCTTGTGTGTAAATGAACCCTCGGCCTTGAATGTTGTTGCGCCCTTTCCAAGCTCATTGTGAATGAACATAACAATATCATCCGGCGAATCGGTGATAATCGTAAAGTATTTACATAGATTGACATTCTCTATCGTTCCGTCAATAACGAGCGTCTTTGCCATAAGTCCGACAAATGAGAAGAGTCCTGTCTCAATATCAAATACCATGCATGCCGCTACAGTGATAGCGAGGTCCACAATAAAAAGTGCGACACCGATATTAAAGCTTGTGTATTTTTTTAATATCATCGCAATTATATCCGTTCCTCCGCCTGAAGCATTCATGTTGAACATAATCGCCGCACTCACAGCAGGAAGTACTATCGCAAATATAAGTTCAAGCACAGGCTGGTTAGTGAGCGGTCCGCTCATCGGAAAGAGCTTCTCACACACACTCAGACCGACTGAGGTCAGCACACTCACATACACTGTCTTTATTCCAAAGCTTTTTCCCAAAAAAATAAATCCCACAACAAGCAGTACCATATTGATGACAAATGTAAACCACGCAGGCGAGTATGGCAGCACAGCACCTAAAATAACCGAAATACCTGTGACTCCTCCGAACGAAAAATTATTCGGGAATTTAAATACATACACACCGATTACCAGAACCATGGTGGCAAGAGTAAGCATCAGATACTCAAGTGCAACCTGTCCGGCTTTTGTTTTAACCTCCATAACCAAATCCTTTTCCTTTTTTATTTTTTCTCGATGCAGCTACAGAATCAATGCTTCGAAGCTCTATCCTGTACTTAGTGTATACCGGACACCGGGCAAAAGAATTCTGTATTCCGCACCATAATATATAGCCCGCATATTATAACATACATATTACATGATTTCTATAGAAGATTCGCACGCAAAACATGCCATTACGAGTCCTTACAGTCAATGATATTCGCAATCCTCTTCTGCTTCCTGCCCATAAAAAAGCGCCGCTTTTCATCTCTATCCGGTACTCAGCCTGCATCCGGCACCGTTAGAAAGATTTTACCACATCCAAAAGCGGTAATGGTCTTCTCTTTTATTAAATAAAGTCAATCATTTTCAAATATCTTTGCAAAATTATAATTTAAGGTTGCGATGAGTATTTTAATGTGATAAAGTATTAATAAATTATAAAAAATCTATAAACAAATCAGGAGGAGTTATTATGTTTTGTCCTAATTGTGGAACCAAGCTTGAAGATGGTTCATTATTCTGCGGCAACTGTGGAGCTAAGTTAGCTGAACCGACACAGACTGCTGCAACTTCATCCGCAGCATCAGCTCCTGTTACACCGGGTAAGCCGCTCGTATCCTTTAAGATTGGAAATATGGATTTTTCAATCGTCAAGGAAAACATTTACTTCACAGGTCTTATAGCTGCTATAGTAGCGTTCATTGCTCTGTTTTTACCTTATATCACCTGTTCAATAAATGTATTTGGCGAGAAGGCGAAGGAATCCATGAATTTCTTCTCCGGAACAACGAGCAATGCTGTATTCATCACTATAGTACTTATTGTATACATAGCTCTTAACCTGTTTGGCAAGAAGCTGGGTTCACGTATAGCTTCCTATGTAGCACTTGCTTTTTTTCTTATCACAATAATAGGAATTAAGAGCGACATATCCGATGCCCTTGATATGATTGGCTATTTTTCAGATGCCGTAAAGGTATACCCTAGCATTGGTTTTTACATTGAGCTTATTGCGATGATAGTGATGTCCTTCGGCTCACTTATCAAGTCCAAGCTTCTTCCATTGATAATAAAGAAATAATACCTTTTAGCCCAATATTATGATATTTTAGAAATAATGTTCTAAAACTATTGATATTGATAAACATATCCCATAAGTGATATTCAGAAAACAATAAGACCATGAATATATGCTAAATACAACATAAGCATTATATTCATGGTCTTATTATTTTACATCTTACTAATTACTATCTACTGTGTCACCTCAGCCGCAAGCTGAAGGTCATACAGCTTTCTGTACACACCGTTCTGGGCAAGAAGCTCCTGATGATTTCCGGATTCCACAATTCTTCCCTTATCCATAACCATAATCTTGTCAGCATGCTGGATAGTTGATAATCTGTGGGCAACCATGATTGTGGTTCTTCCCGTCATAAGCTTTTCCATCGCCTCGGTTATAAGGCTCTCCGTCTCCGTATCGATATTGGCTGTCGCCTCGTCGAGTACTAGAATTGATGGCTTATATGCGAGAGTTCTTGCAAATGATATTAGCTGTCTCTGTCCAGCTGAGAGTGTTGAACCTCTCTCCGTGACAGGCTCATCGTAGCCTCCCGGCATTTTGCTTATAAAGCTGTCGGCATTTACATATTTTGCTGCCGCCTTAATCTCATCGAGGGTTATATTCTCGTTTCTGAGTGAAATGTTGCTCTTGATATCCCCGGTGAAAAGGAATACATCCTGCTGTACCTGGCCTATAGCTCCGCGAAGCACATCAGTATCAATGTCCTTGATATTCACACCGTCTATAAGAATCTCACCCTTCTGGATGTCGAAGTATCGTCCTATAAGATTGAGAATTGAGCTCTTTCCGGCTCCAGTAGCTCCTACAAATGCCACCTTTTCGCCCGGATTGATTGTGAAGCTTACGTCCTTTAGGATGTACTCATCCTTCTCATATGCAAACCATACATTCTTAAACTCAATCTTTCCATCAAGCTTGACATCGACAGGATGTGCAGGATTCACAATCTCCGGCTTGACATCAAGAATCTGGAACATCTTCTCCGCCGATGCGAGTGATGACTGGAGAGTTCCGAACTGCTCAGCAAGCTCCTGAATCGGATCAAAGAACGAACTGATATAATTGATGAACACATACAAGGTTCCGATTGATATCGCACCGCCAAGTACAAGGCTTCCGCCACGTCCTACGATTATCACAAGTGCCACAATCGACAAAAAGTAAATTACAGGTCTGAATATGGCAAATATCATCATCTCTCTATATCCGGCCTTATAAAGCCCCATGCTCTTATCTTCGAACTCAGCGTACTTTTCTTTCTCGCGGGTGAATATCTGTATAAGCTTCATACCTGAAATATTTTCAGACAGAAATGTGTTGATATCCGTAATCTTATTTCTTGTCATTCTATAAGCCTGTCTTGACAGATGTCTGAATATAAAAGTCAGCACTCCGATGAGAGGCAGAAGTAAGAATGAATAACCTGCAAGCTTCACATTTATCGACAGCATTACAACAGCATATCCGATAATCTTCACAATATTCTTAAAAAGTCTTACCAGAACGCTTGAGAACATCTCATTCACTGCCTCAGTATCGTTGGTAACTCTGGTTACAAGCTTTCCTACAGGCTGTGTGTTAAAAAAGCTTAGCGAAAGGCTGTGAATATGTGCAAAAAGCTCTTCTCGCATCTTATATATTATATCCTGTCCAAGCTTCTGTAAAAGATACGTCTGCAATGCATTTAACACAAAGCCGGCAAGCAAAGCCAAAAGGTACAACAAAGCTGCATGGCATATTCCTGTAAAGTCAAAATGTCTAAGCTGCTTTAATTCTTCCCTCGAAAGGCATTTCGCATCCTTTGCATATTCTGACAGAATGTCAGATCCTGCTTTTTCTAATATTTTACATTCATCCGATGTTATATTCTCAGCCATATAATAATTGTCGTTATATAGGAACATCTGGTAGAACGGACCGCTCTGGCTGTCAGCATCATAGCTCTTACTGATATACACATCACCGTATCTGACGGCTCCCTGCGCATTCTCATCAACTATGGCATATGGATTATAATATCCGTTAATATAATAGTCTATAGCATTTCCGATAATAATGGGCTTATAAAGCTCAACAGCCGTTATCAAAAGTACCATGACAGATACTATTAACATTGTGAAAGCGTGTGGTTTAAGATATTTTAGCAATCTCTTCATTATTCAGCCACCTCCCCGCTCTTAGTTCCTTTGGCTGCTTCAAGCTGCTGCTTGTCAAACATGCTTTTATAGATACCGTTTTCAGCCATAAGTTCATTGTGGCTTCCAATCTCAACAGCCTTACCGTTATCAAGCACCATAATAATATCCGCATTCTGTATTGTGGAAATTCTATGTGCTATAAGTATTGTTGTCCTGCCTTTTCTGTTCTCTTTAAGATTCTTAAGGATATGCTCCTCGGTATCCGTATCGACAGCCGAGAGTGCATCGTCAAGTATAAGCACAGGCGCATCCTTCATTAGCGCTCTTGCGATTGAGCTTCTCTGCTTCTGACCTCCCGAGAGCGTCACTCCTCTCTCTCCGACTATAGTCTCATAGCCATCCGGGAATGCCACGATATTGTCATGTATGCATGCTGCTTTTGTAGCTTTTATCACTTCATCCATATCATCACCATCAGCTCCGAATGCTATATTATGTCTGAGACTGTCGGAAAACAGGAAATTGTCCTGCGGAACATATGCAATATTCGCTCTTAATACATTTAGAGGAATCCTGTTTATATCCCTGCCATCGATAAGTATCATTCCCGGCTTGGTATTGTACAGATGAAGCAGAAGATTCACAAGCGTACTCTTGCCATTACCTGTTCTTCCGATTACTGCAAGCGTAGTTCCTGCCGGAACATCAAGACATACATCATCAAGTGTCGGTTCAGTATGTCCATTGTGAACAAATGTAAGATGATTAAAGGTTATATGTCCGTCAATCTTCTCCACCTTATCTGCATCAGGGTCATCAAAAATCTCCGGCTTTTCATCTAACACTTCCTTTACACGCTTTGCCGATGCAAGTCCCTGTGACATTGTTGTGATGCTCTCTCCAGCTGCAATCATCGGCCACACAAGCATCGTAACGTATTGGTTAAATGCCACAAAACGGCCAAGTGTTATATCGCCGACAAGTGCTAAGTAGCCGCCGTAAAGAAGTGTTATAAGGCTGCTCGCACCGATAATAACATCAAGAAGAGGCATAACTATCGCCTGAAGCTTTGCAACGCTCATATTCTTGTCGCGCGACTTATCATTGTACTTTAAAAAAGCCTTCAGCTCTGCCTTCTCCTGCACAAATGCTTTTATTACACGCACACCTGAAAAGCTCTCCTGAACCATATCGGTGAGGTCTGAAAGAGCCTCCTGCTTCTCATTAAAGCGCTTTTTCATTATCGCACCGTAGTAGAACTCTCCTCCAAAGATAAAAAGCATAGGGATTATTGCGAGCAGTGTCAGCTTCAAATCGACATAGAAAATCATCTGGCATATTACCATAACAGCCATAACAGTCGCATCGAATGCGGAGATAACCGCCATTCCTATCGCTGAACGAATCGAATTGAGGTCATTTATAAATCTCGACATCAAATCACCTGTCTTATGCTCGTTATAGTACTCAACAGACATATCTTCCAAATGCGAGAACATATCATTTCTCATCTCATACTGAATCTTTCTTGCCGCTCCGAATAAAAAGAGCCTCCACAAAAAACGTCCCAAGGCAATTATCGCACCGACAATCAAAATCACACCTATTATCTTCAAAAGTCCCGACATCCCAAGTGTATGTGCCGTAAGACCATCCGTAACCTCTCCTGTCAGCCTCGGTATATACAAATTCAAAAAGTCAACAACAAACAATGTAAATATACCGCCAACATACTGCCACTTGTGCCGCGATATATATTTCCATAAAAATTTAAATTCCTGCATACGCTTCCTCTCTTTTGGGGACAGTGGGGTCAGACCCCTATGTCCCATCTGTAACGCTTAAATAAGAGGAGTTTCGCCATGCGAAACTCCTCTTTTAATTAATTAGTCTGTTTTTTCTGCCTGCTAAACAGCTTTATTGCAAAATATGTTATACAGGACATCGCAAACGTTATTGCAAAACATACAAAATCACCTTTGAATGATACATAATGCATGCTCACCTTGCTCTCAATAAACTCCTGATAACAATACATCTCCAGACTTATCGTTCCAAAAAAACATATTACTCTTACAATTCCTCTGCCTGCCATAAGCTTATCAAGCAGATAAAATAAAACTGGAAGAAGTAGTACAATTCCAAATGCTACGAATATATTAGCAAGTGCATTCTGTGCCGGTATAAAAGAAGCAATCCTGTCCGTGTTAAGACAGTATGTATATATCACTCCTCCTATAGTTGATATAGCCGCAATAATATATGCCACCGGCTTTTTCCACGCATCCTCATATTCGAGCCTTCCTACACAAAAGCCAAGAGTAAATACCGGCACTCTGTTAAACAATGCCGATAAATCTTCCCTAAGATATTTCTTAAAGACAAAAAGACTTACGACTTCAAGCAATATGACTATTGATGTAAATGTAATATAATGCTTCCTCTTATTGAATATAAAGAAATAAAACGGTGCAATTATATACAATGCAATTATTGCTGCTATATACCAGAGATATGAATATATATTATATCTGAAATTGTTATAGGTTGTTATATTACCGACAAATGTCCTGAATGTCCAATTCTGTGCATATGCAATAATAATTGTTACCGGAAGAAATACACAGTATATTCTGTATAATCTCTTCTTTATATATGCAAAGTAATCTTTAACACCATGAATCTCTTTTTTCTTGAAATGATAATATAATCCGATTCCTGAAAGCAGCATGAATATGTCTACTCCGCAAAATCCATTTCTTTTTATGTACCATGCAATACCATGTATCAGACCATCGCTATTTTCAAATAACATGGTTCCGCAGTGGAAATACCATATCCATAATGTTGCAAAACCCATAAGAGCCGTGCGGTAACGACTTATCTTCATTCTGTTTTCTACCCCATACTATTACATAATTTCGTAAATCCAGCCCTTAGGTGCCTCGATACGTCCCATCTGGATACCTGTAAGTGTATCGTAGAGCTTCTTAGTAACAGGCCCCATATCGCTCATGCCGCTTGGAAGGCAGATTTCTGTGCCATGGTCAACAATCTTGCCGACAGGTGATATAACAGCCGCTGTTCCGCAAAGACCACACTCTGCCATATCCTTAAGCTCTGCCTTGGCAACAGGTCTTTCCTCAACCTCAAGTCCGAGATAATCCTTGGCAACAGTGAGAAGTGAACGTCTTGTTATCGAAGGAAGGATGCTTCCTGACTTAGGTGTTACAACCTTGCCATCCTTAGTTACAAATATAAAGTTAGCTCCGCCTGTCTCCTCAACATATGTTCTTGTAGCAGGGTCAAGGTACATATTCTCATCGAAACCATGCTCATGTGCGTCAACAATGTTGAAAAGGCTCATTGCATAGTTAAGACCAGCCTTGATATCACCTGTTCCGTGAGGAGCTGCTCTGTCCACATCCGATACTCTTATTGTAATAGGCTTAGCGCCGCCCTTAAAGTAAGGTCCTACAGGAGTTGTGAAAATTCTGAACTGATACTCTGTTGCAGGCTTAACACCGATTACAGGATTACTTCCGAACATATATGGTCTGATATAAAGCGTAGCACCGCTTCCGTAAGGTGGAACATATGCCGCATTAGCCTCAACTGTCTTTAAAACAGCATCAACGAACTTCTCTTTAGGGAAAATAGGCATCATAAGCTTCTTACATGAATTCTCCATTCTCTCACCATTGAGGTCAGGACGGAATGTAACAATCTTCCCCTGCTCTGTCGTATATGCCTTAAGTCCCTCAAAACATGTCTGTGCATACTGGAGAACACCTGCACACTCACTGATAACTACCTTATCATCTTCTGTGAGCACACCGTCATCCCATGCACCTTCCTTATAATTAGCTACAAATCTCTTATCAGTCTTGATATAACCAAAACCGAGACTTGTCCAGTCGATATTCTTCTTTTCCATCTAACCAATCCTCCTTGTTTTTGCGAAGCAAAAATCCGAGTCCTATGGCGAGGAGAGGATTTAGCCTCCTTGTTTTTGCGAAGCAAAAATCCGAGCCTATGCGAGGAGAGGATTCTGCCTCCTTGTTTCTAAGGAAAACGCGTGCCTGTGTGGCAGAGGATTTTCCCAGTAATAAAATAATTGCCGCATTGCGGCTATGTTTAAATAATACCCCCTTGTTTGTACTGCGTCAAGATGCATCATTAAATTTTTATTTTGGGACACTGGTGTCAGACCCCTATGTCCCATGTTGGGACAAAGGGGTCTGACACCAGCGTCCCAAGTATGTTCTACACTATAATATCAGCCGTTTCAAATCTGATTACTTTATCAAGCTCTTTTAGCGGCATCTCAACCTGATATCCAACCTTTCCTGCGCTGAAAAAGATTGTTTCATAGTCATAGGCGGTCTTTTCACCCTCATCCTGAGCCTCTTTAGACGGCACATGGAATACAGTTCTGAAAAATTTCTTCATTCCAATCGGTGAACAGCCGCCATGAATATAGCCTGTGAGCGGCAGCAGCTCCTTTGCCTTTAACATCTCAATCGACTTCTCACCTACAGCCTTTGCTGCCTTCTTCAAATCAAGCTCCTCTGCAACAGGAATCACAAACACATAATGATTGCCTGTCTTTCCTGTTGTCACAAGCGTCTTAAACACACGCTCTTTGTCCTGCCCAAGTATCGTTGCCACTTCTGTTCCGCTTATCGCCTGCTCTGGGTCATAGCTGTACGGTGTATACTTTACCTTCTTCTGGTCAAGTATACGCATTACATTTGTCTTTTCTTCTTCCTTTTTCATAACAAGCCCTCGTTTTTTTCACACTATTGTGCATTTTTCTGAAGCTTCTTAACCCAGTCGAAGTAGTCGCTCTCCGTTATCATCACATCGCCAATCACCTCAAGCGAAGGGATTCTCTCCTTCAAATATGCAAGGAACGGATCGCCATACTTCTCATCGGCCTCAATTATGGTGTTGCCATTTTTCTTTACAAGACCTATATACTGATACTTTATTAACTTGCTGTTCGGATTGACTCTCTGCGTGTAGCATGCGCCTATGATGTCCTGTATCGGATGCACATTAACGTACGCCATCGAACCCTCAACTATATAATCGTCTGTGATAATAACAGGAACCGGCTTCGTC
This sequence comes from uncultured Eubacteriales bacterium, assembly GCA_900545175.1. Taxonomy (GTDB): domain Bacteria; phylum Bacillota; class Clostridia; order Lachnospirales; family Lachnospiraceae; genus CAG-882. The sequence goes on from UQYF01000033.1 coordinate 16,257, forward strand.
TTTTTTCCCTTAAGTATCAGAAAGCTTGCGTTTCCGGCTTTTACCTGATTGTCAAAATCACGAACCACGCTCTCAGGCAGGCTGCTTCCCTTGGCGGCCTCCTTCACCCAGTCATCAGCCGTCCTGTTTGCCCTCTTTATTCCCATGCGGATAAACAATGTTGAGGCAGCAAACCATAAAGCACCCAGCACTCCAAGCACAACAGTTATCGCGGAGACCTCATGCGTGCCATCCATGATAAGGTCCATATCAATCCTAAAGCCCCAGCCCGGAATGTTGCACAGCACACCCACAGCCAAAAACGCTATTATGTAGCCGACCATCGCGCCCTTCTTCTTGGAGGTCTTCGCAAGATATGCAAAATAACCCTCGCCGAAAACATTCCGTCTCTCATCGTCTGTCATACTCTGGCAGAATATTTTTCCCTCTTTACCTTCCATTTTTCTTCTCCTTTTAAATTATTGCAGCTATTCTCTTTTTCCGAACAGCTGCAATTTATTTGGCTTGAAACCATGTACATTATTATACTTACATATCTGTCCTCTGGCAAGTGTCATTCCCGCAAAAAACAAGCCCCGGCAAACTCTCTCTTAATCTCAAGAAAGACCCTCATATCCTCCATGATATGATAGAGCATAGCCCGGTTCTCGAACTCCTCCCTGCTCCTTGGAAGCTCCTGAACCGAATAGCTCTCCCGAAGTCCCGCAAGCTGCTCTAAAAGCTCCTTCACATCATTCTCCTCCGCGAACTCGTCCGCCACCTTCATAACGAAATCCGCCAGCGCACTTACCTGCTGTGGCGTTGTTGTGAGGCGCACAATGTCCGAATACACCCTCTTTAGGATAATGCACTGTCTTGAACGCATCTGCATGTACTCATAATAGTAATCATTCTCACCAAGAAAATGATTGTTCATATAGTATAGCGCTTGTTTTTTAAGATTTGCAAGCATGTTGTCTAATTCATCAAAGCACTCACCTGTATAATCCGACTTGTTCTCACGCTCCATATACAATGACATTCTCTTCAAGATATGTACCATCTTGTCATCAACCGTCCTCTGATATGCCACAAGCTTCGCTCTGCTGTCGGGCATGAACAGATTAAGCAAAATTCCGACACCGACACCAATCACAAGGATAAGAAATTCATTAAGTATCATCTGCCATGAACAGCTTCCCGCTGAAATATAGTGAGTGCACAACACCGCTACCGGAGCTATAGCCTCCTTCATATCCAGTACAATACAGAATGTAAGATACGGAATCAGCACAATTCCGAACGCCCACACATGATACCCGGCAAGCGGAAAAATCGCTGCCGACAGAATTGTCATAATAATAAAAATCACAATTCGTTTTGCTGCAATCTTTACTGTCTCCTTCTTAGTATCCTGTATTGTAAGAAGCGTTATAATTCCGGCGGCATATGCAAACTCAAGACGCAATGCGGCTGCGAGCAATACTGCTACTACGGAGCCTACAACATACTTTATAAGCTTTATAATATCTTCTTTTTTCATAAAAATGTGCCTGCTTCAATAATATATGCTTAAATTTCCTTCACAACATCACTTAATATGCGCTTAGGAACAACATAATCCCCATTCCCATCGAGATAATATTTTACATTATCATCCTTCATATCCTCGATGCTGCTTATATGTGACGGATATCCAAATGCGATAACCGTATGGAGCACCTGATTTTCTGTAAGTCCGAACATTTCTGACAGCCTATTCTTATCGCAGGCACCTATAATGCAGCTTCCGACTCCATGTGCCCATGCCGCAAGTCTCATGTTGGCGATAGCAAGTCCCGCATCCGTGTCACAGTTCTTATTGATATCCGTATTCTCAACAACTCCAATGAACAGTACAGGCTCCTCACCACTCTTTGGCTGTCCCTGCTCAGCAGGAAGATATGCAGCCCACTTAGTAAGCTTAAATACATCTGATACTTTGTCCGGTTTTTTTACAACAACATAGCTTAACGGCTGCTTATTCGCCGCACTCGCCGCATTGCGCGCTGCTTCTAATATTTCTCCGATTATCTCAGCTGCAACCGCAGTCTGCTTGAAACGGCGGTATGTTCTGTTCGTTCTTATTAAATCCATAAGTTCCATGATATTGTCCTCCATTTTAACATTATAAGGTTCCGGTATACAAACGTGCCAATTTAGTCTATGCGTATATAATAGGCATTACCATTCTGTCTGCATAGTTTTAACAGCATTTATTCAGTAAAAGTATAACATATTTTCGTTATGTGTAAAGGTGTTATGGAATATCATAAACGGTATTTAATCGACAAGGAAGAATTCCGCTCCACCGCAGTGCGTTCCTGCCCGGCAGACTTTTATATAATAGGGAATTTCGACGAAATTTCCCATTAATAAAACCAGAGCCATCCGAAGATGACTCCCGCTCTATAGCTTTACATATATTATTGACTTATTAGCCGTGCATCTTAAACTTATACGTTACTTTTAATGATTGATAATCCATTTTAATATGTCCTCTGCACCTATTTTTCCGGATGCTAAATCAAGAATTGTATCACTCAGTTCTTTTTGAGTATACGAAAGCTCATAACCATTTAATGCTAAAAATACCAGCATCACATGAGTGCCCAATCTTTTATTCCCATTGACCATAGGATGGTTCTTTACAATTCCAAAGCATAGTTGTGCTGCTTTTGCTTGTAAACTAGGTATAATTCATCATCTCCAAACGACTGAAACGGATTAGCAAGTGCCGAATCAAGCATACCATCATCACGAATGCCATTACTCCCACCGGTAGTTTCAATCAGCCTTTCGTGAAGTAGAATGACCTGCTCTTTGCTTAATTTTATCATTTAGCAAGCACCTCATAAGCCTCCATATTCTGCTTAATAAGATATTCTGATATATCAAGTACATCCTCTGTGGATGCTATTTTTTCCTGCTCTGCTTTGCTAAAGTCAATCACAAGATATCTCGGCACATTATTTTTAAGAATAACTGCTGTACCATGTTCATCAACAACTCTGGCAACTTTTGAAAAATTCTGATTAGCTTCGGTTATGGAAATCATCGTACTTGTATCAACTATTATAATATCTACCTCGCTTTCATTTATATTTTACGCATATTGTAAGATAAATACAACCTATTTTATAAGGGGGTGCCGCATATCTCCCGCTGCACCCCCTTATTTTATCTTTATTCATTAAACACCGCAAGAACATCGCTTCCGGCTCTGACAAATGCGATAAACTCGCTTAGCTTGGCTGTAACCTCGTACTCCTGTCCCCCTGTGTATACGCAGCCATCCTTTGTCAATATCCAGCTTCCTTCCGGAAGATATACCTTTCTTAAAACCTGCCCCTGCTTTGTTATAGGTGCAAAAAGTATATCACTTCCAAACATATACTCATCACCTATATGATAGCATTTTTTATCGTCCGGATAGTCAAAAAACAGTGGACGCATCACCGGCGCACCGGTCTTAGAAGCTATGTCCATATGTTTCTTAATATATGGCACAAGACGATATCTGAGTCTTACAAGGTCTGACAGTATCGACAGATTATTCTCGCCGAAGCTCCATATTTCATTGTCACCGCCTGTCGGCTCCTTGATATCCCTGCTTCTGTCAGCACCGAGCCTGCTTCCATGGAGTCTCATAACAGGACAGAACACTCCGTACTGAAACCATCTTACTATAAGCTCTTTAAAATAATCGGATGTAATATCTCCTCCGTAGAAACCACCTATATCCGTATTCCACCACGGAATACCGCACATTGCCATGTTAAGTCCGGATTTCACCTGTTCCGTGAGGCTCTCAAAGGTAGATGCCACATCACCTGACCAGACTACTGCCCCGAACTTCTGTGAACCAAGATATGCACAACGCGACAATGTAACCACATCTTCCATTCCTTCGGACTTCATTCCATCATATACCATCTTCTCATAATAATACGGATACAAAAGTGCAACCTCATCGCCAGTTCCCTCATAAAACACCAGATTGTCAAAATCCTGTGGATGTATCTCCGGCTCAGCCTCATCAAACCACATACAGTCAACTCCATTGTCAAAGTAGTTCTCTTTCAGCCTTTTCCACACATATTCCCTCGTCTGCGGATTCATTGGGTCAATCTCAGCCTGTGAACCATAGAATTCAAACACACGGTTAGAACCTCTTGCGGTGCGTATTAGCATATTGTTATCGAGCATGTATGCATAATTCTCGCTGTTCTCGTTTATAGTAGGCCACATTGACACCATAAGCCTTGTCCCCATCTTATGCAGTCTGTCAGCCATAGTCTTTGGATTCTTCCAGTATTCAGGGTCGAACTTGTAGTCACCCTGCTCCGTCCAGTGGAAATAGTCAATGACAATGACTGACAATGGCATCCCCATCTGTCTGTATTTTTCTGCAACCTGAAGTACTGTCTTATCATCCTCGTAACGCAGCCTGCTCTGCCAGAAGCCCAGTGCCCACTCAGGCATATTCGGTGCGTGTCCCGTGAGATTGGCAAGCTCTGCTGTGACCTGTCTTGGATTTCCGCCTATCACAACATAATCCATGCCCTTAGCGCAATCGCTGTTCCATCTTGTTCTGTTACAGCCTAACTCTACTGTTCCGGTTGATGGCATATTCCATATAAAACCATAGCCTAGCGAGGAATACACATACGGTATGGATGCCTTAGTATTCAGGTGGCGCAAATCGACGGTACAGCCTTTCTTACTGAATACATTCATTCTCTCATGTCCAAGTCCGTAGAACTCCTCACCCTCGCGCGCCTCGAATGTAACGCGCAAATTCCATAAATTACTGTCCTTGCTCTTGTAATGACGGTATCCCATATTGAAAGTGAGTTCGGGCTGCTCGCGCAATATCTCTTCACCATTTCTAAAATAGGTTACACGCCCACATTCCTCAAGCCTTGCTCTTAGATTTCCTACCTCAATAAATGCCTCTTTAGCTGAGTCTTTATTCTCAATCCATGCATTTGCAACAGCCTTTCTTGGCATAAGCGTCCAATCCTGCTCAACAAGCTTTCCGGATGCACTTGCTTGAAACCTTATACTGTTTTCACCGCAGGCACTTAACCGCCCTGTCTCTCCTGCCCTGCAAAAATATATGCTGTCATCCTTAATTTCAAACGTCATAAACCTGCCCCTTCCTTTGCATCACATTAGCTAATTGCAAAACCCACTTTATATCCAACGAACATTATACAATTCCAGTTCAACAGTCGCCTGATTATATCACCCGCGTCAGCTTTGCACCATTAAAACGGCAGCCTTTTTTCGGTTCAAGGTCATAGTAAACCTTGTCATCAAACGGATATACCTTAAGGACAAGCTTTTGTGGGAAACCATATCTTCTCAGTGCAACCCGCCATACCTCACCGTTTGAGAACCAGTCATCAATAAGTCTGCCATCGGCATACAACTCAGCCTTATCACCGCCAAAATCCAGCTCTAAAAATATATCACTTAAGATTCCATCTGACCGCTCATTTGATTTATCATCAGGTGTGCTTTCTTTTCCGCAATCAGAAGCTGCATTTCCACAGCTTTTAGATACTGCATCATATTTTAAGCTCAGCTCATATTCTCTCACGCATCCGCAGGCTTTTCGATGTTCACATTCCTTACTTAGAGTACTGCCATCAACAGGCAGCTTGAAAGTATCTCTTTCAGGCTTTACGTCCTTTTCGACAAAATCAACTGTTCCTGCCTTCTCAAATGCCAAATCCGGGAGCATGCTTATTTTTCCGTCCTTACCGACAAGTAAATGTTCCGCATCATGTGTTGTAAGAAGCCTTACAGCCCCTGAATGGTCAGCATTATCACTCCACTCAAAATATACATCTTTCTCATTTTCATCCGAATAGAAATAATACACTCCGCCAAAACAGCCAAGATATGAAGCATTGGTATATCTGAGCCTGATATCTTCGCCGTCTATCTTAATCGGAAGATTGTACGGTATCACAAGAACCGCATCGGAAGCTACATAAATATTTTTAAATGTCACCTTCAAATACTCATCATCCGTATTTTGCTTATTTTTGTCAGCAGTTTCGCCTGCTTTATCATTAAAGCCATAAGCCTGATTCACATATTTTCTAATCGAAAATTCCAACGGCTTGTGTGGTGTAATCCACTTCTGTGTCATGTGGCGTTTTCTCTGATGATTATTTATGAATAAAAATCCACAGTCAAGCTCCTCATTGTATCTTAAGCAGGCTCTTAATGTCTCCATGTCCTCCGCGCTCTTTGGCTCGGAAACATTAGACGGAAGAAACACCTTTGCCGGAGCGAGAATATCTTCAACCGATTTTATAAAGGTATGGTATTTACGCAATTTATAAAAACTCTCCGATGGAAGCCCATTTTCCCTGAGACACGTCTGAAAATCGTAGCTCTTTACAGGCAGGTCATTGTTATAGCCTGTCGCTTTCGACTCCTGAAGCGTGGAATACTTTCCGTCAGGATTTACGCCGCCGTGGTACATATAGTAGCCTATGAGATTTGCGCCTGCGCCAAGCATGCAGACCGTCTGCGCTTCAATATCCTTCGCATAAGGATATGTGCGCCTGTGTGCCGTCACCTGAAGTCCTCCTCCGAGCTCAGCCGTGAGATACGGAACCTTATTCACATCAAATGTAAATGTTGAATTCCCCTGTGCCAAATCCGAACCAATGTTGGTATCATCATGAAACGGTTTAAAAAGAAAGTTATCACTTGCCTCAAGTTCATGTGTGTGCTCTGCCCAGGGTGCATCCACATACCCGCCAAGTACAGCGATGAATCCTTCCGGCACACATGCTCCACCCCATCCTGTTGCTGAATAATAAGGTGTTATAAGTCCTTTCTCATAAGCAATCTTTTTAAGTGTATACATATGTTCCACTCTCTCTGAGTGCTCAGCCGCTCCACCACAACAATGCCCGTACTCATTTTCAATCTGTATTCCGATAACACAGCCGCCATCCTTGTACATAAAGCCTGCTGCCTGCTCACCTATCTTAGTGTAAAACTCGTCCACAAGCGCAAGATATTTGTCATTATTTTCACGAAGCCTAAGTTCTCCTCTTCGTTCCATATCGATAAGCCAGTCCGGAAAACCTCCGTTTCTGCACTCTCCATGCGCCCAAGGCCCTATGCGCAGCCACACCTTCATTCCGGCTCTCTCACAGCAGGCAAGAAAATCACGAAGGCATCTGTTACCTTCAAAATTCCACTCACCCTTCGCTTCCTCATGATGAATCCAGAACACATATGTCGCAACAATCTCTATTCCGCCACACTTCATATTGTAAAGTGCACTCTCCCATTCTTCTTTGGGATACCTCGAAAAATGAAATTCACCCATAACAGGAAGAATAGGAGCACCATCACACATCAGATAATTCTCGTTATATGAATACATAACATTTCCTCATTTCAGCTATACTAAGTCAATGCGTAATTCTCTTTCGTTTTTTGCCTACAATAACGAATTCTGCCTTTCAGAATTCTCCGCCTGCGGCGGGTCGCCTAAGCGACATAATTCCGCTTCGCAATTACTATTTATAAATATCTTTTATTTTTCTCCATGCACTCTTATTCCCTGATGTGCATTGTCCATCGCAAGCAGCTTATCAGCACATTTTCTGTACTCTTCATTCATTCCAAGCCCCTTATAACCTAGACTCATCATAAACAGACAGTGCTTTCTGTTTCTCTCACTTAAGTTCTCTTCAAAAATCAGAAGGTCAGGAAGTGATACGGCAAAATAATCTGTTCTCACATCGTCATCAATATGCTTTTTGCCGTAATCTATAAGCTTGTTAAATCTTATATCCGCCTGCGCCTTATCACCAAGCTTATCAAATGCAAGTCCCTGATAATAAATCATCTCTGGCGGCTGGTCATTGTAATACATCATTCCGACAGGCTCACTAAGTCCATCCCCAGCCTTCACAGAGCACTCTCTTGCATAATCTTTCTCACCCAGCTTATCACATACAGCTCCAAGAAGATAGTAAAGATTATTCTCCTGTGCACTCTCAAGCTTTCCTTCACCGAGATTATGAGGGTAATCAGCCGTTGCCTGAATAAGAAGCTTCTTTGCTTCGTCATATTTTTCTTCGTCAAAAGCCTTCTTCGCAAGCATGTAAAGCGATGTAAGATACTGTGCGGCAACCTTGCCTTCGCCACCCTCCCATTGATGAAAATGTCTTTTATTTATGAGTTCAAGTGCTTCTTTGTTCCTGCCTACCGTGTTAAGCACAGTCACATATTCAAGATACATATCGTCTCTGTCGCACACAAGCTCCATATGCTTTTCCATATCGGCAATACGCTCCTCAATAGGAAAATTCATTCTTCGCCTTAACTGGTCAAGCTCCATATAGACTCTCGAATCGCTCTCATCAAGCGTAAATGCCTTGACAAGCTCTAAGTAAGCCTTCTGCGGCTCGTTATATACATTGTAGTATGCAAGCGTAAGGTTTCTGTGTACTGTAGGAAAATCAGGACACTTCTCTCTTGCAGCTTCATAGTCGGCAACAGCCTCATCATATACTCTCTTGTCATATAAAAGGCAGCCAAGATAAAAGCGTGCCATTCCAAGGTCGAATTTTTCTGCGAGTGCAGATAGTACTATGTAATCCTCCATTCTATGTGGAAAACATCCATCCGCGACAGCATCCTCGGCAAGAAGAGCATACTTCTTTGCCATGACGCAAGCTGTCCCATCGTTTTCTTCCTGTCCCTTTGCATCTGTATTTTGTGCTGCATCAGCCTGCATATGTACATCTTTTGAATAAATCAATTTACTTACTTGTACACTTTTTGTATTTTCAAGCTGCATATATCCATAAGCAATATAATAATATACGAGCGGATAAATATCCTTATCGGCAGTACCTCTGCCTTTCTGTGCTTCAATCCATGAAAGAGCAAAATCAATTCCCTGCTTGTAAAGTCCCGCTTCATACTTGTCGTTTACAAGCTCAATAAGCGTATTATGGTTAATTTTCTCAGGTCTTCTGTCATACAGATGGTCTATTTCCATGCTCTCGGCTCTCAATCTATCCGCCTGCTCATTTTTTCCTAAAAGCCTTAAAATATCCTCCTTAAGCGCTCTTGCCTTCATGCAGTGGTATTGCCTGAAAATCGACTCATCAATGTGCTCAAGGGCAGTTTTATAACCGCCTCTTTTTACATCTATGCAGGCAAGCTCATAAAAGCCCGGTGCCTGAAAGCTTCCGCCCCAGATTGATTTATAAAATGCATCATATGCCGCATCCGTCTTTCCCTGATATTTGAGTGAAAGTCCAAGATTATAATATGGCTCAAGGTCATATGGATTAGGGTTTGAGCGAATCGACTTATCGACTGCTGCCTGAAAGTATTTCTGTGCTCCGGCAAAATCACATTTTCTGAGGAGGCATAGACCATATGCATTGTTAAGCCTGATATCGGATGGGTCACGCTTTAAGCCTTCAAGATAATAATCCTCAGCATGGTAGGTCGCATGACGGTACTGCTCTATATGCCTTCCGTATAGGAACAAATCTTCCGTTGTCTTACAGTCACAAGGAAGCGGTGCAGCCTTAGCAGGCTCAGGAATCGGTGTCTCCTGCTTCTTCGTAAATGTGTAAGCTACAAGCTCATTTCCATCGGCTGAGCTGATGCTTACCTTAGTTCCGAAAATTTCGCCCTCCTTGTCACCACATTCAATATTGCTATGCTCTTTTTCTGTAACACTCTCGTTATTATTATCATTTTCGATATTGTTTTCACGATTTTCTGATTTCTTTAGCAGCTCGTTAAAAGATAAATGTACCTCATAGGTATGAGCCGGAGATATGTCAACGCTCTCTTTAAAAATCGTCTTTCCGTTCTTTTCCACCCTCACGACAGCACCTTTCTGCTCTGAGGTTGTGTATGCGAAAATATTTAACTTTCTTTCAGACTCGTCATAAGAAGCATTTACTGCCGCATCAATTGTAGCATTTTTGATATATCCGATATTCTTGTAAGGCATGAAATACTGTTTGAAATTCTTAGTCTCCTGCGGAAGCATCCATGTAAAATCAGGCTGATTGTCCGTATAGCAGCCTGTCATAAGCTCTATATATGGGCCATCCTCATCGGTAAGTGCTCTGTCCCATGCCTTTCCAAAATCTCCACAGCCCCATGTCCACTGCTTCTTTCCCGGTGCAATATGATGGTCGGCTACATGTAAAAGCCCGGCATGCTTTCCATAGTCATACTCACCTATGAAATTATAATCCGACCTGTATGCCATATATGAAGTAGGCACAGGAATATTCTTGTACTGCGCTATATTTACATGATCATACTTATGCTTGTAATATGTACCTTCTGCGTAGGGAAAGCTTATGACATCCCTCTTTCCGTGGTCATACACGGCATTCACATCCTCGGGAAATACCGATATTGTGTCATCATTTACCGCAACTGCGGGATTTGCCCACCATAGAAATGTCTGAGGGACATTCGTCCTGTTATAGAGCTTTGCAGACAGCTCAATATAAGCCTTGTCAGGGTATAGAGTCACTCCAAGCACGCCCTCTGTGCGGAACATGTTCTCAATCTCACCCATCCAGACAGTCGCACTCCCATCCTCATTCTCCTTATATGAATACTCAACAGGGTCAAAAGTGCTAGGTCTGTGATGCTGCGGCCAGTTAAACTCAATTCCTCCGGAAATCCACGGTCCTGCAAGCCCTACAAGCGCAGGCTTAATCACATGGTTATAATATATAAAATCATATCCGTTAGTCTTATCATATGCTCTCTGTATTCTTCCGCCGAGTTCAGGAAGCATCATAACCTTGATATAATCGTTCTCAAGATACAGCGCTGTGTACTCCTTGTCGGTCCTGGTATCACTTATCTTCTCAATGACTGTATGCGGATATATTCTTCCGGAGCTTCCCTGATATACTCTCTTTTCAAGGAACATCGGATTCTTGTCAGGCTTTCCCGCCTCATAAGTAGGTATAACAACCTTCTCCTCCCATACATGTACTCTGTTCATATGTGCACCTCCATATAATCATCTTTAACACAATAATACCACTTACCTGTGCGGTTGACATTGCTGTGATTTGCTGTTATATTTATAAAAATTGCTCTTTTTTGTAAATAACCGTCTATAATCCTTACAAAAGGTATCCAAACAGTCAGCTCTGTACAATTACAATATTTTTATATACTGGTTCAGGTGTCAAAACATGCCGATTTAGTCTATGAGTGTATAACGAATTATACATGGTTAGGTTCACAAAACATGTTTTGACACCCGAAGCATATACTAAAATAACGAAAGGATTTTATGAAAGTAACCGAAGCGCTTGTAAAGCCTGCATCTGAATATTTTATCTACACACCGACACAGGAGGCTCTCTCAACTTACCTTTACCCTGTGTGCATCGGACATTTTACATACTGTGCCGGCTATGTGCTTAACAGAAACAGCTATGACAGTATTCTTATCATGCATGTCAAATCAGGCAAATGCACAGTACATGCAAAAAATACCGACACACAAGTATCTTCCGGAAACACAGTTTTGATAAATTGCTATGAAGCTCACGGCTATGAAAGTGACTGCGGCTGGGAGGCTGACTGGATTCACGTTGACGGTGCTGCCGCCCTAAAATACTACGACTATCTTAGTAAAAAATATGACTGCGACACTCCCGTTCTCAACCAGGAACCCTCCGGACTTGCCGCACTTATCGGAGACTTTTCAAACGGAAATATTCCTGCCGAAGCAGCCATGTCAATGATGATTACCGGAATGCTTGCGGATTTTGCCGTTGTGGACGGCAGCAGCGGCAAGCAAAATGAATGTAATGATATTGATAATCAAGCAGATAGCAATGATGCCATATCCCTTGTGACAGGATATATCAACTCACATTTTACCGAGGAGCTCTCAACTTATGAGCTTGCTTCCCTAGCCGGACTTAGCCGTTATTATTTTATAAGGCTGTTCAAAAAGCGTACAGGCTGCACTCCTCACGAATATCTTGTAAACACACGTCTGAACCACGCAAAATATCTGCTAAAAAACACCAGTCTTACAATAAAAGAAATCTGCTTTGCCAGCGGTTTTGCCGACGAAAGCAGATTCTGTACATGTTTCCGCGACTGTGTAGGTGTAAGACCATCTGAATACAGAGCGAAATAACGTGGGACACAGGGGTCAGACCCCGCGTCCCAGCTTATTTGGACACGGGGTCTGACCCCTGTGTCCCAAATCTGAACCATTCCTTCATAACATCAAATATATGCACCAGCTCATTCTCTGTTATAATATATGGAACCATAGAATACATATATTTTAAAAATGGACGGCTGAATACACCCCTCTGATAAGCGAATTGCTGAAAGCCCTCAAGCTCTTTAGAATCATATACCTCCACACATGTACAGCCGCCCATAACACGCACTTCCTTTACACGCGGATCTGTGAAACCATCCATCTCACGGTGTGATATCTGTTCAATTCTATGTATCTTGCCCATATAATCTTCACGCTCAAAAATCTCAATTCCCTTTAATGCAGCTGCACATGCAAGTGCATTTCCCATAAAAGTTGGTCCATGCATAAGGGCAAGCCGATCATTATCACTATAAAAAGCATTGAATACTTTATGATTTGCAACAGTAACAGCATGACCTATATACCCTCCTGTCAATGCTTTTCCAAGAACTAATATATCTGGAAGAACAATATCTGAAACAAAACGATTTCCTGTACGCCCAAATCCTGTTGCCACTTCATCAAAAATTAAAATCACATCATACTCAGTACATAATTCCCTGGCACGTTTCAGAAAAGAAATATCATACATTCTCATGCCTCCAGCACCCTGCAAAAGCGGCTCCACAATAAAGCAGTTCAATCTGTCATGATACAATTCAAACGCCTCTTCAAGAGCTGAAATATCTGTCGGAATATGAATAACGCCTTCCTTTTTGTCAAACGCAAAATGATAATCTTCATCATCGCCAACTTCCATCGCCTTAAACGTATCTCCATGATATGCATGTTCAAGTGCAAGCACCAATGGTCTTTTTCTACCTTGGTTAGTATTGTACTGAAGTGCCATCTTCAAAGACACCTCCACAGCAACACTTCCCGAATCTGAAAAAAAGCAGTAATCCAAGTCTCCCGGAAGAAATTCCTGAAGCTTTGCTGACAGCCTTTCAACCGGCTCATGTGTAAGTCCACCAAGCATGACATGGCAGAAATGATCTGCCTGTTCCTTAATTGCAGCTGTAAGCCCCGGATGCTTATAGCCATGAATCATACACCACCATGATGATACTGAGTCAATCAGCTTTTGATCCTTTGTATACAGGTACACTCCCTCCGCATCAAGTATCTTATAAGGTTCTTTCATTGTTTTCATCTGTTCATAAGGATACCATATCATTTTATCTTCACCTCTTCATAAATTTCTGCCAGTGCATCCACATCCATATCAAGTTCCACATCCTTGTCCTGCACTTTTGCGAGTGTAGTAAGTCCTGTCAAATATTCACACATAAAAATATTATCTTCTTCCATTATATTTCCAGGATGATAATGATTAAATATAATTCCCTTGATACGAAGAGAATGTGCCCTCATATACTCATAAGTCAATACAACACTGTTGATTGTGCCCAGTCCTGCATCAGCAACAAGAATGCATGACAGCCGGAGTTCATTTATTATATCCCCAAGCAGTATTCTCCGTTCATCAAAACATAGCGGACAAAGTATTCCACCGCTCCCCTCCATCGTTATATAATCATACTTACCTGAGACATTCAAAAATCCTTTGCGAACAGTATCCATATCTACAGGATTACCTTCAACTCTTGAAGCTAAATGTGGCGACCAGGCATTTTCGTACACATATGGACACATTTCATCAAGTGGCTGTTTAATTTTTGACATCCTCTGAACTGACAATGCATCCCCAGGAATAAGACTGCCATCCTGACATCTATTATTTCCACTCATTGCAGCCTTATAGTAAGCAGGATTCTTTCCTGCCTGTGCAAGCTTCTTCACAATCAATGCTGATATATATGTTTTCCCAATATCCGTTCCTGTACCTGTAATAAAAATCGCTTTACTCATGTTATCACTCTTTCTTCCAATATACCGGTGTTACGTCTCTTCCCATATCTTCAAGCATCTGTCTATCACTTCGAATAGTCGCACAAGCTGCTGTTGTCAGCATGTTTCCGGTTATTGTCGCTGAAGCTCCAGACTTAAATGCCTTCTCACCATCATTCGTAAGAAGAGCACGTCCCGCCGCAAGACGAATATCAGCCAGCGGATTAATATAACGGAAAAATGCTATGGTGCGCAGAATATCAGACTCGGTAAGCCGTGGCAGCTTTTCCAATGGAGTTCCCGGAATCGGCATCAGGGCATTAATCGGAATAGAGTCAACTCCAACCTCAGCAAGACTGACTGCCATATCAAGCCGATCCTCACAAGTCTCACCCATGCCAATAATCCCGCCTGAACATGCATACATGCCTTCTGCCTTAACTTTTTTCAAAGTGTCAATTTTCATATCATAAGTATGTGTAGTACATATATTAGGAAAATTCCTACGAGAAGTTTCAATATTATGATGATAGCTTGTCACACCTGCTTCATGAAGCCTATGAAGCTGCTCTGCCGAAAGAAATCCCATCGAAGCACAGAGGTCGATTCTGCATTCTCTATGCATAGTTTCATATGCATGTATTGCCTTATCAAATTCCTTTCCGGTCAAAGCTTTTCCTGCCGTGACAATAGAAAAGCGGTCAACACCCTCCGATTCATTCATTTTACAAGCCTCTAATATTTTTTCCTCCGGAAGAAAGTCATATATCTCACATGATGTATAATGATGTATTGACTGTGCACAATATTTACAGTCCTCCGGACATCTTCCGCTTCTTCCATTAATAATAGCACAGAGATCGACTTTATCTCCTACAAATGTTTTTCTGATGCTGTCTGCTCCTTCACACAATTCATCAAGGTCACATGTAATGAAAAATGAAAGCTCATCCTCTCTTGTGATTCTTCGACCATCAATAATTTCCTGAGCTAAAGTAAGTGGTTCCATTTTATAAACTCCTCCGTATTCATTTTTTACTTTGACAAATATTTAAGCATTACAGGTCTTACACGCTTTGCAATTACAGCACCGAGAATACTCAGCAATATATCCCCTGGCACAGCAAGAATAAAGCAATATATAACCAATGTTTTTATCCCTATCGGCGTGTTCAGCACATAATTACAGATTATATAATAGTAAACCATACCGCATGCATATACGGTTAAAAGCCCTGCCAGATTGGCTGCCAGGTATCGAAAAATGGTTTTCTTTTTAAGATGTTGTGCAATATAGCCTGTCACAAATGTGCCTATACAAAAACCAATGATGTAGCCGAAGCTTGGCTTAAATATATACCATATTCCACCTCCTTCAGAAAATATCGGAAGTCCTGCCAGTCCCAAAAGCATATATGCAACCACCGAAACAGTTCCTCTCTTATATCCAAGAAGCAGTCCTGCCAGCATAGTAAAAAGATATTGCAAAGTAAATGGAACAACAGGAACAGGGATTTTGATAAAAGCTCCCGCTGCAATCAGTGCCGTAAAAAGACTGCAATATACTAAACTCTTTGTTTTCGTCATTTGTAGACCTCCATATCTATTTAATATTATTGATATGAGGGTCAAAAGGTATTTTGCCCCTCATTTGATATCCTCGAATTGC
>UQYF01000034.1 GCA_900545175.1 uncultured Eubacteriales bacterium
CAAACCCCTTTGACAGTGTGTTTTCCTAATAGGCGCTAATCATATAATAATGTTATGTATAAGCTCTGCATTAAAATTATGATGGAAAATTCCGTAACCAGGATGAATCATTAACTATAAATAAAATGAAAAAATAAGGCATAGCAGATGTTAATGAGCTGCTGTGCCTTATTTTTTTGGAGTGTGTTTAATAATTTGATTACATATTTTAAATTTCTTTGAGAATAATAATCAAAAATGTTCATATTTAATGCCTGATAATCTATTTTGAACCGTCAATGTCAAACAGTCACGAAAAACGGAAAGCCGGATTTGGCAAAATATGACGATAGGAAAATGCTTATAATTGAGTTTGCTCGGATGTGTCATGCAGAATGAACGAAATTGACAAAAAACACAAGCTACACATGCTAAAACATGCATAAAACGTCAAAATGCACAAGAAATAATTGCATTTTTGTGAATAAGTACGATTGATTATGAACGAATTTGATTGTAGAATAGTGTCATCAAAAACGGAGAGAGGAGGACAACAGATGATATACACTGTGACCTTCAATCCCTCACTTGACTATATAGTGGGGGTTGATAATTTTATGCTGGGTGCTACGAATCGTACTTCATATGAGCAGATGCTCGCAGGCGGCAAGGGAATCAATGTATCGTATGTGCTCAAGAATCTTGGTTTTGAGAGTACGGCATTTGGTTTTTTGGCAGGCTTCGTGGGAGAAGAGCTAAGAAGAAGACTTACGGCGGATGGAATCAGGGCAGATTTTCTTGAACTTGACGGAGGAGTATCAAGAATCAATGTGAAACTAAAGAGCATTGACGGAACAGAGATTAATGGAATGGGACCTGATATAGCGGCAGACAAGGTCAAGGCACTTAGAGATAAGATTAATACACTTAAGAGTGGAGATATTCTTATACTTGCAGGCAGCATTCCGCAGACTATGCCGGACACAATTTATATGGATATCATGGCAGATTTGCTCGACAGAGGTGTTGATATCGTGGTCGATGCCACCAAGGACCTGCTTATGAATGTTCTTTCCTATAAGCCTTTTCTTATCAAGCCGAACAATCACGAACTCGGAGAGATATTCAAAGTGGAGCTAAAGACGAGAGAGGAAGTTATCCCTTATGCGAGAAAGCTTCAGGAGAAGGGCGCAAGGAACGTGTTGGTTTCCATGGCAGGTGAAGGAGCTGTACTCATCGATGAGAATGGCAAAGAATATATGAGTGAGGCTCCTAAGGGAAAGGTTGTCAATGCTGTAGGTGCAGGAGATTCAATGGTGGCAGGCTTTGTGGCAGGTTATCTTGAAAAGAAGGATTATGAGTATGCATTTCACAAGGGACTTGCAGCCGGAAGTGCGAGTGCATTCTCCGAACAGCTTGCGACCAAGGCAGAGGTTGATGCGCTTTTAGAAACAATAGAAAATAAATAACTGTGGCGGATACAATGCCGGAAGAAAAGATAAAATACTTAAAAATAACTATATATAGATATCGGGTTTTTGTTTTATCGGGACAGCGGCATTTAAGAAAAGCATTCAGGATAACGTGTTAAATAAAAAGGTATTGAAGGTGAAGAAAATAGCAATAACTATACATCAGGCAGCGAAAGTCTGATGGGAAATGGAGAAGTTATGAGGATTACGGATTTACTTGATGCAGGAAGTGTGATGCTTAATGCAGCACCTTCTGACAAGAAGCAGACTCTTGAACAGGCAGTAGCACTTATGGCAAAGAGCGGAAAGATTGCTGATGAGGAAGCCTACAGGAAGCAGGTTTTTGCAAGAGAAGAGGAGTCTACAACGGGAATCGGTGAGGGAATAGCCATTCCACATGGCAAGTGTGATGCAGTGACTAAGCCGGGACTTGCAGCGATGGTTATACCTGGTGGAGTTGATTTTGAGTCATTAGACGATGAACCGGTTACACTTCTTTTTCTTATAGCGGCACCGAACACGAAGGACAATGTACATCTTGATGTACTCAGTAAGCTTTCGGTTATGCTTATGGATGAGGAGTTTACAGCCAAGCTTCGCGCAGCTAAGAGCGTTGACGAGTTTATGAAGATAGTTGATGATGCCGATTCCGAGAAGGCAGGCATCGATGAGAGACTTAAAACTGACGATGGAAAAGTCAGCAAAATTCTTGCCGTTACATCCTGTCCTACAGGAATAGCACATACTTATATGGCAGCGGAGGGTCTTGAAAAGGCAGCATCTAAGGCAGGCTGCACAATCAAGATTGAGACAAGAGGTTCAGGAGGAGCTAAGAATGTTCTCACAGAACAGGAAATTGCCGATGCGGATTGTATTATTGTGGCAGCGGATGCGAAGGTTCCGATGGAAAGATTTGACGGAAAGCATGTAATACAATGTCAGGTATCCGATGGAATAAGCAAGGCGGATGAGCTTATAGAGAGAGCACTTAAGCAGGATGCTTTGGTATATAAGGCAGGAATACATTCAGAGGAGACAGTGCAGAGTAAGGGAAAGAAGGACGGATTTGCACACAGAATATATATGCAGCTCATGAATGGTGTATCACATATGCTTCCATTTGTTGTCGGAGGCGGTATACTTATCGCAATCGCATTTCTGATTGATGGACAGAGCGTTGACATCAATCTCCTATCGGCAGCAGAGCGAGGAAATTTCGGTACCATTACACCAGCCGCAGCATTTTTTAAAGGAATCGGAGATGTTGCATTCGGGCTTATGCTTCCTGTGCTTGCCGGATTTATAGCGGAAGCGATAGCTGACAGACCCGGACTTGCATTAGGCTTTGTGGGAGGCATGATTGCCGCAAATGGAAAATCGGGCTTCCTTGGAGCACTTGCAGCGGGATTTTTGGCAGGATATGTGATTTTACTTTTAAAGAAGATTTGCGATAAGCTTCCTGAGAGTCTTGAAAAGCTTGCACCTGTGCTTTTTTACCCTGTATTCGGTATCCTGATTATGGGTGCCGGTATGAATTTCGTTGTTGAGCCTGTAATGGGAGCAATCAACACGGCGCTTAACTCAGGACTTGCGAGCATGGGCGGAACGAGCAAGGTTTTACTTGGATTTATCCTCGGAGCGATGATGTCGGTTGATATGGGCGGTCCATTCAATAAGGCGGCTTATGTGTTCGGGACAGCTTCCATTGTAGCCGGCAATTATGATATAATGGCAGCAGTTATGATAGGCGGTATGGTTCCGCCGTGTGCAATCGCACTTGCAACAATAATATTTAAGGATAAGTTCACTAAGGAGGAGAGACAGTCAGGACCTGTAAGTTTCATCATGGGTCTTGCATTCATAACAGAGGGAGCTATTCCATATGCGGCTTCCGACCCACTCCATGTGCTTCCTGCATGTATAATAGGAGCTGGAGTATCGGGTGCGCTCTCGGAAGTGTTTAATTGTACACTCATGGCACCTCACGGTGGAATATTCGTATTCCCTGTTGTCGGAAATGCACTTATGTATCTTGTGGCACTTGTAATCGGAACAGCAGTCTCAACAGCACTGCTTGGACTTTTTAAGAAGAAAATAGCGTAATTTAAAAGCACTTTAAAAATATTTAAAAATATACTATATAATTCTGCCGTTAGGTGTTTACGGAAAATTCAGACGGCACCAAGGCAGCAACACTGAAAGGAGATTAATAATTATGAAGACATTTACTTACACAATCAAGGATGCACAGGGAATTCATGCGAGACCGGCAGGTGAGCTTGTCAAGGTAGCAAAGGGATTTACAAGTGAGATTAAGATAGGAAAAGGTGCGGTAAAGGTTGACGCTAAGAAGATTTTTGGAATCATGGGACTTGGTGCAAAGCAGGGAGATACGGTAGAGTTCAGCTTTAATGGTGAGGATGAAGAGCAGGCATGTGCAGCTATCGAAGCTTTTATGGAAGCTAATCTGTAAAATCACAGATTGTCTGTAGGCGGCATATTGCGGGAAATGTCTGTAATATGCACAAGTGTAATATTTATAACCGGCAGTACCGCAGGAAATATCGGTGGTAGGCACTAAAAAAGGACTGCGATATATTTTAAGAATGTATGGCAGTCCTAAGTTTAAAGCAAAAGCAGAAACGGAGGGCTATAGTATGCAGGTTTATCATGGTAAAAGTGTATTTGGCGGTATTGCAATAGGCAAAATCAGTGTTTTTTCAAAAAAAGAGCATAAAATTGTCCGGGTTAAGATAAATGATACGGATGCGGAGCTTGCACGCTTTGAGGCCGCAAAAACTGAGGCACTCACACAGCTTGCAGCCCTTTATGATAAGGCATGCAAGGAGGTCGGTGAAGCGAATGCGGCCATATTCGAGGTTCACCAGATGATGCTTGAGGATGACGATTTCACGGATTCGGTTAATAATATAATCACAACATAGCAGGTAAATGCAGAGTATGCTGTCGGTGTGACTGCCGACAATTTCGCCAATATGTTCTCAGCTATGTATGATGAATATATGCGTGGCAGAGCTGCCGATGTCAAGGATATATCTGAGCGCCTTATATCAATCCTTAAAGGCAGCAAGGAAGGGCAGGTAAATGCAGATGAACCTGTGATAATACTTGCGGATGACCTTGCACCTTCTGAGACAGTACAGATGGACAAGGACAAGATTCTTTCTTTTGTTACGGTTCACGGCTCGGTAAATTCACATACGGCAATACTTGCAAGGACTATGAGCATTCCGGCACTTGTCGACACAGGATTTGAGCTTACAGAAGCTTTAGATGGAGCGGAAGCTATAGTGGATGGTTTTGAGGGAGCGATATATATTGACCCTGATAAGGAGACTTACGACAGACTTTCAGAGCGCAAAAAAGAGGAGGACGAGAAGAAGGAGCTTCTTCTCACGCTTAAGGGAAAAGAGGATGTGACACTGGACGGACAGCATGTTATGTTATATGCTAACATAGGCAGTACGAGTGACCTTGCAATGGTATTAAAGAATGATGCGAGCGGAATAGGACTGTTTCGAAGTGAGTTCATATATCTCGGAAAAGATGATTTCCCATCCGAAAATGAGCAGTTCCAGATTTATAAGTCGGTTGCGGAGACTATGGCAGGCAGGAGAGTTATCATAAGAACTCTTGATATCGGTGCAGATAAAAAAGTTGACTACTTTAATCTCGGTGAGGAGGAGAATCCTGCGCTTGGCTACAGAGCGATAAGAATATGCCTTTCACAGCCTGAGATTTTTAAGACACAGCTTCGCGCAATTCTGCGCGCCGGAGTATACGGAAATATAGCGATAATGTATCCTATGATTATATCCGTAAATGAAGTAAGAAGAATCAAGGAAATCATGAAAGAAGTGAAGGCTGAGCTAAAGGAGCAGGGAATTGCCTATGCCGATGTGATTGAAGGTATTATGATAGAGACTCCGGCGGCAGTCATGGTGAGTGATGAGCTTGCAAAAGAAGTTGACTTTTTCAGTATAGGAACCAACGACCTCACACAGTACACTCTCGCTGTCGACAGGCAGAATCCTAAGCTCGATGATTTCTATGACCCACATCATCCGGCAGTATTAAAGATGATACGAATGACGGTTGAGAATGCACATAAGGCAGGAATATGGGCGGGAATCTGCGGTGAACTCGGAGCGGATACGACACTTACTGAGGAATTTATAAGAATGGGCGTGGATGAGCTGTCTGTATCACCGGGAAGAATATTGCCAATCAGGAAAATTATCAGAGAGACGCATGTTGGTGGGACAGAGGGGTCAGGTACCAGTGTCCCAGCCAGGTGATGAAAGATAAATTAAATTTATGGACAGAGCTGGGACACAGGTACCTGACCCCTATGTCCCAGCGGTTGGAGGGAAATAGATGTTGACTGAAAGACGGCAGGAAGAGATTGTCAGATTGGTATATGAGAGAGAGAGCATAACGGTTGCAGAGCTTAAGGAGATCCTTAATACTTCTGAATCCACAATCAGGCGTGATATTATTGCACTTGACAAGGAGGGAAGGCTAACTAAGGTGTTCGGTGGGGCAATCGCACTTCATCAGGCACAGATTGTGAATAAGGAGCTTTCCATGGTGCAGAAGCAGGAGCTCCAGACTGTCGAAAAGCAGGCAATCGCTCGCTTCGCAGCTTCACTCATTGAGCCGGATGACTGCGTATACCTTGATGCCGGAACAACAACTGGTTGGATGATTGAGTACATCCGCGAGGAGAAGGCAACCTACGTCACCAATGCTCTTTCCCACGCGAAGAGACTTGCAGACAAGGGCTTTAGTGTAATACTGATTGGCGGTGAGCCTAAGAGCTCAACGGATGCCATTGTCGGTGCCGAGGCGGTCTTAAACCTTCAGAAATACCATTTCAGCAAGGGCTTTTTCGGTGTGAACGGCGTTGACAGAATGAGCGGATTTACAACGCCCGATGCTAGGGAAGCCATGGTAAAGCAGGTTGCGGTGAAGAATACACAGCCGGCATACAGATATTTCCTCACCACTGCCTCTAAATTCGGTGAAGTGTATGCGGTTACTTTTGCTGGCTTTGAGAGCGGAGTGATACTCACGGAGGATAATGTGAGTGAGGCGCTTCCTAAGAGCATAGAGATAGTGAAGGTAGGAAAAAATTAAAGGTGAGTTATATTTTGAAACAGAGGGGGCGTGCCCCTCTGTTTTGTCATATGATTTCAATTTTAAAACATATTGGCTTATCGGAAGCCGGCTTTTTGTCCAGTAGGATTGATAGCCCCTGTTCATTTCTATGGATATTTCGTATATTACTGTTTCCAAGAACAGATACATCTCCTATTATAAAATCATGAATTCCATTTATTTTCAATGATTTTATGACGAATGAATCGGAGTCAGGGCGCATGCAGAATGCATATAAAAATCCACTATTATAGGTGAATCTGTAATCGGAGGCAGTAAATTGTTTTTCGTCATTGTCTTGGAAAAATCCGGCAGAATTATTTACATTTCCCTCACAGAATTTTGTCCAAGGAACAGTGTTATATATTCCCTCACCATTTACACCCATCCATTCACCGATTTCCTTCAATACGCTTGTTTCCTCAGGTGTGATAGTGCCGTCCGGCTTAGGACCGATATTTAACAGTAGCATTCCGTTCTTGCTCACAATATCAATCAGGTCGCAGATAATCTGTCGTGATGTCTTGAATTCATTATTCTTTATGTAGCCCCATGAACATTTGCCAATAGCTGTATCTGTCTGCCATGGAATTGGAGAAATGTCGGTCAGGGCACCTCTTTCTATGTCAAATGTCGCCACAGTAGGAGGAAAAGCTTCATGCTTATAGTTTATGGTAACTTCTTTGCCCCATTCGTCGGCACGGTTATAGTAATAAGCGCATAGCTTTTTTAGATAAGGCTTAAATGCTGCATTGTGAATCCACCAATCAAAATAAAGTATTGCTGGCTGATAGTTATCAATCAATTCACATGTCCTGACAAGCCAGTCTTCAAGCCATTCTGTGGTAGGGATTATAGGAGAAAAAGTATCGGCGGTTGTGAGGTGCAATTTATCTCCGTAAAGTTCAGGGCATAAAAAAGCAGGACCATAAAAATCTCTGTAGTTTTCATCCGTCACATCGCTGTCAAAAGTTCTTCCCATGTTCATAAAGAAATAGTGCTCTGCTCTGTGAGTTGATGCACAAAAAGTGAGTCCGTTGTTTTCACAGGCTTTTTTGATTTCGCCGGTTATATCTCTGCATGGTCCCATTTTTACTGCATTCCATCGATTGAACTGTGTGTCATACATTGCAAATCCGTCGTGATGTTCGCACACAGGCATCACATATTTTGCACCTGATTTCTTGAATAGGTCTATCCATTTTTCTGCGTCAAATTCCTCACCTTTAAACATCGGAATAAAATCTTTATAGCCGAATTCTTTTTGATTACCAAAGTTTTTTCTATGATACTCATATTCGGAATGATTAGTGTCATACATAGCTCTTGAGTACCATTCGGAGCCATAGGCAGGCACACTGTAAATTCCCCAGTGTATAAATATTCCGAACTTAGCCTTATAGTACCATTCCGGAGTTTTGTGGTTCGATAGGGATGTCCAACTGGCTTTGAATCGACCATTAGCAATCGTATCATCAATTAGGTTAAGATATTCTTTGTGATTCATAGGGTTCCTCCTTTAAAATATCTTGATTTATTGAAGCTAATATATCATAATTATAAAAAAATGAACACGACATATATTTAAGAAAAATGTCGTATCTGACAGCTTAGATTGATGTTTGAAAATTCATTGATTTTGTAATTAAGGAATGAAAAGATGAAAATTAATTGGCGCGGGTATGAATTCAAATGGATACAGGGAGGTCTGGGGATGCTGACAGAGAATATCGCCGGACATGTTCACTCAAAAAATAGTTATGAGCTTCACTATATTATTGGTGGAAAAGGTGAACTGCTGACAGCAGAAAAGAGTTATAATTTGAGTGAAGAAATGTTCTTTATTACAGGACCAAATGTATATCATGAGCAGAAAACCCAAAAGGAAGACCCTCTGACAGAGGTACATTGCTACCTTCAGTGTTCCGGCAGAAAAACAAATGATATATTGGGAAATATATTTTTTGAGCATCATTTTTATATTGGACAGCAGAAAAAATTCAAGAGGTATTTTCTAAATATAGCAAAGGAGTTGGAACAGAAAAATATTGGTTATGAAAGCATTGTAGAGTGTAATCTTGAATATATTCTGACCGAATATACAAGGAGCTTTATAAAAGAATATAAATTACCCAAAAAAGAAGACATGTCAGATTTGAATGATGCAAGGTTTTTACAGATTGAAGTGGAGCTTATGACTAATGGTGATGATGTGACATTGTCATTGCTGGCAGAAAAGATAGGAGTATGTGAAAGACAGGTGCAGCGCTTGCTTGAAAAGTATTATGGAATGAATTTTACGCAGATAAAAAAGTTGTTGAGACAGGGGGCGAGCCCACAAGGAGGAGATAATTTTGGATAAAAATATAAATATTGCAGGAGATTGACAATAACGATACTATATTTAAGTATAATAAAAAGATAAATATGCATTCAATGATTGAAGCAGATTATCTTATGGAAAATAATATAGAGAGTTGAAATTTATATTTATTCTTATCAAATGATGAAGTAAAAGCAGGAACAGATGGGACAAGGGGTCAGACCCCACTGTCCCAGCGGTTGAAGGGAGATATATAGTTAATATGCTTGAGTACATAAGAAATGAATTGCTTAAGCTGTCGGACAAGGGAAATTATGCGGCATTCACATCGGCGTTGATACCGGGCTGTGACAATGTTATAGGAGTGCGACAGCCTGTGTTAAAGAAATATGCGCGGCAGCTTGTCAAGGATAATGAGGATTTCAGGACATTGCTCACTGAACCGGACATTTATCACGAGGAGACACTTTTGCGCGGCTATGTGATTGGATATGGCACGGCAAAGGAAAAGAATTTTGACAGGGCATTGCAGGATTTAAAAGACTATGTTCCGCTTGTCAACAACTGGGCCGTGAATGATGGATTCTGTATAGAATTTAGGGTGATTGACAGCTTCATGGACGAATTTCTGCCATATATCAGGGAGTGCGTGCTGTCGGGTGATGAGTACAGGGCAAGGGTAGGGCTTATCATGCTGTTAGACCACTATCTAAAGGTTGATATGGATGGCAGTAAGAAGTCTAGAATGAGAAAGGTTACTGTCGATGATATAATAGCAAAAGATGAAAATTTTACAGGAGAAGTATCCGGTGCAGGCAATGGGAAAAATATCAATTCAAGATTAGATAGTAGTTATAAAAGTGATAAAAATTATAAAAAAATAACCGATGGAAAGTATTTAGATGATATATTATCCCTTGTAAACAGAGATTTTTCCGGAAACGGATATTATACGCAGATGGCGGCAGGGTGGCTGCTTGCGGAGGCGTTTGTGACATTTCCGCGCAGGATATGGGAGTATCTTACAGATAAGGATAATTTAAGGCTTGATGCTGTGTCTTACAAAAAAGCAATCAATAAGATATGCGAGTCGCTGACACCTGATAAAGAAGTCAAGGAGCTGGTGAGGAAAATTTAATGCTGTATATGAAATAGAGATATTAGTGTGAATATTTAAATGGAGGGTGAGGAGAAAAGGTGGAAAAAATAAGTATTGATAAAGCCTCAATGAAGGATATGCCAAGAATATCGGAGATATATGCTTACGCAAGAAACTTCATGAAGGAGAATGGCAATCCGACACAATGGGAGGATTTAGAAGCGATACACAGAAATCTGCTTGCAGATATAGAACATGAAAACCTATATCTGATAAAGAGCGGAAATGATATACATGGGGCATTTGCGTTTATAATCGGCGAAGACCCGACATATGCTAAGATTGAGCAGGGAGAATGGATTTCTGACAAGGAATATGGCACGATACACAGAGTCGCATCGGATGGAGTGCTTCATGGAATCTTAAGAATGTCTGTAGAGTTTTGCAGTAAAAAAATCAGCCACCTAAGAATAGACACACATGAGGATAATATAGTCATGCAGCACCTAATCATAAAGAATGGATTCAGAAAATGTGGAATAATCCATATAGCGGACGGTTCGCCGAGAATTGCATATGAAAAAATATAGTGTAGTGTCAGGAATTATGTGGTAGAATAGTGTGTGAAAGTGCAGACTGGATATGGAAACTGGCATTTGTGAAAGAAGGATTTGAAAGCTGTGATTATAACAGATAAAAACATAGATGGAGGAAAAGCCTTTGCTTGGGAAGAGTTCGACATTCTTCACTATGCAGCGATGGTGGAATTAAAAAAGAAAAATTGATGTGCGTGTGCATTACTATGAAAAATTCGGATTTGTGAGCAAAGACATTTCGGATTCAAAGTAAGGAGAGTTTCTGTTTGAAGCAGATACAACATGATTAAAATAATAGACAACAATACTTCAAGCGGTGCTTGTAGTATGCAGGGAGATAAAAATGAAACTTGATATAGTTGGTCTTGCCGGTGCATGTTCGTATGCACTAGACTGTATAGAGGCAGAGCTTGTTCATGTCACTAACAGACACGGAAAAAGAGTTGCTTACATCAGTGTATGTATGGCAGAAAAATTGGGAATAGAAGGAAAGGCATTGCAGGATTTGGCGATTTGTGCAATGCTTCATGACAATGCATTGACGCAGTATATTTCTGAGGAAATACAGGAAAATAATATTTCCCATAGCCAATTGGAAAATATAAAGAAAAATGAAAATACAGCCAATGAAAATGACGGTATGTTCAACGAAAGTGAAGATATAATCAATGAAAATGAGATGGCATACAGTCCTGAAATAATAAAAAGTGTGGCCGGCTCCGTACACAAAAAGATAGGGCTTCATTGTACATATGGTGAGCAGAATATAAAGAAGCTTCCTTTTTATACAGATATTTCGGGAGCCATTTTATATCATCACGAAAATGCCGATGGTACAGGAATATTCGGAAAAAAGTGGGATGAGATTCCGCTCTTTGCACGCATAATTCATCTATGTGACATGGTGGATGTCATGGGAAATTCATGTAATTTCAGCGATGAGAGCTGGCTTAGAGCAAAGGAGTATGTTGGAAAAAACAGGGACATACTGTTTGACGGTGATTGCGCCGATGCTTTTATTTCGGTATTTTCCGAGGGAAATTTCCTGAGCATGTCAAAGGATAATTTTGAAAAAAAATTGTGGAAAAAGATTCCGCGCGATAAGCGAGACTGCGATTTTAAGACTTGCATGGATATTGCGGATTTCTTTGCAGGGATTGTAGATTACAAGTCTGAATTTACGGGAAATCATTCGCTTGGTGTGGCAGAAAAAGCAGCCAGACTGGCGGAATTCATGGGATATCCACAAATTGATATTGAAAAATTCTATATGGCTGGCGCGCTACATGACATTGGAAAGATGGCTATAGGAAATGAAATTCTAGAGAAGCCCGGACGACTCACGGATGAGGAATTTTCAAGGATGAAAAACCATGCCGGATACACATATATGATACTTTCTGAGGTTGAAGATTTTGATGAAGTGCGTGATTGGGCTGCACTGCACCATGAGAAGCTTGACGGAACAGGGTATCCATTTGGAAAGACAGCGCCGGAGCTTAGTAAGCCGGAGAGGATTATGGCATGTGTTGACATTTATCAGGCGCTCACAGAGGCAAGGCCATATAAGGATGGAATGCCGCACGATAAGGCATGCAGCATACTTGATGATATGGCACAGAAGGGCTGGATTGATGCATCGGTGACGGATAATATCAGAAAGTGTTTTGGTATACCTCAGTAATCGACATATTGATGTTTTATCGGTTTTAATTTCTGATATTGCAGTAATGTATCTGCGCTCCGGTATTTAGAATATGTGAGGTTCAGTTCCGAGTAGTTATTACAATAATAGATATTTGCGGAAAGGATATATATGGATAACGGACATAATAAAGACGAGGGTCTTATAGGTAACGAAAAAATAGAGGAAGCGGTTTTGGCACTTCAGAGTGAACCGTCACAGGAAATGCTTGCACATACATTAACAGTTATCCGCAGACGCATAAGGGAGGACGGTCAGTTCATCGTTGCAGTCGAGTCATCGCTTGAGAGCACACAGATGAATCTTCAGATAGTAAAGACTACTGACGGAGCATTGTGGTGGTCTGCGTTTACCAGCTTTGAAGAGGAACTTAAAGGAGCGGACAGCGTAAAATCAACTTTTTTGTCGGACATAGACAAGCTTTTTGAGACCGCGCTTGAAGTACCTGAGATAAATGGTGTTATCATTAATCCGTGGAACAGGACGATAATGCTTGATAAGGAGCTGATAAGAATAATATTGCAGCAAGCTTAGCGGTGGCAATAAAAATGAGCATCCTCCGAGATAATTATACTATGTAAAATATCGTGTATATAAACTATGTACATGAAACAGCCGTCATGACTGTTTGAAATAATGTGCATAGCTTTTATTTGATATTTCGAAGATAATATTATATTTAATTGAAGTATCAGAGAATGTTAAAATGCAGGGATTTTCATTATTTAAATATTGATTTTTTGCGGAACATCATTTATAATACCTCACATAAAACCCATTGGGTGTGGATTTTTCAAGATTGAAAATCTTTTTTCGCCACATAGCATAATAAAGAAAGCTATGTGGTTTTTTTTGCGTAATTTTGGGACAGAGGGACCTGACCCCTATGTCCCATGGGAGGATTAGTATGAACCAGACTTTTATGAAGGAGAGGAAGATATTTCCTCTTGTGCTGTCGATGGCACTTCCGATGATGCTGTCGATGGCATTTAGTTCACTTTACAATATTGTGGACAGTTATTTTGTGGCGAAGCTGTCGGAGGATGCGATGACGGCGCTCTCGCTTGTGTTTCCCGCACAGAATCTCATGACATCCGTTGCAGTCGGTTTTGGCGTAGGAATCAACGCAATGATAGCATTCTTTCTCGGAGCCGGACAGCAAAAGAAGGCGAACAGTGCCGCTGCACAGGGACTTATGTTCAGTGTAGTCCATGGTATTCTCATCATGGCATTGTGTCTTATCGGTATGCCTTTTTTCCTGCGGGCATTTACGTCCAAGCAGTCGGTTATTGACTTAGGGGTTGAGTATTCTAATATTGTGTTTCTTTTTGCTGTGATAGTCAATGTTGGAATAACATATGAAAAGATATTTCAATCGGTTGGAAGAATGAAAGAGACGATGATATGCATGGTTATCGGATTTGTGGCTAATATTGTGCTTGACCCGATGCTCATATTCGGAATTGGTTTTTTCCCACGGATGGGAATAAGAGGTGCAGCTATTGCAACAGGAATCGGGCAGGTGCTCACACTTATCGCATACATTGTTTTTAATAAAGTTAAGCATCTTCCGGTAAAGGCAGACAAGGAAAGCTTTAAGCTTGATATGGAAGTGTGCGGACGTATGTATGGAATAGGAATCCCTGCCACACTTAACATGGCTCTTCCGTCTGTGCTTATATCGGCACTAAATGGCATACTCTCGGTATATTCGGAGAGCTATGTCCTTGTCCTTGGCGTTTACTACAAATTGCAGACTTTCATCTATCTCCCGGCAAATGGAATCATTCAGGGAATAAGACCGCTGGTAGGATACAATTACGGTGCGGGTGAGAATAAGAGAGTTGAGAAGATATACAGGCTTTCGCTTGGAATGACAGCAATTCTTATGGCATTTGGAACAGTGGCATGTTTGACAGTTCCATCACAGCTTATAGGACTGTTCTCTAACAGTGCAGACACTATTTCTAAGGGCTGTACGGCACTTCGCATTATTTGTCTTGGCTTTATGGTTTCATCATTTTCTGTAACATATTCAGGAACCTTGGAGGCTCTAGGCGAGGGTGTGCCATCGCTTGTCATATCGTTGCTAAGATATATTATAGTGATAATTCCGGCGGCATTTATACTGAGCAAAGCCATAGGAACAACAGGAGTGTGGTGGGCATTTGTAATAACAGAATGCACAGCAGCAGTTGTCGCATTCATATTGTTCCACAGAATATGGGCAAAAAAAGTAAAAGTCAATGCATGAGAAACTGGTGTAATAAAAATATACTCCGACAGAGAATAGGTATATAAAATAATATATTAAAAGATATATATTAAAATTATATAGAGAATACACTGACGGTTAAGCAGAAATCAGTGAGTATTAATACGCTAAAAAAGCAAGACTAATATGGAATTGTGCCATTAGGAGTCTTGCTTTTAATTTTTTATTATATGCAGGATTTTCATTGTAAGATTTTATTGCTGATTGGCAGAGGTAGCTGTCATAAAGTCATTAAATCTGCCTGACCATGTAAAAATTTTATTGCATGGGCAGAGATTAAAAACACTTTTGTCCGGTGTTTGCTATAAGACAAAGCACATTGCGAATATCATTGACTTTATCATCAACTTGCCTTAGCTGATTAGTTTTATGAGATTAGTGCCACGCAATTATACGTCTATTTGCATAGGAAAGACGTAAACACATATTTTTTGTCAAGCAGATTTCCAACGATTCCGACCATCTTGCCCATGGTGAAGGCAGCGAGTACGGTTCCGATTCCAAGTCCGTAGAGATGACCGAGGAAGAAAAATGTCATTGCGGCTGTCACGGCAAGACATATCACATCGAAGGCTATCTTAATCTTAGGATATCCGGCTTTGGTTATATCGGCAAGCTCTCTCGGAAAAAGGTCTGTCGGCACAATCGGAAGCTTGCAGCGGTTAGAAAAGGCAATGCCGACACTGAGAAGAAGATAGCTTATCACAAAATATACTATTCTCCAGCCAAGAGCAGTCGGAAGTATGTTAATCCACGCTTTGTTGAGGTCTAAAAGCATGCTGAAAGCGAACCCGACAACGAAGCTGAACAGGTACATCGGCACGAATTTTTTTCTCATAATCATGAGGCTCAAAATAAGAGTTCCCTGAAAAATATAAGTCCATGTTCCGAGTGTCAGCTTTGGAAATACAAGTGAGAATGCGTAGGGAACACTTGATATTGCTGAAATTCCCGCATTTGAGTATAGCATCAGAACTACACTGAAGCTGTTGATTAATACCGCAATGACTAGCGCAAGCTCACCGCAAAAGGTTTTCTTTTCATTAAATGTTTCCACAGATGAAGCTGCGGATATACTGTTGTCCATGTCTGTCTCCATTCCGCGGAGTTTAAAATTCGGTATAAGTGTTTTACACTTGATTGTTGTGTAAAATTAGTAAAACATCCGCTTTTTGATAATCTTTTGATAATCGAATACAGTATACCACCGGAATCTATAATAACAAATCAATAAATTACATAAAATTATAGATTTTATCTATAGTTTTATGTATTATACTATTTATTGAATTTATGATTTAATAGGTTATTTCAGGTAATTGCGAAGCGTCCGGAGTTACGTCCGGCGTTAGAATATATAGTTTCGCAAATGCCTGTAGGATATTTTAGGTAATTGCGAAACAAGTTCGCAATCCTGATTAAAAATATTTATACGGTGTTTGGCGTTTCGCAAACGCCTAATTATATAATATTGATGAGAAGGAGGCTGTCAAAATGATGGTGGACACAGATAAAAGACGTATGACAAATTATAACTTTTATACGGATCAGAAATGGGGAAAAGCCGGTAATTATACGTTGTGCCTGAACAGCTCACAGCTTGGATATGACAGGTGTGAAGAGATAATTATGGAATGTAGTAAATGATTAAATTTTACTCATTAAATAGATGGAATATAAGCAGAATTGCTGCAAAACTCCTGTTATTTTAGTTTCTTTTTTGAGGGATAACAGATTTAATTTAATGATGAAGTGGGAGTAGTGTGAAAAAATGAATATCCGTATATCAAATGAGGGGCAAAATACCTTTCGCCCCTCATTTGCGGTATATCCTTATACAGCTTATATAACTTATTTGTTGCTGCTGTCTGCGGCAACAACAGCATTAATCTGCTCTAAGAGCTGGTCATAATTATCCTGATTATCTATACCTCCGAGAAATGGTTCGCCAACAATATTACCGTTTCTGTCGATAAGTATGGTAGTAGGGAAGGCCATGATATTGCCTGCGTATCTGCCTGCTTCCGTGTCAGAGTCAAAATAGATATTGCGGTAGGATGCACCTTGGCTTTCAAGAAGCTTTAAGGCTTCCTCAATACCTGACTTATTTCCGTCAAGTGTTTCCGTGTTGATACCGATGAGCTCACCGCCCATGCCCTTAAGAGTTTCATTGAGTTCATTAAGCTTGGAAAGCTCGGCAACACAAGGCTTACATCCATTGAACCAGAAGTTGACTACAGTTACTGCATTTGCGGAGAAGATGCTGTCATCAACGTCATTGCCCTCAAGATCTTTTCCTGTGAAGCCCGGAAATGGATTTGAGTTTTCTTTGACAGATGTACCATCAGCTAATGCTCCGGCAGCCGAAAGCTGGTTCTGGAGTTCTGTTATTTCCTTTTCTATACCACGTATCGTTTCTATGTCGGCACTTACAACCGCAAGCTCCTCCTCCGTGAAAGACGCCTTGTTGGCTTCAAGAGTACTTGCAAGGAAGTCGGCATATTCCATTTCCTGATTTTCACCGGTATTATCCTTGCTCATGAATCCGAACATCTTGTTCCATACATCGCTGTGATCGCTAAACAGCACGTTTTCCTGCTGATAGAGGTCATTCATACGCTCTGTAAGTTCATCTGTGCTCATAGAGGTGCCGGTATTGGCTGAGCTGCTTTCGGTGGAGCCGGATATGCTGCTGTCTGTAGTAGTGTTTATGTCCGTGCCGTTATTGCTTTTTCCCGAGCATGCGGTTATTGCAAGTGCTATTGACAGGGTTGTTAATGCAGTGACTAATTTTCTTGTTCTCATAATAAAAATCTCCTTATAAATAAAATATTTTTTGTTTTGTTGTCCGGTATTGTCATGACTTTAGATTATTTGGACGGCTGTTCAATATTCAGGTCCTTCTGTCCGTTTTTGCCGGTTGTGTCCTTCTGTGTGCCGCCAAAACCATATTTGTAGCAGATTGCATTTGCCGGGCACGCTTTTATGCAGGCTCCGCAGCGTATGCATTCAGGGTGGTTAGGACTGGCTGTTACATCGACATCCATTTTGCATGCCTTAGTACATTTTTTGCAGCCGACACATTTGTCTGTGTCAACCTTCATCTGAAGGAGCGATACCTTGTTAAAAAGCGAGTATATCGCACCCAGAGGACATATCCATTTGCAGAAGGGTCTGTAAAAGAGAATGCTTAGCACAACGAAGATTATAAGTATTGAGCTTTTAAATGTAAACAGCTTTCCAAGTGCCGAGCGGATTCCGCTGTTGGTAAGCGAGAGTGGGATGGCACCTTCGAGCACTCCCTGAGGACATATATACTTGCAGAAAAATGGATCGCCCATGCCTATGGAATTGGTGACTACTATAGGCAATAGAATAACGAAAACCACAAGTATAACATATTTCAGGTATCTGAGAGGCTTGAGCTTTGCTGTGGAGAACTTTTTGCCGGGTATCTTGTGCAGCAGCTCCTGAAACCAGCCGAACGGACATAAGAAGCCGCAGATTGCTCTGCCAAGCAGTACGCCCATAAGAATAAAAAAGCCGGTTATATAATATGAAAACTTAAATTTGGATGAGCCTACCACAGCCTGAAACGCTCCAATCGGGCATGCACCTGATGCAGCCGGGCAGGAATAGCAGTTAAGGCCGGGAACACATACGGTTTTAGCATTTCCGCGGTATATGGTTCCTTTAAAAAGGTTCGGCAGATGAATATTGGTGAGTAAAGTGGCAGCAGCCTGTATCCATCCACGGAAACGAGCGATTACTTTTGAAAATGTTTTTTTCTTATCCAATTCCTACACACTCCAGACATAATTTTATTGCCTTGCTCAGCACGGTGGCTGCTTCACCACGGTATGCGCCGTATATAAGCATTGCGGTACCGGCAATAAGCAGCGCTGTCTGAACAACAGCCTTTGTTTTGCATTTCAAATAAATTTCCCCTTCCATTTGTGATTTTCCTGCACAAGCAGTGAATTGTCAGAATGGCTTATTGACCTTTCGACAATATTATCATACAATACAGGGTGTTAAATTTGTGTTAAGAAAATAGAAAATTTGAAAATTTTATTTTCAAACTTCTTATTTGGAGGCAATACTGTAGGCAATGCCTGCAGTATGCAGGGGTGTAATTATGAGACTGCTTATTGTTGAGGATGAAAAAAAATTGTGCGATGCGATAGCGAAGAGCCTTCATGGAGCCGGATATGAGGTCGATGTCTGTTATGACGGCGATGAAGCGCTAAGGATGATATTAGAAGAGAAATTTGATTTGCTTGTGCTTGACCTGAATCTTCCGGGGACGGACGGAATGGAGATATTAAGGACGCTTCGGCAGGAAAATGAGGAAACCAAGGTTCTCATTTTGTCTGCGAGAAGCCAGATTGCAGATAAGGTGGAGGGGCTTGACGCAGGAGCTAATGACTATATGGAGAAGCCTTTCCATCTGCAGGAGTTAGAGGCGAGGGTGAGAAGCCTCACAAGACGCAGGTTTGTCCAGAAGGATGTGTGCCTTGAATGTGATGGCGTGAAATTTAATACAAGGGAAAGGGCTGCTTATGTGAACGGAGCTAAGGTGATATTGACAAGAAAGGAGAATGGCATACTCGAATATCTTTTGCTAAATCAGGGAAGGCCGGTAAGCCAGGAGGAGCTTATTGAACATGTGTGGGATGCGACGGCTGACAGCTTCTCCAATTCCATACGGGTTCACATGTCATCACTTAGAAAAAAGCTTAAGGCGGAGCTGGGATATGACCCGATTGTGAATAAGATTGGAGAGGGCTACAGAATAGGAGATAAGCCATGAGAAAAATATCTCTTCAGTGGAGACTTACTGTAATAACGGCATTGCTTATAGCGGCGATATGTATTTTTCTGAATTTTCTGTTGTACAGGAACGGAATATACTATATTGATTCGCTTCAGAATGTTGTGACTGACCACGGCAGCAGTGCCGAGCAGGAGCCCCTGTATATTGATATTCCGGACAGTGAGTGGGATGATTTCGCTTCGCAGTTTGCTGTGCAGATATATGATACCAAGGCAGGCTATCGAAGAAGGGGCTGGTTTATAACAGCAGTGGTGACATTTATCGGAGGCATGGTCACATATTTCGTGAGCGGACATGCTCTCAA
This sequence comes from uncultured Eubacteriales bacterium, assembly GCA_900545175.1. Taxonomy (GTDB): domain Bacteria; phylum Bacillota; class Clostridia; order Lachnospirales; family Lachnospiraceae; genus CAG-882. The sequence goes on from UQYF01000034.1 coordinate 19,772, forward strand.
GCCGCTCAGGGATTTTTCGGCAAAGGTTGAAAAGGTTCAGATACAAAACCTGACAGCGTCCGTTATTGATGAAAAGGGAGCTTCAGAGCTTGTAAGGCTTGGAGATTCTTATAATAAGATGCTGATGCGCTTGTCGGATGCGTTTGAGGTACAGAGACAGTTCACAGGAAACGCAGCACATGAACTTAGGACACCGCTTGCACTTATGCAGGCGCAGCTTGATCTGTATAATTCCTCCGCACATCCGGATGTGGATTCTGAGACCGCCGAGACGATACAGATGGCTGCCGAGCAGACGGAAAGACTTACAAAGCTTGTTAAGACCTTACTTGATATGAGTGAGCTGCAGACAGTGGCACGCACTGACGAAATAGAGCTTGGAGCACTTGTGGAGGAGGTATTGGCTGACCTTGAGCCGCTCGCAAGGGAGAGAGGCATTGTACTTAATGCCGGGTGCTGTGGTGAACTGTATATGACCGGAAGTGATATACTTATCTACAGAGTTGTGTTCAATCTTGTGGAAAATGCGATAAGATATAACCGCAATGGTGGAAGCGTGTATGTGTCGGTTAATAAAAGGGATACTAATGCAGTGATTGCCGTAAGGGATACGGGAAGGGGAATAGCTCCTGAATATATTGAAAGAGTGTTTGAACCTTTTTTCCGTGTGGATAAATCAAGGAGCCGTGAGCTTGGAGGAGTCGGCTTAGGGCTTGCGCTGGTGCGTGAGATAGTGAGGCTTCATGATGGAAGCATTGCCGTAAGTGAGAGCAATGAAGAAGGGACAACCTTCGAGGTGGTTTTTCCCTGTGAAACAATATAATGCATCATAAGCTATGCACATATACAGCTTCATAAAGTAAAGCGGACATAAGCATCACCCTTACCCACCGCTTAATGCTCTACACACTTGAAGCGGGGGATTGCTTATTCTGCGTTCAATATAGTAGTAATTAAGAAGATAAAAATAGATTGATTCTTTATTTGATTTTGTGTATAATTCATTATATAAAACCCATTGGGTGTGGATTTTTCAAGATTTGAAATCTTTTTTCGCCACATAGCTTAACAGCAGGCTATGTGGTTTTTTTGTGCATTTTTTGGTATTGGTAAGGAGAAAATTATTATGAACCAGACATTTATGAAGGAGAGGAGAATATTTCCTCTTGTGTTGTCGATGGCTCTGCCGATGATGCTGTCGGTGACCTACTCTGGAACGCTTGAAGCGCTCGGAGAGGGTATTCCGTCACTTGTAATCTCGCTTATGCGATATATTGTTGTTATAATTCCGGCGGCGTTCATTCTCAGCAGGGCAATGATTTATAAGATTACGGTGTCAAAACATGCTTTGTGAACTTAACTGTGTATAACAAGTTATATTTATGCATATCTCGACTTTTGGTAGAAGCTTAGTTGTTCTTAGGACTCTGCTTGATTTACAGCCAAAAGCAGCATGGATGCTGCTTTAGAAGCAATGCATACAGGGATGTATGCTTTGCTTCGGTGGCGTATGTATAGAAAGCATTTATCAGAGTCCTTAGAACATCTTGCTTCGGACAACGGCGCTGATATGCATAAATGTAACTAGTTATACACTCATACACTAAATTAGCATGTTTTGACACCCGAACCTTTATAAGTAAAAAAGTAATGGGACAGTCCCCCAAAAGCAAGGTTTATCATATGGCATTGCGCTGTCAACAACGCTACATTCAATGCTTACCGGGCAGTAGGTAAGCATTGGGGCATTTACATAAGTTGCATCTTCCTTGTTTTATGTTATACTGTTTATATAATTTTGCAGAGAATTTAATAATGAAATTTAACAGTTATTAAGTCTCTTAAAACAGGTGAAATCTCAATCGGAAGCTGTGGAGGTGATTTTTTGCGAGTATACGAAAATAAAGAAGAACTCAAAACGGAAATACATAATACATTTGAGAAGTATATTGCAGAATTTGATAATATTCCGGAAAACTTAAAAGATAAGAGAGTTGATGAAGTTGATAGAACTCCGGCAGAAAATCTTGCTTATCAGATTGGATGGACAACATTGGTTCTTAAATGGGAAGAAGATGAAAAAAATGGTATTCAAGTAAAGACACCATCAGACAAGTTCAAATGGAATCAACTAGGTGAGTTATATCAATGGTTCACAGATACTTATGCTCATTTATCGCTACAAGAGCTAAAAGCTCAATTAAATGAAAATATTAATTCTATATATGCAATGATTGACTCGTTAAGTGAAGAAGAATTATTTAAGCCACATATGAGAAAATGGGCTGATGAAGCGACAAAAACAGCAGTATGGGAAGTATATAAGTTTATCCATGTGAATACTGTTGCCCCTTTTGGAACTTTCAGAACGAAAATTAGAAAATGGAAGAAGATAGTGCTATAAATATTAAGAAAGTAATATTTCAAAAAGCTGCACTCATGATAATAGTTGGTCAGTTTGCAAGTATGCAATTTTCATATAGCAGAGTTTCATGTAGCTTCATTACATGGCTGCAGTGAACTTGAAAGGAATCATAACACCATGAATATATTCTATCTGAGATATTTTGTCACGTTAGCCCATGAAAAGCACTACACGAAGGCGGCAAAGCAGCTATGTATCACACAGCCAAGCCTGAGCCATGCGATAGACCAGTTGGAGAAGGAGCTGGGCGTGCAGCTCTTTGAAAAGGTGGGGCGAAACACAACCTTGACGCATTTTGGTGAGGAGTTTTTAGTGTGCGCCGAACACACGCTTGCGACACTTGACGAGGGTGTTGAGACGATAAAGAAAAGTGCGGCGGGTGACGGAGTTATAAGGCTTGGCTTTGTAAGACCGCTCGGAATAAAATTCATCCCGCAGCTTGCGGCGGTTTTTTTAAAGGAAAATAAGGATAAAAATATAAAATTTACTTTCAATTCCGATGTGACAGGCAAACTGCTTGAGGGTGTGAAGGATAAAAAGTTCGATATTCTATTCTGTTCGGAGCCGCCAATGACATGGGGTTTTAATGCTGTTCCGGTAAAGAGACAGGAGCTGGTGCTTATCGTTCCGGGTTCACATCCGCTTGCAGAGCGCGATGAGATAAGCCTTTGTGAGACGATGGATTATGATTATGTATATTTTCACAACAATTCCGGTATCAGAAAGGTTATAGACGACATGTTCGAAAGGGCGGAAATCACGCCAAGGATTGCCTGCGAGACGGAGGAGGATGAGGTAATTGCGGGACTTGTGTCGGCAGGCTTTGGGATTGCGGTTGTGCCATATATGGATATGCTTTTAAAACTGGATGTCAAGATAATTAAAATCACATCACCTGCTTATGAGCGCAGCTTTTTTATGGTGAACGATGACAGACTGTACATGGCGCCTGTGGTTAAGAGCTTCTATGATTTCGTGCTGGACAGGTGCCGATTTTAAAATGCATAACATAAAAGTAAGGCAAAATCGCACAAACATATAGTGCCTCAACGTGGTAAAGTTGATGAAACGTACACTATAACACAAATTTTTCTTACAAAATTTTTTCGGCTATATGTAGTGGACATACAGAATTTCTTATTAAAAAAATATGCTGCCGGCAAAGCTGCTGTGCATTATAAGGATATAACAGAGAAGTCATTTTTGAGTATGGAGGAATTATGCTTAGGATAGGTGTTGATTTGGGTGGTACGAACATTGCGGCGGGGCTTGTCGATGAGGAGTACAGGATTCTGGACAGGGTGTCGGTAAAGACGAATCTTCCGCGGCCGGCAGAGAGTATCATTACCGATATTGCGGGACTTGTAAACCGGCTCTGTGATAGAAATAATGTTGCACAGAGGGACATTGAATCGGTCGGCGTGGGAGTTCCGGGAACGGTAAATGAGGATACAGGCTATGTTGAGTTTTCCAATAATCTGGGCTTTGAGATGGTTCCGTTTATCAGCCTTCTTGGAGGTATGGTGGAGACTCCGGTGCATTTTGGAAATGATGCCAATGCTGCTGCGTTTGGCGAGTATCTGGCAGGTGGCTACAATGTGAAGTCATTTGTCATGCTTACGCTGGGGACAGGGATAGGAAGCGGAATAATTCTTGACGGAAAGCTTATCAAGGGAATTAACTTTGCCGCCTCAGAGCTTGGGCATACCGTGATTAAGCTGGGCGGAGAGCAGTGCACCTGCGGAAGAAAGGGCTGTTTTGAGGCTTACGCATCGGCGACTGCACTTATAAGGGATGCGAGGAGATTATTGCTGAAAAAGTCAAATGAAGTGGAGAGTATGCATAATACCGTGGGTAATATGACTGATAGAAGTGAAATCTGGAAGCAGTGTGATGGCGATGTCGGCAAAATAGAGGCAAAGCATGTATTTGATGCGGTAAAACTTGAGGATGAGCTTGCAAAAGAACTGTTTTCGAACTATACTGAATATCTTGCGGAAGGAATCGCCAACATTATAAATATCCTACAGCCTGAGCTGGTATGCATAGGCGGCGGGGTTAGCAAGGCGGGGGATATGCTGCTTGCACCTGTGAAGGAGAAGGTTGCGGGAAAGATTTTTTCAAAAAATTCTGCAAGAAATACGGATATCAAGCTGGCACGGCTTGACAATGATGCAGGCATTATAGGGGCTGCGATGCTGTAGCAATTAAAGGGAGAAATGAGGATTAACTTGATATGAGACTGGTAATACAGCGTGTCAACCACGCAAGCGTGAGGGTTGACGGAAATGTGATTGGAAGTATCGGAAAAGGGCTGTTGGTTCTGCTTGGAGTTGCCAATGGTGATACCAAGGAGATGGTTGACAGGTATGTGAAGAAGCTGTCAGGCTTAAGAATATTCGAGGATGCGGATGGAAAGACGAACCTTTCACTTGCAGATGTAGGCGGGGAGCTTCTGGTTGTGTCACAGTTTACATTGTATGCCGACTGTAAGAAAGGAAACAGGCCAAGCTTTGTAAATGCGGGTGCTCCTGATTTTGCCAATGATATGTATGAGTATTTTAAGGAGAAATGTGTTGAGACGTTCGGCAGGGTTGAGTGCGGAAGCTTCGGAGCCGACATGAAGGTAGAGCTTGAAAATGATGGACCGTTCACGGTTCTATGGGACAGCGATTGGTGGTAGTAAAAACATGTGTATAAGGGGGAGTTATGAACAACTATCTTATAGTTACCGGTGGATATACGGACGATAATTTTGCCGTCCGGTGGATAAAGAATAATAATTTTGACTGCATGCTTGCTTCAGATTCCGGGATGGAATTTTTCAGGCGCACAGGTATTGTGCCGGATGTCATAATAGGGGATTTTGATTCGGTAAATGCAGATACATTGGATTTTTTTAAGAAAAAAAATGATATAGAATGGACGAAGCTCAATCCGATGAAGGATGACACAGACACGGAGGCGGCTATAAGGCTTGCCATTGAAAAGGGAGCACAAAGCATAACACTTCTTGGTGCGACAGGCAGCAGAATAGACCATGTGCTTGCCAATATTGAGCTTCTTGGAATAGGACTTAGGCAGAAGGTACAGATGCAGATTGTGGATGCACACAACAGAGTCAGGATGATTGATTCGGGACTTACCATAAAAAGGGACGAGCAGTTCGGAAAATTCGTGTCCCTGATACCGTACAGCATGAGGGTCGAGGGGGTATGTCTTGCGGGCTTTAAATATCCGCTTGATAATTACTGCATGAGCAGGTTCAATTCGCTTGGAATAAGCAATGAGATTACGGAGGCTGAGGCAAGAATAAGCTTTTCCGATGGGATAATGGTTGTAGTGGAGGCAGTTGACTGATATGGATAAACATTCACAGAAAAACGGTATTATAGAAGGTACAATATGGAAGCAGCTTCTTATATTTTTCTTTCCGATTCTTGTCGGTACTTTTTTCCAGCAGTTGTATAACACGGTGGATGCCGTGATTGTGGGGCAGTTCGCCGGAAAGGAGGCACTGTCGAGTGTCGGCGGTTCGTCGAGCCAGATAATCAATTTCGTGGTCGGATTTTTTACAGGCCTTTCGGCGGGAGCAACGGTTATTATCTCACAGTTTTACGGAGCTAATGACGCAAATAAGATACATAGAGCGCTGCATACGGCATACGCATTTTCGATTGTGGGTGGAATAATAGCGGGAATAATCGGAATCGCACTCACAGTTCCGGTTATGAAGCTTATGAATACGCCGGAGGAGCTTATGCATGATTCGGCAATGTATGTTATGATATATTTTGGCGGACTGGTGTTTATTTTTGTCTATAATATGGGCTCGGCAATACTGAGGGCGATAGGTGATTCTAAAAGACCGTTATATTATCTGATAATATGCTGTTTCATAAATATCGTGCTGGATATTGTATTTGTGAGCGTGTTAAAGCTTGGGGTGCTGGGTGTCGCAGTAGCGACCTTTATCTCACAGCTTGTAAGTGCAGTGCTTGTGACAAGGGCGCTTATGTACCACACTGAGGGTATGAAGCTTGTGCTGAAGGAGATAAGGCTTCATGGGGACGTGCTTCCTGCGATGCTTAAGATCGGACTTCCGACGGGAATACAGTCAAGCATGTACAGTGCCTCCAACATAATAGTGCAGTCTGCACTCAACGGCTTCGGCGTTGACACGGTGGCTGCATGGTCGGCATTCGGAAAGGTTGACAGCATGTACTGGATGATAAATACAGCATTCGGAATAGCGGCTACGACCTTTGTCGGACAGAACTTCGGTGCAGGAAAGTATGACAGGGTTAAGAAGGGAACGCTTCAATGTCTTATGATGGATATAGCGGCTGCGTTGCTTTTCAGCACGCTGGTGCTGACGTTCGGACAGTATATGCTGAGGATTTTTACCTCGGAGGCAGAGGTTATCAGACTTGGAGTGCGGGTTATGAAAGTTATATCACCTGCATACTTTATCTTCGCATTTATTGAGCTTCTGTCCGGCTCCCTAAGGGCACAGGGGCATGTGCTTGTGACAACCATTATGACGATGCTCGGAGTGTGCGCATTCAGGGTGGTATGGGTGCTTTTCATAGTTCCGCAAGGTAAGCTTGAGCAGATAGTGTTCTGCTATCCGGCGACATGGACAATCACAGCCGTAGGAATGATTATTTATTATATTTATAAGCAGCGCAGTATAATAAAGAAATATAAGAATACATTGCCCGCTTAAACTGGCAGGTTTTACTTTATAACTGAATGCGGTAATCGGATATAGAAAATGGAGTAATACAGATATATGGAATCAAAAAGAGAATTGACGAAGGATATGACAAAGGGTCCGTCTGCGAGGCTGCTGCTCGTTTTTGCGCTGCCGCTTATGCTGGGAAATCTTTTTCAGCAGCTCTACACGATGGTGGATACCATTATTGTCGGTCAGGGTGTCGGCATAAATGCACTGGCATCACTTGGGGCATCCGACTGGCTTAACTGGATGTTTATAGGCTTTGTGACGGGAATCACGCAGGGCTTTTCTATTATTTTTGCACAGTTTTATGGCGCCGGTGATGCTAAGTCGCTCAGAAGCTCAATAGGTAATGCACTTGTGCTTACAGCGCTTGCTGCTATCTTCTTTACGGTGGTGGGACAGCTTGCGATAGTGCCGGTTTTAAAGCTCCTTGAAACTCCGGCAGATATTTTTGCAGGCTCGGAAAGTTATCTGAGGATTATGCTGGGCGGAGTGGCAGTGAGCCTTATGTATAATTTTGAGGCGGCGCTTTTAAGGGCATTGGGTGACAGCAGGACACCGCTCATGGCGATGATCACGGCGGCGTTGACGAACGTTGCGCTTGACCTTCTTTTTGTCCTTGTTTTCAAGTGGGGAATAGCAGGGGCAGCATCAGCGACCATTATTGCCCAGGGAGTATCAGTTGTATACTGCTTTTCAGCTATAAGAAGAATAGACATGATAAGAATAAACAGGCAGGACATTGGCATACATGCCGCCATGTCTAAGAGGCTGTTGATAGTCGGTCTCCCGATAGTATTCCAGAATACCATGATAAGCATAGGAGGAATGATACTGCAGTCCGTCGTGAACAGCTATGGATTTCTGTTTGTTGCAGGCTATACCGCTGCTAATAAGCTATACGGACTGCTTGAGACGGCTGCAATCTCCTTTGGCTTTGCAATCACAACCTACACGGCGCAGAATCTTGGGGCAGGCAATTTTAAACGTATAAGGAAGGGCATGAGAAATGCGGTTATAATGGCACTTATCACATCGGTTGTTGTATCCGTCTGCATGCTCATTTTCGGACGCCCGATTCTACGGCTTTTCATATCTAACGAGACAGGGCATGTGGAGGAGGTGCTTGGAATAGCTTATCTATATCTTAGCATAATGAGCTGGTTTTTGGCTATCCTGTACGCACTTCATACCTACAGAAGTGCGCTTCAGGGGCTTGGAAATACAGTCGTTCCTATGCTGTCGGGAATTATGGAGTTCATAATGAGGACAACTGCTGTCATGCTTCTTCCGAGATTTGTGGGTGAGAAAGGTGTGTTCTATGCGGAGGTGCTTGCGTGGACAGGTGCAACCGTGATCCTTGTCACGTCATACTATGCCGTGAGGAGAAAAATAGAAAAAAAGCTGAAAATTACTTAATCCCTATTGACATAGTAGGGATTGAGTAATATACTTGCAAAAAACATAAAACGTGAGGCTATGGCTGGCGACAGCCACAAGCAGGAAGGAGATTGGGTATGTCTAACATTTACAAGGGAGCAGTTGAACTTATCGGAAAGACACCTTTGGTTGAGGTGGTCAATGTTGAGAAGGAGCTAGGGCTTAAGGCTAGAGTACTTGTGAAGCTTGAGTACTTTAACCCGGCAGGAAGCGTCAAGGACCGTGTAGCTAAGTCGATGATAGAGGACGCTGAGGCCAAGGGGCTTTTGAAGGAAGGATCTGTAATCATTGAGCCTACATCAGGAAACACAGGTATAGGTCTTGCATCCATAGCAGCATCTAAGGGCTATAGAATCATCCTTACAATGCCTGAGACAATGAGCGTTGAGCGCCGCAACATCCTTAAAGCCTATGGTGCTGAGATTGTGCTCACTGAGGGAGCTAAGGGAATGAAGGGTGCCATCGCAAGGGCTGAGGAGCTTGCCGCACAGACACCGAATAGCTTCATCCCGGGACAGTTCGTAAATCCTGCCAATCCTAAGGCTCACAGAGAGACAACAGGTCCTGAAATCTGGGAGGACACAGATGGGAATGTCGATGTGTTCGTTGCAGGTGTAGGTACGGGAGGAACCCTCACCGGTGTAGGCGAGTACTTAAAATCCAAGAAGCCTGATATCAAGGTGGTCGCAATGGAGCCGGCTTCATCACCTGTCCTTTCACAGGGCAAGGCAGGAGCACACAAGATTCAGGGTATCGGAGCAGGCTTTGTTCCTGATGTGCTCAACACCAAGATATACGATGAGATTCTCACTGTAGAGAATGAAGACGCATTCGCAACAGCCAAGCTTCTTGCAAAGAAGGAGGGGGTTCTTGTCGGAATATCATCAGGTGCGGCATTGTCTGCGGCAATAGAGCTTGCCAAGAGACCGGAGAATGAAGGAAAGACTATCGTGACACTCCTTCCTGATAGCGGAGACAGATATTATTCTACAGCGCTTTTTACAGAGTAGAATTATAGATACGATTATATCAATCGATAAATAGATATTTGCGAAAAAAACTGCTGCTTATACAGATTAGATATTTAGTCTGTTAAGCAGCATTTTCTTTGTTATAAACGCTCTGTGGGGGTGCACACTGCGGCATCCAATATAGATATAGCAAGCGACCGGCACATTCTTTGTTTTCAGATAGATGCCTGAAAGCGGAATTCACCATTTTCGGCAAAAAAGCCATAGATGCCATGATATTTTTCTATCACTGATATCATGCTCTGGATTCCTATGCCATGTCCGTTTGCTGATGTGGTTGGAATATCATTTTTAAAAACAGGTGCCGTGTGATAGCTGTTGGACATGTTGATGCATAGCTGACAGTTTTTTTCGTACAATTTAATGTTGATATATCTGTCTTCCGGCTGTGGAAGCTGGACGCAGGCATGGATCGCATTTTCAAAAGCGTTGGCAAACAGACTGCAAAGGTTAGTTATCCGGAATCTTGAAAAATCGTAAGCAGTGACGGAAATGTCCACTTTTATATCATTTTCTCTTGCTTCATCAGCATAGTATGAAAAAATAAGGTTCAGGGCTTCGTTTGTGCAATATTTTACAACTTTGCTGTTATCGAGAGAGGTACATATTTCACTGATGTATTCTAGCGCTTCCGAATTTTGGTTTTCCCTGATGCATTGGCTTATGAAATTCAGATGATGGCGTATATCGTGACGGTATATGGCGGCCTGTTTTTCAGAGTTGGATATCTGCTGCATCTCTTTTTGGATCTGTATTGCTGCGGTTCGAAAAAGAAGATTTTCATGTTCGGCTTTATTTTTTTTGTTGGCTGATTCGAGAGAAAAGATTGAAAGTATCAAATATAATAATACAATAAAGCTGTCAACAAAATCTATAATAACAGTACCACCTGTGTAGAGAAGGTCAGTGTAGACTGTAAAGGCATATTCAAGTATATAGTAGGCAAGCGGAAGCAGAAGAAAAGGCAGAAGGGCTGTTATGTCCTCATATTTAAGCTTTTCAATGTATGATGATAAATATTTTATTACAAGTATCAATAGCGGAATGGTCACTAAAATAGCTGTAGCATTAGCTATGTCCTGATTGTATCCGAAAAATGATGACACCAGCGTTCCAATCCATTTTCTGGGTGTGCACAGCAGATAAGCTGTGAGAACTGAAATGGTGGACATGCAGATACTCTGATGGAAAACAAAAAATATCAGAAGGATGAGTGGAAGATGTATTAGCAGCGGATAGCATGTGTATAATGTCTGCTTTCCTAAAAAACGGTATGCGGCAAGCTGTATAATGCCGAATCCGATGATAGTAAATACATAATGCTTTTTATAATCTTCAAAATGCATGCCTACAAAGTAAAAGGACGCAGTAATTCCAAAGAAAAGGACAAAGGCATAATTAGCAAGGTCAAGAATATTTGAAATATTTATCATGGCATTTCCTCCATTTGAAAGGCGAGATACTGTTTTTTTATTTCACTCACTCTTCGCTGTGCAAGAGGAATGATTTTTCCGTTTTGAAGCTGCATGTCTGTGCTGCCGATTGAACGGACAAAGTTCATATTGACGGCAAATGAACGGTGAGCCAGTATAAATTCATGGTTTTCCATAAGCTTGCCGCATATTGATGTAAAACGTTCCGAACATTCTAATTGTGAATTGTTATTAAGGTAATAGATTACTTTTCTGTTGAATGCTTCCACACAGATAATATTGGATAATAGAAGCTTATGTACTCCGCTAGTATTTTTTACCACGATATATTTAGGACTGTCCGCCTTCTTCTTTTCAAGGATATCATTAAGTGCGTGAAAAAGATTATCTTTTGTTATAGGCTTTAGAAGGTAGTTGGCAGCCTTAACGGTATAACTTTCCACTGCAAATTCAGGCGAGGATGTCAGGAAAATAATATCGGAGGCTTTATCAAAGCTTCTGATTTCCTTTGCAAGGGACATACCGCTTAAAACAGGCATAATAACGTCAAGCAGATAAAGGTCGTATTTTTCATAGGCAGCCTTTGAGGCAAGCTCGACACTGCTTGTATAACACTTATAAGTAATCGGAATATCATGCTCTGAAATATAATTGCTTATTAAAGAAGATATCGAGGAAATTTCTTTTATTTCATCATCACATATTGCTATTTTCAACATTCGTTTATTCATCCAGAAAAATTTTTTATGTAATTTATTATAAACTTTATATCAATAAATTTCTACAGCCAACTCATATCGTTCATGTCAAAAAAATTGTAATTCGTGCAAATTCGTCCATAAAAGCTTTTTTATAGGCTATTATATATAATAAATAGAATGATATCAGGGTCAAAAGGTCAAAAAGCCGTTCGTGCTTGCACGATTAG
>UQYF01000035.1 GCA_900545175.1 uncultured Eubacteriales bacterium
CACCGCTTAGTGCTCTACACACTTTAAGCGGGGGATTGCTTATTCTGCGTTCAATCAAAAGTCAGCGGTACAGTCTGTAACACTAAATGGACTTGTACAGGGGGGATGAATTAAAATGAAAATTAATGCTTGACATTGGGGCGGCATAAATTTATAATAGTTCGAAGCCGAACAGTTCACTATAAAACTGTTTGGATTCGAACTATTTTATTTTTTGGAAAGGAGACCGATTTGGAGAAGAAACGCTATCTTGGCTTCGAGATTAAGAAGATGGACAATATTATATTCCGCCAGCTTAAGAAGAAGCTTGTTGCCGCCGGCTTTGATGAAGTCACGGTTATGCATGGTCATATATTGGGATATCTTTGCAGGCATAAGGATGTTGATGTGTACCAGAAGGATATTGGCGAGGAATTTGGAATAGGCAAGTCATCGGTTACAAATATACTTCAGCTAATGGAAAAGAAGGGCTACTTAGTCTGCCGCACAGATGACAATGACGGACGATGCAAAAAGATTGTTCTCACGAAAAAGGGTGAGGAGACACATGAAGCGACAGTGAGAGTTATCGACGTGCTTCATGAGGAGCTTGAGCAGAATGTTACGGAAGAAGAAAAAAAGGTTTTTATAAATGTTATAGAGAAGATGAAGAAGAACATTGAAGACATGAATAAGGAGGATGAACAGTGCTAAAGACATTAGGTGCATATGTAAAGGAGTATAAGAGAGCATCCATTGCGACACCGTTTTTTATGATATTAGAGGTGCTTATGGAAATGCTCATCCCATACCTGCTCTCATCACTTATCGATAATGGTGTTGAGAAGGGTGATATGGGTTACATACTCATGATTGGCGGCTGTATGGTAGTTATTGCAGCAGTAGGCTTATTTGCCGGAATCATGGGCGGTATTTACGGAGCCAAGGCTTCGACAGGCTTTGCAAAGAATCTGAGAAAGGGTATGTTTGACAATATCCAGACATATGCTTTTTCCAACATTGACAAGTTCAGCACAGCAGGACTTGTAACAAGACTTACAACGGATGTAACAAATGTTCAGAACACATACCAGATGCTTCTTAGAATGTGCATGAGGGCACCGGTAAGCTTAATCTGTGCGATGATAATGTCATTTACCATAAGTCCGAGAATTGCATTTATTTATCTTATCGCACTTGTGATACTTTCATGTATCCTTGCAGTTATCATAGGTCATGCGACCAAGTATTTCAATGCAGCATTTCCTAAGTACGATGAGCTGAATGCGAGTGTTCAGGAGAATGTATCGGCAATCCGTGTTGTCAAGGCTTATGTCCGTGAGGATTATGAGAAGAAGAAATTCAAGAATGCCAGCAACAATATCTACAAGATTTTTGTAAAAGCAGAAAAGACGGTTGCATACAACAACCCTGTTATGCAGATTACGGTATATACCTGTATTCTTCTTATAAGCTGGGTCGGTGCAAAGATGATAGTCGGCTCAGGCGGTGTGCTTCTTACAACAGGTAAGCTTATGAGCCTCCTGTCCTACTGTATGACAATTCTTATGAACCTTATGATGGTTTCCATGATATTTGTAATGATTTCGATGAGTGTGGCAAGTGCTAAGCGTATCGCAGAGGTTCTTGATGAGAAGCCTGATATCACTAACCCTGAGAAGCCTTCTTATGAGGTTAAGGATGGAGAGATTATATTTGACCATGTTAACTTTGGTTACAACAAGGGCGAAGATAAGAGAGTGTTAAATGACATCAATCTAACAATCAAGTCTGGTGAGACTATCGGTATCATAGGCGGAACAGGAAGCTCTAAGTCAAGCCTTGTTAACCTTATCAGCCGTCTTTACGATGTGGATGAGGGAAGTGTCAAGGTCGGAGGAAAGGACGTAAGAGAGTACGATATAGAGACTCTGCGTGATGAAGTCAGCGTTGTTCTTCAGAAAAACGTTCTTTTTTCCGGAACTATTTTAGATAACCTGCGCTGGGGTGATAAGAATGCAACAGATGAAGAGTGTATGCGCGCATGTAAGTTGGCCTGTGCGGATGAGTTTATTGAGAAATTCCCTGACAAGTACAATACATATATTGAACAGGGTGGTACAAATGTATCAGGTGGACAGAAGCAGCGTCTTTGTATTGCCAGAGCACTTCTTAAGAAGCCTAAGATACTTATTCTTGATGACAGCACAAGTGCAGTAGATACAGCAACCGATGCAAAGATACGCCACGCATTCGCTACTGAGATTGCCAAGACAACGAAGATTATCATTGCACAGAGAATTTCAAGTGTTCAGGGTGCTGACCGTATCATTGTTATGGATAACGGACGCATCAACGGAATCGGAACACATGAGGAGCTGCTTGCTTCCAACGATATATACCGTGATGTATATGAGTCACAGACCGGAGGCAGCGGTGATTTTGATGAAAACGGAGGTGAAGCATAATGCCGGGACCAATGGGAGGAAGACCGCCAAGAGGAGCGAAGCCGACAGTCGCTAATCCTGGAAAGGTATTTAAAAGAATAATAGGTTTTGTTGCCAAGAATTATCTGGTACATTGTATTGTGGTTTTAGTGTGTATTGCACTCACTGTATTTTCAACGATACAGGGAACCATGTTCATGAAGACGCTTATCGACCAGTATATCATGCCTCTTATGCAGCAGTCAGTGCCTGATTATACGGATTTACTTCATGCAATTATAAGAGTTGCATGCTTTTACGGTGTGGGTGTAATTGCAGCTTATGTAAATACAAGAACGATGGTTTATGTTACACAGGGAACCATGAAGAACTTAAGAGATGAGCTCTTCGTGCATATGGAATCACTTCCTATAAAGTATTTTGATACGCACGCACACGGCGATATCATGTCAATCTATACTAACGATGTTGATACACTTAGACAGATGATAAGCCAAAGTATTCCTCAGCTTATCAACAGCTCGATCACAATTATAGGTGTGCTTGCGAGCATGATTATCTTAAATGTACCTCTTACGCTGCTTACGCTTGTGCTTGTAGGAGTTATGCTTATTGTCACAAAGAAGGCTACGGGAATGAGCGGAAAATACTTTGTGAAGCAGCAGAAGAATTTAGGTGAGGTAAATGGCTTCATCGAGGAGATGATGGGTGGACAGAAGGTTGTAAAGGTGTTCTGTCATGAAGAGGAGAACATTGAGCGCTTTGACAAGATTAATGAGGAACTGTGTGACAGCTCGTACAATGCGAACAAGTTTGCCAACATCTTAGGTCCTATCAACGCACAGATTGGTAACATAAGCTATGTTATCATAGCAATAGCCGGAGGTGCTCTTGCACTCGGCGGTGTAGGCGGTTTTACACTTGGCGGTCTTGCAAGCTTCCTTACATTCAACAAGAGTCTTAACATGCCTATAAATCAGGTGAGCATGCAGTTTAACAGTATTATTATGGGTCTTGCCGGAGGTGAGAGAATATTCAGGCTTCTCGATGAGACTCCGGAGGTTGACGATGGATATGTTACACTTGTAAATGCAGTCAAGGAGGGTGACACAATCAAGGAGAGCGATAAGCGTACAGGAATGTGGGCTTGGAAGCACTACCACAAGGATACAGGTGTTACCGACTACAAGGAATTGAAGGGTGATGTTGTGTTTGATGATGTGGATTTTGGTTACAATCCTGACAAAATCGTTCTTCACAATATAAAGATGTTCGCTGAGCCTGGTCAGAAAATTGCCTTCGTAGGTTCGACAGGAGCAGGTAAGACGACAATCACCAACCTTATCAACCGTTTCTACGATATTCAGGATGGTAAAATCCGCTATGATGGTATTAACATCAACAAGATTAAGAAGGATGATCTTAGAAAATCCCTCGGCATAGTCTTACAGGATACACATCTCTTTACGGGAACCGTTATGGAGAATATACGTTATGGTAAGCTTGATGCAACGGACGAGGAAGTCTATGCAGCAGCTAAGCTTGCCAATGCGGACAGCTTTATAACCAAGCTCTCCGATGGCTATAACACAATGCTTACCGGAGATGGTGCGAACTTAAGCCAGGGTCAGAGACAGCTTCTTGCAATCGCAAGAGCGGCAATCGCAGACCCACCGGTTCTTATTCTTGATGAGGCTACTTCCTCAATCGATACCAGAACCGAGAAGATGGTTCAGGACGGTATGGATAAGCTCATGCATGGAAGAACAACCTTTGTTATCGCACACAGACTCTCAACGGTCAAGAACAGTGATTGTATCATGGTTCTTGAGCAGGGAAGAATAATCGAGAGAGGAACCCACGATGATCTTATAGAGCAGAAGGGAAGATACTACCAGCTTTATACGGGAAATAATATTGCAGGCTAGAAATGCGGGGCAGTGGGACAGTGGTGTCAGACCCCTGTGTCCCATATTTTTTGGGACATAGGGGTCTGACACCACTGTCCCAAAGTTGTTCTGTACAATTACGTCAATCTCTAATATAATATGTGCATGGGACGGAGGGACCAGACCCCACTGTCCCAATGTATAGAATCGAGGTGTATATTTTGAGTACGGTAGTTGAGAGACTTAGTGCATTGCGTGCACTTATGAAAGAGAAGAATCTTCAGGCGTATATTATATGTACTGATGATTTCCATGGTTCTGAGTATGTTGGAAGTTATTTTAAGGCGAGAGCGTTTATGTCAGGCTTTACAGGTTCGGCAGGAACACTTGTGGTGCTTCCTGATGAGGCAGGTCTGTGGACGGACGGAAGATATTTTTTACAGGGAGCAGCGCAGCTTGAAGGAAGCACAATTACACTCATGAAGATGGGTGAGGAGGGTGTGCCTACAATAGCGGAATTTCTTGCAGACAAGCTTGCAGACGGAAGCAATATCGGCTTTGACGGAAGAACCGTTACGGATGCATTCATGAGTGGCATAACTAAGAAAATCAGCGGAAGAAATATGTCATATGTATGCGGTGAGGACCTTGTTGACAAGGTATGGACTGACAGACCGGCTCTTTCTAAGGAGCCAGTATGGGAGCTTTCTGTTGAGTATGCGGGAATGAGCCGCGAAGAGAAGCTTGGTAAGATTCGTGAGTCGATTAAGAAGGAAGGAGCTGGTCTTCTTGTGCTTACGGCGCTTGATGATATTGCATGGCTTTTGAACCTTCGTGGAAATGATGTCGCATACAATCCTGTATTTTTATCATATATGACAATGACGGCCGACAGTGCGGTTCTCTATCTTGATGAGAGCATTTTGAATGCGGAGATTAAGAGCGAGCTTGCCAAGGATGGAATTGAGCTTAGAAAGTACAATGACATTTACAGCGATTTAAAGAAAGTGAGCAAGGATGATGTCGTGCTTGTAGACAAAGCTACAGCTAACTTCCTTATTGTACATTCACTTCCGAATGCAGACAATGTAAGAGCTGTGCAGAGCCCTGTTGTTCTTCCGAAGGCTATAAAGACGGTAGCTGAGAGAGAGAATGAGAAGAAGGCTCATGTCAAGGATGGAATGGCAGTAACACACTTTATGTATTGGCTTAAGAAGAACGTAGGCAGGCTTGACATAACGGAGATGAGCGCAGCAGTTAAGCTTGATGAGTTTAGAAAGAAGCAGCCGGGATACCTTGGAGAGAGCTTTGACCCGATTATGGGTTATGGCGCTCACGGTGCAATCGTACATTACTCTGCCACAGAGGAGACGAATGCAAAGCTTGAACCAAGAAGCTTTCTTCTTTCCGATACAGGCGGACATTATTATGAAGGCACAACGGACATTACAAGAACGATTGCTCTTGGTGAGCTCACTGATGAGGAGAAGAAGGTGTTCACACTTGTCTTAAAGGGTCATTTAAACCTCGCAAATGCGCAGTTCCTTTACGGCGCAAGAGGAGAGAATCTTGACTATATCGCACGTGAACCGCTCTGGAGAAACGGCATGGACTACAATCATGGCACTGGCCACGGTGTAGGATATCTTCTCAATGTACATGAGCGTCCTAACGGCATCAGAACCAAGATTGCTCCTAGCGGGCCTTCAGCAGTGTTTGAGGAAGGCATGATTACATCGGACGAGCCTGGTATGTATATTGCAGGTAAGTTCGGAATAAGACATGAGAACCTTGTGCTCTGTGTCAAGAGAGAGAAGACAGAGTACGGTCAGTTCATGGGATTTGAGCCGCTTACCATGGTTCCGTTTGACCTTGATGCTGTTGATGTGTCATATATGACAGCAGAAGAAAAGGAAAGATTAAACGCGTACCATGCGAAGGTGTTCGCTGCAATCAGCCCTGATTTTGAGGGTGAAGAGCTTGAATGGCTTAAGAATGCCACAAGAGCAGTATAAAAAGGCATTAAAGGGCAGGCAGACAAGGTGAGTCTGTCCTGTCTTTTTTGCATAATAGGATTCGGGTGTCAAAACATGCTAATCTAGTCTGTGGGTGTATAACGAGTTATATTTATGCATATCACTCCGTTGTCCGAAGCAAGATGTTCTAAGGACTCTGATAAACGTTTTCTATACGTCCGCCACCGAAGCCGGCATACATCCTTGTATGCATTGCTTCTAAAGCAGCATCCATGCTGCTTTTGGCTAGGAATAGAGCAGAGTCCTAAGAACAACTAAGCTTCTCCCAAAAGTCAAGATATGCATAAATATAACTTGTTATACACGGTTAAGTTCATAAGGCATGTTTTGACACCCGAATCACATTAAGTAATTTCTAAAAAGGTAAAGCCATGATTTATTACTCTATTATTTCTGAGCAGCTTAGTTCATCAGATTACGAAAAAATGTATATGAAGCTCTCCGCTTTACTGCCTGATTTCAGGAGGAAAAAAGCGGAAAGCATAATCCCTGCAAAGGAAAGAGCTGTGAGCGCACTTTCCTTTGTTTTGCTGTGCTATGCACTGTATAACGAATATCCTCATCGTTTCCCCACAAAAAATACAGCCCCTATATTTAAGCTTGTCAACTTTTCCTATGACAAAAATGGGAAGCCTTATCTGGCAGCGCCTTACGATGATATATTTTTTAATATAAGCCATTGTCATACTGCAATAGCATGTGCAGTTGCTCCATTTAAAATCGGAGTTGACATTCAGGATATACGCCACCCTTCCCCTGCTGTATTAAAACGCTTTCCGGCTGCGATGGACGATATGTCTTTTTCTAAGCTTTGGAGCAGATACGAAGCATATACAAAGCTTACAGGTGAAGGCATAACAAAAAGTCTTGCCAGCTGCGATTACATGTCAGAAATGTTTCTAAAGGACAGCAATACTGATGTCATAACTTCACCTATCTTTTATGATGCATCCTGCCATACTGTCAACACTACTATTAGCAATAATATTATTACACAAAAAAAGACAGCCGCTTTTCTATCGGCTGCCTTCCACAATAATATTCAAATTTCGAATTCTAATCCGCCATACACACAGGATAGCTTAATTTCATCAGATGATTATATGCTCCTAAATACGGATGATATCATCTACGTTGATTTGTCATGCCTGTGTGATATTGCTCTTTTTTGACATTCTGCCAATGATCATATAGTATGCGATGCACAGCGGAACAACTGCGGCAATCCATGCAACCGGACCTGCAAGACATACACCTACATATCCCATCTTCTCAGGCAGTGTAAATGATACAACGCATCTTGCGATAAGCTCGAACACTCCGGCCATAAGAGGCATTAAGCTTCTTCCGACTCCCTGCAGTACATTTCTGTATACAAATATCATGTATAAGAATGGGAAGAACACACAAATCGTATTGACATAAGTTACTGCTGAGGCAACAACCTCCGGCTGGTCTCCTGATATAAATAATCCTGATAACCATTCTCCACCGAAAAATAATGCAATAGCTGATATGACCGCAAGTGTCAGCGTCATAATCGTACAGCTTGTGACACCCTTCTTGATTCTGTCAAGTCGGCCTGCCCCAAGATTCTGACCTGCATAGTTAGCCATCGTCACACCTATTGAAGGTCCAATCTGAGTAACAAGCTGCTCAACCTTACAGCCTGCTGTATATGCGGCAATCTTATCCGAACCGAATGTATTTAATGCACTCTGCAAAACTATCGTTCCAATAGCTGTTATCGAGAACTGGAATGCCATCGGAAGTCCTATTACAAGATGCCTTCCCATCATTGCAAAATCAAGTGCAAAATCTTCCTTTGACAAATAAAGTATACTATACTTCTTCAAAGCGTATATCACACACAGTATTCCTGCAACTCCCTGCGCAAGCACTGTGGCAAATGCTGCACCGAAAACGCCCCACTTAAATACTATTATGAATAAGAGGTCAAGCCCGATATTCAAAAAAGATGCAAGAATAAGAAAATATAGCGGTGTCTTGCTGTCTCCAAGCGCTCTTATTATACACGAACACATGCTGTAGAGAATTGTAGCACATATTCCCCAGAAAATTGTCTTTATGTACACATCTGCCATATCTATTATGTTAGCCGGTGTTTTCATAAGAACAAGTATAGGTCTTGTAAAGATAACTGAAACTGCCGTCAACAGCACCGTGAAAAACAGGCAAAGCATTATAGCTTGACCCACACTTTTTTTGAGTCTCTTCTCATCCTTTGCGCCAAAAAACTGCGCAGGAAGCACTGCAAATCCTCCTGCTATTCCTGTCGAGAAGCCATTTACAAGAAAGTTAAGCGACCCGGTAGAACCAACTGCGGCGAGAGCCTCTGTTCCGAGGCTCTGTCCTACAATTATTGTATCAACCATGCTGTATAACTGCTGAAATACATTTCCAATAAGTACCGGTATCGCAAAAAACAAAATAATCTGAAACGGATTTCCAACCGTCATATCCTTTGATTGATTTTTTGCCATAAATTCCTCACTTCCAAACAATCTGTATAAGGTTAATCAGAACGATTACATTCTGTCAGGAACCTTTATCGCAAGAAGGTCCGTACATGTCTCAAGTATTCCCTTAGTGAGCATTATAAGTGCTATATAGCTGTTGCGCTTCTTCTCATCTTCCTCTGAAAGAATCTTAGTGTCATGGTAGAAGCTGTTAAAGACATTCGCAACATCATATATGAACTTACATATCTTATGAGGTGCAAGCTCTGCATAAGCGCTCTCGATAACCTCTGAGAACTTTGTAAGAAGCAGACAAAGGTCTGTCTCGCTCTCTCCCTCCGGCGCCACGAAATCCTTCATTCTGTCTGCTACTGACTGCTTCTGCTCACCGTAAGTCTGCTCATACTTATTAAGAATAGACTTGATACGCACAATTGTATAGAGAACATAAGGACCTGTATCTCCCTCAAATGAAGTAAATCTGTCTATATCAAATATATAGTCCTTAGATGCCTGATTTGAAAGATCCCCATACTTGATTGCAGCAAGTCCAACCACCTTAGCTGTCTGCCTTGCCTCATCATCTGCGACATCACGGTTCTCCTTAATCTTGTTATATACAGCATCCTCAACATCCTTTATAAGATATTCAAGTCTTAACAAATCACCATTTCTTGTCTTAAAAGGCTTTCCATCCTTGCCATTCATCGTACCAAAGCCTAAGAAATTCATCTGTGTATCCTGTGGCACAATGCCTGTCTTTTTGGCAGCTCTGAAAATCTGTGTAAAATGCATTTCCTGACGCTTGTCGGTTGTATATATATATTTGAATGGATGATATAATTTTTCTCTCTCAATCATTGTAGCAAGGTCTGTCGTTGCATAGAGTGCAGCACCATCCGACTTTCTTACTATGCATGGAGGAATTTCCTTCTTATCTGTCTCCTCTGCGACATCAATTACAAGCGCTCCCTGACTCTCGTATGCATATCCATTGTCTACAAAGCTCTTTAACATATCGTCAATATATGGCTTGGCATCCGACTCACCCTTCCATACATCAAAGCTTACGTTGAGATTGTCATAGTTTCTCTTAAGGTCTGCTATAGAAATATTCATTATATGCTTCCAGATAGCAGTATATCCTCTGTGGCCTCTCTGAAGCATAACTGTTGCCTGATGTGCTGCCTCGGCAAACTCGGCATTCTCCTTAGACTTCTTGCTTGCACATGGATATATATCTTCAAGCTCTGCAAGAGTAAATGGTGCCTCAGCCGGATACTCGCCTGTAAAGCTGTCATCAAAATAAGGAAGCTGCGGCTTTCTGTTCTTAAGCTCCATGATGATAAGACCCATCTGAAGTCCCCAGTCTCCAAGATGCACATCGCCTACAGTGTCATATCCGTTGTATGCGCATATTCTTTTAAGGCTCTCTCCTATGATTGCAGGACGCAGATGTCCTACATGTAAAGGCTTAGCTACATTAGCTCCGCCGTAGTCAAGCATGATTGTCTTATTCTTCTTAGTCTCATCGCAGCCAAACTTCTCACGGCTTCCCATCTGCCTTATATATTCTGCAATAAATTCACCTGAAAGATTCATGTTGATAAATCCAGGATTCACTGCCTCTATCTTAGAAAATGTGCTGCTGGATGCAAGCTTTTCTACAATCTCGCACGCAATAACTGCAGGTGCCTTCTTGTACTCCTTAGCGGCAGCCATGCAGCCGTTACACTGATACTGACATAAATCAGGTCTGTTAGATACAACAACCTTTGCATATTTTTCATCATAGCCGCAAGCTGAAAATGCAGCTTTAAGCTCATCATTTAAAAGCTCTATTATCTTTTTCATGGTATTCCTTTCTCTTATAATGCGTGTTTATGGTCAATTATTCATAATTTTAATACGAAATAAAATATATGTCAATTAAATTTGAACCACCTATGAGCCATTTTATGAGCTATCTTTGATAATGTCCTAATATGCCACAAGGAAATACGTTCCAATATAGTATTAAGCCATCATATTTATCATTATTTCCTGCACTCATTATTAATAAGCCAAAATTATGCCAGTTTTTTATTCTTCCATTTTCCCGAATAATATCTTATAACAGGTATTATACAGCCGCAGCTCCATGACAGCGGTGTTGCAATCCATATTCCGGTGACGCCGAGTATACCTGACAAAAGATATGCGAACACGATTCTCCCGGACAGCTCGGTGAGTCCTGCTACCATACAGGTGTTGACATCTCCGGCACCTCTTATCACATTCTGATAGCTCTGCATAATTCCGGCTATCACATAAGCCACGCCGATGATTGTCAGATATGTACAGCCAATCTCGATAGCCTTGCCCGACTCATTTGCATCGAGGAATAGCTTCATAAGCTGTACCCTGAATATGAGAACCATAGCTGCTATAAAAGCACTTGCCGCAACCATGACCGCGAGCGTCTTATACAGTGCCTCCTTAATTCTGTCGTACCTGTTCTGTCCTATATTCTGCCCTGTAAATACCGAAAGCGCATTTCCGATGGACACTATGACCTGAATTGCTACACTGTCCACACGGTTAGCTGCGACATAAGCCGCCATGACAGACGAGCCGAAGGAGTTGATAAGCCTCTGCACACTCATTCCGCCGAGCGATATCATGCACGACTGGAATGCCGCAGGAAATCCCGTCCTGACTATGAGCTTAACGTACTCCTTCTCAGGCTTTCTTTTCATATGCACAAGACCGATTTCAGCCCTTACTTTAATTATTTTTGCAAAACAAATTGCCGCCGATACGCACTGTGCAACAATCGTTGCGTATGCCGCACCCGCCACACCAAGATTGCATTTCACAATGAAAAATATATCAAGTGCTATATTTACAAATGACGATGCTATCACTGCTTTAAGCGGTGTCTTAGAATCGCCCACACTGTTAAGTATTGCTCCGCAGCCATTATATATGACACTGCCAAAAACAAAAGTATAGATAATATGAAGATACTCGACTGAGTACCCTATTACATTGTCCGGCACATTTAAAAGCCGAAGGAAAAATTCAGAGAAAAACATTCCTATCACTGCCACAACGCAGGTCAGTGCGCCCGCAACCCATATAAGCGCCGTCACAACCCTCGACAATCTCTCCTTGTTGCCGCTGCCAAAGCACTGAGCTATGACAAGCCCGGCTCCGTTGCACATTCCGCTGACAAGTGCGAGCAGAAAATAGGTCAGCGTTCCCGTGCTTCCGACTCCGGCGAGCGCATTTTCTCCGAGATAACGTCCTACAATCATCGTGTCAGCAACATTGTATACCTGCTGAAATATATTTCCGATAAGCATCGGTATCGCAAAACCTATTATAAGCTTAAGCGGCTTTCCCTGTGTCATATCCTTCATGTCATATTCCTCGCTCTCTGATGTATTTATCTTCAGACCTCGATTATAATACATCCGGCTGCATCAAAATAAAATATATAATAATGACTTATTTTTGTACTTGAGCGACTTTTTATTGCATTTAAATCTATGATATTGTACTATTATATTGTAATTTAACGCTTTTATCTAAATAAGCTTTTATATGATGCCGTACATACGCACTATTACACTTTGAGGAAATCATATATGAATAACAATATCTTTTATAAAATCACAGCCTGTTCACTTCCACAGATATCCCTCTGTGATACTGCCAATATAAAGCCTCCGTACATTCATTTTAAGAGGCAGGCACAGGAATATATTTTCTACTACATTCATTCGGGAGAACTGCACATTCGCGAGGACAAGCGTGAGTATCTTCTGACCGAGGGGGACTACATTCTGCTTGACCCTGAATTTGAGCATGAGGGACTCAGCGCGACCAGATGCAGCTTTACATATATTCATTTTACACTTGACGGAGTTGATATGCTTCCGGACCGGAATATCAAAAGCGCCCTGACTGCCAATATGGCAAATACCTCAAAAAACCATGACAGCCAAAACAGCCCTGAAAAAAATAATAACAATATGACTCCATTTATGCTCCCGCTTTTCCCGAAAACCGGGCATATTGATGTCAACATACTTGCCGCCGAATTTAACCTCACGCTGTCAAAGCTACTTGAATGTATTCACGACATGACGTTAAATTCATACCTTATGAGCAGCCTGCTGTGTGAGCTTATCGGCATGCTCGCACAGAACTACAGACGCAGTCTCGCCCACTCCATCGCCGCCGGCTCCCGTGCGGGCGGATATGTCATAACCCTCCGTCACTATCTCTCTGCTAACTATAACGAAGACATCGACAGTGCAAAGATTGAGGAGATGTTCCACTGTAATTTTGACTACCTCAACCGCATATTTAAAAAGGAAACGGGCGACACCATCTTCTCGACCCTCAGCCACATGCGCATCCGCAACGCAAAAAAATACCTCGCCACAGGTCTGTATACCTGCAACGAGGTTGCCACGAAGTGCGGCTTTCACGATGCCTACTATTTTTCAAAGGTATTTAAAAAGCTGGCAGGATGCACTCCGACGGAATATAGGAAAAATATGAATTAAACAAGTGAAATCAGATTTTCTCTCAAACACACAGCTCCTACACCTCAACCACAAGAATCCCTTCCTGTCCTGATGGAATCTCAGCTTCAATCCTTCCGCCGGCAAACAATGCCGCTCCGCCCCTTGCAATGTCATCCGCTTCCCTGTCCTTACATAGCGAATTTACATATAACACCTTGCTTTTGATTCTGCCGGCCTGTGCGGCATACTCAAGCTTTTCGGAGATATTCCACTCATGTTCATTGAAATCGGTATATACAGGCCAGAAAACAATGTCCGGGTGAATCTTGTTTATCCTGTCTATATTGGTATCGAACCATAAATCCCCGCACAGACCGACAACAACCTTCCTGTCAAGAAATAAGAACGAATGAAATTCTTCTCCCTCACGGTAATGCTCATCCGCAAAGCTCTCCTTCCAGCCCGGAGATACTCTTCTGTATAAATCAATCACTTTACCAGTCTGGTCTACCGTGAGCTGTGAGCTGTAAAAGCAATCGCCCTCTTTCTCTATAAAGCCGAAGGAAACAGCAAGCTTATATTCCTCTGCGGCGGAGCATATTTCGGTTATTATCGAATCGTTCCGGCTGACTGCAATCTTTTCATCATGCTCCACATTAAAATCCGCACAGTAAAAACCCTGCAGAAAAGCCTCTCCAAATATAACTATGTCCGCTGTATTTGAGTACTTTTTCATTGTATCAATTATAACTCTCTTATTATGCTGTAAGTCCCCATCGATAAAACCCATTGCCGCCAATGCACATTTCATACTTGTCACCTGCCCTGATTATAATAATCTGCCCTTCCAAGCCCTACGGTTACACAATCTTGTTATTGATTTAATGCACCTTATTTATAATAACCTACTCTTCCCAGTCCTACAGTTGCCCAATGATTTGCGTTTTTCAATTCTTCATCCACATAATTCTGGTCGAACACTCCATCTGCCTTCATGTCCTCTATATCCTGCTGTACACTTTCCGGAGTTGATTTTCTGGTCACCCCGACACTAATTATGTCAAAACAATATGCAAAACCTTCCTCGTTGTCGATAACCTCACCACCATTATTAGACTTCAAAAGTTCAAGCAACTCCTCTGCGTTGCTTTCAAAGGCGGATACTCCATATATGTAAGGCTGCATTGTCCCTTCCGGTCCTCCGCTGAATTCCATAAATTCAACCGTATCCTTCCCATCGTAATCGACGGCAAGCTCACAGTCGAAATATAGCTGTCTGTTCCCATTTTCACATTCAGCTTTGCCAAGTATCGAAGCCACTTCCGCTCTGCTCATGCCCAAATTAACTTTTTTATTATCAATAGATATTCCTTCAAGTGGATTTATTGTCACATTCATCATATTTATACCCCTGCATACTGCAAGCATAGCTTGCAGTACTGCCACCAATAAGTTGTTTGAAAGTTTCACTTTCAAACTTATATCTCCCTATATCATTCTTCCCATCTCAATTCTCATATTGTGCTCTTTGGGTCCATTATTTGAGTACGCATACCTGTCAAAACCGATTATTTCAAAACCATTTTTCATATAAAATGATATAGCTTTTGAGTTATAGCTCTGAGTCTCTAACACAATCATTCGCGCCCCGCTTGCTATGGCTTCCGTGAAAATACGCTCAATCAATGCCTGCCCTATTCCACAATTGCGTCTATCCATGTTGAAAACACAAATATTGCTGATTCTAAAGCGGTTATTCCATTTTTCCAAAAAGCCCTCCACGAACCCAACAAGCTCACCGTCCATATATGCCCCGTACGCAACAGGGTTTTCAAGCCAGTCCGAAAGAATTTCATCCGTGATTGACATTCTCAACTCCTCATCACTATCTACCCACTCAACTGCAAATCCTCCGCTCACCGGCTCTATTGAAAGGAATTTATCTGAATGGATTTGGGCACTATACGATTGCCCTTTCATGGTATTATAGTCAAGTTCTCTTATCTCCGGCTTCTGCATATACATACCCCGCAAATTTATTTTTCTAAAGTTTTTTCATCATCCAATATGCGTCACGATATGTGCCATCCGGATATTTCATATTATCCGGAAAAGTGCCGTATTTTTGAAAACCAAGCTTTTCATATAGCGAAATTGCGCTCTCGTTTCCGGCTATCACTTCCAGTTCGGCCTGCTCGTATCCAAGCTTGGCTGCAATGTCTAATACTGTTTCCAACATAGCCTTTCCAATCCCGCAGCCACAATACTCCTTATATAGGGCAACCGCCAGTTCGCAACGATGTTTATATCTTTTATATGCTGCCACACTCATAAGTGAGCAATTTCCGACATGTTTTCCATCGACAAATGCTAAAAGCATTAGTTCACGTTCAGAATCAAGCTTAGCCCGAATAAAGGCTTCCTCTTTTTCCAATGTTATTGTAATCTCATCAGGTTCTCTTATTAAATACGGGGTTTCTCCACTCGTAGCTTTAAGATACTTTATTAATTCTGCCGAATCTTCCGGCATTGCCGCCCTTAATAATACCGTTCTTCCTAGTTTATCCTTTATGGTTATCGGTTCTATTGTCATTGTCTTTTCCCCCTACAAATCCGATTTACCGCCAAAAACACCTCTGCCACATTCAACATTATATCGCGAAATGCTGCCTTTCTCAATTATGAATTTTCATGCCTTTTTAATAGGGTGTCTGATGACTGTTCTCCACTTTTCAGGTGCGACCTTTCTCGCATCCGACATATAAATCTCATGGTGCCGCCTGTTTTCATTCATATCATTTACATATCCGTTCTGTTCTATATATTTATCCATCAGCGCCACTGTCGCAGGCTCATCGTCAAAAGCACCTGTGTGCATTATCTGTACACACAAGCCCTCATCGATTGTTATAAATTGCGCCGCATGGCAATCCAGCTTTTTCTTTTTGGTGGCAGTTTCTACAGCCCAGTCAAAATCCTTTCTGGTTACAAAATCAGGCAGACGAATAACCGAAATCCATTGGAATTTATCCTTATTGCTATAGTCCACACCAACCATTCCGTTACGCCTGTCATCCATGTCTGTCTGCTCCGCAGCCTGTGTTGTCCCCTCAACCTGCTTGGATTCGTTCTGCCACCAGAATCCCTCAAGCGGCGGAACAACATACTCAAAAAAGCCCTCGATTTTATAATCTGTCTTATAGCTCATTTTCAAAGTATACGCAACAGCGTACAGGACACTGATTGCGTGCTGATACTCACCATCTTCTTCATTGGGATTTCCGGCTCCTCTCACTGCAATATAATTTGCCTTGGGAACAGTTACAATCTCCGGTTTATTTTTAGGCATATAAAATTCCCTGTATTCCTTCTTAAAATCAAACGCCATCGTTATCTCCTTAATCCCCTTCACCTTCCAGAATCTCCTGCTGTTTCTTCCTGCTGAAACCTCCAAGCACCAGATTATAGGATTTTTCCAGCAAATCTTTCAATAAGTCATCCTCCACCTTTCCGTTCGGATTGACAGAGTTCCAGTGTTGTTTATTCATGTAATATCCCGGAATGATATCATCGTACTGTTCGCGCAGGAAGCTTCCCTCCTCCGGTTCCAGTTTCAGGGTTATATGGACAGGCTTGTTGTCATTTCCAAGGCACACTGCGGCAAACATCTTCCGGCCCACCGCATAGCGAATCCAGTTCCACTGCGGCGGAAGCTTTGTCACACCGGATTTTTTCATCAAAAAATCGTCTATCCAATCATATCTCATCTTTTTCTGTGCAGACCATATTTTGCACTGGTCAAGCCTTACGCCGAAATCCCCTTCCTTTTCGGCGTATGCGTACTCCTTAAGCTGTGTGCACGGAAATTCACCGCACTCTCCGCAGTGCTCCAATTTTCTGCTCTCGCAGCAGCTCTTTACCGGGCAGGTTCCCCAAAAGGGCTTATCAATATTGACACAACCGCAGCATTTTCCCTTCTTCTTCCAGCTACATTTACCGCATAAAATACCACATCTTGAATCCATACATATTTCCTCCTCATTTGCCTTTTTCATACTTATTTTTCATCTGCAAAATACTCTGCCGCAATTCGTCCATTAACTCCTCCGGCTCAAGCAATTCTGCCTTATCCCGGAATGTAAGAAGCCATGTGAGCAGATTCTCCTTATCTGTGTAGTCCGCATGAAACAGGAGCTTTCCGTCATTTTGCTCTTCAAAGCAATTCGGTCCGAACTCCTCCACCAGTCTCCACTTGCAATCCGGCTCAAACAGGGCTTTCACCCTGATACCGCCGGGGAATACTCTTTCATCCCGCAAGTCCGGCAGAGGCGCCTCCCGCTCCGAAAAATTCTCATTCGATATCCGGACATTTTCCATGCGATTCAATTTGAAAAGGCGGAAATCCTTCCTGTCCTTGCACCAGCCCCACACATACCAGCTTGACCAGCGGAATATGAGATAATACGGCTCAATCGTGCGCTCAGACTCACCCTTCGGCGCATAATAGAGAAACTCAAGCAGCCTTCTCTGTTCTATCGCTCTTCTTATCAACTCAATTTTCGGTGCAAGCGACCTCTTATACCATGAGGACAAATCAATCAATACCGACTGGTTTCCCACCATAAAATCGGATGAGCCTATCGACAGCTTTTCCATCAACTGTCCGTATCTGTTGGTGCCATTCACACTGTCAAGGCTTCGAAGCCCGGCAAGGATATCCTGCATCTCATCGTGCGTCAACATTGTCCTGTCAATTTTGTAACCATCCATGATTGAGATTCCGCCGCCCACACCCTGCCTTGTCACAATTGGTATGCCCGCCTTGCATAAAGCTTCGATATCCCTGTTAATGGTTCGCGTGGACACCTCAAACATCTGCGACAGATACGAAGCTGTAATATTTTCCTTCTGTAATAGCATGGATAAAATTCCCAACTGCCGGTCAATCTTCATAACTTATCCCCTCTCATATAGCAAGCATTGTCTGAAATATTGGTGCAGGCATTTACGATCTTGCTCTTAGCTTCTTCTTTTACACTTGTCCTTTTACAAAAACAATATTACCATAGAAAACATGACAACTGTATGTCATATTTCTATAAAATGCAAAAGCAGGAAACCATAACTGATTTCCTGCTATACATCTTTTTATCTGGAACACTCCTCAAACAATCTATCAATCTCCTTCCAGCCCTCACATCTCACAAAATTGTCATTCGGAAGCTCCGCATGTATGTTCCACGGGCGGTTAAACACTGCCACCTTACACCCTTCAAAGTGCATGACATGCTCAAAGGCAGCCGGTGAATCCTCTATTGCAAAATCAAAGGTCATGCTGTACAACTGCTCCAAGGTCATATTGAACGAATAGGTCTGTTCGAACTTTTCACGTCCATACTTGTCAACGCAATACAGCAAAACTCTCTCAAGCCCATGCTCATCAAGCCACCTTCGCGATGGTTCATAGGAATCAAAGGGTCTGCCTGTGATGATGAACACCTCATGTCCTTCATCTACCCACTTATTAATAGTCTGTGAAGCACCCGGAGTCTCCTCATAATTCAACAATTGTTCCGGAAGGTGTCCTACTCTCATCAATTCCTCATACTGTTCATCATTTAAATCGAATGTTTTTTTCAGGTTAAAGAACTGAACCTCGCTGTAAGGTACATCCTTTCCAAACAATTCCTTTGCAATTTTCGTAAAGTTCTTTGCTGTCTCACATAATACATCATCAAAATCTATATATATCTTCATTGTTATGTTTCCTTCCTTCTGTTACGCTCTTCCCATGCAGCATTAGTTATGTGGAATCTCCAGCATATCAAGTAATCTGATAAATGTATCCTGCCCATCAAGGCAAATATCCACAAGCCAACCCTTTTCATTTCTCCACTCCGAAAGTCCCCTGTAATAAAAGCCCCTCTTACTATCCTCAATAATAAATGGAATTATATTATTTTTAAGACATTCTTTTAAAGCTATCAGTCTGCCGACCCTTCCGTTACCGTCCTGAAAAGGATGAATATATTCAAATTCTGCGTGAAATTCAATAATGTCTTCAACCGTCACATTATCCTTTGCGCTGTATATATTTTTCATCCCTTAATAATTGCAGAATTCTGTTATCCGCCTCAGCACGCCGGGGATGTTCCGGCGCAGCTTTCAGAATGTCAAATATCTTCTCCGGCTTGTCGATAAAACATCCGGCTCCCAGCTTTTCCATATCCGCGCGCTTCCTGAAGCCCCATTCAACCATAATAAGCTTCATTCCGGAATTCTTCGCGGTCTCAATATCGACCTCTGAATCACCGACATAAACTGCATTTGCGCGGCTTCTGTTAAGCCGGTACAGTGCTTCATTCACCATATCCGCCTCCGGCTTCTTTGCCATGTTAGGATTATCGCCGACCGCAAGTGGAACCAGCTCGCCGAAGAAATGCTCACATAGGCTCTGTGTCGCACTCTGAAGCTTGTTCGACACAACTGCAACCTTATATCCCTGCTCCTTTAGTCCGGTGAGCATATCAACAATTCCCGGATATGTTCTTGTATGGTCAAGGTTATGGACTGCATAATGCTTCTTAAACTCTGCAAATACCTTGTCGAAAAGCTCCTTGTCCGTTCCCGGCACAACCGCGCGCTCTATGAGCTTAGCGACACCATTTCCCACGAATGCCGTCACCTCCTCAAGCGTTCTTTCCGGCATTCCGTACTGTTGTAAAGCGTAGTTGGTGCTTGCTGCAAGGTCCTCTATGGTGTAGAGCAGTGTTCCGTCAAGGTCAAAGATTACCGTATCGATTTTCCCGGCAGCGATACTTTTCTCCGACATGTCATCAGACTTTAATGTAACGTCCTTTGATACATCTGCATGCATGCAGCCTTCCCTGTCACCATTTTCTTCAGACAGCTTACATTCTGATATACTTTTCTGTGCCTCATTGCAGGCTTTATCTCTAAGAAAAATATCCTCAAGCTCACTAAACTTGTCTATGCTTCTCCAAGGCTTCTCAACCTTTCC
Organism: uncultured Eubacteriales bacterium; assembly: GCA_900545175.1. Lineage (GTDB taxonomy): Bacteria > Bacillota > Clostridia > Lachnospirales > Lachnospiraceae > CAG-882. The sequence goes on from UQYF01000035.1 coordinate 20,373, forward strand.
AAGTCCATAGGCGGCATACACGATAGGTATTCCTGCCTTCTCACAAGAATCTGCATCGCCCTGCGTGTCACCTACATAGACCGCATTTTTAAGATTATTTCTCTCAATAATTTTTCTTATTGTCACATCCTTCGACGCATTCGTATCACCGAAGCACATCCAGTCGGTAAAATATTTCTGCACATCGTGCACCGCAAAAACCGTATCTATATAACCTCTCTGCGCGTTGGTCACTATAAACAGCTTATATCTATGTGACAGCTTTTCAAGAGTCCCGGCAGCACCCTCATACAATGCCGGTGCATATCTTATAAGATATTCTTTCTGTCTCTTGTAGATTACCCCTGTTATCTTCTCGTATTCTTCTTTCGTGCTGTTCGGATAAAAATGGAAAAATATCGTATCCATCGTCTTTCCGAACATAGCTCCAAGGCTCTTACCGTCAAAATTTATCTCCCAGTCAGTGAGCTCCGTGATGACATCGCGCCACGCATGAGCTACCGCATCCCTCACATCCCACAGAGTACCATCCACGTCAAATATTATACTGTCAAACTTATTATAATCGCCCATTATCTTCACCTTTTTCTTTTCACCTTTTTATTTTCATCTATAACCATTCATAACCATGCAAAACTGCGTTCTGCGATTGCCTACATTCGGGCATATAAACAGTTTTATATGGCAGTTTGACCACATATGCAAAAGGAAAGCCTCATAGAAGCGGTTTCGAGAATGTGGTTCTGAATGGTTACTCTTATTTTTTTCGCTTATTATACCACATGAAAATTGGTATTACCATTGCAGAAATGTTATTTTGAATTTTCCTTATAAACACATGCCGCTCCAAGCTAACTTTATTGCTCATGGGAGTTCTGCCTATTACATCATATTTGATATGCTTTGGGCAGACTTTTCGGTATGTTCAGTTGCTTTTTTTCTGTTTCTCTGCCCATATCATCGTATTTAACATGCTTTGGGCTGACTTTTCTGCACGCTCAGTCGCTTCTCCTGTGATTTTCTCTGCCCACAGCATTATATTTGGCATGCCCTAGGCAGACATTTAAGCAGATATGGCAGAAATATACGCTTCCTCCCCCAGCTGTAAGCAATTAAAATTATTTTTTTCAAAAATTAAGCTTTATTCCTTTGTCACTTTATCTTATAATGTAATTATTAAATTCAGGGAGGAAATATCATGCCAAAGCTTAAGGATATTGATAAGGTACTTATTATTGGTTCAGGACCTATTGTGATAGGTCAGGCCTGCGAGTTCGATTACTCAGGAACACAGGCGTGTAAAGCACTCAGAAAACTCGGCTATAAGATTGTTCTTGTAAACTCTAACCCTGCAACAATCATGACTGACCCTGAGACTGCAGATGTCACCTACATTGAGCCTCTTAATGTTGAACGTCTTGAACAGATTATCGCCAAGGAACGCCCGGATGCGCTGCTTCCGAATCTCGGCGGTCAGTCAGGTCTTAATCTCTGCTCAGAATTATACAAGGCAGGGGTGCTTGACAAATATAATGTCAAGGTTATCGGTGTACAGGTGGATGCCATCGAACGCGGTGAGGACCGCATTGAGTTCAAAAAGACAATGAATTCCCTCGGCATTGAGATGGCACGAAGCGAGGTTGCCTACTCTGTTGATGAAGCACTCGCCATAGCAGACAGGCTCGGATACCCGGTTGTTCTTCGTCCGGCGTATACAATGGGCGGTGCAGGCGGCGGACTTGTGTACAACAGGGAAGAGCTTCAGACCGTATGTGCAAGAGGTCTTCAGGCAAGTATAGTCGGCCAGGTTCTTGTGGAAGAGTCCATTCTCGGCTGGGAGGAGCTTGAGCTTGAGGTTGTACGCGACAGCGAAGGCAACATGATTACAGTATGCTTTATTGAGAACATTGATCCACTCGGTGTGCATACAGGCGACTCATTCTGCTGCGCCCCTATGCTCACAATATCCGAAGACTGCCAGAAGAGACTGCAGGAGCAGGCCTACAAGATTGTTGACAAGGTTCAGGTTATCGGCGGAACCAATGTACAGTTCGCACATGACCCTGTAACAGACAGAATAATAGTCATCGAAATTAACCCACGTACATCACGTTCTTCAGCACTTGCTTCCAAGGCAACCGGTTTTCCTATTGCGCTTGTCTCAGCCATGTTGGCGGCAGGTCTTACCCTGCGTGACATCCCTTGCGGAAAATATGGAACTCTTGATAAGTATGTCCCGGACGGTGACTATGTGGTTATCAAGTTCGCACGCTGGGCATTTGAAAAATTCAAGGGTGTGGAAGATAAGCTCGGAACACAGATGAGAGCTGTCGGCGAGGTCATGAGCATCGGTAAGAACTATAAGGAAGCCTTCCAGAAGGCAATCCGCAGCCTTGAAAACGGCAGATACGGTCTTGGACATGTCAAGAATTTTGACACGCTCTCCAAGGAAGAGTTATTGAAAAAGCTAGTTACACCTTCGAGCGAGCGTCATTTTATCATGTATGAGGCTCTCAGAAAAGGTGCAACGGTGGATGAGATATATGAGCTTACCAGGGTTAAGCATTATTTCATATCACAGATGAAGGAATTGGTTGACGAGGAGGAAGAGCTTCTCAAGTTCAAGGGCTCACTTCCATCGGATGAGCTTCTCACCAAGGCAAAAAAGGATGGCTTCTCAGACAAATATCTTAGCCTGCTTCTTGATGTCTCCGAGGATGATGTGCGCAGCAGACGTACAAGCCTTGGCGTTAATGAAGCCTGGGAAGGTGTGCATGTATCAGGAACCGAGAACAACGCCTACTACTACTCGACCTACAACGGCGGGGATAAGAACCCTGTTTCAAATAACAGAAAAATCATGATTCTCGGCGGCGGTCCTAACAGAATAGGTCAAGGTATCGAATTTGATTACTGCTGTGTTCATGCCTCCCTCGCACTCAAAAAGCTGGGATTTGAGACAATTATTGTAAACTGTAATCCTGAGACGGTATCGACTGATTATGATACCTCGGACAAGCTCTACTTTGAGCCGCTTACACTTGAAGATGTGCTGAGCATATATAACAAGGAGAAGCCTCTCGGCGTAATCGCACAGTTCGGTGGTCAGACACCTCTCAATCTTGCGGCTTCGCTTGAGAAAAACGGTGTGAAGATTCTCGGAACCTCACCTGCCGTAATCGACCTTGCAGAGGACAGAGACCAGTTCCGCGCCATGATGGATAAGCTTGAAATTCCTATGCCTGAATCAGGCATGGCGACAACAGTGGATGAAGCCATCAGCATCGCCAATGAAATAGGCTACCCTGTCATGGTTCGTCCTTCATACGTTCTTGGCGGACGCGGAATGGAAGTGGTATATGATGACGAGAGCATGAGCGACTATATGAAGGCTGCTGTCGGGGTAACACCTGACCGCCCTATCCTCATTGACCGTTTCCTCAATAATGCCCTCGAGTGTGAGTCAGATGCCATAAGCGATGGCACACACGCCTTCGTTCCTGCAGTAATGGAGCACATTGAGCTTGCCGGCGTACACTCAGGAGACTCAGCCTGCATAATTCCATCTGTACACATTTCAGAGGAAAATGTACGTCTTATCAAGGAATACACACGCAGAATTGCCGAGGAAATGCATGTAAAGGGTCTTATGAACATGCAGTATGCCATTGAAAAAGGAAAGGTATATGTGCTTGAGGCTAACCCAAGAGCTTCCCGTACAGTACCTCTCGTCTCAAAGGTCTGCGATATAAGAATGGTTCCTATTGCAACAGATATCATCACAAGCGAACTTACCGGAAGACCATCTCCGATTCCGGAAATGAAGGAAAGACACATTCCATACTATGGTGTGAAGGAAGCTGCCTTCCCATTCAATATGTTCCCGGAGGTTGACCCGATACTTGGACCTGAGATGCGCTCTACAGGTGAGGTGCTCGGTCTTTCATCCCACTATGGTGAAGCCTTCTACAAGGCAGAGGAAGGCGTATCCTCCAAGCTTCCGCTTGAGGGAACAGTCCTCATCTCTGTTAACCGCAAGGATAAGGAGGAGGTTGTCGATGTTGCAGGAAGTTTCGTAAACGATGGCTTCAAGGTTCTTGCAACAGGCGGAACCTATGACCTTATCGCCGAGGCCGGTTTACCTGTCACAAAGATTAAAAAGCTCTACGAGGGTCGTCCTAACATACTCGATGCCATAACCAACGGCGAGATTGATTTGATAATCAACTCCCCTGTCGGCAAGGAAAGCGTACACGATGACAGCTACTTAAGAAAGGCAGCCATCAAGGCAAGAATACCTTACATGACCACCATGGCTGCGGCAAAGGCAACCGCTGAAGGAATAGCCTATGTTAAAAAGAACGGTTCGTCTGAGGTAAGATCACTTCAGGAGCTCCACAGCCTTATCACGGATAAATAAAGCTTAAAATAACACCTAAATGCAGACATAGTCAAACAGACAACAAAAAAGGACAATATCATTCAAAAAAGATAATTTAATCTGAATGATATTGTCCTTTTAATGTTATGATGTTTTGGGGTCAAAAGGTATTTTGCCCCCAATGATACCGGATTGCTTCGTGCTTTGCACTTTCGCAATCCTCAAAAACATTCATAATTCGCTCATTTTTCTATGAAAAATAGCTACTTATCTGTTTCCGATAGTCGCAATGTCTATAGGAGTCATGTGCTGCTTGTCCTGAACCTCAAGGCTTGTGATGAGCGCATGAGCCGTATCAAGAGAAGTGAGAACATTGACACCTGTCTCAATTGCATGACGGCGGATTAAGAAGCCGTCACCGCTGTGCTCAATACCGTTAGACGGGCTGTCTATTACAAGGTCGATCTTGTGCTCAAGAATGAGGTCGAGAAGTGTCGGAGCCTCCTGCTCAAGCTTGTTGACCTTGATGGCGTTTACGCCTCTATCGTTCAGATACTTGGCTGTTCCGAGAGTTGCATATATCTTGTAGCCGAGCTTCTCAAAGCGCTGTGCTATGTCAACAACATCCGGCTTATCCTCATCCTTGACGGTAATGATAATCTGCTTGTGCTTCGGAAGATTAACCCCCGCACCCTGGAATGCCTTGTAAAGAGCCTCATTGAACTGCTTAGCAATACCAAGACACTCACCTGTGGACTTCATCTCAGGTCCGAGGCTTATGTCAGCGCCTCTGATTTTTTCAAATGAGAATACAGGCATCTTTATTGCGATGTAATCTGCCTTAGCCTGAAGTCCCGGTGTGTAACCCATGCTCTTTATTGTGTGACCTGTTATGACGCGGGTTGCGAGCTTAACAATAGGAATTCCCGTAACCTTGCTGATATACGGAACAGTTCTTGATGAACGAGGGTTTACCTCGATTACATACACATCATCATGGCTTACGATAAACTGGATATTGATAAGTCCCTTTACATGAAGGGCTCTTGCAAGCTTACCTGTGTAATCCTCAAGCGTTGCGATAACCTTGTCGTTAAGGCTCTGTGCAGGATATACCGAAATTGAGTCTCCTGAGTGGATACCCGCTCTCTCAATATGCTCCATTATACCCGGAATAAGAATGTCCTCGCCATCACATACGGCATCGACCTCTATTTCCTTTCCGACAATATACTTATCTACAAGTACAGGATGCTCCTGGACCTGTCTGTTGATGATATTCATAAACTCAACCACATCATCATCCGATACCGCAATCTGCATTCCCTGTCCGCCAAGTACATATGAAGGTCTTACAAGTACAGGATAGCCAAGCTCATGAGCAGCATTTAATGCCTCATCAACCGTGAATACTGTGTGTCCCTTCGGTCTTGGAATAGCACACTTTTCAAGAATCTCATCAAAAAGCTCTCTGTCCTCGGCAGCGTCAACATCCTCTGCACTTGTTCCGAGAATAGGAACTCCCATCTCCATAAGGCTCTTGGTAAGCTTAATCGCCGTCTGTCCACCGAACTGAACAACCGCTCCGTCCGGCTTCTCCAGCTCAACGATATTCTCAACATCCTCCGGTGTAAGCGGCTCAAAGTAAAGCTTGTCCGCAATATCAAAGTCTGTACTTACAGTCTCAGGGTTGTTATTTACAATGATTGTCTCATAGCCTTCCTGCTTGAATGCCCATGTGCTGTGAACCGAGCAGTAATCAAATTCGATACCCTGACCGATTCTGATAGGCCCTGAACCAAGTACAAGAACCTTCTTCTCTGGCTGTGTCTTTATAACCTCATTCTCACTCTTAAAGCATGAATAATAGTAAGGTGTCGTCGCCTCGAACTCTGCCGCACAGGTATCAACCATCTTGAATGCCGCATGGATGCCATACTCATTTCTGAGTGCCTTGATATCTTTTGCGGTCTTTCCGGTAAGCTTTGCGATTACATTGTCAGGGAACTCTATTCTCTTAGCCTCTAAAAGAAGCTCCTTGGTAAGCGACTGTGTCTTAAGGGCATTCTCCATCTCAACAAGAATTGCAATCTTATCTATAAACCATACATCAATCTTGGTGATATCATGAATTGTCTCGTAGGTAACTCCTCTTCTTATCGCCTCAGCAATAACGTAGATTCTTCTGTCATCTACTCTGTTTAACATCTCGGTAATCTCTTCGTCTGAATATCCGGAATAATCCTCATTCATAAGGCAGTCCACATGCTGCTCAAGTGAACGTATAGCCTTCATGAGTGCTCCCTCGAAGTTCGTACAGATGCTCATTACCTCACCGGTTGCCTTCATCTGCGTAGTGAGCTTTCTTGAAGCGTGGATAAATTTATCAAAAGGAAGTCTCGGGATCTTGACTACACAGTAATCAAGTGCAGGCTCGAAGCTTGCGTAGGTCTTTCCGGTGATGGCGTTCTTAATCTCATCAAGTGTATAGCCGAGTGCAATCTTTGCAGCAACCTTGGCGATAGGATAACCTGTTGCCTTGGATGCAAGTGCGGATGAACGGCTTACTCTTGGATTAACCTCGATTACACAGTACTCAAAGCTTGTAGGATGAAGTGCGAACTGAACATTACATCCACCTGTAATCTGAAGCTCATTTATAATGTTGAGCGCAGATGAACGGAGCATCTGGTACTCTTTATCTGAAAGCGTCTGGCTAGGTGCGACAACGATACTGTCTCCGGTGTGTACTCCGACAGGGTCTAAGTTCTCCATGTTACATACCGTGATGCAGTTGCCGGCGCCATCACGCATAACCTCGTACTCGATTTCCTTCCAGCCTGCGATACATCTCTCTACAAGCACCTGACCTACTCTTGAAAGACGGAGACCGTTAGAGAGAATCTCGACTAACTCCTCCTCATTCTTGGCGATACCGCCGCCGCTTCCTCCGAGTGTGTAAGCAGGACGAAGAACAACCGGATAACCGATTTTATTCGTAAATTCAATACCGTCCTCAACATTCTCAACAACAAGTGAAGGTGCACAAGGCTCACCAATCTTCTCCATTGTAGTCTTGAATTCAAGTCTGTCCTCAGCCTTCTTGATTGTGAGTGCTGTTGTACCGATGAGCTTTACATTGTGCTCCTCAAGGAAGCCTGTCTCTGCAATCTCCATCGCAAGGTTAAGACCAGCCTGACCTCCGAGTGTAGGAAGAATGCTGTCCGGCTTCTCCTTTATGATAATCTGCTCGAGAGACTTGATTGTGAGAGGCTCGATATATACCTCATCAGCGATATCCTTATCTGTCATAATCGTAGCCGGGTTGGAGTTTACAAGTACTACCTCAATGCCCTCCTCCTTGAGAGAACGGCATGCCTGTGTTCCCGCATAGTCAAACTCGGCTGCCTGTCCGATTACAATAGGACCCGAACCGATAACCAATACTTTTTTAATATCCTTATTCTTAGGCATTATCTTGCACCTCCCATCATCTCTATAAATCTGTCAAAAAGAAATCCTGTATCAAGAGGACCTGCACATGCCTCCGGATGGAACTGGACTGTATACACATTCTTCTTAATATATGAAAGTCCTTCGTTCGTACCGTCATTTACATTGCAGAAGCTCGGAACCGCAAGGTCAGCGGAAATCGTCTTTTCATCGACAACATATCCGTGGTTCTGGCTGGAAATGTATACCTTTCCAGTCTTTAAATCCTTAACCGGATGATTTGCTCCTCTGTGTCCGTACTTCATCTTATGTGTATCCGCTCCTGTCGCAAGTGCCATGAGCTGATGTCCGAGACAGATTGCAAAAATAGGAACTCCGGACTCATAGAGCTTACGAACCTCATCGATTATTGTTCCACAGTCCTTCGGGTCTCCGGGACCGTTCGATAACATGATTCCGTCAGGATTGTCGGCTAGTATCTCTTGTGCCGTGGTTCTCGCAGGATATACCGTAACCTTGCAGTCTCTCTTATTAAGGCTTCTTGCAATATTTCTCTTAGCACCAAAATCCATAAGTGCAACCTTATAACCATCTCCGTCAAGCACATACTTCTCGGCACAGGTGACCTTGTCGACAACATTTCCCGTGCGGTATTCCTTAATCTTAGGAATAATCTCATCAAGCTTATAATTTTCATTTGTGGTTATCATGCCGTTCATGGTACCCTTTTCACGGAGGATTTTAGTAAGAGCTCTGGTATCAATACCTGAAATACCGGGGATATCATTAACTTCAAGGAAATTCTGGATGGTATCTTCACTTCTGAAATTACTAGGGATTCTCGATAACTCCCGGACAATAAAACCGTCCGGCCATGGTCTCCCGGACTCCATATCTGCATGACATATTCCATAATTACCAATAAGAGGATATGTCATTACTACCGCCTGTCCGGCATAAGAAGGGTCAGTCAGCACCTCCAAATATCCGGTCATTGAGGTATTAAAAACTATCTCGCTGATGACTTCTCTCGCAGAACCGATACTGGTTCCCTCAAATACATTTCCGTCCTCAAGAATCAGAAAAGCTTTCATTATACCACCATTAATCCTTTCCATCTGTACTTTAAGCTGTTTCTAAGCATGCAGATTTCTCTGCATAAAAATTCAGCAATAATGTATATTTAGCGTATTACCTGTATAAAAATGCATTATTCCCTAAATTTTCTCAAAAAAAAAGACAGCTATACGGAGGTCATATCCTTACTGTCCGGATATCTCCTTGTGTCTTTTCTCTAAGTTGACAAAAGTTTACCACAAAGTCATGCGCATTGCAAGCACAAAATTAAAAACCTTGCGAAACTTATCCGATGCCTCAATGACCTTGTCCCTGCTATGTACGGTCTGACCTAGACCATGTATGTATATTCTCTTCATCACACTTCCCATTCCACGTCTGTGATTTCTCTTTTAAGCTCAACTATGTACTCCGTTGTCCCTTCCTCGAATTTTCTTGCACCCGTCTGTATAAAGCCGTGCCTGTTGTAGAACGCTATTGCCCTTGTATTTTTCTCAAGTGCCCAAAGTAAATCCGCATTCAGCTTCTCGACGGCATATTTTATCAGCTTATCCCCTATTTTCTGATTCTGAAAGCACACATCCACATACAGCTTGCAGATTTCCGTGCCCTCCTTCTGCATAAAGCCCTTCACCACGCCGTCATCATAGACATAGATGCTGTCCAGTATCTCTTCCCTGCCAAAATAATTATTCACAAGCGGAACCACCTGCATCTCACCGAATGAATATTTCTCATCCTTAAATATGGGAAAATAATTAATTCTGTTATTGAACACATAAATCTCGGCAATCCTTGATAAATCGCCCGACTCAGCTTTTCTTATACTCATAAAGCCCTCCTGAAAGAATTAGTATCGCACATTATCAAAGTATCGGCTTTCCGATATTCATATTTATACCCCTGCATACTGCAAGCATAGCTTGCAGTACTGCCACCAATAAGTTGTTTGAAAGTTTCACTTTCAAACTTTTTCTCCATTCCGGAGCTTCCCCATCTTCCGCCCAATACTCATCAATGGATTTTATTTTTGAATTCTCAAGCTTAAAAAATGATGTGACGTGAAGTGACCAGTTTCTGTCCTTCGGATACACATGAGCTGCCGTGACAATCATGTCTCCGGCTTTCTCCGTTCTCTCCAGCTCTCCTGTCCACTCACCCGGGTATTCACAGTTTGCCCGTATGTATTCATTCACATTGAAATGTTCGTTGGTGCAATGCCAATTCACATATGCATCCTCACAAAAAAACTCCCGAAGCCTGTCAGCATCCTGCTCAAGAACATATCTCCAAAATTCAGTGACATCCATCTTTTTCTCCCAACATTATATAAAATAATTAAGCTTGTCCTTCTGTGCATCAAGGCTGTATCCTTCTACCTGCATGGAAGCTGATACTCATGTATTCTTTTAATCTCTGTGTCGCCCACTGCCTGAATCTTGTTGCAATCACTGATTTAATGCGGTATCCAAGAGAGATAATCATATCAAGATTATAATGAGGAATCTGCCTTGTCACCTCACGATTTCCTTCTTTTCGAACCTGTCGGAAATTTCGACAGGTTGAAATTTCATCTAATTCACTCTCCTCATAAATATGCTTAATATGCTCTACTACATTTGTTCGAGAAGTTTGGAATAATTCTGACATCTGCTGTTGTGTCAGCCATACTGTATCATCTTCTATTTTAACTTCTATATTTGTCTGCCCATTCTCTGTCTGATATATGAGAATTTCTCCACATTCACCTGTTCCAATTTTGTCTGACATATCGCCGCTCCAATCCATTACTTCTGAGTTATATAATGTGAACGCATGAGTTCACTATTGTCCCAACAAAATTTTATCATCCTTCCAACCGCTGTTCAACCAAAACTTTTTCCATTATACAATGCAAAATAAAAGAGACTTCACTCACCATGAAAAGGGCAAATAAAAAGGTACAGAATCTTTTGACGTATACTCGCAAACCAAGCTGTCACTCATTGCCCGAGTGACAGATTGGTTACTTGCTATCCCTGATACCTTATTCTTTCTACCAGCGTTTCCTTTTTCAGATT
>UQYF01000036.1 GCA_900545175.1 uncultured Eubacteriales bacterium
TGGAGCTGACCAATACTAATAGGTCGAGGGCTTGACCAGAAATGGTTCAGGTTAAAATATCTGATAGTTTAATGTGTGGTTTTGAAGGAACAAGAATTTTAACCGTAGCCGATGTGCTGCGGTTTTTTTGATTGAAAGATAATGAACATAGGAAGGAAGCCGGATATACTATGAGGCTTTCGGATTTAAAGGGAAGTGGCGGTAATGTTTGTAAGTTTATTAAAAAAAAGGAAAAAATAAACTATCAATTCATTAACGTTTGTGATACAATATAGGAAAATAGTACAGAAATGTTATGACAAAAGAAATTATAGCTTGGAGGTTATTTATGGATACTAATATTTTACTTGAGAATGGAACGAATGAACTTGAAGTTCTTGAATTCGTTATTGGCAATAATCACTATGGAATCAATGTAGCTAAGGTGAAGGAGATTGTTAATTTTCAGAAGGTCACACCGGTGCCTAACGCTCATCCTTCTGTAGAAGGTATTTTTATGCCAAGAGATACAATGATAACAGTTGTGAAGCTTGCTAATGTACTCCACCTGCCTGATTCAGACGATCCTAAGAATGATATGTTAATCAACACTAACTTCAATAAGCTTAATGTGGCTTTCCATGTACATAAGATTGTTGGAATTCATCGTGTGTCATGGGCGGATATCATTACGCCCGATGCGACAATCAATTCAGCAGAATCAGGAATAGCTACAGGTATCATAAAGGTTGAGGGAAGACTTATAATTATTCTTGATTTTGAGAGAATTGTATCCGATATAAGCCCTGAGACCGGTCTTAAGGTTTCTGATATTTCCAGATTGGGAACAAGAGATAGAAATAATTCTCCTATTGTACTGGCAGAGGACTCTATGCTTCTTATGAAGCTTATCACAGATTCACTTGAGAAGGCAGGATACACTAATCTCATTAAGTGTGTGAATGGACAGGAAGCATGGAATTACCTGCAGAATATTGAGAAAAAGTCTGGTGGAGATGTAACTAAGTATGTTAAATGCATAGTTACAGATATTGAGATGCCGATTATGGATGGACATAGACTTACGAAGCTTGTAAAGACTGATGATGAGCTTAAGGATATCCCTGTTATCATTTTCTCGTCCCTTATTAATGAGGAGATGAGACGTAAGGGTGAGCAGCTCGGTGCAGATATGCAGCTCTCCAAGCCTGAGATAGGCTCCCTTGTAGAAGCAATAGACAAATTGATTTTAAAATAAACAAAATCTTTATCTGATTCCTATAATTAAATAGCTTTACATTTAATTGTGTCAAAAGAGTCGCTGTCCGGCGGCTTTTTTGATTTGTAAAATAGATATGCGAAGTATCGATTTTATATGAATAAGAAGCAAAAGCGGATTGCCAACATCATTTGTATACAAAAATGATTACTATTCAGATGACGTTAGCATAAAGTAAACAGATATGTATGCTTGTGAACAGAGAAATTTCTTATTCGTAAAGTGGCGTAAATGGACTGTCTTTTATATGAGCAAAATACGAGAAAAAATAGCTGCGTAGCAGTGGGAAGGCACATATCAATATGTGGTTTTGCGAATATATGGTACAGAGTTATGAATAGTTATTTAAAATCTTATATATGAATGGAATGATTTGGATAAGTATTTCTTGTGAAAAAAAACAACACATGTTATAATAAAACAAATTGTTTTTGCAGCAGTTATTTAGCTATGAATTTACAATAAATTAATACAGATGAGGTGAAGCAACGTGGCAGAAAATAATGATGACCAGTACCTTGATGAGCTTTTAAATTCATTGAGAAGCAGTAATGATGATGGCAGCGATGCTCTAAGTGATAAAAATGAGAATTTGCCGGCGGATGCGGGTCAGAATAATCGTGATGACAAGTTGATTATTGATGACAGCAGCCAGATGGAAGATAATGATAAAAGCCAGGATAATACGCAGAATGACGATGATATATTTGCTTTGGAAGATAATGGCGAAGAACAGGATGTTAACCAGCCTATAGAGGAAGATAATGAAGATTATGATGAACAGAGTTCGGCAAATGGCAGTGAAGATAATGACAGTTTAATGGATATGTTTAATCAGCTTAACGGTGATGTAATGCATACGGATGATAGTAATGCTGATACAGATGCTTCTCAAGCTTCATCGGATGCTGAACAGGAAAATGGTGATGACAATGCTGAATCGGATATAATAACGCTTACCGATGATGAAGATAATAGTAAAGCCTATAGTGAGCCTGTAGATGATGATTCGAAGCCAAATGCTGATAATCAGCCGAATAAGGAAGACAGTATAGAAAATACAGAAAAATTAAGTGATGCTAAGTCCGCAGCAAAGAATGCCAAGGAAGAAAAGGCTGAAGCTGCCAGAAAAGAAAAAGAAGCTAAGAAAGAGGAAAAGGAAAGAAAAAAGGCAGAAAAAAAAGCAAAAAAGGAACAGAAAAAGGCAGAGAAAGCTGCAAAGAAGAATAAAAACAAATCTGAATCTGAAAATGAGTCTGTTGATGGCGCATCACAGGGTAATGTTGATTTGATAGACAGACTTTATAACGATGAAGAAGCCTCTGGCGGTTCTTCTGATGATGATTTAGACAGCATCCCTGAGCGTGAGGAGGAGACGAAGCCTAAGAAGAAAAAAGAAAAGAAAAAGAAAGAGCCTAAGCCTAAGAAGCCTAAAAAAGAGAAAGTAAAAAAAGAGAAGAAGCCTGCACAGCCTTCCGAGCTTGTAAAAGTGACAAAGGGAACATTTATAGGAATGTTCATCACAATAGTGCTTATAGTAGGAATTGTCTATTTGGGAACGAGCTTTGTGTCATATGGAATAACAGTAAGTCAGGCGAAAGAGCATTTCAATAATGGCAAGTTTGATCAGGCATTTGATAGTATATCAGGAATTAATATAAGAAAGTCGGATGAGAATACATACTATGCTATAAGGACTGTTGCGAGTGTATATGTTGATTACTGCTCATATATTAATTACGATAAGGCAGGAATGAAGTTTGAAGCTTTAGATGCACTTATAAAAGGGCTTCAGCATTATGATGAGTATTATTCGGATGCTGAGAAGTATGAGGTACTCGACCAGTATGATGCTGTAAAGAATCAAATTTTATCAGAGCTTTCAAGCTATGGAATTTCAGAGGATGATGCTGTTTACTATGGAAGCCTTGAAAATGAACAGCAGTATAGAGAGATTCTGAGCGACATCGGAGAGGTAACAGAATGATAGCTATTATAGATTACGATGCAGGAAATTTAAGAAGTGTGGAAAAGGCTCTTGAAGCTATAGGTGAAAAGGCAGTTGTGACAAGAAACAGTGACGAGATTTTGTCGGCTGATAAAGTAATTTTACCTGGTGTAGGGTCATTTGGTGACGCTATGGGAAGGCTTCGTGAGTATGGTCTTGTAGATACACTTCATGAGGTGGCAGATTCGGGAAAACCATTCCTTGGCATATGCCTTGGACTTCAGCTCTTATTCAGACGTAGTGACGAGTCGGACGGTGTTGAGGGTCTTTCAATTCTTCCGGGTGAGATACTCAGGATTCCGGATGCACCGGGAATTAAGATACCTCATATCGGATGGAATTCACTTAAGGTAGCGCCAAAAGCACGTATTTTTGAAGGCCTTAGAGAAAATCCATATGTATATTTTGTACATTCATATTATCTTAAGGCGGATGATGAGAACATTGTTGCAGCAACTACAGAGTATGGTGGTACAATAATTCATGCTTCTGTACAGAAAGATAATATATATGCGTGCCAGTTTCATCCTGAAAAAAGCAGCACTGTGGGGCTGCAGATTCTTAAGAATTTTGCAGCGTTATAGGGTTGATTATGCTAAATGGAGATTATATGCTGTTTAACAGGGTGATGTTATAGCAATAAAGTGTTACAGTGTAATGCCTGTGTTGAATAGAAATAATTATGTTATATAGTAATGTTTGCGGCATAAATGATATTGCTGTGAAGCCAGCCTATAGAATTGAGATTTTTACTGCATTCTATATTGATAATAGAGAGGACAGTCTATGTTTACTAAAAGAATAATACCATGTCTTGATGTTAATAATGGAAGAGTTGTCAAGGGGACTAATTTTGTTAATCTGCGCGATGCGGGAGATCCGGTTGAAGTGGCGGCTCTTTATGATAAAGCTGGTGCGGATGAGCTTGTTTTTCTGGATATTACGGCATCATCTGACAGAAGAGAGACTATAGTTGACCTTGTCAGAAAGGTCGCTGAGAAGGTGTTTATTCCATTTACTGTCGGTGGAGGAATAAGGACAGTAGATGATTTTAGGAATCTGTTGAGAGAGGGCGCTGATAAAATTTCAATCAATTCGTCAGCGATTGATAATCCACGTCTTATAAGTGATGCGGCAGATAAGTTCGGCAGTCAGTGTGTTGTCGTTGCAATCGATGCGAAGAGAAGGACTGACAGAAGCGGTTGGAATATCTACAAGATGGGTGGCAGAGTCGATACAGGTATTGATGCACTCGAATGGGCGATGAAGGCTAATAAGCTTGGTGCAGGGGAGATTCTTCTTACCAGTATGGACTGTGACGGAGTGAAGCAGGGATATGACATCGAACTTACAAGAACAATAGCTGAGAATGTGTCTATTCCGGTTATTGCTTCGGGCGGAGCCGGGAATATGGAACACTTTTATGATGCGTTGACAGAAGGAAAAGCGGATGCAGCACTTGCGGCTTCACTTTTTCATTATAAAGAGCTTGAGATATCGGATCTCAAGAAATATCTTGCACAACGAGGCGTATCGGTGAGAATGTAATGCGTTATATTGCCGGAAGCATATGTCTGATAAAATGACAAATGTTCGAAAAGTATAATATAATGAATGCAAGCGAGTTAACATGCTTGCATGATTAACGTGTGATGAAATTATTGAGTGAGCTATGCTCACAATATAATGAGCGCAAGAGAGCCAACATGCTTGCATGATTGGCGAACGGCGAATTGGATCATGATAGTTGCGAAGCAACGGTAAGCACAGAAGGTGCGAATCATGATATAATGAGCGCAAGCGAGCCATAGGGAGCTTGCTCACTTTTGGCGAACGGCGAAGTGATCGAGTGATGAAATCACGAAATAATAAAAATAGTCTAGAATTAATTGGAGATAAAAATGTCACAGATTAGCAATGACTGGCTTGAAGCTCTAAAACTGGAGTTTGCAAAGCCATATTATAGAGAATTATATAAGTTCGTGGACAGTGAATATAGAAAAGGAGTTGTCTACCCACCGTCAGATGATATATTTAATGCATTTAATTTCACACCGCTTAAAGATGTGAAAGTGCTTATATTAGGTCAGGATCCATATCACAATGAGTTGCAGGCACATGGTCTTAGCTTTTCTGTTCTTCCGCAGCAGAGAGATATTCCGCCATCACTTCAGAATATATATCAGGAGCTTCATGACGACCTTGGCTGTTATATTCCCGATAATGGATATCTGAAAAAGTGGGCTGATCAGGGTGTGTTGCTACTCAATACTGTACTGACTGTTCGTGCTCATCAGGCAAATTCGCATCAGGGACATGGCTGGGAACAGTTTACGGATGCTGTTATCGAAGCGGTTAACGCACAGGATAGACCGATAGTATATATGCTTTGGGGCAGACCGGCACAGAGCAAGATACCGATGCTTACAAATCCTAAGCATTTGATACTCAAGGCACCACATCCGAGTCCATTATCAGCCTATAGAGGATTTTTCGGCTGCAAGCATTTTAGTCAGGCTAATGAGTTTTTGAAAGAGCATGGAGTTGCGCCTATCGACTGGCAGATTCCTAATATACGATAAGCCATTGATAAAATACAATTAATTATAGTCATTAAATCGTTGTATGCTAAATGTGGTGTACAACGATTTTTATATTATTGGGTTCGGGTGTCAAAATATGCTGCTTTTGGCTGGAAATATATTTTATAAAATGATAGAAAGGCATATATGAACTACTATATAAGCGATTTACATTTGTTTCATGATAATTCAATAAAGTTTGACAAGCGACCATTTGTGAATCTTGAGAGCATGCATAGCACAATAGTGTCTAACTGGAATGCAAGAGTGACCAATGGCGACAGTGTGTATATACTTGGTGATATGAGTATGCGTGGAAGAAATGAAGATTTGATTGCGTTGGTCGCTATATTGAAAGGGAAAAAGATACTTGTAAAAGGAAATCACGATGATGTGTCAGATTATAGATACAGCAGGCTTTTTGCCGAGATTTGTGATTATAAGGAAATCCATGACAGTATTGGAGGAAGAAATGTCAATCTGGTTCTGAGCCATTATCCGATATTCAGTTGGAAGGATATGGGAAGAGGGACGGTGCTGTTATATGGTCATACGCATGATAGCGATGAGGACAGGTATTATCAGAAGTGTATTGCAGGAATGTATTCAAATGAGTGCCGTCATGTGAAAGAGGAGACAGGCGCTGCAAGGGCATATAATGTAGGATGCATGAAGCAATGGATGAATTACTCACCCAGAACTTTGAAGGAAATTCTTGATTACAATGATATCATTGACTGAACGAATATACCGGACTGATGAAATGTGCAGTTTTTTTGTGCTTTAGACAGTGACCTTATGTGAGCAGGAAGCAAAAGCAGATTGCGAATATCATTAACCGGAATTATGCGGATGATATATATGTATATTGAATTTTTGAATAACAGAAGATAGAGAGGATAATCTATGAAACTAAGAAACGCATTGATACTGGCATTGACAGCATTTATATGGGGGACGTCATTTGTTGCGCAGAGTGTTGGAATGGACTATATAGGGCCGTTTACGTTTAACGGAGTGAGGTCATTTATCGGAGCAATGACGATTGTTCCTTGCATGCTGATTCAGAAAAAGCTTCAGGGGAAGAATAAAAGAACATACCAAATAGCATCAGAAAATAAAGCTCCTGTTGATGAGAAAAACATAAAGGAGCTGGTTATCGGAGGAATTTTGTGCGGGGTTCTTCTTTTTGTGTCAAGCAGCCTTCAACAGATTGGCATTAAATACACTTCGGCAGGAAAAGCCGGTTTCATCACAGCATTTTATATAGTGCTTGTGCCTGTAATTGGCATTTTTATGAAAAAGACTTCCGGCTGGAAAATATGGGCGGCTGTTGTACTTGCACTTGCAGGACTATACTGCCTGTGTATTAAAGAAGGTTTATCTATTGGGAAGGGTGATATACTTATATTTTTCTGTGCGATAGGTTTTTCTTTACATATCATGGTAATAGACTATTTTGCGCCTAAGGTAAATGGTGTTGCGTTGTCATGTATACAGTTTTTGGTATGCGGCTTTGCATCTGTGCCTTTTATGTTAGGACTTGAACAGCCGGATATGACTGCAATAATATCGGCATGGCTTCCGATTCTGTATGCGGGTGTGCTTTCCTGCGGAGTTGCTTATACATTACAAATTATAGGACAGAAGAATGTCAATCCGACTATCGCTTCGTTGATATTAAGCCTTGAGTCCTGTTTCTCTGTTCTTGCTGGATGGATAATCTTACATGAGAGTCTGTCCGTAAAGGAGAGTATCGGATGTATTCTTATGTTTGCTGCAATAATACTCGCACAACTGCCATCGAAAGATGACGGTGAATATCATTAGTGCGTTCCTGCTCTGTGGGCTTACAATGAAGATTTCAACGGAATTTCCTATTATACAGTAAAAATGCGTCATGTTGTAATTTAGCAACATGGCGCATTTTTTATTGGTCTATCATTTGACAAATGAATCTGTCAAAAATTAAGCTGATTACTTATTAAGATTCTTCTGTGCAGTTGACAGCATCAGCTTGATTCTGTTGAGCTGGTTAACTTCACTTGCACCAGGATCATAATCGACAGCGATTATGTTGGCATCAGGGTATGCGGTGCGGAGTTCCTTTATGACACCCTTACCCACGATATGGTTAGGTAAGCATGCGAAAGGCTGACAGCATACGATATTTTTGGCACCGTGATGAATGAGCTCAATCATCTCTGCAGTGAGAAGCCAGCCTTCACCGGTCTGATTTCCAAGTGATACTAATGGAGCGGCCATTTTAGTCATTTCCTTGATGTCGGTTGGCGGGTCAAAGCGTTTGCTCTGGGCAAGTGCCTTGTTGGATGCACCGCGGAACATATTGATTGCTTTTATAACAGCATTGCTTATGTGCATTGACTTTTTGCTTGCTCCGAGGTTGTCGGCTTTGAAGTTGGCATTCTCAGCACAGTAGAGCATAAAGCCCATGAAGTCGGGTACTACAGCTTCTGCGCCCTCCTTTTCAAGAAGATCTACAAGGTAGTTGTTGGCAGCAGGCATGAACTTTACGAGAATTTCACCGACTATACCGACGCGGGGCTTCTTGATATCAAGGAGAGGAAGCTCATCGAATTCCTTGATTATCTGCCTGATGTTGCGGTTGAAATCCTTCATGTATACCTTAGGCTGAGTGAGCTGCTCAATAATTATCTTTTTCCATTTCTCATGAAGAGCATTGGCTGAACCCGGAACAGCTTCATAAGGACGTGTGCGGTATACAACATTCATGAATATGTCGCCGTACTGAATTGCCATAGCAGCCTTCTTTATCATAGGAAGTGTGTATGTAAAGCCTGAGTTAGCTTCAAGTCCTTGTACACTCAGCGAGATAACAGGTATGTCAGGATATCCGGCTTTTATGAGTGCACGTCGTATAAAGCCTATATAGTTCGAAGCGCGGCAGCCGCCACCAGTCTGTGAGATTACAAGAGCTGTCTTTGTAAGATCATATTTGCCTGAAAGTACAGCCTCCATCATTTGACCGACTACGATAAGTGAAGGGTAGCAGGCATCATTGTTAACATATTTAAGACCTGTATCAACCGCTGATTTGCTGACATTTTTTAATACCTCGACGTTGTAACCGCAGGAATTGAGTGCGGGTTCAATGAGGTCAAAATGTATAGGTGACATCTGCGGACAGAGAATTGTGTAATTATTGTCACGCATTTCCTTGGTAAATTCTTTTCTGTGGTAAGCACTTGATACAATCTGGCGCTTGTAGTTGTTATGTTCCCGAACCTTTATTGCGGATATGAGTGAACGTATACGGATTCTTGCTGCACCGAGATTGTTAACTTCATCAATTTTTAAAACCGTATAAATTTTTCCTGCTGAGGAGAGAATGTCATTAACCTGATCTGTTGTGACTGCATCAAGTCCGCAGCCGAAAGAGTTGAGCTGTATCAGATCAATATTGTCCTTGTCGCGTATGAAGCTTGCAGCGGCATAGAGACGTGAATGGTACATCCACTGATCCATTACTATGAGCGGACGCTCAACATTTCCAAGATGTGATATTGAATCCTCAGTGAGAACAGCAATACCATAGCTGTTGATGAGCTCAGGGATACCATGGTTAATCTCAGGGTCAATATGGTAAGGACGGCCTGCGAGAACTATAGCATGTCTTCCTGTCTCTTCAAGGTATTTGAGAGTCTCTTCGCCTTTTTTCATTACATCTGTACGGCATGCTGCTAATTCTTCCCATGCCGCATGGCACGCTGCTGTAATTTCCTTTGATGCTATGCCGAACTGTCCGCCGATTTCTTTTACAAGACGCTTTGCAAGAACCTTCTCATCAGCAAAAGAGAGAAATGGATTCATGAAAAGCACGTTTTCTGTCACAAGCTCTTCGACATTGTTCTTAATGTTTTCTGCGTATGATGTAACAATAGGACAGTTGTAATGATTGTTGGCATTATCTATCTCCTTGCGCTCGTAAGGGATGCAAGGGTAGAAGATAAATTTGATTCCCTGCTTTATGAGCCATGTGACATGACCATGAGCAAGCTTGGCAGGGTAACATTCGGATTCACTAGGTATGGACTCTATGCCTAGTTCATATATCTTACGGCTTGACTCCGGTGAAATAACAACACGGAAACCGAGTTTTGTAAAGAATGTGAACCAGAATGGATAGTTCTCATACATGTTGAGTACTCGGGGGATTCCGACAACACCGCGAGGTGCATTGGTTATTTCAAGCGGCTCGTAGGAGAAGAGACGCTTATTTTTATATTCATATAAGTTAGGTACATGGTCTTTGTTCTTTTCCTTGCCTATACCGCGCTCACAACGATTTCCGGATATAAATTGTCTTCCGCCTGAGAAACGGTTGATTGTGAGAAGACAGCTGTTGGTACAGCCTTTGCAGCGTGCCATTCTTGTCTCGTAAGTGAGCTCGTTGATTTTTTCGATAGGAAGCATAGTGGTTTCCTGACCTTCGTAGCGTTCCCTTGCAACAAGTGCAGCACCAAATGCACCCATGATTCCGGCAATGTCAGGTCGGATTACGTCCACACCGGTAATCTTCTCAAGGCTTCTTAAAACGGCATCGTTGTAAAAGGTTCCACCCTGGACAACTATCTGGTGTCCGAGGTCTTTAGGGTCGGAAATCTTGATAACCTTGTAAAGAGCATTTTTGATTACAGAGTAGGCAAGTCCGGCAGAAATATCTGCAACGCTTGCGCCTTCCTTCTGCGCCTGCTTGACTTTGGAGTTCATGAATACAGTACATCTTGTACCAAGGTCTATAGGGTGAGGTGCAAAAAGAGCTTCCTTGGCAAAATCTTCGACAGAGTAGTTGAGTGATTTTGCAAATGTCTCTATGAATGAACCACAGCCTGAGGAACAGGCTTCGTTGAGCTGCACGCTGTCAACAGTATTATTCTTAATCTTGATACATTTCATATCCTGGCCGCCGATATCGAGGATGCAGTCAACTGCAGGGTCAAAGAATGCGGCAGCATAGTAATGTGATACTGTTTCGACTTCGCCTTCATCAAGCATGAGAGCTGACTTAATGAGAGCCTCGCCGTATCCTGTTGAACATGAGCGCACGATATGTGCATCAGCAGGAAGAATTGAGTAAATATCCTTTATTGCTTTTATTGATGTTGCAAGAGGACTTCCGTTATTGCTGCTGTAAAAAGAATAGAGGAGTGTTCCGTCTTCTGCGACAACGGCAGCCTTGGTTGTGGTTGAACCGGCATCAATTCCAAGATAGCAGTTGCCGGAGTAATCTTTAAGGCTTCCCTTTATAACACAGTGGCTGTCATGGCGTGCACGGAATTGCCTGTATGCATCCTGTGATGCAAATAAAGGCTCCATACGCTCCACTTCAAAGTCCATCTTAATCTTGTTGTGAAGCTTGGTTATAAGAGCATCAATGTCAATGGAAATCTCGTCCTTGGCAGTCATAGCTGAACCGACAGCTGCAAAAAGATGTGAATGTTCAGGTGCAATGATATTTTCAGGACCGAGATTGAGTGTGCGGATAAATGCATTCTTAAGCTCTGAAAGGAAATGAAGCGGGCCGCCAAGAAATGCCACATTGCCGCGGATTGGTTTACCACATGCAAGGCCGCTTATAGTCTGGTTTACAACCGCCTGAAAAATTGAGGCTGATAAGTCCTCTTTGGTAGCACCTTCGTTGATTAGAGGCTGTATATCGGATTTTGCAAAAACTCCGCAACGTGCCGCTATAGGGTATATTGCCTGATAATTTTTGGCATACTCATTAAGACCGGTGGCATCAGTCTGCAAAAGTGTAGCCATCTGGTCTATGAAAGAACCTGTACCACCTGCACAGATACCGTTCATACGCTGGTCAATTCCGTTTGTAAAATAGATAATCTTGGCATCCTCACCGCCGAGCTCAATCGCAACATCGGTCTGCGGCGCATAATCACTGAGAGCGGTTGATACGGCTACGACCTCCTGTGTGAAGGGAACTTCAAGGTGGCTTGCAAGTGTAAGACCGCCTGAGCCTGTTATTACAGGGTGTATTTTTATTGAACCTAATTTCTCTTCAGCCTTGACAAGAAGACCTGCGAGCGTCTCCTGAATGTTGGCAAAGTGTCTTTCGTAATCGGAAAACAATATATTGTTATCTTTATCAATAATTGCAATCTTGACTGTTGTGGAACCAATATCAATTCCAAGTCTGTATTCGGATGTCATCATGAGAATACATCTCCTTTGTCATATATAATAAGAAGGGCTGTAAAACCCAAGTATGTTACATTATATTATAATTTTTTTCAAATATCAATACCAACCGTCATTGACAAAATATTAAAAAAAAATTATACTAAAAATGATTTGTATATAAATAGTTGTCGGGGAAATATAATTTTCATGCTATTGTAAATATGTTGGGAATAGAGGTAAGTCCGTATGTATAAGATTTTTTTAAGCTCGGAGCATCACGGAACGGTGCGAACGAATGAGATAGAGGCAGGCTGCTGGATTGCAATGACGGCTCCTACAGCAGAAGAATTGCAGACAGTGGCATTAGAATGTAATATCCAGCTAGAGGACCTGCGCGCCGCACTCGATGAGGAAGAACGTTCGCGTATACAGGTTGAAGATGATTATACGCTTATAATAGTAGATATTCCGGTTATAGAGGAACGTAATGGCAAGGACTGGTATGGGACGATACCTCTTGGAATTGCACTTACAGATAATCATATAATTACGATATGTCTTGAAGATACACCTGTACTTACCAATTTTATGGATGGCAGAGTAAGAGAATTTTATACCTATAAAAAGACAAGGTTTATTTTACAGATTCTATATAGGAATGCAACTTTATTCCTCAATTACTTAAGGAATATTGACAAGAGAAGCGAACTCCTGGAAAAAAAGCTTCGTGAGGATCAGAAAAATAAGGAACTCTTAGAGCTGCAGGAGCTTGAAAAGTCTCTGGTGTATTTTACAACATCCCTTAAAGGCAATGAGCTTGTGCTTGAGAAGCTGTTTAGGATAGACAAGATAAAAAAATATCCTGAGGATGAGGATTTACTCGAAGATGTTATTATTGAGAATAAGCAGGCTATTGAGATGGCAAGCATATACAGTGGAATTTTAAGCGGAAGCATGGATGCGTTTGCATCGATTATTTCTAATAATCTAAACCAGTCCATGAAGTTTCTTGCGACAGTGACCATTGTACTGTCAATACCTACTATGGTTGCGAGCTTTTACGGGATGAATGTGTCAACGTCAGGAATGCCTTTTGCAGATAGTCCGTTTGGATTTTTAATTGTAATTGGCTTCTCGATTCTGCTTTCATTTATAGTTTCCATTATCTTTTGGAAAAAGGATTTATTTTAGCTGGCTTTTTAATCTGGATATAGGGGAAATAAAAATTAGAAAAGGAAAGAATGCTTGTGAATAATTTTTTGGCAAAACTTGAAAGAAAATACGGAAGATATGCGATTAAGAATCTTATAATTTATCTGCTGGCAGCTTATGGAATAGGCTATGTGCTTTTGCTTACGGCACCGGAAGCTTACAGCTGCCTTGAGCTTAATCCACAGCTTGTTATGAGAGGGCAGGTCTGGAGGCTTATAACATGGATATGTACAGTTCCGGAGAGCTTTTCCTTCTTTATT
The DNA here is from genome assembly GCA_900545175.1 of uncultured Eubacteriales bacterium. Taxonomy (GTDB): domain Bacteria; phylum Bacillota; class Clostridia; order Lachnospirales; family Lachnospiraceae; genus CAG-882. The sequence continues at coordinate 13,501 of UQYF01000036.1, forward strand.
TTGTTCATGTTTATGTTCCAATATTTTATTGGTTCATCGCTTGAACGATATTGGGGAAGTTTCAGGTACAACTGTTATATTTTTTCAGGCATATTTTTTATGACAATAAGCTCAATGATTGTCTACTGGGTTACCGGAATCAGCATGAGTCCAAGCACATACTATATCAATATGGCTTCATTTCTGGCATTTGCTGTCTGTTTCCCGGATATACAGGTCTATTTTATGATGATTATTCCGCTTAAGATTAAGTGGCTTGCGATTATAGACGGAATATATATGATTTATGAGTTCATAGCAGTGGGAAAGTACAAGAGTCTTTACAGTGCAGCTTACGGCGCTGCCGGAGCTCAATATGCATCACAGCTTATATGGGCGACAAGAGTAAGTATCATTGTATCGGTACTTAACTTTATCCTGTTTTATTTCGGAACAAGAAAGATGAAAAGGTTTGCGCCGAAGGAAATGCACAGAAGATATGTATATAAGAAGAGTGTCAAAGCCGCATCTAATAACGGAGGCACAAAGCATAGATGTGCCATCTGCGGAAGAACGGAGAAAGACGGAGATAATCTTGTGTTCCGTTACTGCTCTAAGTGCAACGGCAATTATGAATTTTGTCAGGATCATCTCTATACGCACAAACATTTTGAATAATCGAGGAAAATATGAAAAAAGCATTGATAATAGGTGCGGGTGGTTTTGTTGGAAGCTATCTTGCAGAGTGCCTGCAAAATGAATTCGGCATGGAAGTACATGCTACTAAGCTTCCGGGGACACAGACTCAGGAGGATTTGTTATTTCTTGGCGATAGAGTATATGAACTTGATATACTGAATAAGAATGATATTGTTGAGCTTTTGTTTGCTGTGAGACCGGATTATATATATCATCTTGCGGCGCAGAGTTCAGTGAGTATCGCATGGAAAGAACCGGCGCTTACAATAGATGTCAATATAAAAGGCAGCGTCAATCTTATGGATGCGGTCAGAGAGCTCTATTATAAGCCGAGAATCCTGCTTATAGGCTCAGGCGAGGAGTATGGACATATTTTAGATGGCGAGACACCGATAAATGAGGATACCAAGCTTCGCCCGGGCAATATATATGCGGCGACAAAGGTATGTCAGAATATGATAGGAACGATTTATTCGAAAGCATATGATATGGAACTGATGCTTATAAGAGCATTTAACCATGTCGGGCCAAAGCAGTCACCTATATTCGTTGTGTCTGATTTCTGCAAACAGGTTGCTGAGATTGAAAAAGGAATAAGAAAGCCTGTTATGTATGTCGGAAACCTTGCGGCAAGACGAGATTTTACAGATGTGCGCGATGTCGTGAGAGCGTACGGTCTGCTTTCTTTAAAGGGCAGAGCAGGAGAGACATATAATGTAGGCAGCGGAAATGCAATAGAAATCAGGCAGATGCTTGATATGATAATAGGAATGTCGACAGTGGACATAGAAGTCAAGGTTGATCCTAATAAGATAAGGCCTGTCGATGTACCTGTTATTGAGGCGGATATATCTAAAATAAAGTCTGAGACAGGCTGGGAACCACAGATTCCTTTTGAGCAGACTATAAAGGAAATACTTGATTATTGGCGCAAAATGACAGGAGACGTGGAAAATGAGTGAGGATGCATTATTTGATACTAATGATATGACAAGCTCTAAAAGGTATCTTCATACGCCGAGTGAGTTTGCCAGAAAGAAGCTTATATATGTTCAGGAGACGGGTAGATTAAAGAGCATTAAGCCTCACGTCAGCAGCAGGAGCAATCTTGAATCATATCTGTTTCTCATTGTGATGTCCGGAAGCGGAAGAGTAAGCTTTGACGGAACTGATTACAGCATAAAAGCAGGGGAATGTGCATTTATTGACTGCCGCAAAAAATATGAACATTGCAGTGATGAGGATTCACAGTGGGAACTCAAATGGGTACACATGGATGGAGCATTGTTGGCGGATTATTATGCCATTTTTATTGAGAAGAACGGCAAAGTTCCGGTTTTTAGGGCGGCAGATGTCAAAAAGTACAGCGATTTACTTGATGATGTGATGGCTAAACAGAATGGCAAAGATATAACAAGCGAATATATCAGCCACAGCCTTCTTACAACACTTGTAACGAATATACTTGTTGAGACAATAAATGAAGGCAATAAAAAGCTTAATCCGGATGTCCTTAACAGCATACGGGAGACTGTGAACGCAAGATTCAAGGAGGAAGATCTCTTAGAGCGTGTATGCGGAGAGTATGATATGGATGAAATCACTATCAACAGGCAGTTCAAGGAGAAGTATGGAATTGATTTGTGCGATTATATTCTTAACAGAAGATTTAACTGCGCCAAGGAACTGTTACGTTTCTCTGTGAAGCCGGTAAAAGAGATAGTTGCTGAGTCGGGAATAATGAATGCGGATTTGTTCAGACATCTTTTTATAGAAAATGAAGGCATGACTGCTGAGGAATACAGGAAAAAATGGGCACAGTGGAATCGCGGCTAAAAAGTGCTTGCATTATTCTGAACATTATGATATAGTATTATTTGATTTGTGATACATGTTGACTGGCAAGAGTGGGTGTGAACCCACTCTTTCGTTTTAGTTGACGGCATGTAAGATATGTTATGGAACATTGGACAGATATGTTTTAACAGGAAAGGAAATTATGGCAAGAAGAGAGGAATATGAGGCAAAAGCTGAGGCATTGATTACACCTATAATAGAAGATAATCATTTTGAACTCGTTGATGTCGAGTATGTCAAGGAGGGAAGCAGCTGGTATCTCAGGGCTTATATTGACAAGGAAGGCGGAATTACGGTTGATGACTGCGAACTTGTGAGCAGAGCATTTTCTGATTTGCTTGATAAGGATGATTTCATTGAAGACGCATATATACTTGAAGTCAGTTCGCCGGGTCTTTTAAGACCGCTTAAGAAGGATAAGGACTTTAAGAGAAACGTAGGCAATGAAGTTGAGCTTAGGCTTTACAAGGCAGTTAACAAGGTTAAGGAGGACAGAGGAATCCTTACAGCATTTGATGACAGTACAGTGACAATAGAGCATGAGGACGGCACAACGGCTGTTTATGAAAGAGCAGCGATTGCACTCATAAGACTTGCTTTTGATTTTTAAAAACAGCTTGGATAGTATGATGATAAGCGGAAATGGAGGATATGATGAACAAGGAATTAATTGAGGCACTTAATGCGCTTGAAAAAGAGAAGGAGATAAGCAAGGAGAAGCTTCTTTCAGCAATCGAGACTTCTCTTCTGACAGCATGTAAGAACCATTTTGGAAAGGCTGATAATTTTAAAGTCACAATAAACAGAGAGACAGGAGATTTTAAGGTTATAGCTGAGAAAGAGGTAGTTGATGATGTTACTGATGATGCTGCACAGATAAGCCTTGCAGATGCTAAGATGATCAATGCCAAGTATGACATTGGCGATACTGTCAACGTAGAAGTAAAATCAAAGGACTTTGGACGTATTGCAATTCAGGTTGCAAAGAATGTCATTTTACAGACTATTCGCGAGGAGGAGAGAAATGTTCTCTTCGATCAGTACAGCAGCAAGGAAAAGGATGTTGTGACAGGTGTTGTACAGCGCTATGTCGGAAAGAATGTCATTATCAACCTTGGAAAAGTTGATGCAACACTCAATGAGAGCGAGATGGTTAAAGGCGAGAGCTTTAAGCCGAATGACCGTGTAAAAGTATATGTGCTTGAAGTTAAGAATGGCAACAAAGGCCCTAAGATATTAGTTTCAAGAACACATCCTGAGCTTGTAAAGAGACTTTTTGAGGCTGAGGTTGCTGAAGTCCGCGATGGAACTGTTGAGATTAAAAATGTGGCTAGAGAAGCAGGGTCAAGAACCAAGATTGCTGTATGGTCAAGCAACCCGGATGTGGATCCTGTAGGAGCATGTGTAGGTATTAACGGTGCGAGAGTTAATGCGGTTGTTGAAGAACTCGGCGGTGAGAAGATTGATATTGTTGCATGGAATGAGAATGCAGCTTATCTGATTGAGAATGCCTTAAGTCCTGCCAAGGTCGTTTCTGTCATTGCAGATGATGAGGCAAAGACAGCGAGAGTTGTTGTTCCTGATTATCAGCTTTCACTTGCAATAGGCAAGGAAGGTCAGAATGCAAGACTTGCGGCAAAGCTTACAGGTTTTAAGATTGACATAAAGAGTGAGTCGCAGATGAAGGAATTAGGTGAGGACTATATGGCTCCTTACAGTGAGGATTATGAAGAGAATGAAGACTCACAGGTTAATGATAAGGAAGATATTGATGCTTTCGAATCAGAGGAGCGGTAATTCTTTACGTTTATAAGTATTGATAGAAAGTGTGATGTTATGGCTGTTACCAGAAAAATACCACAAAGACAGTGCTTAGGCTGTGGTGAGATGAAAGACAAAAAAGATATGCTCAGAGTTATAAAGACTCCGGAAGGGGAAATACTTCTCGATGAGACCGGACGGAAGAATGGGCGTGGAGCTTATATCTGTGCAGATATGGCATGTCTTAATCAGGCAATCAAATCGAAAGGGTTAGAACGCTCTCTTAAGTGTCAGATACCTTCCGATGTATATGAGGCACTCAAAAAGGAGTTAGAAGAAATTGAATCAAGATAGAATACTTTCAATGATAGGTCTGGCCACCAAAGCAGGAGCGGTTACGAGTGGTGAGTTTTCTGTGGATAAGGCCATAAAGGCAGGAAAGGCCCGCCTTGTTATCATAGCAGATGACGCATCGGACAGAACAAAAAAGGGCTTTAAAGATTCCTGTTCATTCTATAGAGTTCCGCTTGTAATCTATAAAGACAAGGAGACTCTCGGACATTCAATGGGAAAACAGTTTCGAGCGTCATTGGCGATTCTCGATATGGGATTTGCAGATTCGCTGTTGAAAAAATGCAGGGAATTAACAGATTCACAGGTCGAAATAATTGAAGGAGGTAATGCTGATGCCTAAAATGAGAATATATGAGTTATCAAAAGAATTAGATTTAAAAAATAGTGATATAGTAGAGTTTTTACAGAGTAAGAATGTAGATGTTAAGAGCCATTCGAGCAGTATCGATGACACTGCGATTGATATGGTAAAAAAACATTTTGGAAAGGGTACAACAGTGCAGAATACAGAAGCACCTAAAGAGATAAAGGAACAGACTGCCAGAACAGAGATGGCAGCGAAGAGCGAGAATGCCGCACAGCCGGTTAAGAGTGAGCAGCAGGCAAAGCCAGCTGAGAAGAAATCACATATAACAGCTGTATATAATCCACATAACAGTGACCGCAAGGATATCCGTGACAATCGCAGACAGGATAACGGAGGAAACAGGGACAACGGATTCAGACGCGATGGAAACCGTGATGGAAACAGAGACAATAATGGCTTCAGACGTGACGGAAACCGTGATGGAAACAGAGATAATGGTTTTAGACGTGATGGAAACCGCCCGGATGGAAATCGTGACGGAAACAGAGATAATAATGGTTTCAGACGTGACGGAAACCGTGATGGAAACAGAGATAATGGTTTTAGACGTGATGGAAACCGCCCGGATGGAAATCGTGACGGAAACAGAGATAATAATGGTTTCAGACGTGACGGAAACCGCGATGGAAACAGAGATAACGGCTTCAGGCGTGATGGAAACCGTGACGGAAACAGGGACAATGGCTTCAGACGTGACGGAAACCGTCCTGATGGAAACAGAGATGGCGGCTTCAGACGTGACGGAAACCGTCCGGACGGAAACAGAGACAATGGCTTCAGACGTGACGGAAATCGCCCTAACGGCGGAAACAGGGATGGCTTTAACAAGGATGGCGGAAGAAACGACAGAGGAGACAACAGAAGACCGGGCGGCAATGGCAATTTCAGAAACGGCAGCCGTGATAATTTTGCTAAGGACGCTGATACTAAGGGCGGAATGGGTGATGCAAGAGAGGTTCGTGAGGCTAAAGAGCAGAGAAGCCGTGAGAGAGAGAACCGCTTAAATGACCGCAATAAGTACGACCGTGAAGAGAGAAAAGAGAATACAAAGGGACTTGAAAAGACTGTTAAGAATAACAAGCCGGCTGCACCAAAGCCACAGGAAGAAGATACAATAAAGACACTTGTGCTTCCGGATGTTCTCACAATCAAAGAGCTTGCTGAGAAGATGAAGCTTCAGCCGGCAGCAGTTGTAAAGACTCTTTTCCTCAAGGGGACTATTGTCACAGTTAATCAGGAAATAGATTTTGATACAGCTGAGGAGATTGCTCTTGAGTTTAACTGTATTTGTGAGCATGAAGTAAAGGTTGACGTGATTGCGGAGCTTCTCAAGGAGGAAGAGGAGGATCCGGCAACACTTGTTCCGAGACCACCTGTTGTATGTGTAATGGGACACGTTGACCATGGTAAGACATCACTCCTCGATGCAATACGTTCAACAAATGTTACATCAAGAGAGGCTGGCGGAATTACACAGCATATTGGTGCTTATACAGTTGAAATTAACGGACAGCAGATTACATTCCTTGATACACCGGGACATGAGGCATTTACTGCGATGAGAATGCGTGGAGCACAGTCGACAGATATCGCAATCCTTGTTGTTGCAGCAGATGATGGTGTTATGCCGCAGACTGTTGAGGCTATCAACCATGCAAAGGCGGCAGGCATTGATATTATTGTTGCAGTTAACAAGATTGATAAGCCTAATGCTAATGTTGAGAAAGTTAAGCAGGAGCTTGTTGAATACGGTCTTGTAGCAGAGGATTGGGGCGGTGATACAATATTTGCACCTGTTTCTGCACACACTAAGGAAGGTATTGATAATCTTCTTGAGATGGTTTTACTCACAGCAGAGATGAGGGAACTCAAGGCTAATCCTAACCGTCGTGCGAGAGGTCTTGTTATCGAGGCACAGCTTGATAAGGGAAGAGGTCCGGTGGCAACACTTCTTGTTCAGAAGGGTACACTTCATGTAGGAGATGCGGTTGCAGCAGGTCCATGCTTTGGTAAGATAAGAGCCATGATTGATGACAAGGGACGCAAGATTAAGGAAGCCGGACCGGCAACACCTGTTGAGATATTAGGTCTTAATGATGTTCCGGGCGCAGGTGAGATATTCGTTTCACCGGCTACAGAGAAGGAAGCAAGAGCATTCTCTGATACATTTATCCGTGAAGGAAGAGTTAAGCTTCTTGATGATACTAAGAGCAAGCTCTCACTTGATGATCTGTTCTCACAGATTAAGGCAGGAAATGTCAAGGAGCTTGGTCTTATTATCAAGGCAGATGTGCAGGGTTCTGTTGAGGCGGTTAAGCAGAGCTTGTTAAAGCTTTCGAACGAAGAGGTTGTTATAAAGATTGTTCATGCCGGAGTTGGTGCAATCAATGAGTCAGATGTTATCCTTGCATCAGCGTCAAATGCGATTATCATCGGCTTTAATGTACGCCCTGATAATATGGCGCGTGAGATTGCTGACAGAGAGAAGGTTGACGTAAGACTTTACAGAGTAATCTATCAGGCAATTGAGGATGTCGAGGCAGCTATGAAGGGTATGCTTGATCCTATCTATGAGGAGAAGGTTATAGGCCATGCTGAGATACGCCAGACTTATAAGGCATCCGGTGTGGGTACGATTGCCGGTTCATATGTATTAGATGGTATGATTACGAAGGCATCCAAGGTTCGTGTAACAAGAGACGGCGAGCTTATATATGAAGGACCATTAGCATCACTCAAGAGATTTAAGGATGATGCAAAGGAAGTCAAGGCAGGCTATGAATGCGGTATTGTATTTGAAAAATTTAATGACGTTAAGGAGCTTGACCAGATTGAGGCATATATTATGGTAGAGGTGCCAAGGTAATAGATTTAATGATTTAGATAAGCCGGGGCTTAAGTCCCGGCTTGTAGTGTTAAAATAGACGCAAATAATATGTTTGAGGAATGGAGATTTATATGCGTAAAAACAGTATTAAAAATTCACGTATTAACGGAGAAGTTCAAAAAGAGCTCAGCAATATTATCCGCAATGAAGTTAAGAACCCGAATATCAGTCCGTTAACATCGGTTGTTGCGGTTGAGGTTACACCTGATCTTAAGCAGTGTAAGGCATATATCAGTGTGTATGGGGATGAAGCTGCACAGGAAGCTACAATAGCAGGACTTAAGAGTGCGGAGGGCTATATAAGAAGCCGGCTTGCAAAGACAGTTAATCTTAGAAATACTCCGGAGATACATTTTATACTTGACCAGTCGATTGAGTACGGTGTCAGAATGTCAAAGATTATTGATGAGGTAAACAAGGAGAACCACGAATGATATATCTTGATGAGATATTGCAGGGAGTAAAGACGGTTGGAATCACAGGTCATATAAGACCTGATGGCGACTGCGTCGGAAGTACGCTTGGCGTTTATAACTATATATGTGATAATATGCCGCAGGTAGAAGCAGATATCTATCTGCAGCCGATTAATGAAGAATTTTTATTCTTAAGAAACAGTGATAAGATAAGGCATCAGGCTGATAAGGACAAGGTGTATGATGTATTCATAGTATGTGACTGTGCAGCATACGACCGTTTTGAGGATTTCAGGGTTTGCTTTGACAATGCAAAGAAAAAGGTAGTGTTTGACCATCATATAAGCGGACAGGAGATAGGTGATTACAATACAATCTGCCCTGAGCTTTCTTCATGCAGCGAGCTTATGTATGAAGCGATGAAGCCGGAGAAGATTTCTAAGTACACAGCGGAATGTCTTTACCTTGGAATCATACATGATACCGGAGTTTTTAAGTATCAGGCAGTAAATGCCGCAACAATGCAGGCTGCCGGAGCACTTATGGAAAAGGGCATTGACTTTACAAGTATTATCGATAATACATTCTACATGAGAACTTACAGACAGAGCCAGGTGCTTGGAAAGGCACTTCTTGAGAGTGTCTTATTCTGTGATGGAAAGTGTATTTTTACGATACTGACCAAGCAGGAGATGGACTTCTACGGAGTGACGAGTAAGGATCTTGGCGGTGTTGTTGAACAGCTTAGGTTAAATGACACTGTTGAGGTTGCTATTTTCCTCTATGAAGTCGAAAAGAATGAATATAAGGTAAGCCTGCGCTCTAAGAATATTGTTGATGTAAGCAGGATTGCTAAGAGGTTCGGCGGTGGTGGACATATCAGGGCAGCAGGATTTAATATGTCTGCAAATCACCCTAGAGATATAGTCAACAATATAGGTGCACTTGTAGAGCAGCAGTTAAAGAAGTAACGGAGGTTACATTTTTTGTATAATGGAATTATAAATGTCTATAAGGATGCGGGCTATACATCACATGATGTGGTTGCAAAGCTTCGCGGAATATTCGGACAGAGAAAAATCGGGCATACAGGGACTCTCGACCCGGCAGCCACAGGTGTACTTCCCGTATGCTTAGGACAAGGGACAAAGCTTGTCGACATGATAGCAGACAGAAGTAAGAGATATGAGGCGAGGGTATTGCTTGGTGTGACTACCGATACAGAGGACACAACAGGAACGCAGACAGAAAAAAAAGAGCTTGCCGGAGAGTTTTTTGATGGAAATGAGCAGCAGATTGCACAGAAAATCAATGCCGTGCTGGAAAAATTCGTTGGCGGATATGACCAGATTCCACCAATGTATTCGGCTATCAAAAAGGACGGAAAACGTCTATATGAGCTTGCAAGGGAAGGCAAAGAGATAGAAAGAAGTGCAAGACATGTGGAAATCTATTCTATTGAGCTTACCAAAGTGGAGCTTCCATACTTTACAATGCGTGTCCACTGCGGAAAAGGAACATATATACGTTCACTTTGCAGGGATATAGGGGGACAGATTGGCTGTGGAGCCTGCATGGACAGGCTTTGCCGTACGCAGGTTGGAAGGTTCATACTTGATGAAGCACTTACATTGGAAAAATTGCAGGCGCTTAAGGATGAGGGCAGGCTGGATGAGATTGTTATACCTGTTGATGTGATGTTTGAGGAGTATATGCCTGTGCATGCACAGGAAGAATTTCATAAGCTCATAAAGAACGGAAATAAGGTCAGCAGCAGAGCGTGCAGCGAGCTGTATACACCTGTAAGGATGTACTGTGACGGCATATTCTACGGAATATATGAGCTTGATGATAAGAAAAAGGAATATTATCCTGTTAAAATGTTTGCATGTGGGGAATAACCTTGGGGTGTGAAGAGGTAATATATGAATATATTTAATGGAGTTACACAATTTGCCATACCGGATAAGACGGTAGTTACATTCGGCAAATTCGATGGGATACATATGGGACATATGGCACTTATAAACACTGCCGGAAGAATTGCAAGGGAACAGGGATATAAGCTTGCGGTATTCACATTTGATGTACCGCCTAATGTGCATTTTGAGAAATTCGAAGGCACCCAGATTACAACTACATATGAGAAGAGAAAAATGTTTGCTGACGCAGGTGTTGATTATCTTGTGGAGTATCCGTTCAATGAGGAGACAGCAGCTATGGAGCCTCTTGAATTTATCAAGAAGGTTGTTGCCGGAAATCTTAATGCGGCACATGTGGTTGTCGGTGCTGACTGGCATTTTGGCAGGGACAGGAGCGGTAACTGTGATGTGCTTATGGCTGCACAGAAGCTTTATAATTATGAAGTTCACATAGTGGATAAAGAAAAATTTGAACAGAGAGACATAAGCAGTACATGGATACGCGAGGAGATTCAGCTCGGAAACATGGAAAATGTGAATATCCTTCTTGGATATCCGTACATGATAATGGGAACAGTTGAGGAAGGGAGACATCTTGGAAAGGATTTGGGATTTGCGACAGTGAATATCTATCCTTCACCGGAAAAGCTTCTTCCGCCTTATGGCGTATATGCTTCAAAAGTGATTTCTGATGGAAAAGAATATTATTCGATAACCAATATCGGTATCAGACCGACCTTTGATGATTCTGACAGAGTGAGCGTTGAGACACATCTTTTTGACCATGACGAAGACATGTATGGTAAAGAAATCAGGGTTGAACTTTTTCATTTTGAAAGACCGGAGACAAAATTTGATACATTGGACAAGCTGATATCGCAGGTAGAAGCTGATATTGAATTTACAAGAATGTTTTTTCTGATATAGACAGCGGAGGAAAAAGGTATGACGAAGGTAATTGCGTTTGCTAACAATAAGGGCGGCAGTGGCAAGTCAACAACGTGTGCAAATGTAGCTTATGCTATGACAATGGATGGTTACAAAGTGCTTATGATAGATGGAGATATGCAGCTTAATCTGTCACTGTCATATTTTGATGAAGATAAGGTGCTTGATTTTGCCAAAGGAGAGAAAAATCTCTACAAAGCAATAATAAAGCAGGAAAGGCTTGACGATTACATTGTACATACAGGATACGAAAGGCTTGACCTGATTCCTTCATCCACACTTATGAGCTCTATCGAATATGAACTTTTTACAAAGTGGCAGAGAGAGTTCATATTAAAAAAATGTCTGTCGGGTATAAAGGAAAGCGGAGAGTATGACTATATTCTTATTGATTCACCGCCTACGCTCGGAGGCTGGGTGATGAACATTCTGTGTGCCGCCGATTACCTGATAGTACCTGTCGAGGCTAGTCCGTGGGGATTGTTCGGTCTTGCAAATATGGTTGATTTTTATAATGAAGTCAGAGAAATAAATCCCGCATTGAACCTTGCAGGAATAGTCGTGACTAAGGTTGACGAGCGCAAGAATTATTTTAAACAGACAAAGGAGACTCTTTCGGAGCTTGAGGACATTTATGTATTTACATCATATATAAGAGTAGACAGTTCAATAGAATGGTCACAGGATAATTCTAAGCCTGTAATCGTATATAAAAAATCGAGCAGAAGTGCATCGGAATACATTGAACTTGCTAAGGAGGTAGAAAGAATATGTCAGTAGGAGCAGGAAGCTTAAAAAGAACAGCAAAGAGCGTGAGCACAGCTAAGGAAGATGCAAAGGAAGTAAAGCCGGCACAGCAGGAGACTTTAGAAGCAGATAAGGCCGGCACAAAAACGGTCCAGGATAAAAAGGCACCGGTTAAAGCGGCAGAAGCTGTAAAAAAGACAGTTTCAAGGGGAACGAAATCGGCTAAGACAGCAGAAGCAAAGACACCTGCTAAGAAGACTGAACCGGCTAAGAAGGCATCAGCTTTGCAGCCAAAGGGAATTATAAAAAAAGATGCCGCTAAGAATATAGCGCAGGCCGCTGCAAAAAGAGCAGCCAGGGAAGAATGTGTATCGCAGATTACATGCGATCTTCCGACATATCTTTTGTAGGAGAATTTTATTTATGGCAAAAAAAGGTTTGGATATAAAGACAATCCAGCCAGTATTAAGAGATGTGACCAAGCGTAACGGCTGGTCGCTGTGTGTAGGTGCCGGGACATCTGTTCCGGCACTTGCTGATTGGTATACCCTGGTTGAGCTGCTTATAAAGAATAATTGCAGCAAAAATGAAATTATAGATATAGATGTCTATCATAAGATGGATTTCTCGCCGGAGGCGATGATTCAGGCAGTGCAGAATCATATGCACCTTAGCGATAAAGAGTTTATAAAGCTTCTTTCAGATGAGATATATCGTCCGATAAGAACAGCGCTCACCACACAGGAGTGGGATACTTTTGTAAAGATACATGAGACGGAGCATCTATCGTGTATCACAAAAGAAAACTGGAAGCAGTATTCAGGCATTATAGACAGAATGTTTGCAGCAACAAGCGCTAATCTGATGGCTGAGGTTGTCATAGATGCAGTGCATGAGGGAGTGGGACCGCGTTCTATACTTAGCTTTAATGTAGAGGCGGTTTTTCTTACGCTGCTTAATTATTATTATATGCTGACAGGTAACAGCAACAAGGTTCTTTTTGACAGGATTGCCAACAGCATTCATGTTCAGAAGCATGACAGAATACCGTATTTTCATTGTCATGGTGTCATACCGATTAATGGTTACAACGCAAGAAAGGGACATCTTGCAAGCGATAAGCTTGTGCTTACAGAGGACAATTATCTTGAACTTGCCAATAACTCGTTCTCATGGCAGGCAACCAGTTTTATAGATAACTGCATGAACAGGCGAGTCGTTTTCTGCGGCGTATCGCTTACTGATGCCAATATGAGGCGGTGGCTCTCATGGATACATGCTAACAAGATGGCGGAGTTTAGGGAAAACGGACTTAACTGCAAGGATGCGACAGAGCATTTCTGGATTAGAAAGAAACCTAACACGGTTCAGGAAAAAATATGGCTTGAAGAATCGGTGGCACACCTTGGAGTGCGCCTTGTATGGATAGATGAGTGGAACCAGACTGGGGAAGTGCTAAGGAGGATGCTTGGGCTTTGAGTTAAGAGCTGATAAAGGAAGTTTTATTGGTTGGGATGAGGTATGGCAATAAAAGATTATTATCAATTAACTAAAGATAATGAATACTTTTTTAGGTTTATAGAAAATATCATGGATGAAACGGGCATTACAGTAAAACAGCTGACAGATGGAATATGTGACGAGTCCGAATGGAAAAATCTTATTTCAGGTGGATATTTGAGCAAGCTTATGATGAACCGTTTGTTAGACAGATTGGGCTGTAATGGTATAAGGTGTGATACACTTTTATTTGCATCGGAGTATGATGACTGGAAGCTGCGTATGGATATAATTTTTGCAATTAGCGATGGAAAAATCGTGCAGGCAGAAGAATTATTAAAAAATTATGCTGATAGACATCAGTTTCATAATGATATTGATATAATGGACTGCAATGAAAAAATTGAATATCAGTTTGTCATTATGATGCAGGTCTATATTATGTTAAGCGAAAAAGAAGATGTTGTTGAAATTATAAATAAATTAAAAATGTCAGCAGAGCTTACTATACCACAGGGAACTGAAATCAAGTTAGATATTGAAAAAAATGTCATTTTATCTGTTCAGGAGCTTGATATTTTATTAGAGTATTATTATTATGCTATGTCTGTTGATGCTTGGAAGGATAATAATGCTGTAAACTATTATTATGAACGAATTTGCATTATAACAGATTACATACAGTCAGCCAGTTGGTTTAACTCTTTATCAAAAGTGCGTATATTTCCCAAAGCAGTATGCTATGAAATAAAGGCTTACCAAATAAAATTGCAGCTTGATAATGATAATCATAACAGGCTTGAGGATATTATCGATAAATTGAGTGTATATAATAGAGAACTTTCAAAATATGATGATGCTATAGAAATGCTGCGTGATGGTGGAAGAGCATATTATCTGATTGAGCTGTGTGATGCAATGGAAAAGGCTATTGACAGAATGAAGACATTACTGTCTGTGGATGTGTATAAAGGTATGAAAATAGATGAAAGAAAATATACAATAAATAAATATCGTCAAATGCTTCAATATATAGAAGATATGACAGGCGTCAGTAGATATACGGTTAGTGGTATGTATATGTATTTTGAACCTAATGTATATAGAATGGAGCAGATTGTTGCTGAGCGAAGAAAACTACTAGGAATGACACAGACTGAGCTTGCAGAAGGTATATGTACAGCCAAAACCATAAGGCGGCTTGAACTTGGACAGTGCAGACCACATGGGTATAACCTTTACGCAATTCTTGACAGGCTAGAGCTGTATTCGGAATTTGTTTTAGACGAGATTGTTTCAAACAGCACTAAGAATATGGAAATCTTAGAAAAACTGTACGATGCTATTTCAAGGGATGAAATTGAAATAGCAGAAAAACTTTTGTGTATACTTGAGAATAAAATTGATATGACATACACAAAAAACAGGCAGACAGTAGAAAGAATAAAATTGAATTTTGCTTATCGTAAAGGAAAAATATCAAGGGATGATTATGTGAATGGTCTAAAAGATATTATTGGATATTCAGTGAAATATGCAAATATTTTAAAAAATACTGAAATGTATTTGACGGATTGCGAAGTAGTGTTGTTGCAGAATCTGCAAAATGTAGAAAACGATAAAGATAGCTTGATACATTTATACAATTCATTTTCAAAATATGAGCGGGCTGAGTTACATATGCATAAAACAGAACTTTTTAGAACAATTTATGCAAGTTATATGGGAAACAGAGAAGACTATGATAATTCAAACAGAGTGTTTATTGATGTCATAAAGATAAATTACAGAATGAAAAGAATGTATAATATAGCTAGATGTATTTATGGGATATGGTGGAATAATGATATGCAACACAAATATTCAACACAACAAAGTAAAGATATGTTAAATATTTGTATTGCAATCAGTGATTTTACAAAAGAGTATGATTATAAACATTTCTTTTTGAAAAAAATAGGTTCTATTTCGGATATACTATAATTTCAGGTATATCATCTAATAATACGATATTGTGTTCGTGTGACGGTGTTTTATCTACATGCGGTAAATCAAAGAATGGCAATAATAACATAGACAACAAAAGAA
>UQYF01000037.1 GCA_900545175.1 uncultured Eubacteriales bacterium
AGTAATTTTATCTTACATCAGTTTGGAGGTTTACACAAACTTTGGGATGCTCCCAATTCTTTTTTTGGTGATTGGAATTACCGGTCTGTTTTTATTTATCTTTAAAAATTTACAAGCGGATATTTTGTCTGGTCAAAAAGCCTGTAAGATAGGTGTTACTCATTTAAGTACTCTTCATACTTTGCAATAGCTTCCTTCATGGCTGCCGGGCTTGGCGCACCCTTTGTCAGTCTCTTTTCGACACAGGTCTTTAGAGATATGGCATCGTAGATATCGCTTTCGAATACAGGACAGACAGCCTTTAACTCATCAAGGCTCATTTCGTCTATGGAAATTCCCCTGTCAATGCAATAGAGAACTATCTGACCGATTATTCCATGTGCATCGCGGAATGGTACACCGTGATTTACAAGATAGTCGGCGGCATCGGTGGCGTTTGTGAAGCCTGCCATTGCACTCTTTTCCATGACATCTTTATTGAATGTCATTGTGTCGAGCATGCCTGTAAATAGAAGAATACAGCCCTTTGTTGTATCGATGGCATCGAAGGTGAGCTCCTTATCTTCCTGCATGTCTTTGTTGTAAGCAAGAGGAAGCCCTTTCATGGTTGTAAGCAATGACATGAGAGCGCCATATACGCGGCCTGTCTTTCCGCGGACGAGCTCTGCAATGTCAGGGTTCTTTTTTTGTGGCATTATTGAGCTTCCTGTGCTGTATGCATCATCTAATTCTATGAAACGGTATTCATTGGAGTTCCAGATTATGATTTCTTCTGAGAATCGGCTTAGGTGCATCATTATTGTTGACATTGCACTTAAGAATTCTATAAGATAATCGCGGTCGGAAACAGAGTCGATACTGTTAGCGGTTGCACCGGCAAAGCCAAGAAGTGATGCAGTATATTCACGGTCAAGCGGATATGTAGTTCCCGCAAGGGCACCTGCACCGAGAGGGCAGTAGTTCATTCTCTCATAGATATCAGCGATACGGCCTCTGTCTCTTGAAAACATCTCAAAATATGCACCAAAGTGGTGTGCAACTGTGATAGGCTGGGCTTTTTGAAGATGTGTGAAGCCAGGCATATAGGTCTTAGTATTTTCCTTCATAATCCGTAAGATGACTTTTAAAAGTCCCTTTAAAAGTTCATCCGTCTGTGTGAGCTCATCGCGTGTATAGAGTCTCATGTCGAGAGCTACCTGATCGTTGCGGCTTCTTCCCGTATGCAGACGTTTTCCGGCATCTCCGATGCGGGATATAAGCTCCGCTTCAACGAAGCTGTGGATATCTTCTGTCTCGTCATCAAACTGTAGAATTCCATTGTCTATGTCGCTTCGGATTGAGGTAAGTCCTGCTATGATGGCATCCTTATCCTCATCTGATAAGATTCCCTGCTTTGCAAGCATTGTTACATGTGCGATGCTTCCTTCAATATCCTGCTTGTAGAATCGTCTGTCGAATGGTAAAGATGCATTGAAATTGTTAACTAACTGATTGGTTTCTTTTGTGAAACGTCCGCCCCAGAGCTTCATGAATGTGACCTCCATTGTGTTTATTTGATTTGCTGTTTACTTGTCTTTTTTAACATTATCTGTTGTGCCGGCATCAGATATATTTGTGGTATTGCCGGATGTTAAATCCGGTTCGGCTTCGTTTGAGCTGTCAGCCTTGTCGGTAACTTCATTGTCATTAGTGGTTATTGCGTTATCTGTCGCAAGTGTTTTTGTCTCTTGTGATTTGGTAAAAGGAAGAAATCCTTTTCCTGCTTCTTTTCTGTAAAAACAGTACACAATAAAGAGAATAAACAGTGCAGATATACTTATAAGCATACCAAGCATATAGCCTCTTGGTGTAAATGAAAGCTCAATAGTATATTCGCCCGGTTCAAGTTCAACACCGATAAGTGCTTCGGCAATCTCTGTTATATCGGTTTTAACACCATTTACTTTAAGTGTCCAGCTTGGGTCATATGGTATCGAGAGCATTAAGATTCCGGCTTCGTTGACATTTATTGTTCCGGTAAGCTTTGTATCTGAATATGCTGTTACATTAAGTCCCTGACTGTTTAAAATATTAAAAGCATCAATGAACTTATCAGTATCCATTGTGTATACCATTGCATTAAGTGATTCTTCGCCGTCCTTGTCTACGATTTCTATGTTGGTCCCGGCAGTCTGCCAGCCAAGGTCAATCATTCTGCCGTGATTTATGCCGGCAAAATTCTCATTGGAATCACCTATACTGACTTTTGCTGTCTTTACTGATTTATTGGCGATGTATACATAGACATGTTCGTCATTTTCAACCTCAATTGTGATTCCGCTTTTATCCTTATCAATGAAATCAATGCTGGTAAAAAGTGAAGAGATGCCTGTATTGTCAAGAACAAAATCATTCTGTACCGCAAATGGATTACTTGTACTGTAATTCCAGTTTTCGTTGATATCTTTACTTACCATATAACCGAGTGGAAGCGTATATTTTGCACGGTAAAGATATTCGCTGTCAACAATATCTACAAGCTCAAGCGTGTAATCATCGTTAATCTGCTTGTTACTTAAAATGTATTTTATGTCGAACATTGAGTATACAAGAGGTGTTGCACCGTGGTCAGCGTATGCGTTCATAGAATGCTCAAGACCAAGACGGCCGAACAGATCAGTGATGCCGGCATAGGCAGTTGATGAGAAGACACTGGCACTGTTAAAGTTATGCCATGCAGCATCATTTTTAGAGCGGTAGCCGAATGCCTTTGCTATTCTGTAAAAGGAGTCATCGGTCTGCGATAGTTCATCGGTTAATGTCTGCACAGAGTCATAGTCCTTGAAATAAGCACTTCTTCCTGTTGTGCTGTAGCCGGTTTCTTCCATATTCATTGTACATTCAATGCAGCTTACACAGAATAGGAGAAATACTATAAAATGAATTTTGATTTTATCTTTCTTGTAAAGAAATGCGATGATTACA
This sequence comes from uncultured Eubacteriales bacterium, assembly GCA_900545175.1. Lineage (GTDB taxonomy): Bacteria > Bacillota > Clostridia > Lachnospirales > Lachnospiraceae > CAG-882. The sequence goes on from UQYF01000037.1 coordinate 2,965, forward strand.
TATAGGAGCATGAAAATCGCATTTACAAGTAATATTGCATAACCCGGGTCATTGTCGCCTTTGGTGTGGTCAAGCCATAGAAGATAAATTAAGAACAGCCCGAAGGATTTTGCAATCTGGCTTCCGCTGTAATCTTTTATGTCTTTGTATGCATCAAAGCACATAGTCAGCAATATGAAAATGTATATGAATGACTGTCTTGCCGGAAGTGAGTTAGGGTAATGAAAGCCATGCCATATAAAGTTAGGTATATTGAAGCTGAATGCGAAGATAAATACAAAAAGCAGTATGGATTTTGCAATCTTTTCACGCAGGCTTATTTTCTTGTTAAATATATATAGCGGATAGAGCAAAAATACAGCAACTCCGCAATATACGTTAGGGAGATGTTCAAGTCCTATGCATACTTCGGTATTTGCAAGCTGCCTGTTGAGCACCGTCACAACGGAAAAATACTGTGTGAGTGTTTTTGGAAAGCTGATATCACTTGATGCCGTGAGTCCGAGTGCATATAATTCCGGCAGAAGTATTGCGGCAGACAGCGCACCTGCAAGCAGTGAGAAGAGAGTAAAATAGCCAATCTTCTGAAGATATACCGATTTTTTTTCAGGAATCGGCATAGTGATAAGCAGGACAAGAAAATAAAATACAAGGCTTATGCATACCATAATTGCGATGTAGTAGTTAGAGAGTATGGTAAGTCCAAGTGTCACAGTGTATAGAATTCCTTTATCCTCGTTTACAAGACGCTCAAGTCCGAGAAGGACAAGAGGCAGTAAAAGCACGCAGTCAAACCACATCAGATTCCAGCTGAATGCTGCAGTAAAACCTGACAATGCATAGAACATACCGAAGATCGATATAGTAATATTCTGTGTATTAAAGCGTTTATCAATATAGTATGCAAACGCAGTTGAAGCGAGGGACAGTTTTATAAGAATGATTATGTTCATCAGCTCGATTATATAGTTATGCGGAAAAAAGCCGATGAACCAGTTGAGCGGGCTTGAGAGGTAATAACCATACAGTGCAGTAAAGTTAGAACCAAGCCCTGCCTCCCACGAATAAAAAAGACTTCCACCATTACGGATTTTGTCCCAAAGTTCAGAGAAAAAAGGACAATATTGATGATACATATCCGAGCGGAGATATACGTTGTCTCCAAAAGGAAATATTCCGCGGACTGCGAATATAGCAATCATTATGACCAGCGGAAGGAAAAAAGAAATATAATACATAGGATGTATTTTTTTGATTTTTTCTTTTAGTTTCATGATTATATATAACCCCTATTTTTTCTTTTTAAATATAAATAATTTGCTTGCAACGTAATTGATTATTACTACGAACACAGCAGCGATAATCTTTGCGATAAGCTTCGGAAACTTAAATATCTCAACTGTGAGAGTCAAAAAGCCTGTTTCAAAAAGCAGAGAGAGAATTCTTGCAGCGCCGAAGGACAATACTTCCTTTACAACAATAGATAATTCCCAGCTTTTGCTCCCGAATACGAATAATTTATTTGTTATATAGGCGAAAATCACAGCAAAAATCCAGGCAATTACATTGGAGGTGAGATAATATATTCCCAGTACTTCTGTAAAAAGCCAGTAAAATACAAAATTTACAAGTGTTGTGAGTACACCAAATACAAGATAGCTTATTACTTCTCTTGTGAAAAATTTTTCAATAAATTTATTTATCAGATTCTTCATTATTATTTTTTATATCCTTATTTTTATCTTTGTCAAGGTTGCTTTCCTTCTCTATATATATTGGACGCTGCTTTACTTCTGTAAATATACGCGCAAGGTATTCTCCGATAATACCTATACTCAACTCAATGATACCGCCCAGAAACAGCAGTATTATGATTGTGGAAGCATATCCCGGTAAGTCTTTTCCAAAAGCGAGAGTCTTTATCAGCAGATAAAATCCATATAAAAGAGCTAAAGAGCTTATTGTTGCACCGATGACTGAAAGCATGCGAAGAGGCGCAACCGAGAATGATACGATAGCATCCATGGCATATTTTACAAGACCTGAGAACTTCCACTTGGTTGTTCCGAGGGTTCTTTCGATATTCTCATATGGAATCCATTTGGTGTCAAAGCCTACCCAGCAGAAAAGTCCCTTGGAAAAGCGTTCCTTTTCGGGAAGTGCAACAATATTGTCTACCATCTGTCTTGACATTATACGATAGTCAACAGCTCCATAAGGCATTTTTGTGTTGGTGAGCTTGTTGTTAAGCTTGTAAAATGACTGTGAGAAGAAGCTTCTGATTTTTTTCTCACCTGTGCGGGTTGTCCTGTAGGCAGCACAGCAGTCATGTCCTTCTTCGATGCCTTCTATCAGCTTAGGAAAAAGGGCAGGAGGATGCTGTAAATCGGCATCCATCACAATTACATAGTCAGCGGTGCTGTTTTTTAAACCAGCAAACATAGCGGCTTCTTTACCAAAATTACGCGAAAAAGAGACATACCGTACATCGTCATGGTCTGCGGCAAGTCCCTTTAGCAGGAGCAGGGTATTGTCCCTGCTCCCATCATTTACAAAAATGTATCTGAAAGAGTAATTATTGATAGCTGCCACATGCTTTGATGTTTCCTCGTAGAAAGCTGCGATAACTTCCTGTTCGTTATAGCAAGGGACAACAATATCGATAGTTTTCATTACTTTTTCTCCTCTAACATGGCACGAACCTTCATGGAGAGACCGAAGAGATTGATAAAGCCTTCTGCATCATGGTGGTCATAAAGCTCACCTGTTGTAAAGCTTGCAAGAGTCTCGCTGTAAAGTGAGTTAGGGCTTGTTGTGCCGGCCTTGATTATATTGCCCTTGTAAAGCTTCATCCTGACTTCACCTGTAACCTTCTCATCAAGAGATTCTACGAATGCCTGACATGCTTCGCGAAGAGGTGTGAACCACTTGCCTTCATATACGATGTTGGCGAATTTCTCTGAAATGCCCTTCTTGAAGGAGAGGCTGTCACGGTCGAGAATGAGCTCCTCAAGCTGCTCATGGGCTGCCATAAGGATTGTTCCGCCCGGAGTCTCATATACACCACGGCTCTTCATGCCGACAACACGGTTCTCAACGATATCGACAATTCCGATACCATGCTTGCCGCCGAGCTTGTTTAATTTTCTTAAGATGTCGGAAGCCTTCATCTTCTCACCATTTATAGCAACAGGACGGCCTTTTTCAAATGTAAGAGACACATATTCTGCTTCATCAGGAGCTTTCTCAGGTGATACGCCAAGTACAAGAAGATGGTCATAGTTAGGCTCGTTAGCAGGATCCTCAAGCTCAAGACCTTCATGGCTGATATGCCAGATGTTACGGTCACGGCTGTAGCTGTTATCAGCTGAGAAAGGAAGGTCAATTCCATGAGCCTTGCAATAATCAATCTCATCCTGACGTGAGCTCATCTTCCATGTATCATTGCATCTCCAAGGAGCGATAATCTTGATGTCAGGTGCCAAAGCCTTGATTGAGAGCTCAAAACGAACCTGGTCATTTCCCTTGCCTGTTGCACCGTGGCAGATGGCAACTGCATTTTCTTTACGTGCAATCTCAACGAGCTTCTTTGCGATGAGAGGACGTGCAAAGGATGTACCGAGAAGATACTTGTGCTCATATACGGCATCAGCCATAACTGTAGGTAAAATATAATCGTCAACGAACTCGTCAACAACATCAAGAATGTATAATTTCTCAGCTCCGGAAAGCTTAGCTCTCTCTTCAAGTCCGTCAAGTTCACTCTCCTGACCTACATCGATACAGCAGCAGACTACATCATAATTATAGTTCTCCTTGAGCCAAGGGATGATTGCGGTGGTATCAAGACCGCCGGAGTACGCAAGAATAACTTTGTCTTTCATTATAATATTCCTCCTGATTAGGTTACTTATGTATGCATCCATAGCGTTAATCTGCGCCTAATGGCAAACACTGTGTTAAATATACATCAAAAATACATTTTATGCAATAGTTTATCCAGTTTTTTTCAATTTTTTATTGCATATTATGCACAAATGATGTATATTTATAAAAAATCAAGCTCCGAAGCTCATGGAAAATATTTCTGATTTAATATAATTTTGAATTTTTTTAAATGTCAATTATTAAATTAGGTATGGACTTTTGGATGCTTGAATAATAAGATATGTGTAAACAGGGATTTTATCTCTGCATCAGATTAAACAGGAGATGTGTGCTATGGTAAAGGTTGGTATTATCGGTTCTACAGGTTATGCGGGAAATGAACTCGTAAGACTGTTGCTTGGACACAAGGATGTCCGGATTATATGGTATGGCTCAAGAAGCTATATAGATAAGAAGTATTCACAGGTTTATCAGAATATGTTCAAGCTCGTCGAGGATGTATGCAGGGATGATAACATGGAGGAGTTAGCTTCACAGGTTGATGTGATATTTACGGCAACGCCGCAGGGGTTATGTGCTTCACTTGTCAATGATGAGATTTTATCGAAGGTGAAGATTATCGACCTGAGTGCGGATTTCAGGCTTAAGGATGTCAATGTATATGAAGAGTGGTATAAAATAGAACATGCGGCACCGCAGTATATTGATGAAGCTGTGTATGGTCTGTGTGAACTCAACCGCGATAAAATTAAAGACACAAGAATTCTTGCAAATCCGGGATGTTATACAACGTGCTCCATTTTGACGATTTACCCGCTTGTAAAGGAAGGGCTTATAAAACCGCAGTCAATAATTATAGATGCAAAATCGGGAACCTCCGGTGCGGGAAGAGGTGCCAAGGTTGCCAACCTTTATTGTGAAGTTAACGAGAGTATTAAGGCTTATGGAGTCGGAACTCACAGACACACACCAGAGATTGAGGAGCAGCTTTCATATGCAGCCGGCGAAGATATAAAGCTTATTTTTACACCGCATCTTGTTCCGATGAACAGAGGAATCCTTGTCACTGCATATGCAGATTTGAAGGATGGAGTGACTGATGAGATGATAAGAGCAGCTTACAGGAAGCATTATGAGAATGAATATTTTATAAGGCTGCTTGACAAGGATGTATGTCCGGAAACGCGCTGGGTTGAGGGAAGTAATTTTGTGGATATCAATTATAAGGTTGAGCCAAGAACCGGACGTGTCATCATGATGGGAGCAATAGACAATCTTGTTAAGGGTGCTGCCGGTCAGGCGATACAGAATATGAATATAATGTTTGGGTTTGATGAGAAGGAAGGACTTATGGGAGCACCTATGTTTCCATAGATGATAGTGAAAAATAGTATCAGGAGGAATATATATGAAGTACATTGATGGCGGTGTCTGCGCTGCTAAGGGTTTTAAGGCTGCGGGTCTTAATGCAGGAATTAAGAATAATGTTAAGAAAGATATGGCACTTGTTTTTTCGGAGGCACCTTGTGTCAAAGCGGGAACATTCACTACTAACAGAGTATGTGCAGCTCCGGTCAAGTGGGACAAGAAGGTAGTGTTTGAGTCATCGAGTGCTCAGGCGATAGTTGTAAACAGCGGTATTGCGAACGCATGTACCGGTGATGAAGGATATGAAAAGTGTCGTCAGATGGCTGCACAGACAGCGGCAGAGCTTGGAATAAGCGAGGATGCGGTTCTTGTTGCAAGCACAGGAGTAATAGGAAAGCAGCTTCCTATGGATATAATAGGAAAAGGAATTAAGATGCTTCCGGGAAAACTCGGTGCCACAGCGGCAGATGCAGCTTTGGCGGCAGAGGCTATTATGACTACGGACACTAAGTCGAAGCAGGTTGCTGTTGAGGTCGAGATTGACGGTGTTCCTGTACATATCGGCGGAATGTGTAAGGGTTCAGGCATGATACATCCTAATATGGCGACAATGCTTTGCTTTATTACATCCGATGCACTTATCGATGAGAAGCTTTTGCAGAAAATGGTCCGTGCTATTGTTGATGACACATTTAATATGATTTCTGTTGATGGAGATACGTCAACTAACGATTCGGTTCTTCTTATTGCAAACGGCATGGCAGGAAATAAGAAGATTGAGGATGAGAACAGTGCAGGCTATGAGGAGTTTTATGACGCTCTTTTTTATATTTTATGTGAATTGTCTAAGAAGATTGCCGGTGACGGTGAGGGTGCTACCTGTCTTTTTGAAGTTCAGATGAAAAATGTAAAGACCAAGGCGGATGCTAAAGTACTTGCAAAGTCAGTTATCACATCTAATCTTACAAAGGCAGCAATCTACGGACATGATGCTAATTGGGGTAGAATTCTCTGTGCAATGGGATATTCGGGAGTGGATTTTGACCCTGAGAAGGTTGATATCTGGTTTAAGAGCGATGCCGGGGAATTAAAGATTGTTGAGGATGGCAAGGCTACCGATTACAGTGAGGAGAAAGCAACCGAGATACTTTCAAAGGAGCATGTGATTGCAATAGCGGATGTCAAGCAGGGAACAGAGTCGGCAACAGCTTATGGATGTGACCTTACACATGAGTATGTGTCAATAAATGCTGACTACAGAAGCTAGAGTAATGCATTATTAAAATATTTTTGCAGATAGTTGTTGTATCATTGGAGATTATATTGTTTTTGGCAGTTATGTGTGTGAAATAAAAACGATTGGAGAGAATAAGATGCGTAACTATGATAATGAGATGGCAAAGGCAAATGTTCTTATTGAGGCATTACCTTATATTCAGAAGTTTAACCGCAAGATTATAGTAGTAAAGTATGGCGGAAGTGCAATGGTCGATGAGGAGTTGAAAAGAAAAGTCATCGAGGACGTTGTTTTGTTAAAGCTCGTAGGATTTAAGCCTATTATAGTGCATGGCGGAGGCAAGGAGATAAGCCGTTGGGTTGCAAAATCGGGAATGGAACCGAGATTTGTAAACGGACTCAGAGTTACGGACGAGCCGACAATGGAGATTGCAGAGATGGTGTTAAACAGAGTTAACAAGAGTCTTGTAAATTTTGTTGAACAGCTTGGTGTCAAGGCAGCAGGTATAAGCGGAAAAGACGGCGCGACTATTCATGTCACCAAAAAACTTTCAGGTGGGCAGGATATAGGATTTGTAGGCGAAGTCAGTAAGGTGGATCCATCGCTGATAAACACTCTTCTTGAGAATGATTTTATTCCAATTATATGTCCTATCGGAATAGATGATGATTACAACACTTACAATATAAATGCTGATGATGCAGCGTGTGCCATTGCCAAGGCGGTAAAGGCAGAGAAGCTTGCATTTCTTACAGATATCGAAGGAGTAAGAAAAATTGCAGATGACCCTGAAACACTTATATCAGAACTAAGCCTTACAGAGGCAGAGGAGCTTATCGGAAACGGAAACATCGGTGGCGGAATGCTTCCTAAGCTTAACAACTGTATAGATGCGATAGGGAATGGTGTTTCAAGGGTGCATATTATGGATGGACGTATTCCACATTGTCTGCTGCTTGAGATTTTTACTAACAAGGGTATCGGAACAGCGATTATAGATAGAGATGCAGAGAGGTATTATGATGGAGACAAAAACTAACTATATTATAGATAAAGCGGAAAAAAATCTTATCCATACATATAACAGGGCGGATCTCGTACTTGACCATGGCGATGGCGTGTATCTGTATGATGTGGAAGGCAATAAATATCTTGACTTTGCAGCAGGTATAGCAGTGTATGCGCTTGGGTATAATTATCAGGATTATAATGATGCAGTTAAAGCACAGGTGGATAAGATTGTGCATATTTCGAATCTGTACTACAGTGAGCCGCTTGCTGCTGCGGCAGAGAAGCTTGTAAAGGCTACAGGGCTTAGCAAAGCCTTTTTTACCAACAGCGGAACAGAGGCAATAGAAGGTGCGTTAAAGCTTGCAAAAAAGTATGCTTATCTTCGGGACAACAGCACTGACCATGAAATCATTGCCATGGAGCATTCCTTCCATGGAAGGAGCATGGGAGCATTGTCTGTTACCGGAAATGCACATTACAGGGAAGCATTTGGCCCGCTTATTCCGGGAATACGATTTGCCGAGTACAATAATCTTGATAGCGTCAAGGCGCTTGTAAACAAAAAGACATGTGCCATTATATGCGAGACAGTTCAAGGCGAAGGTGGAATATTCCCGGCAGACAAAGAGTTCCTAGAGGGAATCAGAAGGCTGTGCGACGAGAATGATATGCTTTTAATACTTGATGAGATTCAGTGCGGTATGGGGCGTACAGGTTCTATGTTTGCGTATCAGCAGTACGGAGTGAAGCCGGATGTTGTGACTGTTGCGAAGGCACTCGGCTGCGGAATACCTGTCGGAGCCTTTGTCGCAAACGAAAAATGCGAAAATGTGCTTGTTCCGGGTGACCATGGCACAACGTACGGCGGTAATCCACTTGCTGCTGCGGCTGCATCAAAGGTATTTGACTTATTTGAGAAAAATGATATTATAGGACATGTGAATGAGGTAGCTCCTTACCTTATGGAGAAGCTTAAGAATTTTGCTGACAGGCATTCTTGTGTCAAGGCTGCAAGAGGACTTGGACTTATGTGCGGTGTTCAGTTTGACGATGAGCTTCCTGTCGGAAATGTTGTAAAATCGGCAAGGGAGCATGGACTTATTGTCATAAGTGCAGGACTTAATACTCTAAGATTCGTTCCGCCACTTATAATCACAAAGAAGAATGTAGATGATATGATTGATATTCTCGAAAGGTGCGTATAAGACAGCCTCATTATAAAGCATGAAAGGTTATAATTTATATATGAGATTCAGTTCTTTTGTTAAAAAAACAGTAATCAGTGTACTTGGATTTATGTTTGTCATGTCAAGTGTTACAGGATGCAGAATTCAATATGTTGAGGATGAGACTACACAGGATGATACATCTGTCTCGCAGGAGATAGTTGAAGATGAACGTATTGACATAAATATGTGGTACAGTGATGAAGCTTTTTCGGAATACCTTAAATATTGTGCGGCTCAGTATGAATCAGCCAATACGAATGTTCATGTTAATCTGAAGTATGTATCGGAGGCGGATTATGTTGATTCTCTTGCGGCTGAGGCAATCAAGCCGGGGAAGGTTGATTTGTACCTGATAGACAATGATAAGCTTGAGCAGATGAAGCTTGCCGGTATTGCGGCAGAGAACAGATTGACAGATATATATAACATATATAATTATAGTCAGGCTGCACTTGATGCATGCACATATAATGGGAAGCTTATTGCGTTTCCGTTAAGCTATGATACGAGTTTTCTTATATATAACAAGGACTATGTTCAGGATTCGGCTTTGACAGATTTCGATGAGATTAAGCTGTTTGCCGAGAATATGGAGGTTCCGGCGGGCAGCAGCATAAGCTCTGTTTTTACATGTGATTTACAGGATATCTTTTATAATTATGGCTATCTTGGGGCGTACCTTGATATAGGCGGAGGAAGCGGTGACGACCGCAGTGTGATATTTGATATCAATGACGAATTGACACAGGCTGTAGACGCTTATAGGCAGCTTATAGAATATTTTTATATTGATATTAACAATGTAGATTATTATTCCTGCATCAATGATTTTGAGAACGGTGCGATTGTTTTCACTATCGGAGATATGCAGATGTATCAGAATGCAAAAAATCAGGAGGGTCTTAATGTCGGTGCAGTTCCTTTTCCTGATATGAGCAGTGATATACAGAGTGCGCCGCTTTCAGTGACAACAACCGTTGTTGTAAATCCGTTCTCGGATAATGTGACTGTAGTTGAGAGCTTTGCCAAATATTTAACGTATACTAATGTAAATCTGCTCTATGTCCAGGCAGGAGTACCTGCGTGCCGCCGTATAGACAATTCGGATGAAAATCTTGATATGATATATGAATCGTATGATAAATCTGTTCCGAAGCTTAAGCTGATGTACAGTGATGAATTTTATGCATTGTTAGAGGTTGCGATGCACCGTATCGCAGATGGAACAGGCGATGCACAGACGCTTTCAAATGTAAGGGATTACCTTTATGAGAACTGGCAGGAGGATGTCGGAGCGAATACGGATAATCAATAGAAGCATGGCAATAATGTTCTGCAAATATTTTAAAACCCGGTTGCATTAACCGGGTTTTTTAGTTACAATAAAAATATCGGGTTATCTTTCCTGAGCCAGAGGGACCTTATGAGACAGACATAAGGAGATAATATGGCTAAAAAAAGAAATAAAAAAATATTTATTTATGTAATAGGAACTGTGCTTTTTATTGCAAGCGGCTTTTTGTATTCGTGTAAGTCTGGCAATACAGATGCATATTATGTAAAACAGCAACAGGACATAACAGAACAGCTTTCAGAGCCGTCAATGGATAATACGGATGGCGATTTTAGCGGAACATACAGTGCGGTTACAGCGTCAAGTGAACCGGATAAGATTTTTGTGTATGTATGCGGAAATGTGATGAGCGCAGGCGTTTATGAAGCTGTTGACGGAGCGAGAGTTTACGAGCTTATAGAGATGGCAGGAGGAGTTACGGAGGAAGGTTGTCTTGAAGCGCTTAATCTTGCAGAGTATGTACATGACGGTCAGAAACTTTATGTTCCGGATTATGAAGAATATGAGAACAACAAAAGTTTCTCATATCAGGCTGACGAGACGAATGGCAGCAGTCTTGTCAATATAAATAATGCCGATTTACAGCAGCTTATGACACTGCCGGGTATCGGAGAGTCGAGAGCGCAGGCAATCATTGATTACCGCAATGACAACGGAATGTTCGGGTGCATTGAAGATATTATGAGTGTAAGCGGCATAAAGGAAAGCGCATTTTCAAAAATTAAAGATTATATATGTGTTAACTGAAAATAAAACCGGTTAAGAGGGTAACGGAAAGGGGAAAAATGGCTGATAAAGTATTAGTTGTCGATGATGAGAAATTGATTGTAAAGGGTATAAAGTACAGTTTAGAGCAGGATGGCATGGATGTGTCATGTGCGTATGACGGGAAAGAAGCACTGGAGCTTATAAAAGCCAACAAGTATGATATTGTTCTCCTTGATGTTATGCTTCCTGAGATGGATGGATACACTGTATGCCAGCAGGTGAGAGAGTTTTCGGATGTTCCCATTATTATGATTACAGCAAAGAGCGAGGATATGGATAAGATATTAGGGCTTGATTATGGTGCGGACGACTATATGACTAAGCCGTTCAATATTCTTGAAGTCAAGGCGCGGATAAAGGCAATTAAAAGGAGAAACAGACATATTGTCTCGGCTGATCCCACAACGCGCATTATTGCAGGTAATATGGTTATGGACAGAAATAACAGACATGTCTATATCAAAGGACGTGAAATCAGCCTTACAACCAAGGAATATGACGTGCTTGAACTTTTAGTTACCAATCCCAATAAAGTATACGGAAGAGAGATGCTGTTAAGCCTTATATGGGGATACGATTATCCGGGAGATGCCAGAACTGTTGATGTGCATATCAGAAGACTGAGAGAGAAGATTGAGACGAATCCGAGTGAGCCTGAGTATGTACACACGAAATGGGGTATGGGCTATTTCTTCAAACAGTAATAATAGTAATGTAAAAAGGATATGTTATGAAAGATAAGCTTTTATCCATTTTAAAGACAATAAAAAAGCATCTGTTCAGCATAAGATTTATCACAGTGCTTGTGGTTCTTATTACATCCTTGGTTCCTCTTGTGATTACCAAAGGTGTTGTAAAAAAACATTTTCTTGACAGACAGATAAAGCAGCTTGAGACGCAGTTATTTAATACAGGCAGCCTTCTTGCGGGAGATATATGCAAAAACGGCTACTTTAATAGGCGGTATAATGACAAAATAAATGCACAGATTGAACAGATATCGTATATGTATTCCGGACGTGTGGTTATTGTGGCAGCCAATTATGTCGTTGTAAAGGATACTTACGTTGACAAGGAGAATAAGACTCTTGTATCGTATGAAGTCAATCAGGCATTTCATGGTATTACAACAACGAACTATGACAGCAGGTATGGAATAATAGAGATTACGCAGCCAATTTACGCTACGGATGGCAGTGCAATAACAGGTGTACTTATGTTCGCTGTTCCTGACACATCTGTAAAAGAGAGTGTGCAATATATTGATAAAGTTATGACATATGCCATTGACATAGTGTTTACGATTATGGTTTTATTGTCGCTCGCATATGCATTCAGTGTGAGCAGACCGTTAAGAAAGCTCGCTGAGTCAATACATGGAATTACAAGCGGATATATGGATAAGCGTCTTTATGAGAACAAGGGTTTTGGAGAGATATGTCTCATTTCGACAGAAGTGAATAAGATGCTTGAGAGACTTAAAACACTTGACGATTCGAGGCAGGAATTTGTATCGAATGTTTCACATGAGCTCAAAACACCTATAACATCAATAAAAGTTCTTGCCGATTCATTAAACGGACAGGAGGATGTTCCTGTTGAGATATATAGGGAATTTATGCATGACATTGTTGAGGAGATTGACAGAGAAAGCCAGATTATCAATGATCTGCTCTCGCTTGTGCGCATGGATAAGACGGCAGCCGGGCTTAATCCTGTGACACAGAATGTAAATGAGCTTGTGGAACGTGTTTTAAAGAGGCTTAAGCCGATAGCCGAGGAGAAGAATATAGAACTTGTGCTTGAAAGCTTCCGACCTGTTGTTGCAGAGATAGATGAGGTCAAAATAACGCAGGTCATAACGAATCTGGTTGAAAATGGCATCAAGTACAATGTGGCAAACGGCTGGGTGAGAGTGTCTGTCAACGCTGACCATAAATATTTTTATCTGACTGTGTCTGATTCAGGTATAGGAATTCCTGATGACTGCCGTGATAAGATATTTGAGCGCTTTTATCGTGTTGACAAGGCTCGTTCGCGGCAGACAGGAGGAACAGGTCTGGGACTTGCGATAACAAAGACTGTAGTGCTTATGCATAAAGGTGCCATAAGAGTATACAGTAAGGAAGGGGAGGGCAGTACATTTACTGTCCGGATACCGCTTACTCAGGCAAAGAAATCATGAGGACGGAAAGTGGCATGAGAGAGAGGATATTATATAAATACAGAATTCAGGGGCTTTTGCTTGTCTGTGTTATGCTTTGGTGTGCTGCTGCGCTGAGCGCCTGTTCAGGTAATTCAAAGAAAATTGAAGACGAGACGATACAGCTTAGCGAAAATGAATACATGATATATTATCTTGATGAGACAGGACGTGCCCTGACATCAGAGATATATACTGCCGCAAATTCACAGGGTGAACCTTTAGTGCTGGTTAAGGAGTTATGGGAGGCAATGAAAGCGCCTGCTGACAGCGCACATCTTAGCACTGCCGTGAGAAAAGAGATAAACATTATCAACATAAGTCTCAGAGATGAAGTATTGTCAGTGTATTTTACGGACAGCTATAGTAAGCTTGCAATTGAGGACGAGGTTATGTTCAGGGCAGCTTATGTCAAGACGGTGACGCAGATTCAGGGTGTGAAATATGTTAACTTTTATATAAATGAACAGCCGCTGCAGGATGCGTTAGGGAATCCGGTTGGGATTATGCTTGCGTCAGATTTCATGGATGATATTGGTTCAGGAATTTACAGGACATGGGTGGAATTGTCTGTTTATTATGGAAATTCGAATGCGGATAAGCTTGTTCCGGAGAAAATAACGATAGGATACGGAAAGGATGCATCAGTTGAGCGGGTTGTAATAGAACAGCTTATAAAAGGACCGGGTGAGGAGAATCATATCAGAACGGTACCGGCGGCTCTTACACTTCTTAGTGCGGTTACGAAGGACGGAGTGTGCTATGTTGACTTTGATTCGGTGCTTACAGATGAAGTGCTTCCTGTATCTCCTGTTATGACAATATATTCAATAGTCAACTCGCTGTGTGAGCTTTCAAATGTAAATAAAGTCCAGATTTCAGTTAAAGGCAGTTCTAACATTCTTTTCAGAGACAGCATAGATTTATCACAGCCTTTAGAGAGGAGCTTAGATATTGTTGAGTTACAATAAAATTAAAAGACCAATGGTTCCTGCACTTGTATTTATGGTGGCAGGGATTGTGGCGGGAATGTTACAATTCCCGCCGCCGTTAATGTTATTGCCGGTTTCGGCAGGAACGGTCTGTATTTTCGCATATAAGAAATTCAAACCACAGAAATATTATTTTATTCAGATTTTCTTTTTTCTTTTATTATCTATAGTTGGTTTTTCAACAACATATATCCATGATAATTATGATAATATGATATTTGAAAGCGTTGCAGGAGAATATTGTATCACATCGGAGGGTGCACTAAAGAGTGCATATACGTATGAATATGACGATACCTTGAAAATATCGGCAACGGTTGACAGCGTGTCTGACGGGACATATTCGAGGCGGTTGATGCTAAAAAAATGTTCCGTAAATGGCAGACGGCTTGTGAACAATATTGTGCTTGAGATTTCTGATGCTGACAGTAAGGCGTGGCAGGGGCAGAGAGGAGACTATATAGAGCTTGAGGCAGCGCCGGATATATCGGACAAGCTGCTTATGCTTCCGGATGCGGCAGCCAATCCGGGACAGTTTGATTCAAGGCAGTACTATAAGTCGTTGGGATATCGCTATTATATTAAAGATACAGATGTTACAATGCTTAAAAGAGGCAGAAACCTTATTATAAGAGGGCTGGAGCAGTTTAGGAAAACTCTGAAGCAGATATATGCTTCCTGCTGCACGCAGGAGGACGCGGGAGTTTACGAGGCTATAGTCACAGGTGACAGATCCGACATGGATGATACGGTGAAGAAATTGTTCACTGCCGCAGGGATAGGTCATATTTTAGCGATATCAGGACTTCATATTTCACTTATAGGTATGGGGTTATACAGACTGCTTCGCCGCAGCGGGCTTATGTATCCGGCATCTGCTGCTATAAGCGGAATAATAGTTGTTCTGTTCGGTGTAATGACAGGAAATGGTGTATCTGCAGTCAGGGCAATCGTAATGTTCATATGCGCAGTGATTGCACAGGTGCTTGGAAGAAGATATGATATATTATCAGCTGTATCGCTTTCTGCCATTATTATAATGCTAAAAAATCCATATTCCGTGATTAATTCAGGTTTTCTTCTTTCATTTATGGCTATCGCAGGTGTAGCGGTGGTTTCGGACGGCTTTTGTATAAAATGGCTTAAATGGTTTACAGGGCCGGCTGCAATCTGGCTGGCAACGCTTCCTGTAATGCTGTGGTTCTATTATGAGATTCCTACATATTCCATATTTTTAAATCTATTGGTTGTACCGCTTATGAGCTTTATAATGATATCAGCGCTCGGATGTGGTCTGGCAGGTCTTGTAAGTCCGGTGGCTGGCTGTTTTTTTGCGGGGCTGGGGCATTATATTCTTGCCATATTTAAGTCAGGGTGTGAGTGGGTGCTTTCACTGCCGCATAGTGTGCTCGTTTTGGGCAGACCAAAGCTGTGGCAGGTGATATTGTATTATTTGTTGCTTATCATGTTTTCACAGAGAAAAAGTATTGTTAGGTGTATGCAAAAGATAATAGACAACGGCGGCATTGATATAGCCGTCAGGAACGGAAATACGCATAAAAAAACTATACTTATAAGCACAATGAGAACAGCAGGATTGATAGGAAGCACAAAAGCGGCACAGAAAGCCTTGACAGTAATGAATGTTTTATTAAGATGTATGCTCGCTGCCGCACTAGTTGTTCTGGTGTACAGAAACAGAAATGGATTGGAGGTGGATTTTCTTGATGTGGGTCAGGGAGATGCCATATTTATCAGCATGCCAAATGGGACAAATGTGTTTATCGATGGTGGCAGCAGTTCAGTGAGAAATGTTTACGATAAGGTGATTGAGCCGTTTTTGAAATATAAAGGTGTAAGAAAAATTGATTTCCTGTTTGTAACGCATGGCGATGCCGACCATGAGAATGGCTGGCTTGAAGCGCTTGACAATTCGGATTCGCTAACATACATTCCAAAGATTACTAATTTGATATTAAATTCTGTCGATTTTGTAAAATACGAGGCACTATTGTTATGTGAAGAAAAAGCAGATATGCCGGATTATATAGGGAAAGACAAAAGTGGACAGGAAATTGAGAATATATCTGTCAGGATGGCAGAAAGGGGAACGAAGGTTTTTGATTCGGAATATGGAGCAACATACTGGTTTGGTGAGTGCAGCATGGTATCGTTAAATGCCTGCAGTGATGAAAGTCCGTCGAGTGATAGCGATAATGACAATTCTATAGTTCTGCTGCTTAAGTATAATGATTTTACAATGTTGTTTACAGGGGATATGACTTCAAAAAGGGAAGCGGCTGTCTCTGCAAGCATAAAAAAATATGGTATTAGCAGTCTGTCTCTTTTAAAGGTGGGACATCATGGTTCAAGATATTCCTCTGATGAAGCATTTCTTGCCAATGTTATGCCTGAAACAGCGGTTATATCATGTGCGGAAAAAAATTCATACGGACATCCGCACAGCGAGGTTATTGACAGGCTTGAAGATATCGGAGCAATGATTTTCAGAACGGATAAGAGCGGTGCGATTATCGCATGCGTTGACAATAAGTCAGCTTATATGACTGTCTGTGAATATAAAACAAAGTGATACACTGTATCAGGAAAAATGATTTTCAGGATGCAGCACTGTGCGTGATATGATATAATGAATGCAAGCGGGTTAACATGCTTGCATGATTAACGAGCGATGAATTATTGAGTGAGCTATGCTCACGATATAATGAGCGCAAGAGAGCCAACATGCTTGCATGATTGGCGAACGGCGAATTGGATCATGATAGTTGCGAAGCAACGGTAAGCACCGAAGGTGCGAATCATGATATAATGAGCAAAAGAGAGCCAACACACACTATATTAAGGAGAAATGTTGATAAAAGATGGAGACTATATTTTATGTTGTAGACAGCATAGATGGAGATTATGCGAACCTTATAAAGAAGGATGATGAGCAGAGTGAGCCAAAGCTTGTTGCAATGGCTCTTCTGCCGGAAGGGATACAGGAGGGCAGTATATTAAAGTATGAGCTGTTAGAATATTCTATAGTAGATTAGGCTAAGGACAGTTTCAGAGGCGATATCATTAAATGGTATTGCCTCTGTTTTTTATATAATATGATTCGGGGGTCAAAACATGCTGCTTTTGGCTGTGTGATGAGCAGAGTCCTAAGAACAACTAGGCTTCTCTAAAAAGTCGGAATATGCATAAATATAACTTGTTATACACAGTTAAGTTCACAAGTCATGTTCTGACCTTTGAACCGAAATTGGAAATGCTTTGTGCCCTGACAATTTACAGAATAGTCTTGACAATCAGCTCTACATGCTGTAGACTAAAAACGGACTACAGATAGTAGACCAAGCTGCACAACGTCCGGATTTCAAATACGCAGTTTCGAAGTTGCTTTTGATCCACGAACACTATTATTATAAATAGGTAATTGCGAAACTCTGTATATTAGTATCAGACGTTGTGCATTTTTGCTATATTACCGCCAGAATTAGTTCGCTTTGCGAACTATTGCTCTCGCTTCATTGCAAACACAGCGGTGCGTAAGCGGCTAAAACACAGCCGCTAAACACATTAGTTCAGCAAGCTGAACTATTAGTGTTTGCAAATAGTCTGGCTTGCAATATAGTAAAATTGCACAACTGTTTATTGATAAATTTGAGTTTCGCAATTACCTATATTATTATAAAAGCAAAAAGGAGGTGGACATATGGCAGAATACAGGTTAGGTGAGGTTGAGATGAAGTTTGCAGATATTATATGGGAGAATGAGCCGATTGCTTCCGGGGAGTTAGTTAAGCTGAGCGCAGAGAAGCTTAAGTGGAAGAAGTCGACAACATATACCATACTTAAGAGACTTTGCGAAAGAGAGATTTTTCAAAATGTTGATGGTATGGTGAGCTCATTGATAAGCAAGGAGCAGTTTCAGATTAAAAAGAGTGAAGCTTTTTTGGAAGAAAATTATGGCGGTTCATTGCCGTCATTCGTGGCTGCATTTGCATCAGGAAAGAAGCTCTCAGGAAAAGACATAGAGAGCCTGAAAAAAATAATTGAAGAGAGCAGGTAGGGGATTATGGTCAAGCTTTTTTATGGAGTGATTGATATGAGCATAGCTGCAAGCTGGCTCATTATGGCAATTATTGTATTGAGGATATTTTTAAAAAGACTTCCAAGGAAGATAACATGTTTTTTGTGGGCGCTCGTTGCAATAAGGCTTGTATGTCCTTTGGCGGTTGAGAGTCCGTTCAGTCTTGTTCCTGATATGCAGGGAAGGGTTTTAGGATATGCTGACACATCTGATAATACAATACAGGATAGTTATGATGTCAAGTTACCTGATTATACAGGCAATAGTGCAAAAGATATGTCAGGTTACACGGATAATGTGTCAGTTACGCAGAACACAGATAGTGAGAATAGTCAGAATAATATCAAAAATGATATGAATATATCAGATTCATCAGATATTTTTCAAAATTATGCCGGCAATGAAGACATAAATGCGGATGCCGGCCGGAATGGAAAAAGTTTAAAGAATATAACGGATATCATATTTAATGTTAAGCTAAGTAATGGACTTATCAAAAATATAGTGCCGATATGGGTTGGAGGAGCTGTACTTATGCTCGTCTATG
This sequence comes from uncultured Eubacteriales bacterium, assembly GCA_900545175.1. GTDB lineage: Bacteria > Bacillota > Clostridia > Lachnospirales > Lachnospiraceae > CAG-882. The sequence goes on from UQYF01000037.1 coordinate 21,661, forward strand.
CTTCAGTTTCATATATATTGATTCGCAGAAGAACAGGAATATCCGTTAATATTGAAAAAAACATTTATATCTGTGATGATATTGCAACTCCTTTTGTCCTGGGAACATTTGTGCCTAAGATATATCTGCCATCATCGCTCACTGATTCTCAGAAGGTCTATGTGATTGCACATGAGAACGCACATTTGAAGAGACTTGACAATATATGGAAACCGCTCGGATATATTATACTTTCAGTGTACTGGTTCAATCCGTTTGTGTGGGCAGCGTATATACTTTTGTGCAGGGATATTGAGATAGCATGTGATGAGAAGGTTGTCGCAGATAAAGATATGGAATACAAGAAGCAGTATGCCATGACGCTTCTTAGCTGCAGTGCTCCGGGAAAAGTGGTGAGTGCGTGTCCGCTTGCCTTCGGGGAGACAGGTGTAAAGACAAGAATAAAAACGGTGTTAAATTATAGGAAGCCTGCTTTCTGGCTTGTAATTGTGGCGGCTGTGGCATGCATTGTTGTGGTTGTGTGCTTTATGACGAGTCCGAGGAGTAATGTGAAGAACGATGAAAACCGGACAGACAGCGAGTATGTCAGCGAGCCGGACAGTGAAGGTTCATCGTCAGCAGCCTTGGAGCCGGCAGGTACAAACATTGACTATGAAGGCTGGCATATCGAGTACGAAGCACAGCAGGGCTGGGAGGGAAGCATTCAGGACAATGTGCTCACCATAACTAACACTGATGATTTAAGAAGTGTAAATCTGGTTCCATATGACTTGTCGGAAAGTCTGGTGAGCTACAGCCTGCTAAAGGGTACACATCAGCTTTCTTTGTGGGAAATTGAGGGACTGAAAGGCACGCTTGGCAGTTATTTTGAGTTTTATGGTGGCATTGCAAAGAGCGTTTATAAGATTTATGATGGAACTGACAAGGAAGGAGATTATGGATTTGTCGTCATTTATAGTGTAGATGATAATCAGACGGCATGGTATATAAGATTTTCGGCTGGCTACACGCTTGATGAGATAGACGCTGTGACAAATGGCATTGATATCAGTCTGGCACAGAGCGAAGGTGATAAGAAGATTATCTATTATGATGAGAAGCTTCCGCTCTCAGTTTATGAACAGTTCGAGCTTTCACAGGACAGGATTTCCTTTTTAAATTTGGTTTTAACGGATGATGAAGGAAATGTGACTTTTTACGATGGACATTACAAGAAGGTATTTGATCTTCTTGCCACAGAGTTAGAAAATGACAATCCGGAGCTTTACGAGAAGCTTAAAAATCCGGTAAGCTCAGCACAAGCATTGCTTGGTATCAATTATGCTTCGTATGTGGTTTACAGTAATAATATTTATGGTGGCGGGTATCAGCAGGTAATAGAATTTACACTTGAAGACGGAAATAAGAGAGCTATAGAGATGGACTGCAATGGTACACTTGGGCTGTGGTGTCCGTATTTTGAGTATGATATTGATTCTCTCGGCTATCAGAATATGATTTTGGAAGATGAGTATATGGCTGCGGTTACGGCAGACAGACTTGAACAGGTGACACAGGTGTGGTCAAATGTTTCAGAAATGGGTGATGCAGTTTTTGACGTGTCGGATGAATATGTTATTCTTGATTCTGTACCCGATAAAGATATTGTGCTGTACGGTATGTACGGAGGGAATGCAATGGTCATAAGGGATGGCAAACATGTAATTCCTGTGTGGACCAGCTGGATGTCACCGCATATGGTTATGCCGAAGATTTACTACGGAGATTATGACAATGACGGAATTTATGAGTATGCCATCTGGTCAAATATGAATACAGGTTCAGGTGTTTCCGGTCAGGAGCTTTATATAGTTGAGGCAGACTACACTAAAGAAAATATTGGAGATGATTTCTACAGTATCAAGGAATATTCAGATTGGGGCAATGATCTGAACAATGCAGTTGATTATTATCTTGACGCTGCTGGAAATATTATCACTGTGACATTGTATGGCGAAATGGCGGCTTCAATTGACCTGTCTGAACATTTTGAGGAGCACAAGGAATATAACGAGTCATTTGACTATATTGATTTTGGTTCGCAATATTCTTTTACTGAACAGGATGGAATATGGTATTTTGTAAATGCAGGACGTATATATGTGAAGCGTGATGGAATTGAAGTGTACGATGCTGATAGAGTCCCTTACAATGTGGTGGTAAGTGCAAGGGTGGTATATGAACAGAATCAGCAATTCCATCTTGAGGATATCGCCATTACTGTTGAGTAAGGATATTACTTCTTGCCTGTACCTATGAAAAATGCTATATTAAAGATAAATGTATAATATATATGATATCAGTGTCCAAAGGACAAAATACCTTTTGACCACAATATCATACATATGCTGGGTTTTACAATTATTTGTAACTGTTCAGAGCCAAGCAGATTTTAGGCAAAAGTACAAATCATGCTTGCATGAATGAGTACTTTTGACATAAAATCTATTTGGCGGATACGCCACACCGAGGAAATGCATAGCATTTTCGAGGCTGGCTCTGAACAGTTACAATTATTTTAAATATAGAAAGCTTAAGAGGTACTGGATGAAGATAAGAGACATAATAAATGGTGACAAGACAACGCTGTCATTCGAGGTTTTTCCGCCTAAGAAGGATACTGATTTTGCCAATATTGAGGCAGCAGCGTTTGGAATAGCTAAGCTGCAGCCAAGCTATATGAGCGTGACATATGGTGCAGGTGGAAGCACCAAAGGACATACAATTGCACTTGCACAGTCGATTCAGGAAAAATATGATGTTCCGACGATAGCACACCTTACATGTGTATGTGCCAGCCGGGATGGAATCAAGGCTGCCCTTCGCGATATGGAGAGTGCAGGAATTGAGAATATCCTTGCACTGAGAGGCGATATACCGAAGAACTATGAAGGTGAAGTATTTACAGATTTTTCGCATGCCTCAGAGCTTGTCGAGCTTATAAAGGAGAGCGGTGACTTCTGTGTCGGCGGTGCATGCTATCCTGAGGTTCATCCGGATTCCGCCAACAAGAAGGAGGATATTCTTGGACTTAAACGCAAGGTTGATGCGGGGTGCGAATATTTAACAACACAGATGTTTTTTGACAACAATATATTTTATAATTTCATGTACAGACTCAGGGAGGCAGGAATAATGGTTCCTGTAATTCCGGGAATTATGCCTGTCACAAAGAAATCACAGGTTAAAAATGCCGTTAAGCTTTCGGGCTGCAATGTCCCTGAGCGTTTCAAAAATATAGTTGACAGATTCGGCAATTCTGAGGAAGCTATGAAGCAGGCCGGCATAGCATATGCAACCGACCAGATTATAGACCTTATGGCAAACGGAGTTAAGAATATTCATGTATATTCAATGAATAAGCCCGAGATTGCGGCAGGAATACAAAGGAATCTGTCGGAGATATTAAAAGCATGATGAGGATGGAGCAGGAATATACTGCTCGGAAATGAGGGACAGTGTGAAAAATATTTTAGCGGATATTAAATCTAATACATTTAAGCCTGTATACCTTTTATATGGCAGTGAAGATTACCTTAAGAAGCAGTTTCGCGATAAGCTGAAAAATGCTATTGTGGCAGATGGCGACTCCATGAATTATTCATATTTTGAAGGCAAGGCACCTGACAGTAAGGCGGTAGCCGAGATTGCAGACACAATGCCTTTCTTTGCGGACAGACGATTGGTCGTAATAGAGAACAGCCAGCTTTTTAAAACGGCAGATGATATGATTGTCGAGCTTGTGAAGAATATACCTGAGACGACAGTTATTGTATTTGTCGAGAATGAAGTTGATAAGCGAAGCAGACTGTTTAAGGCGGTTAAGGAAAAAGGGTATATATGTGAGCTTAATGAACAGAGCGAGAATGACATTATAAAGTGGGTCGTATCCATTCTTAAGAGAGAAGGCCGTGTTATGGACAATGCCGCGATACAGCTTTTTCTTACGAAGACGGGAAGCTCGATGGAGAATATATCAAGGGAGCTTGAAAAGCTCATATGCTATACGGTAGGGCAGGAGAGAATAACATCTGAGGATGTCGATGATGTGTGCACTACACAGACCACGAACCGTATATTTGATATGATTACAGCGATTTCACAGAAAAATCAGGACAGAGCACTTGAGCTGTACTATGATCTTCTCATGCTTAAGGAACCTCCTATGAGAATAATGTATCTTATAGCTCGTAACTTTAACCAGCTTCTTATGATAAAGGAGCTGACAAACAACGGCAATGCTTCGGCTGCAATCGCATCGAAGATGGGAATACAGAGTTTCTTAGTAGGAAAGCTTCAGGCTCAGGCAAGACCTTTTAAAGCCGGAGTGCTAAGACGGGCATTAGAGGAGTGCGTAGCGCTTGAGGAGGCTGTCAAGACAGGAAAGTTAGAAGACAGGCTTGCGGTTGAGATGCTGATTGTAAAATATTCGGCGGCATAGATTCAATATTATGCGAGTATACATTTATGCGAAAACAAATTTGCACGAAAACAAATAACCCTGCGATGGGCAGCCACCATCGCAGGGTTATTTGTTTTATTGATGAATCGAAAAGGATGTTATTAATAAGCAGTGAGTATAATAACACTCATCCGATTCATTATATGAAAATGCTGTATCGTTAATCGAAAGCTATGATTAGTTCATGCTGTTAACAAGAGTAGCTAATCTGGAAACCTTTCTTGCAGCATTGTTCTTGTGGTATACACCCTTAGAACAAGCCTTAGCGATCTCTGTAGATGCAACCTTAAGCTCGGCAGCAGCAGCAGTCTTATCGCCGGAAGCGACAGCAGCCTCAACCTTCTTAGTATAAGTCTTAATCTTAGACTTGATTGCCTTATTGCGGTCTGCTCTTGTAGCAGCAACTAAAATTCTCTTCTTTGCAGATTTAATGTTAGCCAATTCAATACACCTCCAAATAGTATATAAAAATATTCTAAGTATAAGTGTCTACATCAGAACAGACACGGTAGCACTAATGTAAACATACTTGCTTATTATAGAACGTAAATTTGAGATTGTCAAGTATTGGAATGAAAAAATATTGAATAAAAGAGAAAACACATTACAAGGTATATATAATATTTGAAATAGCTGCAATTTCATCGGTGCTATGTTAGTGAACGAGCAAAAAATTACAATGGCATAACTGGAATTTTCTCAATATAGCGACTTTTAAGAATATTACAATTATGCCATGGTGTTATAAATTTTTTGGTGTTAAGATGAATCTGTAATACAAATACATTTTGATATCGGGGTCAAAAGGTCAGAAGTCCGATGCAGGCTTGCCTGCATGAGGAATCCTGACATTGTGACCCGCCAAAAACATGAGTAAGCAGCCATTTTTCAAAGAAAAATGTGCGAATTACGAATGTTTTTGAGAATTGTGGGAGCACGTAGTGCGGAACAATTCGATATCAACATTATATTTTGCGAAGGGAGAAAACAAATATGAGAACTGCTGATATGGTATTCTGCATCGACTACTATTTTTCAAATGATACAGAAAAAAGAGTTTCTCACCGATTGCAGGACATTCTTTTATGCAATTGCAACATTCACACAGACCATTGCAGGCTTGATAATACAGATCAGAAAGAAAGCGGCACAAATCAGTAACGGATTATCCAATCTGGTCATTGCAGGAGTTGTGTATTGGATAATAAGAATACTGATTTGCGGGGGATGTCTGGCGGTTGCGGGAATATTTTTGGCATTCATCGGAATAAAGATTGTAGGTCTATATAAGAAA
>UQYF01000038.1 GCA_900545175.1 uncultured Eubacteriales bacterium
TCAAAAGCCTAATCGTGCAAGCACGAACGGCTTTTTGACCTTTTGACCCTGATATAATTGATATTAAAATATAATCCTGAAATTGTCAACCTGTTATACCATTTTAGTTAACATTATAAGTAATAAAAAGACAGCAAGTCTATAAACCTGCCGTCTTGCTCCTAACGGAGGTGACTGCTGGGACACGGTGTCAGACCCCACTGTCCCAATCCTTGCATTACCAATCAGATCCAGGTTTGGGTATTCATCAACAATAGATACCAGGTTTTGTTTTGTATACCGGGCATAATAAAATGCAGTCAATGATTTTTCTGTTATTCCGGATAAGAAATGCTCATACAGAAACCGTATGGAACGTGCCGATTCCAATGCCATTATGGATAGTATCAGCATGAATTAATTATGTTTTTTGTACTTTGGCATTACTTATTTGATGAAGCCGACCTGTCTGCTGATAATCTCAACCTGCTCATCCTTCTTCTTATTATACTCCACCTTCTTCTCTTCAAAGTAATTTCTTCCATTTCTGAACATTGCTAAAGTCTTTTGATTCATCAAAAATAGAATCATCCGTATCTACAGTGTCATGATGTGGCAGAATTTTAAATCCAAATTTTAATCCCAACGGTTCCAGTGCCGATTGTGCAATCATATTACCGGGAGCACCAATCCAGCCAACACCTCCAAAATTAAATTAAACAGATAATTGCGAAACCGTATTTTAAATTTACATACATAGGTTCCTGCACGAATACATTAAGTTTCGCAATCATTCACTATGTAAAAAATGTGCAGGATATCATTTCCATATCCTACACATTCATTATAAATCCTTATGTGATTATGTCTAATACTTATATTACATGTTTCACTATGCCTAAAAGGCATTAATTTTCATCGTATCCACCAACGTGGTGCAAGCTCAACAAGTATCACATTTTCCATAACCTGTGTCTCCTAGACTAATTCATTTTCAAGAAGCTTTGCCGCATCCCTAACGCAGTCAATACATTCACGCTTTACGACTCCATCCTCAACCCCTTTTAGCTCCTTGCAGATAACGGTGCCGTTCTGCTCCTTGAAGGATGTGATTATATTCCTAGCACTCTTAATTGTCTTCTGCGGATTTTTATTGATTGCACCAAGCACGTTCACCGCTCCGATAATCGCACCGCAGGTTGCCTCCATGCTGACACCTATTCCGACTGCAAAGCCTTGATTTAAGTTCTTCATGGTCTCCTCATCAATGCCCGCAAGGTCACAGTATGTACATGCCACTGCCTGTGCGCAGTTAAAACCGCACATTTTCTTATTTGCTGCCTCTTCAACTCTTGTTTCCATGAATCTTCCTCCGTATTTTACAATCATTTCACTTCCATATAGATAGTATTTCTCTCTGGCACAACCTCGCTCTTCTTAAATAAATCACGAATTGTTACAAACTCATAGCCCTGCTTTTTAAGCTCCGGAATAATGGTCTTTATTGCTTCAACCGTCTGCACATTTCCCTGCATGTCATGCATCAGAATAATAAATCCCGGCTTAGCCTGCGCAAGTATTCTCTGCACTCTCTCGCTCGCCGACACCTTGACAAGCCAGTCCTCACAGCCGTAACCGCAGATAAAAGTAAGGTCGATAATGTCATACATTTTCTTATTGTAGTCGATGTACGGTGGTCTGAAAAACTGCGGCTTGTCACCTGTAATCCTCTCAATAACATCTGATGTGTAACTTATCTCATCAAGAATCTCCTGCTCAGTCAAGGTTGTCATTGCACTGTGTGTCCGCGAATGATTCTCTATCGAACAGCCCATATCGTGGGCGCGCTTGACAAGCGGTGCCGTTGTGTCAGTTATATTATTTCCTATCAGGAAAAAGCTCGCCGTCACACCATTCTCGTCAAGAACATCAAGAACCTTGTCAGTAATCCCCTGCGCAGGCCCATCATCAAATGTAAGTGCTGCTAATTTTTTATTCTCCATCTTTCTTCCTCAAAATAAATGCATTAATATGTACATTATTTACAATTGATTTATTGTCTAAATAATCATTCCTGAAAATCAATAAACAGTAAAATTGTTATAATATTTTATAGGCTAAAACATGGCTGTATGTATACATATCGCATCCACACCCCCATCCTATAATATACATTTATAAATTTGTGAATCGTCTTGCCTGTGTACCTAGCATATCGGCAATATCTTTATTATTATCCATCTCCGATGCTATCGCAACAATGTCTTTGACAACATCACCTGTATTAAGCGCTGCGGATGACACCCCATTGGCACTCTCGTCAATAGCAGTCGAGATTCCTCTGATAGAATCCGTTATCTCAGTCATAAGTTTCCTGATTTTAGATGACATTTCATTAAATGAGTTGACAGTTACATTGACATGTACTGCATCCTCATTATACTGCTTCCCTGAATTGACAAAACCGTCATAATCCGGAAGTATATTATCGTTGATATATGATACAATCTGATCAGCACTTCTTGTAAGCTCCTTAACAGCTTCAACTACCATATTATTTATTGTCTGAATATTATTGGCAGTGGTTCTGCTTGATTCTGCAAGCTTACTGATCTCGCTTGCCACAACTGCAAATCCTCTTCCTGCATCTCCTGCTCTTGCTGCCTCAATAGACGCATTAAGTGCAAGAAGATTTGTCTGACTTGAAATGTTCAATATCTCATCAGTGAGTTCATTTACACGCTCAACACTTCTGCTTCCCTCAATCGCACTCTGAAGCTTTCCGATAATTTCATTCACTACATCACTTGTTGACTGTTTGTTCGCAACTGCCTTATGCTCAAGCTCTTCTGCCCTCTTATGCATGTCCACAGCATAATCTAGAAGCTCCTGTGATGATGAGGCAAGTTCAACTATGTCTGAATCGGCATCCGTAGTATTCGTCTCAATATTAGTAATTGTCGAAGCTACTTCCTCCATTGACGCTGAAAGCTCCTCCATTACGGCTGAAATATTATTAGAATCATCATTGGCTGTTCCAACCTTACTTATAACATTGGCAACTATGTTGTTAAGTGAATCTGTGCTGTCCTTAATCTGCTTCATTATCTCCTGAAGTGTATCAATAAATACATTGACACCTCTGCCTAACTGTCCTATCTCGTCTCTTCCGACAGTTGTCACACGTTTTGTAAGATCCCCCGCATTATTCTTAATTCCGTCAACAATCTCATTGAGCTCATTTTTCATTCTTTCAAGCGGTTTAGCAATCTCGGCTGTTGTTACAATTATAGCAAGCACTACACCTATTACAGCAACAATCATTATTGCAATGGTTGTACTCTTTGAAGCATTATATATTCTTGCCTGCTCCTCCTTAGCCTGCTCCATACCACTATTGTTAGCTTGTGTCATATGTGCAATCGAAACTTCAAGCTGACTGCTTATATTAGTAATCTCCCTGTTAACCATAGCTGTCGCTTGGTCATCATTATTAGAATTACTATGTTCAAGTACCTGATTAAAATATGTTATATATTGATTATACAGGCTCATAAAATTGTTATAGCTTTTTGTCTCTTCACCTTCATCAAGGTTCTGCTCAAATTGCATGCACGTATCTGCTATCCGTTCCATCAAAGACTCCGCCTTGCTTGTGAGCGAATTCATTTTAGAAGAATCTTCTGACAACGCATAGGCATATATTACCTGATTCAACGATTCAAAGTCTGCTGAAATACTTCCAAGCAATGCTATGCTCTGTGCATAATTATCTGAAATTTCTACACTTGCTGCATTAATCCTGTCAAGATTGTTCATACCTGAAAAACCAAGTATCACAAGCAATGCTGCAAGCAGTACAACGCTGAACAAACCCTTCCATTTTACGCTTATGTTCTTAAATATTCTCATTACTGCATATCCTTTCTAAAAAAATTATTATTTTGTAACAATAAATTTATATATATTATATAACCAAAAGTCACGATTGCAAATACTTTTTGATAATTCACTGTATTTTTTTCACATAATTCCTTTGATTTTATTGTGTTTTTATATGAATATTTTACAATTTTCGACAAAATACTGCATTACACCAATAAAAACTCCCCCACTTATTGCTGATTACATTCTGTATGTATATTTTCTACAGAAACACAGCAATCTCCTGCCAGGAAACTTTTTTATTGATAATCAAAGCTTATTATCTGCGCTTTTACACTCTCACATCAAATGGTTTATATCCTCTATAACTATACTTATCAGCCATTGCATCTCCATTCTCCATGGAAGCTCCTACCGTGCTTGTCTCTATAATTTCTGCAAATTTCCTATTATGGTTATGGTGTCAACACATGCTCTGTGAACTTAATTGTATATAACTCATTATACACGCATAAACCAAATCAGAATGCTTTGGCAGCCAAATCAATGAAACAAAAAAGGGCTCCGGGTACATTCATTTTTGAATTCCCCGCAGACCTTCTTCATTATCTTCTGTCTGATTTACTCTGTCAATCCGATGCCGTCTATTTTCTTTTGCTAATCTTCTTAAGATAGCTGTTCTTTAACTCATTCTCACCCTGTAATCTGTCTATCTCGTCCATTAGGTGCTGTACATACTCTCGGGCAAGCTTCACGCCACCACGCACAGCGATATCCTCATGCTTTTCCATCTCATCAAGCCATTGGTTTAATGATTTTTCTCTTATATCATTATATGTATTATCATCTTTAATAAACATTGCCTTCTCCAATACCCATATTCATACTTGTACATACTTATGATATGAGGCTCAAAAGGTATTTTGCCCCTCATTTGATATCCTCGAATTGCTCCTCTGTAAAACAGCTCCCGCAATTTTACTTATATCACTATATCAGTCTATACGATAACAAAAAGTATATCAACAAACTGCATTGCCCGGCTCACTATATATCAATCAGACAATGTCGCCCCATTTATCAGCTTTATCCAAATCAAAGCCCATAAACAACGAGCCACCTATCAAATGACAAGGCACTCTTATCAGAATGCCTTTCTTAATATTCCCACGCCAAGCGGATAAGGTCCTGTATGCACAGCTATTGTAGCGCCAATCTGGAATATGTCTATATCATTTCTACCTGTGTCAGCCTGCACCATATCTCTAAAGCGCACCGCTTCTTCCTCGTCATAGCCAAAGCCTACGACAATGACATAATCATCTATGTTCTCGCCTGTCTCGGCAAAATACTTATGCATGAGGTCGATAACCTTCATCATGGATTTCTTTCTGCCGTGGGCTATTCCGCCGGAGAAGATTTCTCCATCCTTTAATATAATCATCGGTTTAAGTCCGAGTGTTCCTGCTATTATTCCGGCTGTCTTTCCTGCTCTTCCGCCATGGATAAGGTAGTCCATGGAACCGACTGTGAACAATATTCTTGAATGAGGTATCATCTCGTTAAGTCTTTTTACTGTATCAGAAAGACTCCATCCGGCATCACGCATTCTCGCCGCTTCAAGTGTAAATATTCCCTGAAGCACTGTATTAACCTGAGTATCCATAACCTCGATAACAGCGTCCGGGTAGTCTTCAAGTATCATATTCTTAGCATTCATTGCGGAATTATATGAGCCTGAGAACTTCGTTGTTATGCAGAGGCATAAAATCTCCTCCCCATTTTTTACATATGGCATAAATGCTTTCACATAATCATCTACTGATGGCATGGATGACTTAGGATACACACCCTTGTCCCTCACCATTCTCTCGTAGAAATCGCGTATTCCTATATCAACAATCTCCCTGTAGTACTGCTTCTCATCGAAAGAGACATAGAACGGAACCACATCTATATCATATTTTTTTGCACGCTCTGTGCCAAGGTCACAGGAGCCATCTGAAATTAAACGAAACATAAGTTACCTCAACTTTTTTATTAATGAACAGAACAGCCGACACAACACATCGTCACATCTGTTTTCTTACAACCGCATACTCGTCATTCATCGAGAAGTACGCACATCTGTCATTGGTGCCCTGCAAAAATTTCACAAGGTCGTCCTCGTCTAAGTCCATGTCACACACATAGCACTCAGACTCCTCGTCATATACATAATAGCTACACATTTCACAGTTTGTCGCTGCCATAGTTATCCTCCAATCCGTACAAGGCTTCTCGTTCGCCGACTAATCCATCCGGACATGCTGTCACCTTAGCCGGTGCATCAAGAAGTGCATCCGTTGGAAAATGCTCAAGCTGTCCTGTCTGTCCGGCAATAAAACGTGCAAAAAGATATGAGCCGAAACGGTTCTGGTGCGTGTCGTCAAAACCACCGAAGCTTCCGCTCTTTCTTCTGTCGTTGTAATCCTTCGGCCAGCTTCCCGGCTTTCCCATTCTTACTCCGCCGATAAGCACGCCGTCCTCGTCCGTTATGCTCTGCAAGTAGGTCGACTTATCATAGCCTAAATACTCGAACACACTTCTGCTATATCCGAACAAATCTATGACAGGAACATCTAGCTCTTTTGCGAGCTGCCATACCGCCCTGATGCGCGGAAATGCACCGAAGGCATCCCTGTTTCCGTGATGTCCCGCAAAAGGAATTATCTTTCCGTCCTCCATCTTGAGTCTGCTCGTCGGTGTGACCAGAACCGGATATGCACCCTTGTAGCGCACCGCGTCCACATAGAATTTGAGGTATCCCTTGTAGGTCGCACCGCAATCATAGGAATAGTGAAGCGCACCGTAGCGCGGCATGAGGTCCATGCCCTTCTTTATAAGTGTGTCAATCTCCTCATCACTTATTCCCGACTCCCTCATAAGGTGCGGGTAGCTCTCAGGCATGACCTTGTTCGTCACCTTCATGTACTCTTTAGGCTCAACCGTCGGGTACACTCCGTTCTCGTCGGGCTCTCCGAGCGGCGTCATTCTGTCAAAGAGGTTCACTTTCTCGCGGCTGTCATCATCATTATGTCCAAACTCGATGAAAACAAAATCGCCCGGCTTTATCTGCGGGTAGACAGGTCCAAGATATGGAAAATCCGTTGTACCAAATCTCTCATCATCCAGAAAACGCCCCTCGTTCAAAAAGCTTCTTGTGCTTCTTCCTGCCTGTGCATAATCACGGACAACAACCTTCTTAGCATCAAAAAAGCATCCAAGATGGTCGCCCCATCCGCCTATAATATTCTCCTCATCACTTCCATACGCTGTGACAAGTGAATCACCTATCAAATGTAATGTAACCATATCAATTCATCTCCCATTTTTTTGTCTGCAAAGCTGCATTTTCAAGTCCCTTCATTGACATATCATATGAAAGAACAGTGAGCACACCGATAAATACAAGCCTGTACTCATCATTAAAATACAGGCTGTTGTCATTATGCGCCGCACCTGCAAGCTTCACTGCATGATATATAAGCTCTTCCTTAATTTCAAGCTTATCGGACTCCTCATCCAGAATAAGCGAAATATCATAATCATCTGTATTGCCACATCTTGCCTGACATACAGCACAGCTTGGTGATATATTATATTTCTCCTTGTGAAGCTGTTCTATAAACTGTGATGCCTCGGTTCCTGATGTATCATATAATACATTACCTTCAACATCGCAATTACTATATAATCTTAATAAAATATCACACATAAGCTTTATCGTGTCATCCGTATATGGATTATTTCCACATGTCTTTGCAAGCCCGACTACAGCACCTAAAACTTCTCTTGCATGGACATCCATCTTATCTATATCTATCAATTTTTTAATATTTTCTTTGCTCATCAATTATTTCCTTTATTTATAAAATATTATTAGCTGCAATTTATCAAACTCGTTCTAAGTTCCATCTGCTTGTCCTCCATTCAAGAAGTATCCCACGCTCTCAGCTCGGTCTATTTAAAAATCTTTGCATGGACATTTATGCAAAATATTATGTTTCACAGATATCTATTAAACATTATCCGAACTTATATCTCATCTTATATTTCATCATAATTTGAAATATATTGTACCACATATTGTGTCATTAACACAACCATAACAACAATTTTTCAACTTACATTTTCTGCAAAAATAGTGTATAATAAGATAAGTAGCTATGTGTGCAATTCAACGATAAAAGGGTATGGTGAAATGATGGCAAATTTTGAAAAATCTGATCACATCGTCTACGACAATGCCGGTGTATGTTTCATAGAAGATATCACCGCCAAGAAATTCGACTACTGGGACAATGAGCGTATCTGCTATGTACTCCGTCCTATTGGAAATCCCGGTTCTTTTGTATATGTTCCCGTAGACAATGAAAAGCTGACAAAAAAAATGCGTCGCATTATGTCCAAGGAGGAAATTGATACAATTCTTGACAATGTACGCACACAGTACATAATATGGCCTGATGACAGAAGAACCCGAATGGAACGCTTTAAAGAGATTCTCTATGCAAAAAACCAACAGGACATGCTTATGCTTGCAAGCTGCATCTACACGAAGAAAAAAGAGCTCGCCGCCTGCGGCAAGAAGCTAAGTTCATCCGATGAGATGATTTTAAAAGAGACAGAACGATTTGTGAATGAAGAATTTTCTTTCTCTCTCAAACTCTCTACAGGACAGGTCGCAGCATATATACAGGAGCATCTTAAGCTTATCTGATTTTTATTACAACAAAAAAGAGCTATCGTCATGATTTTTCCTATAATACGGATAATCAATTATAACGACAGCTCTTTTATTTTGCAAATCTTTTATGAAACTATATATGCTATATTATTTCATCATCATATTGACATAGTTCATAATCTCTTCATTGTCCTCAGGCATACGACATCCGACGATATATGTTCCTTCATCGTCTGTCGAACGGATAATAATTCCACTTAAGGTCTTGCCCTTTAACAAATCAAAGTCATTAATCTTAAGCTCTACTTCTTTACCTATTGCACTCTTAAACTCTTCATTCTTAACTGCAAAAGCAAAACCGCCTGCACTTATGTTGACAACTTGTCCTGTTGCCGCATGTGCTGTACCCTTGATAGTGACTTCACAAGTGTTATTCATTGCAAGTCTTGGATACTTTCTTCTGTTCATTACTTCAGGTCTTGAATCTAATACAGGCTCAAAGAATCCCTGGAAAGCTCTGTCAACGATGATTGATATATCCTTCCAGATATATACCTCATTGTCAACAATTATATGTAATTCGAACTTCTTACTCTTGAAATCGCCAAGGAACGATGTAAGCTTTGGTGTTGATTCGATAAGAA
This sequence comes from uncultured Eubacteriales bacterium, assembly GCA_900545175.1. GTDB lineage: Bacteria > Bacillota > Clostridia > Lachnospirales > Lachnospiraceae > CAG-882. The sequence goes on from UQYF01000038.1 coordinate 9,238, forward strand.
CCTTTCCATTCTTGACAGCAGCAATCTCTGTGCTGTATTCAACATCACTTCCCTGCTCATATATAGACACGCTCATGCCATCGCGTAAATCTTCCACGCTCATGAATCCGCCGGCTCCAAGCTCTGATACAAGCTTACCTACAACATTCTCTATTCCGGCAACATTATTGGCAGTCTCCTCATACTTGCTCATCATTGTCTTAGTTGTCTCTTCTGACTCTCTTACACCCTCGACAATCTTCACCATGATATCCTGAACCTGCTTCATATTCTCTACCATGTTCTGATTAGATGTCTCAACATGCTTCATCGCTGAATCAACAACCTGTATCTCATCTCCAAGCTGCTTAGAATCACTTGCAATAGTTCCTACGCTGCCATTAACGAGCTTAATTGTATCAAGTGTCTCAGAAATCAGCTTAAGTATTGTAGTGATTGATTCTGTCATCTTATCAGAAGTAGACTCAAGGAGCATAAGTGCATCCATAATGCTTCCTGATGATTTCTTAGTTCCTGTACTAAGATTTCTAATCTCATCTGCAACTACTGCGAAGCCTCGTCCTGCATCACCTGCTCTCGCAGCCTCAATAGATGCATTGAGTGCAAGAAGGTTTGTCTGTGATGTTATGCCTTCGATTGTGCTTGTTTCCTCCTTCACACGCTCGAACTGATTATGGAAATCTCTAAGTATCTCTTCAACCTCTGATGAGAGCTTAGCCATTGAGTTAGTAGCCTCCACTGCACCTTCAAGCTGCTTAGAGCTTGTGCTTGCATGCTCGGCAGACTTCTCACTTATCTCAACGATATGTTCAACAAGACCCGCAACATTCTCAACCTGATCATTGATATCCTGCGTCATATCCATGGATGAATCAATCTTTCCGCTGAGAACATTGTTCTTCTCAGTAAGGTTCTCCATTCTGAATACTACTGCACTTGCACTTTCCCTATTCTCCTCGGACAGCTCACGCACAACAGTTACGCCGTCAACTATAGTATTGCTTGCTCCCTTTACCTGCTCCACGGTCTTAATAACACGGTTGAGATTATCCTTAACAGAACCCAATAATGTACTGTCGGACAATATCTGATGGCTCATTGACGTAATATATCCAAAATAACATAATAATGTAATTCCAAACTCCACCTGATAATTAAAAATATAACTCTGCTCTCTCAGGCCACTCCTATAACCCACAATAATATTCAAAATAACAATTATCAGGTTCATTGAAGAAAAACGCAGGAAAAATTTCTTATCCTTATAGATAGTCAGCATACTCGCAACCGGGAAGATATATGTAAAAGAAAATGCTCCCGGAGTTGTAACCATAATATAAAGATAAAACACGCCATATCCCCAAGCGAAAAAATCTTTAAACTGCTTCCAGTTTCCGCCTTTTATCTTCAGTATAACAATTCCTGTTATAAGAGGTATCCAGCCCAATGCCAACAGAATCGAATAATATAGCGGTGATGTCTGCCCTTTTGCAGCCTTCATGCCATACACCAATGACAATACAGTCACCATAGCAATCCACATTCCTCTTGCTATTCTGTTAGCACGCGCTTGAAACTCTTTTTCATCATAGTCCATGTCAGTCCTCCAATTTCTCATAAGTGTAAATGCACTCGTATTTTACATGTATTTTAGCACATTCCTGAAAATATTACTATAATTTTGAAAAATATACATATTTTTTCTATGATTATCCGGAATGTTATTTACGGCCACTCAAAAATACACTTTTGAATATAATTCTGAGTCAATAATATCGACAATCCGCTCTCGCTTCACGCTTATATAAAAAAACTGTCATATGTAAGAAATACACATGCATCTTACATATAACAGTTTTAATTAACAATATAAACTTTATTTGCCGAAATGTTATTAACAACCGGCGGCTCTATCTGTTTTCATTATAATATACGATAATTTTTACTTATTTTCTACTTGATATACCCATAGACTTCCATCTGAGACAATGCCGGAAAAGGAGATTCGTCATCAGCCTTTATAAGATTGCACAGCGTCACGGATGTAATTTTCTTCGGCTCGAACTCAAGAATATGCGGTTTAACGCTCTTCTCTAAATCCCACTCAATCTGGGTTCCATCGGAAAATTTAAGTGTGACATTCGTCCACCAGCTGTCATGAGGAAAATCAGCTCTTGTATAAAGCACAATCTTGTCTGCTGTGACTTCTCTTCCAAAGTCAATAGTCATCTCAGCGTCAGGATTTCTGTTGATTCCCCATGATTCATAAGGCCACTCGCCATGTGAAAGATTGGCAACCACACCATCTATGGCATTTCTTGCAGCAAAGACCGACTCACCTCTCGTCTCCACATTGGCATATGCATGTGGGAAGCAATGCGTGTCACCATGCTGGTCATATATATTGAATGCAAGGTTTCTGTAGCATTTGAGTTCATCCTCGCGTGCCACTCTGGCATGCAGATAATGTGAACTTCCCATAAACGCTTTTGGAGAATAGCTTATTCTCTTCTCGCCAAAAGGTATATCAAAAGAGATATTGTCAGTTATGTATACAAGCGACTCACCAAGTGCATCATCTGCCTGAAACCACACATATATATTCTTTTCTCCGGTTTCAAGGCTTATTCTGTCACCTTCCTGATACTCGGATGTGTTCACAAGAACCACTTCGTTGTCTCCGCTTGCCACAAAACGTGTCTTTCCTGATTTATCAATTACCTTTAAAGAGAGCTCTGACATATCTTCTCATCCTCTTTCATTCCGTATTTTGTAAATATAGTTCTGAATATATATACATGTGAGAGTGCTATCACTCCCGGCGCTACAATGAGAAAAGGCGCTGTAACGAACACTCCGACAGCTAACATTATAAATGTTATAAACAGCATAAAGATTGTTCTCCACCATTCCTTTATGGACATCATAAAAGCCATAAACACAAGCTGTCTTGTGTCTGCCATGCATTTTGAAAGCATAGGGAACATATAGAGCACAAGCATCATATATATAACCGCTATCACGCCTGCCACCGCAAGAATGAAGCCTGCTGCCGGTGTCTGCATCCTGACACATATATAGATATCTCCTACAAGGACAAGTCCGATAAAAAGACACACAAGCCATACCGGTGTGGATTTCTTAAAATTCTCCTTAAATGCTTTAAAATATCCACGAACAACATGTCCCTCCGTATTATCGGCAATCCGGAACATCATGTAATAAAGAGCACATAGCGATGACCCCATCGTCACAATCGGAATACTTGTCAGGATAAACAAGAGTGATAACACGATTGTATCTGTCAGCTTGTTGAGTATCATCCACAATGGACTGTCAATACTAAGTATTTTGCTCATAGTGTCCTCGTCCTTTCCTTTTTATTTCTTTACCAATACTGCTTCCAATCCTTCAAAAGTCTTGTGAGTGCTTCCATGTAAAAATAATCACCCCATATATTACACTCATCAACTCCATAGTGATTACAGGTATTATATGGCGAATGATTCGAGTATGTGCTGTGAAGAACAAGTCCGTTAGACTCATCAAAATTCTTTACAGCATAATTATCATACACTGACTTCATAATCCTGCCGGCTATCTCTTTGTAGTATGCAGCTTTCTCATCATCAAGATATCTGCTCATCTCAAGCATTCCACATGCTGCAATCGATGCACTTGATGAATCTCTTGGCTGCTCATCACCATCTGTAAATTCAAGATCCCAGTAAGGAACCAAATCCTTAGGAAGATGGTCAAGAAAATACTCTGTAACTTTCTCAAACAGAGGAATATACTCTTCTCTCTTCGTATACTTATACGCTGTAGCAAGTCCATATACGCCCCACGCCTGACCTCTTGCCCATGCTGAACCGTCCCTGTAGCCCTGACATGTAGCACCATGGTCAGGAGCTCCTGTCTTAGGATCAAAGAAAAATGTATGCCATGTAGAATAATCTTCTCTTATAAGATTACTAATGGCAGTATGTATATGCTTATCTGCCACTTCGCGGTATTTTTTATCACCTGTAATATCACTTGCCCAGTAAAGGAGCGGAAGATTATTCAGGCAGTCAATTATAAGCCTGTAATTTTCCGGCGCATCCATAGAACCCCATGCCTGAAGGAACTCGCCTACCGGATGAAATCTTGTAAGGAGCTGGTCAGCAGCCTTTATAGCAGCCTCTCTGCCTACTCCTGAGCCTATAAGCTTATATCCCGCAACACATGACGGTGAATATAAGAAGCCCATATCATGGTGGTCTACTTCAATCTTATTGTCAATTCTGTCAAGGAATGACTCCATCTGAACCTGTGCTGCAGACTTTAATTTTTCTGCCGCATCCGCCTCGAACTTATCCGGATTATCTAGCACGTATTCATACGCAAGCCATATCTCGCCTGTCCAGAAGCCTGTCGTCCAGTCCACATTTCCTGTAGGCTTATAAAAACCTCCTTCACTGTACGCTTTCTCAAAATAATCCGTAAACTCCGGCAGCACATGAAGTATCTGCCTTACCGCAAACTCCATGCCGCCATTGATATCATTGTTATCAATGCACTTATAATCTTCAAAATATTTCTTCATACTTTTCAAGCCCCTTCATTAAGTCAATGATATTCGTAGTCCGCTTTCGCTTCCTGCTCATATAAATTGATGATTTACATCATTCTCCGGTACCGGGCTTATACCCGGTACCGTTATATTTTATCCCTTAAGACCTGTAGATGCAACACCTTCAACGAAATACTTCTGTAAGCACATGAATACAACGATAACCGGGATGAGTGAGAGAACCGAGCCTGCCATGATAAGACCGTAATCCGATGAATACTGGCTTATGAACATCTTAAGTCCGAGCTGGATTGTCTTCTTCTCAGGCGATTTTAAGTAGATGAGTGGTCCAAGGTAATCATTCCATGTATTTACGAATGTGAAAATCGTAAGTGTTGAAAGTGCCGGCTTTGAAAGCGGAAGCATAATATGCGAATAAATCTGATATTCTGTCATTCCATCTATTCGTGCTGCTTCACTGAGTTCATTCGGTATTCCTTCATAGAACTGCTTCATCATGAACACACCGAATGCCGAGAATGCCTGAAGACATATAATCGCAAGCAGCTTATCGTTAAGTCCGAACTTTCTCATCATGAGGAACTGAGGAACCATGTATACCTGCCAAGGCATTGCTATTGTGGCAATGTATGCGAGGAAAAGTCCGTTCCTGAACTTAAACTGGAGCTTTGCAAAAGCATATGCAGCAAAGCTGCTCGTAAATAACTGTAAAAGAGTAACTATAATTGTGAGGAATACCGTGTTCTTTACAAATGTGAGCATCGGTATCTTAGTCCATATCTGTGCATAGTTGCTCCACTTTGGATTCTTAGGAATAAACACAAACGGATCCATCTGGAATACTTCTCTATCTGATTTTATTGATGCTGAGAGCATCCAGATAAATGGTATTGCCATTAAAACTGCTATGATTATAAGTATCGCATAGAGTACAACTTTTTTAATTAAATCATGTTTTGACTTTGATTTTGTCTTTGCCATATCGTTGTCCCTCCTTTAATCCGCTGTCTTTTTCTGATATGCGAACTGTACTATTGTTACAAGCAGTACTATGCCGAACAGAACCATCGCAACTGCACTTGAATATCCTAAATCCCAATCAATGAACGCCTTCTGATATATATAATATACAAGAACCGTGGATGATGTTGTAAGTTCTCCTGAACCACCGCCTGCTAACATGATTGCTATATCGTATACCTTAAAGCAGTTGATTGTAAGCATAACTACTACGAAAAATGTTGTTGATCTTAACTGCGGCCATGTTATGTACTTGAATTTCTGCCATGTATTCGCACCGTCAAGCGAACCTGCTTCATAAAGCTCTCCCGATATACCCTGAAGTCCTGCAAGGTATATTACCATGTAATAGCCCATGTACTTCCATACACTGAATAAAATCAATGATAACAATACCAGACCGCCGGAAAACCACTGTGGAAGCTTATCCATAGGTACATTAAACACATGATACAATATTGAATTTATAGGTCCCTTCGAAGGATGGAAGAGCATCTTCCAAACAGCTGTTACAGCTACTAAGGAGCCTACATAAGGGAAGAAGGATAATGTTCTGAATATCGCTCTTCCTCGAACCTTCTGATTAAGTATAATTGCCAGTGCAAGTGATGCGATCATCGTAAGAGGCACTGTTCCGACACAATAGATAATGGTATTTTTAAATGCTGCCTTGAAAAACACATCACTTCCAAGTCTCTTGAAATTATTAAGACCCATGAACTGTATTGCATTGCTTCCATCCCATTTAAGGAATGCGAGTGCGAATGCGAACAAAATAGGGACAAGTGTGAACACCGCAAATCCGATAAAGTTCGGTGCTATGAATGAATATGAAACCAAATCTCTTTTAAAATCACGGCTAAGCCTGCTTCCCGACCTTTTCTTTGAGAGAGTTCTTCTCAACTTTTCAATACGGGATAAGCATTTTTTCTTTTCTTTACTGTCATCTATTCCCTTACACACCTTGGCAATAAGCTCATCAAGCTCTGCCTGCAAGGTGTTAATTTCTGCTATTTTCTTCTCACCCATATAATCCTCTCCTGTATTGATTCTTTAAATATATGGGACTGTCACCCGAAAGCAACAGTCCCAACCACATACAGCTAAATTTTATTACTACTTCTCGCTCTTAATAGCCTTTACAGCCTCTTCCATAGCTGCAATACCTTCCTCAACAGTCATCTCACCGCTCATAATTGAACCATGATATGAGTCAAGTGCGCTGTTAATCTCAGATACGTTCTCAGCGTAAGGAACCTCAAGATAAAGGTTAGAAACTGTGAGTGCCTCCTTAGAAGCTTCATCCTGTGGGAATCCGTCAAGGCTTGTGATAATATCCATAGCTTCATCTGTCATGATTGCAGGGAAGTTACCTGTCTCAGCCATAACCTTGGCACCTTCTTCACCGCTTACCCACTTAACAAAATCCCATGCCTCATCAGGTGTATCTGTAGCTGTTGTAACTGCAAGACCTGTGATTGTACCAAGAGTTGAACCCGGCTCAACGCCCTCTGCATGAGGATACTTTACAATACCCCAGTTACCGCAGAGACTTGAATCATACTCTCCGCTCTTAAGATTAGAGATAAGTGTTGCGATAAACCATGAACCCATGTTCATCATAGCTACATCCCCGCCGGAGAATGCTGCTGAATAATGTAAACCTTCTGTCTTTAAGTCAGAGTACTTACGGCATACGCCATCCTTCTCCTGATTGAGAACCATGTTGTAGTAATCTGCGAAGAAGCCATAATCTCCGTCAAGGATTGAGTGCTCTCCATCAAGAACACCGAAAAGCTGTACTGCTGATCTCCATGTATGGTAGTGAGCACCATATATCTGATTACCGAAGTCTGTCTTTGTTACTTTTCTTGCAAGAGCATCATACTCTTCAAATGTCATATCATTTGTTGGATATTCAACTCCTTCTGCATCAAAGATGTCCTTGTTGTAGAAGAGTACCCAGAAGTCATTTCTGAAAGGAAGCTCATAGAGTGAACCATCAACTGTGACCTGATCTGTAACACCAGCATACTTAGAAAGGTCAACTCCGTCTGCCTTTATGTAATCATCAAGTGAACGGATTGCATTCTTCTGTACAAGTGTTGCATATCCAGGAACATCCTTCACTGTAACGACATCAAATTCTGTACCTGAACCGGAAAGTTCTGTTGCAAGTACTGTCATGTAATCTGTTGAACCAAGATCAACCATATCGATTGTCACATTGTCATGTGATGCCTCATATGCATCTGCGAGAGCCTGCCAGTAAGCTGTGGATTCCTTATCCCAGATAGCCCACTTAAGTGTTACCTTCTCGGCTGTATCTGCTCCCTTAGTTGTCTCAGCATTGTCAGCCTTTGTTGTCGCAGCTGCTGATGTTGTCTCTGCATTGCTCTGGCTTGGAGCCGGTGTTGTTGTCTCATTTCCTGTTGAACCTGAGCAGCCTGAAACAAGTGTTGTTACCATAGCTGCAGAGAGCATTACTGATAAAAATTTTTTTCTCATAGTCTTTTCCTCCTGATTTGAAATTGATTTTTGAGATTGTTTACGTTCATCTCTTAACTATGGCTTAATTATAATAAAAACAATTTATAAAACGAATGGATTTATTTAATTTTTTATTTATTTTTTTGGGTTTTTTCGAAAAATATTAGGTTAAGGCGGAATATAATAATGTAATTTTCTATGAAAAAATGTAATTTTTATCACCGTAGTTTAAACTTTTATAAAAATATGTTAAAATAAATGGCAATATCATTTTGATTATTGTATATATTTTATAAGATGCATGTATCAAGCATCCCCCAACGAGGATTATTTATGAAAAAACACCGCCGTTCCCTTCAGGGAACCATACTCATGATTACACTGATTTTTACAATATTTATAGGCACTGTGCTTTCACTGCTATCGGTTTCTTTCTATAATAAGTACATAAAGGCAGGACTCATCGAGAACACAGATGCCAATCTTGCATTCATGGTTGATTCCATCAACGCAAATATATCCGATCTTAACAGATTCATCTCATTCTGTCAGACACATTCATATATAGGCCGCTTCATGAACTACACAGGCGCTTCATCAGCCAGTCCGGCATTGACTGCATATGAACGACTAAGTGATGAATACCGCCAAAGCCCTGTAAACAGCTATATACACCGAATTATAATAGGTAACAGCTATGACAAATATCTCCAGATTGTGGATCCGACATACTCGACATCACAAAATGTCGCCAAGCTCACAAAAGCACTCGACATCTACGATTCGCAGTTAAGCTCACAAGGCCTCGATTTTACAACAGGATATATAGCCGACCCATATATAGACCGCACATCCGAGAATGTGCTTATTCTCATCCGTCCTATAGCTTATCAATACAGCTTCAGACAAGGCGGATATGTGGCAATATCTTTATTAGAGGACTTTTTTACTGCTCCGATGCACTACTACTCCATCGCTGACGACAGCTTCCTTTATCTCACGCTCGGCAGTCATGTGTACCGCATGAAGGACGGTTCGCTCACTGAGCTTGATATTTCCGATATCTCGGTTGATACACTTAACTATCCCGATTTATCAACTGACACAAAGGTATTTCACTTTGACAACGATGGGGCTGATGGATATCTTATAAGCAAACCTCTCCAAGCTTCTGACTGCTACATAACACAGCTTATATCCAATAAGGAAATGAAGTATTACATTCCTTACTACTTTATAATAATACTTGCAATAACATCTCTTATGATACTTATAGGCTTCCTTCTGTCGATGATACTCTATCAGTACATAAGTATTCCTGTCATTAAGATACAGAAACGCCTTGAAAAGATATCCCAAGGCGATTTCAGCCGCGATACTTCCATAGAATGGAACCATGAGCTCGGCGACATCGGACGTGGCATTAACAATCTGTCCGAGAATATCGAGTCCCTGTTAAACAGCAAGATTCAGGACGAAAAAGATAAAAAAGATTTAGAATATAAGATGCTGCAAAGCCAGATAAACCCTCATTTCATATATAACACGCTCAACTCCATAAAATGGATGGCAGTCACACAGGGAGCTGACGGAATATCAGAGATGACAACAGCCCTTTCAAGACTTCTTAGAAGTATCTCGAAAGGTACACGCGACCTCATACCTATACGCGATGAGCTTGCACTGTTAAACGATTATTTTACAATACAGCAATACCGCTACGGCGGCACAATCAAAATGAACGTCATCGTAGATGATGACGAACTTAACGACTGCCTTATCAACAAATTCACATTGCAGCCACTTGTTGAAAATGCGATTTTCCACGGCATAGAGCCTAAGCAGTCAACAGGCCATATCACTATACACGTAGCCCATGACGGATTATCGGATATAACCGTAAGTGTCGAGGATGACGGAATAGGAATGGATGCTGGACAGATTGAAAAAATATTCTCGGAAGGCTCGAATGACAAATCGCAGTTTTTCAAAGAAATAGGACTTATGAATATCCACAAGCGAATCAAATATGAATTTGGCGAACAATATGGAATATTCATCGAAAGCGAACCCGGATTATACACAAGAATGATTGTGCGTATTCCTGCACGAAAGAATTAAATCCATTATCAGACACTACCGGAGGATTACATATGTATAAAATCTTAATTGTTGATGACGAACCTCTTGTTCAGGTCGGTATAAAATCAATGCTCAACTGTCAGTCTCTAGGACTCGAACTATGCGGTGTAGCCGCAAACGGAGAGGCGGCACTTGAGATAATAGAATCCGACTCACCGGACATTGTAATATGCGATATAAAAATGCCGATAATGTCGGGACTTGAACTTATAAAAATATGCTGTGAGCGCTATGGTTTTTGCAAACCTGTATTTATCTTTCTCACAAGCTATGAAGAATTTGCCATGGCAAAGGAAGCACTTACTTATCAGGCTTCCGATTACCTGATTAAGCTTGAACTGACTCCCGATGTTCTCGATACCGCAATAAAAAGAGCGATAGAAAGAATTCCAGCCAGGCAGGAGGAACAGTCCACGCAGGCAGACACAACAGAAAGTGAGCAGCTCCACTACAATGAGAAATTTTATCTGCGCCTTTTACAGAACATGTTCGACAGCCCTGAACAGCTAAAGCTTCAGAGCGACTACCTAGGCATAAACTTTAACTCTGGTGCGTACCAGTGCATTTATATAGAATTTTTTGACCATACGAATAATAATCTGTCAAAAGAAAAGCTGCTATCACTGTTCACAAGTGCATCCAATCTGCTTCATGAGTTAATTGTGAAATATTTTCCTGCCGAGGTAGTTCCTCTCGATGTAAACCACTGTGCAGTGATAGTGCGAATCAATCAGTCCGACGGCTCCAACAGACCTGATATATCGCAGATAATGGAAGCACTTAAGGACATACAGGCTTCACTTAGAAAATATTATAATATTATAATGAAAGCAGGCATAGGCTCAATAGTAACGAATCCTATTGAATTGTCCGAATCCTACCAATATGCAAGACAGGCGTATTCTTTCATAGGCGATGACAATTCATTCATGTCAATAGATGAATGCCAGACAACGGATTTCAATCACAGAATATTCAATCTGGCTATTTTCAGAGATCAGCTTAAGACTGCCTTTGAGGAGTTTGACGAGGTGGTGCTTTCACAGACTATTGATGAATTAAATGCCATGTTCAGCCAATATCCACAGAGAAACCTACAGGCACTTGATGCCGCATGCAGCATTCTGTATATGTCAATCTCTTCTATTCCCGGAGGCGAACAGACTGTATCAGAGATGTTTTCCGACTACCCTGACGGCTACCGTTCCATTTACCATAAACAGACAACGGAACAGATTACTACATGGCTTGAGCTTTTCAAAAGCAGGCTCTGCGACTACTTTGTAAGTCGTAAAAACAATCACACGAACCATACAGTGAACCTTGTAAAGCGCTACATAGCTGAGCATATCTGCGACAAGCTCACTCTAAACGATGTATCCTACAGCTTCAACATAACACCGAACTACTTAAGTCAGCTCTTCAAAAAACACAACGACCTCGGCTTCAATGAGTATGTCACAAGCTGTAAAATCAACGAAGCAAAACGGCTCATGTCCGACAGTTCAATGAAAATATATGAGATTTCCGACAAGCTGGGATTTGAAAGCTCCTTCTACTTCAGCAAAGTATTCAAAAAGAAGGAAGGCGTATCACCGAAGGAATACATTAACCAGAAAATGGATTAGTGGAGAATATTGGGGCAGCAAAATTTTAATAGATAATTATATGTAATTATGCAAGGAGGATTTTAAAATGTTTAGAGAAATTGGCGAACTCTTTTTAAAAGATGCACATGCGTTTTCAGAATTTGCACCATACCATAAAGGATGTGACCGCAAGGCATGGAATGAGCTTGATGCCGATACGCTAAATGAACTTATAAAGTGTGGAGAGGCTTTTATCGGATTTGACTACCCTTATCTGAAGGCTACCGATTTCTGTGAGTTTTCAAGAACAGGCAACAGGGTTCACTACGAAGATAAGCTCTTTATAAAAAGAAAAGCTCTTGATGCACTTGTGCTTGCCGAATGTGCCGAACATTCAGGACGTTTCATGGATGATATCATAAATGGTATCTTTGCTATATGTGATGAGACTGCATGGCAGCTTCCTGCACATAATTCTTATGTAAGAAACTCACCGCAGCTTATCCTTCCTGATACATCAAATCCTGTTATCGAACTGTTTTCCTGTGAAGCAGCCTCAGTTTTAGCTGTCACATACTATCTGTTAAAGGACGAGCTGGATTCAATAAGCCCTTTTATATGCTCACGCATTGTCGAGGAAGTAAAAAAGCGTGTCATCATTCCATATACAACAAAGCATTTCTGGTGGATGGGCAAAGGCAAGGAAGAGATGTGCAACTGGACAATATGGTGCACACAGAATGTTCTTCTGTCCGCTTTCCTCCTTCCATTTTCCGAAAATACCAAACACAAAGTATTTAAAAAAGCCTGTGCAAGCACAGACTTCTTCCTCAAAGACTACGGTGAAGATGGCTGCTGCGATGAGGGTGCCCAGTATTACCGCCATGCCGGACTATGCCTGTATCAGACACTCGATATCCTGAACCATATAACTGATGGATACTTTAATTCTCTGTGGGATGACGAGAAGATTAAAAACATGGCACTCTACATTTTGAATGTGCATGTCGATGACAAATACTATATCAATTTTGCAGACTGCTCACCTGTAGCCGGACGTGCAGGTATACGAGAATACCTGTTCGGAAAAGCATGCGGACTTGACAATCTGGCAAAATTTGCAGCTCTCGATTACAAAAGAAATCCTGAGAAATTCCAGCCCGATGAGAATAACCTCTATTACCGTCTTCAGGAAGTATTTACCAGAAAAGACATCCTTTCAGAAGACACTGACGCACCTATCCTTCACCCGCATGTGTTCTATTCAAGCGTCGGTCTGTGGATTGCCAGAAATGACACCTACACTGCTGCCGCCAAGTGCGGTGACAACAACGACAGCCACAACCACAATGACACAGGAAGCGTCACTCTGTTCAAGAACGGCTGTCCTTTCCTTGCCGATATCGGCGTTGAGAGCTACACGAAAAAGACCTTCTCCGCACAGCGCTATGAGATATGGACGATGCAGTCCGACTACCACAATCTGCCTACTATAAATGGCATTATGCAGATGAACGGTGCCGAATATCAAGCCACCGATATCTCTCACTGCTTCACAGAGGACGGCGGAAAAATATCCATGGATATCGCCAAGGCTTATCCATCCGATGCACATATTGAAAAATATACAAGGAACGTCATCCTGTCCGATTCAGGTCTTGAAATTACCGATAGCTGGAGCTTTGATGACAAGATAAGCCACCCTGTAATACTCAACTTCATAACCTACGAGAAGCCGGCATTTTCAGAGGATACACCAAATATACTGCGTATCGGCGCACTCGGAAGCCTGTTACTTCCTTTAGATTACCAGGCTTCCAACATCAGAATTGAGGAGCTTCCAATCACCGACCCAAGGCTTATGCAGTGCTGGAAACACAGCCTGTACCGCATAAGAATAGCTGTACCTGAAAATGCAGACAGCATACAGATTATGCTTTCATAGATATAAATAGTCGGATTTTCAACTATACCTTCATAAAAATCCATTAAAAATGTAATGCTAAAAAATTATAAGTTTAAAAGGCTTATCATGCTTGCCTGATAAGCCTTTTGACATAATCGGCGTAAGTATTTCCCATTAAGAATTTCCTGATACCATATTTTTACAAGCCTGACAACGTCCTCATTACAAGGTCTACATCCTTATTTTCAAGCTCCTGTATAATATGCAGATATGTCTTTTGTGTGGTTGTCATGCTGGCATGACCGAGCCTGCGTGCAACGCTCGCAATAGTCACTCCTGCAAACAGAAGAAGTGACGCATGAGTATGCCTAAGACCATGTATTGAAATCACTGATATATCACATTCTTTGCAATGTCTTGCAAGCACATTGTTGACAGTGGAATTGTATACCTTCTCCTTATCCACAAATATAGGTTCATCCTTTGGCATACCTTTTATAAGCTCAGAGAACTTGACAACAATCTGCCAATCAATCTGTATCTTTCTCACAGATGATTTATTCTTAGTCGGCAGGAACCCACCCTCCCCTTTATAATCCCAGGTCTTACTGATTGACAATGTCTGCCTTGAAAAATCAAAGTCCCCCGGAGTAATAGCAAGCGCTTCCGAAAATCTCATCCCGGTTTTTGCGACCAACAAAATGAACCAATCCCAGTTCGGCGTTTCTCCGATATCTAAATGTGCAATCAATGTATGCAGTTCAAACTGATTCAGATATTTAATTTTCTTTGCGCTTGGTGTCTTACCCTTTATAATTGCTTTTCTTGTCGGGTCTCTTTCAATCAATCCTTCATCGACAGCATCTAAAATTGCCCCCTTGAGCTGATGATGAAAATCGAGTGTCGTCTGTCTTTCATGCTCCTTGGCATAATCGTTTAGCAGCTGCTGGTATGCTGTTCTGCTAAGCTCTGAAACCTTTAACTCAGGAACCAGCTTTTCAAGCCATTTCTGTGTCATAAGATATTTCGACATGGTTGCTTCTCTTATCGCATCCTTCTTGTACACATCAATCCATTGTCTGTAATAATCACAAAAAAGTGATGTCCCATTCATATCATTTATCATAAGCTACCTCCATTATCTGAAATTACTTACGCTGATATAAACATTAAAAATGCACAAAAGCCATAATGCAAGCAAATTACATGCACTATGGCTTTGAATAATTTAGTGATTCAACAACGGTTTTATTTCTTCGTTAAGAATGTTTCTAAGCTCTGCAATCATCTTTGAATAGTATCTAAATTTAGGAAGAGCACTTTCTGTAGACTCCTTATAGCTTGTATAATCAATAGTCGCCTTGATTCTGCTCTCATTAATAATTACCCCATTCGTATAATGTGTGGCAGCATACATTACATCATCCTTTGATGCATGCCAGAATACGCAAAAGTCTGTCACAACCTTGTCGATACAGTCACTCTTCATATTCTCCACAATATTCAAAATGGACTGTCCTCTATATCTGCTCTCATCAGTCTCTATCTCGTTTACGAGATTTCCCATGATATCTGCCACCTTAGGATTATCCTTGCGAAGCTCAGCAATATACTGCTTTACTTCATCAAGCTTCTTCTGTCTCTCCTGCGGTGTGACCGGCTCAGCATCATCACTCGATGTCACGATATTTTGTATTAGGCTGATAATATATTCATAATCTATTTTCGTGCTGCTGTATGCCATAAGTTCATAATCACTGTCAATCTCAGGCATATCTGCTTCATCTTCTTCATTGTGTTCTTTCTCTTCCTTAAGCTGTGCAATCACATTCATGTAATGTCCCGCATAATCAGTATACTCATCCTGTGTGATGCCATATTTTTCAAGCATGCTGTCATCATATACTGTAAATGATTTTAGCTGTGCAAAATATTTATCAAAATTCTGGAACATTTTTGCAAATATTTCCTTCTCTTTTTTTGACATTGCAGGAATATCCGAAGGTGATGGTGCCGCAATCCTAAGTGCTGCAAGTGATTTGGAAAATGCCTCTTCAATCTCATCCCACTCGGCTAAGATAGCTTCCCCTATCCCCCCGGCTGAGTACAGCTTCACCGCATCATCAACACATTTCTTAAAAAGCACAGGAGCCTGAAATGTAACTACCTGCCCATATGTCTTATGTTCATTAAAAATTCTGTTAGTTCTAGAGAAAGCCTGAATCAAATCATGAGCCCCCATCGGCTGTCTATCTATAAAAATCGTTGACATGCATGGCGCATCAAAACCTGTAAGTAAACGGTCTACCACAATTACAAGGTCAAGCTGTTCATTTCTGCTCTGAAATTTTGCATCTTTTCTTGCAAGCCTCTTATTTAAATTCCCATTATAGCTTTGAATCTGCGAAAGCTCGAATTTGGTGCCAAACATGCTATTATAATCATCAAGTGACTCCTGCATCTTCTGCTGATTTACCTGAGAACCCTCCTCATTTTCCGTGACCGAATATGTAATCGCAAACTTAGGAAAATCCGGAAGAACCTGAAGCACTTTTTCATCTATCTTTAAGGATTTCTTGCCTTCCTTTACCTGCTTTAACAGCTCATAGTATCTCTGAGCCTGCTGTATGGAGCTTGTTGTGAGCAGACCTTCATATGTCTTTCCTTTCCCATTCTGAAATCCTAACTTGTGATAAGATTTATTGAGAATAACATCTAACACACTTAACATGTGTGTCTCATTCTCGTATGCGCTCGAATCAGTCTCATCCTCAATATTCTTCGGTCCATTGTGTTCAACCTGAAAACCTAAGACAGCATTATCGTGGATTGCATTCTGTATAGTATACTTGTGCAGACATGCTCCATATAATTCCTCCGTAGTGCGCGGCAAATCTCCCAGCTGTGGATAAGGATTCTCAGCAAATCTCGGTGTTCCTGTAAAACCAAACCACAGCGAATTGCCAAAAAATCTCTCAAGCTCTCTTTTTGTTCCGGGTGTTACCGCTCTATGACATTCATCCACAACATAGGCAACTCTGAGATTTTTAATCTTGGTATATTCAGGTGTATCTTTTTTGAGTCTCTTAGTGATTAATCTCTGTAACTTCTGAATTGTAGTTACAATAACCTGTCTGTCATCAGATTTTAGCTTTTTCTTTAAATCATCAACATTTTCCGTTTCATCTACATCAATCAAATCATTGTTGGCATATGCCTGAAATGCCATAGTCGTCTGCGTATCCAAATCTTTTCTGTCAATCAGAAAAATAGCCTTATCAACAGACGGAATGTCCATCAGAAGATTTCTTGTAGCTTTATAAGATGTCAGTGTCTTTCCTGAACCTGTTGTGTGCCATACAAATCCTGATTTTCCTGACTTTGATGCCTCGCGTATTGCCTCAATCGCATGTATCTGATATGGTCGCAGAAGTATCAGCCTCTTAGCATCCTCATCAAGCACTGTATATCTTGCAATCATTTCATGCGCCTCAGGTATGCGAAGCACACTCTTGGCAAACTCGATATAATCTGTGACCGGATTGTTGTTTTCATCAAGCCATCCGCTTATGAACTTTGGATTAAGTTCGGTATCACTTGCCGCTGAAAAATATTTAGTATCTACACCATTGCTGATTACGAACATCTGCACTGCGGAAAATATGCCTGTAAACTTGCCTTCTCCTATATATTTTTTAATCTGATAAAATGCATCCATATATGAATGCTGCTTATTTTTAAGCTCAATATGAATCATCGGAAGCCCATTAATCATAAGCGTTACATCAAATCTTCTGTCTCTTGACTTCTCATCATCATTCCCAAGCGCACTATATTGATTTATCACTTCATACACACTGCTTCCTCCTGCAATGTGCTCATGATTCATCACAACCAAGTGAAGTCTCTGCGTATTTCTCTGTACATGTACCTGAACCTTTCCATTCTCACCAACAAGCCATTCACCTGCCTTATAAAAAGAAGAAAACTGAAGCTGGTTCTTTACCTGCTCAAATTCCGCATCTGACAATGGCTCTCCATTAAGTCTGTCTTTATTATTCTGCTCAAGAATATACCTAAAATTCTTCCATAAATCGTCTTCTGTCTTTAAATCATCTCTGTATACCCACTGCGATTCCCCATAGACTAACTGTTCAATCAGTTTCTTTTCTATCATTGCTTCTAATTCAGGCATTTCTCATCCCCCTTTACAGATTGTCATATGTCTTTTATAAAACTTTACCTCACATCCCCCCTATACTTCAAACATTTTAGTGCTTTTGTGTTCCTTCCAACTCGAATTTCAGGCTTCTCAACCGCTTGATACCCTTCATGATATACTGTAATCACAGCCATTTGCTCACACTTCTTTCTTTTTGGGCTTCTTTTTTGTGTTTTTTAGGGATTTTTTACTTACGCTGGTGAAGAGTGATGAGGTGGTCGAGGGTGGAAAAATAGGCACCAATCTTTTC
>UQYF01000039.1 GCA_900545175.1 uncultured Eubacteriales bacterium
GTAGAGCAGAGGACTGAAAATCCTCGTGTCACTGGTTCGATTCCGGTTCTGGGCACTTTCAAAGAGAATCTATATGGTTCTCTTTTTTTTGTGCATACAGATTTTGTGATACATATAAATTAAGCTGGAGGAATTATGAGAAGTTTTTCAGATGAAATTAATGAACTGAACATAAGAAATATATATCCATTTCATATGCCGGGACACAAAAGAAGAATGGAATTAAAAAATCCGTATGATATAGATATAACGGAAATTGATGGTTATGATAACCTTCATAATCCTGAAGGGATGATAAAAGAACTTGAGAATAGGATAAGCGGTTTATATGATGAGAAACGTAAGTTTATTTATAAGAGCTATATCTTGGTAAATGGAAGCACCTGCGGTATACTTTCTGCCATATCTGCCGTCACAGCTTATGGAGATAGAATATTGATGGCAAGGAACAGTCATAAGTCGGCATATAATGCAGCGTGCATACGTGGTCTTGATGTAAGCTATATTTATCCGGAATATATTGAAAAATTGGGAATGAATTCAGTTATTGCGCCGGAGGAATTGGCAGATAAATTATGTTCCGGAAAAAATGCCGGTATTATAGATGAGAATAATTATACAGACAGGATTAAAGTGCCAAATGTTCATGATTATACAAAAAAGAACAATCCATATAAGGCTGTATATATTACATCTCCCACTTATGAAGGAATAGTAAGCGACATAAGCAGGCTGTCAAAAACAGTACATGATATGGAGATTCCTTTTATTGTCGATGAAGCCCACGGAGCACATTTTGGGCTGGCGGCCGGATTTCCGGATACTGCAATAAAAAATGGGGCAGACATAGTAATACAGAGCATACACAAGACGCTCATGGGGATGACTCAGACTGCAGTTTTACATGTATCAAATGAAGCTGTAGCAAGCAAAAGAGTAGATATTGGAAAGCTTGAATATTATTTGAGAGTATACCAAAGCAGCAGCCCATCATATGTGTTGATGGCTTCGGTAGATGAGTGCGTCAGATTTCTTGAGAATAAAGAGAGAAAAGGTGTGCTGTTTAATAAATATCTGGACAGGCTCAAGCTTATCCACGATACATCGAAAAAGTGGAAAGATATTCACATTTTTATGCCGGAAGCACAGGACAGTGTGGATAAGGATAAGATTTTTGACTATGACTGTGGAAAGCTTGTAATATATTCCGAAGGCGGATGCATGTCAGGGAGAAAAATCTATGATATTTTGAGAGATAAATATGGCCTGCAGCTAGAGATGGCATTGGGAAGATATTGTCTTGCAATGACATCATGCATGGATAGTGATGAAGGGTTTGGCAGACTTATAGCGGCACTTGATGAAATTGACAAAGATATATGTAAGGGTTGTACATTCGATAATGAGGAGCAAAGCTTAGCGATGCAGGAAATGAACTATGCAGGTGAAGCATCTAAGGATGATAAAAATTCATACATAGAGTCACCACAGGATAATGAAAATGCAAATGCAGAGGCATTGCAGTACAATGAAAATACGGATATAGAAGCACCGCAGGATGGAGAAAATGCAGATATAGAAGCACCGCAGGATGGAGAAAATGCAGATATAGAAGCACCGCAGGATAATGAAAATGCAGACATATTGACATCGCAGAATGAAGCAAATGCAGATATACAGTCATCACAGGATGGAGAAAGAACATATATAGCCGGTTCGAAAAACAGAGAGGAAGCTTCTTATTATTGCGCAGCAGATAAAGAGCATGGTAAAAAATCCGGGTATGCTTTATGGACGCAGGGGCAGAAAAGAGTGGAAAAAAAATATACGATTTCTCAGGCATTCGAGATGAGAAAGGTACTAAAAAGAATATCTGACGGAGATATCGCAGGCGATTATGGATATGTATATCCTCCGGGAATTCCTTTTATTGTTCCGGGTGAGATAGTTACAAAAGAGATAATATGTGATATAATAAATGCGAAACTGTCAGGCTATGAGGTTCATGGAGTGGAATTTAAGGATGCGGTACCATACATGAATTGCGTGGTGTGAATAGCTGCTAAAAAAGAAAATAGTAGGAAGGCTGCAAGTGTTATGGGGAAGATTTTTTTTATTTCGGGAAAGAGCTCAACGGGGAAAGATACTATATATAAAAAGCTTTTAGAGGATGGCAGCCTTGGTCTTAAAAAGATAACTATGTATACCACCAGACCGATGCGAAGCGGTGAGAGCAATGGTGAAGAATATTTTTTTGTCGATGAAGATGAAGCAAGAAAGCATGAGACAGATGGAAGTATCGTAGAGATGAGAGTCTATAATACTGTCTATGGGCCATGGAAGTACTATACAAGAAATGACGGACAGGTAGATTTAGAAAGCGATAACAATTATCTGGCGCTCGGAACGATAGAGGCGTATAGAAAGTTCTGTGAGTACTTTGGAAATGATAAAGTATGTCCGATATATATTGAAGTTGATGACGGTGTGAGACTTAAGCGTGCTTTAGAACGCGAGATTAAGCAGAAAAAGCCGCAGTACAGGGAAATGTGCCGAAGATTTATTGCCGATGATGACGATTTTTCCGAGGAAAATATGAAGCTGTGCGGGATAACGAGACGCTTTGTAAATGATATACTTGATGACTGTATTGCACAAATAAAGGATTATATAGTACAATGTGGTAAATAGCTTGACGCTAAACGGTTGATATGACAAAATATTATTTAAAGCAGCCGTCAGAGCCAAGCGGAAATTGGGAAATAGATATGCCATGTCTGTATGCTGCATTTGTTTTGATTTGCAGGGATGTTCGAATATAGATAATGGTCGCCTAGGCGGTGCGGACGGAGAATTCTATAAATAAGAGTTCTTTCTTGTAAGGCAATGTAAGAAGGAAAACAGGGTTATATCAAAAGACTATGTTAATATGTAGATTATTATAGAAGCTGACTTAAGCAGGGAGGTTTATTTCTATGGACATTAAAGTGAATGAGTTAAGCAGGGCAGTGCCTGTAGAAAATCAGACAAAACCTGTGCAGACTGATGGCTCATTTAAGTTCATATTGGCAAGCAATGTTGAGGATGCAGAGCTTAACAGCAGGCTTAATTCTCTTATGACTCAGATTACTGAGCAGGGTGAACGTATCGCAAAGCATACAGATATCAGCGATATGAGAAGATACAGAGAGCTTGTTAAGGATTTCATGAACGAGGTCGTCAACCGCTCGCATGAGTTTTCAAGAGAGAATTTTCTTGACAGGAGAGGCAGACACAGAGTATATGGAATTGTGAAGCTTGTAGATAAGAATCTGGATGATCTGGCTACGGAGCTTTTGAAGGATGAGAAGGACAATCTCACCATATTGAGCAAGGTTGGTGAGATAAGAGGACTGCTGATAGATATATCGACATAAGCTTTATGTGATAATTTTAACAGGCAGTATTTTTTGTAGGAATGGTTTTTGCAGGCGTAATCTGTACAATAAATTAAAAAGGGGTGGGTATATGGCAGATTTTAAAGATATTTTGGGACATGAGGAGATTATAAAGCATTTACAGAATGCAATTTCTATGAATAAGGTATCCCACTCGTATATAATAAGCGGCGAGGATGGACTTGGGAAGCTTATGTTGGCGGAAGCGTTTGCCAAGACTCTTCAGTGTGAGGAGGGCAAAATTACAGCCTGCGGCAAATGTCATTCGTGTATTCAGGCTGACACGAATAATCAGCCTGATATAATTCATGTTACGCATGAGAAGCCTAATTCAATAGGTGTTGATGATGTGAGGCAGCAGCTTGTCGATGATATAGTGATAAAGCCATACAGCAGCAGATATAAAGTGTATATTATAGATGAGGCAGAGAAGCTTACTGTTCAGGCACAGAATGCCATCTTAAAGACTATAGAGGAGCCGCCTGTATATGCTGTGATTATTTTTCTTACAAATAATACTGGTGTATTTCTTCCGACAATACTTTCAAGATGTGTTATGTTAAATCTTAAGCCGGTCAAAAATCAGCTTATTATTGAATACCTGATGAAGGAATGTAAGGTTCCGGAGTATCATGCGCAGCTGTGTGCGGCATTTGCACAGGGTAGGCCGGGGAGAGCGGTGAAGCTTGCGGCATCACCTGATTTTGAGGAGATTAAGTCGGATATTATCAAGCTTTTGAAGAATATACATAGCATGGAGCTTACGGATCTGGTATCAGCGATTAAAGAAATTAATAATTATGATATCAGTATTGATGACTGCCTTGATATCATGACACTGTGGTTTAGGGATGTACTGCTTTTTAAGGTGTCAAGAGACCCTAATTCGCTTGTATTTTCAGATGAAGTTGCAGACATAAGAAGGGCAGCTAAGGAATGCTCCTATGAAGGGCTTGAGCTTATAATGGAGGCATTTGACAAAGCAAAGATACGACTTCACGCAAATGTGAATTTTGATATGACGATGGAGTTATTGCTGCTGACAATAAAAGAAAATTAGTGACTGTTTACAGCGGAAGTTAAAAAAATAGAAGTAAAACTGAAATTAAAAAGTGAGGACTGATATGGTAAAGGTTATTGGTGTTAGATTTAGAAGAGTGGGAAAGATATATTATTTTGACCCGCTTGACATGGACATTAAGCAGGGCGACCATGTTATCGTGGAGACTGCAAGAGGTGTTGAGTACGGATATGTTGTTCTTGGAATAAGAGAGGTTGCTGAGGACAAGGTTATTCTTCCGTTAAAGCCTGTTATCCGCATTGCTACACCGAAGGATGACGAGCAGGAGCTTGATAACAAGGTGAAGGAGAAGGATGCATTCAAGATCTGCCTTGAGAAGATTAAGAAGCATGGACTTGAGATGAAACTGATTGATGCAGAATATACATTTGATAACAATAAGGTTCTGTTTTATTTTACCGCTGATGGAAGAATTGACTTTAGGGAGCTTGTAAAGGATTTAGCGTCCGTGTTCAAGACGAGAATAGAGCTAAGACAGATTGGTGTCAGGGATGAGACAAAGATACTTGGAGGAATAGGAATATGCGGCAGACCTCTGTGCTGCAGCACTTACCTGTCGGAGTTCATTCCTGTATCAATAAAGATGGCTAAGGAGCAGAGTCTCTCACTTAATCCTACCAAGATATCAGGCGTGTGCGGCAGGCTTATGTGCTGTCTTAAGAATGAGGAGGAGACATATGAGGAGCTTAACAGCAAGCTTCCTAATGTCGGTGATTTTGTCACGACATCCGATAAGCTTAAGGGAGAAGTATCAAGCGTGAATGTGCTTCGCCAGCTTGTGAAGGTTATTGTAACTCTCGACAATGATGAGAAGGAAATACGAGAGTACAAGGTTGAGGACTTAAGATTTAAGCCAAAGAGAAGAAGAGACAATAACAGCATCAATGATGACGAGCTAAAGGCACTTGAGGCATTAGAGCGCAAGGAAGGAAAATCAAAATTAGATGACAATTAATCTTAAAGCCAATGAGCGGCTTGATGATTTACAAAGAGACGGATATAAGCTTATTCAGAATTCCACCGTGTTCTGCTTTGGCATGGACGCGGTGCTTCTGACTGCTTTTTCCGTGATAAAGGATGGGGAAAACATGATTGACTTAGGTTGTGGCAATGGTGTTATCCCTATTTTGTTAAAAGCAAAGACAAAGGGCGCTCATTTTACAGGACTTGAAATACAGGATATTAATGTTGATATGGCAAAGCGCAGTGTGGAATATAACGGTATAGGCGACAGCGTAGACATTGTGCAGGGAGATATTAAGGAGGCTTGTTCTATTTTCAGAAAAGGTTCCTTTGATGTTGTGACGAGCAATCCGCCATATATGACACAGAAGCATGGGCTGACTAACCCAGAGAGCCATAAAGCGATTGCAAGACATGAGCTTTTGTGTACATTAGAGGATGTTGTCAGTGCGGCAGCAGGGCTTTTAAAGTCAGGTGGCAGGTTTTATATGGTACACAGACCGCAAAGGCTTGATGAAATATTCGGCGTTATAAAAAAATACGGCATGGAGCCTAAGAGAATGAGGCTTGTCTACCCGTTTAACGATAAAGATGCCAATATGGTGCTTATTGAGTCGGTCAAGGGTGCAAAGCCTATGCTTAAGGTTGAAAAGCCGCTTGTAATATATGAAAAGCAGGGAGTATACACCAAGGAGGTGCATGATTTGTATGAATGAGAATGGAATCGGGGAGCTTTATCTGTGTGCAACTCCTATAGGAAATCTTGAGGATATGACTTTCCGCTGCATACGAATACTTAAGGAAGCGGATGTTATTGCGGCGGAGGATACGAGAAACAGTATCAAGCTTTTGAATCATTTTGAGATAAAGACACCAATGACCAGCTACCATGAGTTTAATAAAGTGGATAAGGCGCATGTGCTTGTTGACAAGATGCGAAGCGGAGAGATTGTAGCACTTATTACGGATGCGGGAACTCCGGGTATATCTGATCCGGGAGAGGAGCTTGTGCGGCAGTGCATAGAAGCCGGCATAAAAGTCACACCTGTTCCGGGTGCGGCTGCATGTATCAATGCACTTATCATGTCGGGGATGCCGACAAGACGTTTCTGTTTTGAAGCCTTTTTGCCTTCTGATAAGAAGGAGAAGGCGGAGGTGCTTTCGCAGTTAAAGACAGAGCAGAGAACCATAATAATCTACGAAGCGCCTCACAGGCTTATAAGGACGTTAACAGAGCTTGAGAGTACTCTTGGCGGGGCAAGAAAAATAGCAGTCTGTAAGGAGCTTACAAAGCGCCATGAGACTGTGTACCGTGATACGATATCAGGTGCATTGTCATATTATACAGAGAATGAGCCGAAGGGTGAATATGTTCTTGTGATTGAGGGAAAGAGCCAGGAGGAACTGATTTTAGAGAAGCGTGCAGCGTGGGACGATATGAGCATTGAAGAGCATTTCAACATGTATATCGGTCAGGGCATGGATAAAAAGGAAGCCATGAAGCTTGTGGCAAAGGACAGAGGAGTGTCTAAAAGAGACATATACAGCGCACTGTTGGATTAAAATATGGTGTAAAAAGAGCCTGTTAGATATGAGGAGCAAGATGGGTGGAATTGATAAAAAAGGCATAAAAGATAAGACCGGGATAAAATATGTGATAGTATTTATATGCACCATGGCATTTTTGACGGTGTTATTTGTATATTGGGCAGACGGTAAGAGAGTGACCTTCTGCGATGAGATATATACATATAACATTGTAAATTCGGACGGTCTTACACATTATGAGATAAATAAGTGGATGAACGGAGAGGACTTTAAGAAGGCGCTCACTCATAGCGATGATGACTATTATGGCAGGATGATAGAAAACATAAAGATGGATAAGGTTCATCCGCCGTTATATTATATTCTTGTGTATATGTCATCGAAGCTATATTCGAAGCTTATCGGAAATGATATATCGACATGGGTTGGTCTTATTGTCAATTTGTCTGCATTTCTTGGAACAGGCTGCATTGTCTTCTTAATATTGAAGAAGCTGTTTGACAGTCCTGTTCTGTCAGGTCTTGGCACAGCCGGACTTTTGTGGACCCAGTGCATGATATCGGCGGCAATGTTAATCAGGATGTATATGGTGTACACTTTTTTTACAGCCTTGTATGCATATGCGAGCCTGCTTATTGCTGACAGGAGAAAAAGAGAATGCGTAAGGGCAGCAGCGGCGGCATATGAAGCAGGAAAGTATGTCTTATTGTGTGTTGCAGCAGTCGGCGGGTTTATGACGCAGTATTATTTTGTATTTTTCGCCATATTTTTTCTGGGTTTTGAGATTATTTATGATATCAAGGATAAGAGATATATAAATATATTAAAATATATGGCTGCGCTTATCATTGCGGCAGTGCTGATAAATGGAATGTGGAGCTATTGGTACACAGCAATCATATCAAATGCCCACTCAGCAGGCGTGATAGGGAATGCAAAGGGATTTTTGATGCATCTTGGAAAAATATATGATGGGTATAAGCTTATCATTACATATGTATTTCAGAGGGCATATAAGCCGTTTTTGATTATTCTTCCGGCGCTTGTGATTGCTTTTTTTATTGTTGTGCGGGAAGAAAAGTATTCCCTTGTAAGGTCATTTGTGGCAAGAATTTTTGGTGTGGCGATTGCGTATGCGTTTGTTGTGAATGTACTCACACCTGAAACCTTGTCGTCTACTAGGTATTATTATGCAGACATGATGTTAATACTAATGGTTTACATAATATGCATATTTGCCATTGCGGATCGCCTTATAAAAGCGGATAGTAAGATTAAGAGCATTGCGATGTCGGGAGTTGGAGTCGCAGTTGTAGTGATGAATGTGATACTTCTTAAAATGGGCTTTGGAATCGACTACTATCCTGACACAAAAGAGTATGATGACAACACGGCGGCACTTGAGGCATATGCGGATATTCCTTGGATAATAGGCTGGGATTTGGGCTGGGAGATAGATACAGCAATGTTTGACTATTCGATTCCGGACAGAATAATGCCGATGAATATCAATGCGTCTGTCGATGCGGGAACCTTTGACGGCGTGGATGAGTTCATCCTGGCACAGTGCAATGAGGAAGATTCAGAACAGATTACGCAGAAAAATCTCTATAATTATATCATTACAACCGGAAAAAATGTTGAAGCAGAGAAGATTGCATCCATAGGCTATGTAAGCTTTTACTATTGCAGGGCGCTAGAGGATGATGGCAGGAATCAAAAGACTGTAAATCAGTTCATGGAAGATTATAAAGATACTCCGTGGCTTGTAATCAATAATGACGGCTGGTATGACGCTGAGAAAATATTCCCTGACGGTGAGCCGGAGAATGTGATATTTATTGACAAGGAAACTCAATATGATGACACAGGAGCGCTTGATGAGTGTGACAGGGCGGCTGTTCTGGTGTCGGTATATGGAGGGGATGATTTGGATGCCGGATTGTACTACATGATTGGTTCGACAGGAAGATTCTTTGAAGGCAGTTATGTAGGTACAGCAGATGCTGGGGCAGTGATTTTATACCGATGTAATTCTGTTGACGAGTAAAGGTGGATGGGAAACTGTAGTAATCAAGTGTAGATTAGGGTGCTGGGGTCAAATAAGACTTTTTCATTAACTTGTGTTAATTGTTTGATATAACTACATTGAATCAATCTAATAAATTACTTTATTAATCTTAGCTTATACGAAAATAGACTATAATGCAGTATTGAGAAATATATTCCGATATACTGCGTTATAGTCTGTTTTTTAGTCTGTATTTAATCAGTTTTTTATCTCAATGTGCTATAGCTGTTCTATATCATGTATAAGAACATCAGTTTCAGCCTGAGTTGTCGCCCAGCTTGTGCAGAAGCGCACGATGGTTCCGCCGTCGGTTCTGCCTTGAATCTCGAATATATATTTTTCGCCAAGTTTTTCTTTCTGTTCATCATTTAAGATAACGAACTGCTGGTTGGTGAAGCTGTCAACCCACAGAGGAATATTTTTGTTAATAAATGCCTTCTTAATCTGCATCGCAAGCTCATCGGCGCGCTTGGTGATGGAAAAATATTCGCCATTTTCAAGGAGAGTGGCAAACTGTAGTCCAAGAAGCCAGCCTTTTGCGAGAACGGCACCATTCTGCTTCATGTAAGCCTTGAAGCGGCGTTTTAAGGCAGCGGCTGTTATGACTACAGCTTCGCCAAACATAGCTCCGCACTTGGTTCCTCCGATATAGAACACATCGGCAAGCTCCGCAAAATCGCTTAGCGTGACATCGTTCTTATCTGAGCCGAGTCCATAGCCCATTCTGGCACCATCGACAAAGAGGTACATTCCGTATTTTTCACAGACATCATGTATTGCAGTAAGCTCATCAAGGGAATACAGGGTTCCCTGCTCGGTAGGAAAAGAGATGTAGACAAGCTTAGGCTCTGTCAGGTATTCAGGCTCGTTCGCATCGTAGTAGGCAGAGGCACAGTCATTAATCTGGCGGGCTGTGATTTTTCCGTCAGTATTTGGGAGCTGTAAAATCTTGTGTCCTGTATTTTCGATGGATGCGGCTTCATGGCAGTTGATATGCCCTGTATCTGCGGCAATAACGCTCTGAATCGGGTTTAGAGCCGCATCGATTACGATAAAATTAGCCTGAGTAGCACCCGGAAAGAATTTTACTTCGGCATCAGGACGGTCAAGAAGATTTCTGATAATAAATGAAGCATTGTCACACCATTCATCCTCGCCGTAGCCGCCGTAGCTTGTACCATTTGTGTCGGCAAGTGCCTTAAGTATTGAAGGATGTGCGCCGTGATTGTAATCATTATTAAATCGTATCATTTTGAAAACTCCCTTCTGTAAATATTTATATTGTTAATTTGCAGCGCCGGATATTCACTCAAACTGTTATGCGAACAATAGCGCTAACGATACTATAAGCTGTAAGATGGCAAATCTGAAAACAACCTGTGTGTCAGACCAGTTCTTGTTCTTTCTCGCATGGTCGTGGAGAGGCGTGCGGGTGTTGGCAAGTATCTTGATTTTTAAGAAGCGAAGCAGGAATACTTTTACAAGACCGAGCCCGCCGTCAAGGATGATTACTATTGCAGCAGGGATGTAGAGCAACGGGCTTTTTGTCTTTAAGGCACATATTGCGATAAAAAAGCCTATGGCGCGGGAGCCTGCATCACCCATTAAAAGCCGGCTTGGAGAGGCATTGAACCATAAATATGCAAGCACGCATACCGCAAACAGAAGCACCATATGCATAAATGCACTGTCAGTTCCCTTGATTCTGCATATTCCATACATTGTGCCAAGAGTTATAAGGGACAAGGTTCCGGATAAACCGTCAACACCATCGGTACAGTTAGTCACATTTATTGACACCCATATAAGTATGACTGCAAGAATTACAAAAAGCCATACAGGGATTGTGATTCCGGCATCGGAATATCCGAGGTTGATTGTTGTGCCGTTGTAGTTGACATATGTAAATGCTGCTGCGAGAGCAATTATCAAATCGATAAGACCTTTTTTATATTCGCCCCAGGGTGATTTAGAACTGTCATCGAGATAGCCGCTCATCATTGAAGCTATTACAAGTATTATGTAAATTAAAAATTCGTTTGAATATGGTACAAAGATAAGTGAAAATAGAGAAAATACCAGTATGAAGAGAATTCCGGCACCTCTTGGCTTTCCCTGTGATATCTTGCCATTGATGGCAAAGGCGCGGCCCTGGTCACGCGGAAGCATGCCCTGGCAGGACTTTATGACAAGGCAGGCTGTTAAAAATGCAGCTATAAGGCTGATAAATGTGATTATGTTTATGTATTGCAGATCTATGAGCTTAAATATCATGATTGCCTCCTGAATATATTTTTGACGTTTACATCATATTATAAAAAGTTATGTACATGTTGGCAAGTACAAATAGGAAGAAATTGTGCGACATAAGGTGTCAAAAAACGTGACATTTGGTCATAAAAATGCTATAATAATCATAATATTTTTAAAATAATATTATACATGGGACAAAATTTTAAAAATTTACAAGTTTAATACCCAAGTAATTAATAAATAACGTGGAGGATATATATGGAGCGCACAAAGGTATTTTTAACTGAAGCAGACAGATATGTATTCGGTAAGGGGACACATTATGAAATCTACGAGAAGATGGGCGCGCATGAAGCTGAACGCGATGGAGTAAAGGGTGTATATTTTGCTGTATGGGCTCCTGCGGCTGAGTGTGTTCAGGTAGTCGGAGATTTTAACGGCTGGAACGGTGAAGGATTTGAGATGACAAGACTTGGCGAGTCGGGAATATATGAGCTGTTCACCGATAAGGCAGAGCTTGGAAGCATGTACAAGTATCTTATCACTGCAAGAGATGGAAGGAAGCTCTACAAGGCTGATCCTTACGGAAATTATTGTCAGGTAAGACCTGAGACAGCATCTATTGTCACAAGCCTTGACGGATTTAAGTGGGAGGATGAAGCATGGCTTAGCGAGCAGAACAAGCTTGTGCATGAAAAACAGCCGATTGCCATATATGAGGTTCATCCGGGTTCGTGGAAGAAAAAGGATGATGGCACTGAGGATGGATTCCTTAATTACAGAGAGCTTGCCGACGAGCTTTCGGAGTATGTCAAGGATATGGGATATACACATGTGGAGCTTATGGGAATTGCGGAGCACCCTTTTGACGGTTCGTGGGGATATCAGGTGACAGGTTATTACGCTCCGACATCAAGATATGGAACTCCGGAGGATTTCATGTATTTCATCAATAAGTTCCATAAGATGGGAATAGGAGTTATCCTTGACTGGGTTCCGGCGCATTTTCCAAAGGATGCACATGGACTGGCAGAGTTCGATGGCTGCTGTGAGTATGAATATGCTGATCCGAGAAAGGGAGAGCATCCTGAATGGGGTACGAAGATATTTGATTATGGCAGGAGTGAAGTGTCTAATTTCCTCATTGCTAATGCACTCTTTTGGGTTGAGAAGTTTCATGTTGATGGACTTAGAGTTGATGCGGTGGCTTCAATGCTGTATCTTGATTATGGCAAGACACCGGGTAACTGGGTTCCGAACAAGTATGGCGGAAATGGAAATCTCGAAGCAATGGAGTTTTTCAAACATCTTAACAGTATTATGAACCGGAGAAATCCGAGAGCCATGGTTATAGCTGAGGAATCAACGTCGTGGCCGGGAGTTACCAAGCCTGCCAATGAAGATGGTCTTGGTTTTACATTCAAGTGGAATATGGGATGGATGCATGATTTCCTTGACTATGTGAAGCTTGACCCTTACTTTAGAAAATATAATCACAATAAGCTTACATTTGGCATGACTTATGCATATAGTGAGAAATTCATTCTTGTCCTTTCGCATGATGAGGTTGTTCACCTTAAATGCTCAATGCTTGGAAAGATGCCCGGCGAGTATGAGGATAAGTTTGCAAATCTTAAGGTTGCATATACATTCATGATAGGTCATCCGGGAAAGAAGCTTCTGTTCATGGGACAGGACTTCGGGCAGTGGTCGGAGTGGAGTGAGAGCCGTTCACTTGACTGGCATCTGTTAAACGAGCCTGAGCATAAGGGTGTATGGGCATATTTTAAGGCACTTTTACATATTTACCGCAAATATCCGGCATGTTATGCGCTTGACCAGTATCCGCAGGGCTTCTTCTGGATTAATGCGAATGACGGTGACAGAAGCATATACAGCTTTGTAAGATGCTCCGAGGATGGCAGTGATAATCTTCTTTTTGTATGTAACTTCACACCTGTTGCAAGACAGGATTATATGGTTGGAGTTCCGCAGGGAGGCAAGTATACGCTTATTCTTGACAATGAAATGAAGGGACAGAAGATATTTACAGCGGTACATACGGAGTGTGACGGACAGCCGTATGCTGTAAAATACCCTCTTCCTGCATATGGAACAGCAGTGTTCAGGTTTTCAAAGCCTAAGGTTAAACAGCAGACAAAAATAACAAAGCAGGCAAAAAAGACTAAGAAACGCAGATAAGTCTGCCGATAAAAAGAATAAGGAATGCAGGGATAAGATTTTCATTCCCTGCATTTTTTGTATAATAGATTCGGGTGTCAAAACATGCTGATTTAGGTTATACACAGTTAAGTTTATTGCATGTTTTGCCACAACATCATCATAAGAAGTTCCCTATCATACGCATGTATTATGCGTTATAAGGGTACAGTGTGTGAAGTATATGGGTCAGAATTTGGAGGAAATTGATGAAGATAGAAGCATACAGTGAGCAGAAGAAGGCTGCCTCAATATATGAAGAACAGCGCAGACAGGCTGAGGCAATGAAGGGAAGTGTGTCGGGAGCAGCTATTACGCAGGCAGTGTCTTTTACTAAGATCGACAACAGCATGGATTTATTCGGAACAAGCAACTATGCGGATGGAGACGTGGCAGATAAGACTGTTAAGACCGTGGAAGAGTTTACGGACGAGGCGCAGGCTCTTTTGGACAATATGAAAGCAATCACCAATAAGATGGATACAGGTGAGCTTGTAACTATGGATGATGAAGGTGTTGATGTGAATGAGCTGGATACCAAAAAGATTGTTACAGTGGGAGAGCAGATTAGAATAAAGCTTGCTGCAGCAGGAAATGAGCATGTATATACAGGCGATATAGACGAAGCGGATATCAAGCGCATTTACGGAGAAGGAAGCACAGCAGTTATCAAAAAGGTGTTAGATAAGTATAACCTGCCGATGACGGATGACAATGTAAACGAGATACAAAAGGCGGTTGGGACTGCGCATGAATTGAAATCTCCCGATATCGGAACGAAGAGCTATCTTATGAATAATAATATGGTGCCTACTGTTGAGAATCTCTACAAAGCGGAATATGCCTCAGGCAGAGGACAGTCGGACGGAGTGCTTACCGATAAGCAGTGGGACGAGCTAAGACCACAGATAGAGGGAATGCTTGACAAAGCAGGAATAGAAAGCTCGCAGGAGAACTTAGATGAGATGAGGTCGCTTGTGGAGACCGGAACTAGGATAAATGATGAGTCGCTTGAAATCTACAGGCAGACAAAAGAGGCACAGGAGCTTATAGACAGTGTTGGGAATTTTCAGGATAATGAAGATAATATTAACCTGTTCGATGAAGTGATTGCAGATAAAGCGGCGGCTGCGATGGTTGACGGCGACAGGGCAATGCAGGTTAATATATCGGATGAGCCTGTTGCGTGGAAAAAGGCAGCCAAGGCTGTAGACACTCTTGAAAATGTGACAACAACAGCTCTGCTTGAATTTTTGCAGGGAAATAGTTATGAGAATAACTTAGATGGTCTCTCGCAAGCGGCAGATGAAGCATACGATACACAGGATGACAGTTATCTTAATCCATTGGATTACTATAATCTCCCATCGGATATTGAATTAAATGATGATGGAATACATAAGCTTAGATGCCTTGAGGAGCTGAGACTTAAAATGACATTTGAGTCGGCATATATTCTTGAGAAAAACGGCATCGATGTGAACACACAGGAGCTGTCAAAGCTTGTGGAGGAGCTTAAGAAGCTTGAAGTGCCGGAATATACAGCAGTTGAAGATAATGAGAACCGGAGCGGATTAGAGGATGACAATGCAGGACTTACACAGGCAGTAAAGGACAGCGATGCCACAGATTACAGAAGGTTCATGTATGAGCTTGGCTCATTAAAGGGTGCACCTAGTGCGGCTATCGGAGATGCGGTTTCAAAGAGGGAAGTAATCGGAGGAGAAATTGTCTTTGCCGATATCAAGGAATCCGCAGTAAAGCTTGAAAGACAATACAAGGAGGCAGGTCAGGCGTATGAGACAATGAGCACACAGATAAGACCTGACCTCGGAGATAAAATCAGCAATGCGGTTGCGGCAGGAACAGAGAATGTATTAAAAGAGCTTGATGCAGATAACACGGAAGAAAACAGAAGAGCTGTAAGGATACTGGCATATAACAATATGGAAGTCACACAGGAGAGGCTTGATAAAGTAAAGAAGATAGATGCCGCCATAAATAATCTCTTTGACAGAATGACACCGGATATTGCACTTGAGCTGCTGCGTGAAGGAAGCGATGTCATGAACATGGACATAACTGAGCTTGCCAAGGAAGTTGAGGCAAAAAGGCAGCAGAAGGAAGAAGTAAGTACACAGAAATTCGCAGAATATCTGTATGAGCAGGACAAGAAAGGCACAATCTCACAGGATGACAGGCAGCAGTACATGGCTTTGTATACTATAATCAACAAGCTTACCAAGGATAATGGCAGGGCGGCAGGACAGCTTGTAAATCAGAATATGGATGCTACAATAGGAAATCTTGTGACATCGTATATGATAAGCAATGCGGCAGGTATAGAGGCTAGTGCATCGGAGGATGAGACCGAATACAGACAGGGAGCACGCAATAATGCAAAACTCAACTATTATAAGGAACTTCTGTCCGAGCTTTCAAAGCTTCCAAAGCAGGCGGCAGAGCTTGTGACGGAGAACAATCTGCCTCAGACGATAAATAATCTGTCGGCGGCAGGAGCACTCTATTCCGACAATGCTTATTTTTATAAAGAGTTAAAAAAATCAGATGTCGATGCCGGCTTAGAGCGTTTTATGCAGAGCATGGACAGCAAGAAGGAGCTTTTAGAAAGCTATAATGAGCTTTCGGATAAGCTTAAAGAGGCAATGAACACTGCCACAGAGGAAGCTAAGCTTCCGGATATAAGTCTTTTAAAGCAGCTGTCAAAGGGAATGACATTCATGAAATCACTTGCAGGTAACAACACATTTTATATTCCTTATGACAGTGAGAACAAGACATGTGCGATAAAGCTGTCAGTGGTTGAGGATTCAGAGTCTTCAGGAAGCTTCACTGTCGATATGGAGGATGAAAACGGAGAGCACATAAGTGTGATGGCAAGAGTTCAGGATGACGAGATAAATGCATATGTGCTGTCACAGTCAGACTGCAGTGAGACTCTTGAGCAGGTAAGAGAGGGACTTGCAGGACTTGGATTTTCCAAGGTAAAGCTGTCAACGGCAAAGACAAATCAGTTCGGAGAAACCAAAAACGGAACACCATCAGCAGTTGAAACAAGAAAGTTGTTTGCGGCAGCTAAAGTATTTGTGGAAAAATTCCGATAAAATCATCATGAAAAGGATTTCGTGAAAAAAGTGTATATAATTGTGAGCGTGGAGTGCTTAAGTTATATGCAGGAAGGATATATAAATGAGAATTAATTGTAACGTATCGGCACTTATCGCCAACACTAATCTGGCTTCATCACAGACAGCACTTAATAAAGCGCTTGAGAGATTATCTTCAGGTCTTAAAATCAACTCTGCGGAGGATGATGCGGCAGGACTTGCCATTGCCAATAAGCTGCATACACAGATAAAGGGACTTGACCAGGCCAATAAGAATTCATCCGATGGTATATCGGTTGTTCAGACAGCTGAGAGCGCTTTAAGCGAGACAGAAAGTATTTTACAGAGAATTAATGAGCTTGCTGTTCAGGCTGCGAATGAGACGAACAGTCTCACAGACAGTCAGGCTATACAGCAGGAAATCAATCAGCTTACAGACGAGATAGACAGAATTTCCTCCTCAACAGAGTTCAATACTATGCCTCTGCTTGATGGCACATTAGGAAGAAGATGCTATACTAATGCCGATGATGTATCAACATTTTATGTAAGCTCTGCTGTCAAAGAAGGAGATTATGAACTGGAGATTACAGCAGATGCTACACAGGCATCGGCGATGGTTGGATTTACTCAGAATCCGGTTATCACAGAGGAAGGAAGCATTGAGATTAACGGTGCGACAATGAAAGTTGAGCCGGGTGACACATATGATGAGATAATGTCTAAGTTCACTACATTGTGTGATGCAGCTAATCTTAATTTTGATGCGACAGCGGGAAAGATTACGACATATGAGTATGGCATATCACAGAATATAGAATATAAGGTATCGGATTCACTTGCCAATATATTCTCCATAAGTAATGTACAGTCAGGAAGCGATGTACAGGCAACATTGGGAAATGGATTTAACAATTCTGCCATTATGACATCGGATGGAAGATATATAACAGTTAAGGATTTAGGTGGATTCGAGATGACTGTTGAGGTGGCTCCGAATGCGGTTGCTAACAGTGGACAGGCATCACTTGACGCAACACAGAAGGTTACGGGAATCGGTACTATGACAGTACAGCTTGGAGCTAATGAGGGACAGGTTCTTGAGGTTGATATACCGGCTGTCAACATACATTCACTTGGACTTGATAATCTTAACGTGTGTACATCATCCGGTGCAGGAGATGCGATAAGCAGAGTCGGAGAAGCCATCAATAAGGTATCAACAGTGCGTTCTACGCTTGGGGCATATCAGAACAGACTTGAGAGTGTTGTAACACACCTTGATGAATATAAGGAGAATATAACATCGGCAGTATCGGGAATAGAAGATTCGGATATGGCTGATGAGATGACAGAGTACACGCAGCAGAATGTTATCACACAGGTTGCCACTTCTATGCTTGCACAGGCAAATGAGCGTCCGCAGTCGGTTCTCCAGCTTCTTCAGTAATATATTTGAGGAGGTTATAAGTTGACTAAATCAGAGATAAATGAATATGCCATGAGAATATCACAGGCTTCGCGAAGTGAGATTATTGTGATAATGTATGAGGTGGCTATAAAGTATATTGATGATGGAGTTTTAGCATTACAAGATGGAAACGTGCAGGAGTTCCGCCACGATATAAAAAAGGCAAAGGCATTTGTCAATGAGCTTGCATCTGCACTTGATTTAAAATATCCGATATCGGGTAATCTTCTGTCACTGTATACATATATGAATAATGTGATGGTAAAGGCTGATATAACCTTGAAGACAGATGACCTGATAAGAGTTAAAGGAATGTTAGATAGACTGCATTCTGCTTTTGTTGAGGTGAGCAGGCAGGACAGCTCACAGCCTATGATGAGGAATGTGCAGCAGGTATACACAGGACTTACCTACTCGAAAAATTCTCTGAATGACAGTTATGCGAGCGTATCTGATTTTAACAGAGGATACAAAGTCTGAATTTAATAGACATATATGCAATGAGCCGGAAGGAGCGCAATAAGGGTTGTCTCTTTCCGGCTTTTTAACAGTCATCATATAATTAAATTCAAAGGTATGGCAAGGGAAAGATTTGCAGCTTTTGCTTTCTCTAAAAGAAATTTGTAGCGAATCTGGGCAGAGTTGACCTGATAGATGCAGCTGTCGATAATGTCGGGGTCGGTTGCATTTTCAAAGCAGGAGTAAGCAGCATCAAGTGCATTCTTGCTCTGTGTAAGCTCAGCAATAAGATATTTCTCGTCATAGCTTAAAAGGCGTTCGGGTTTTTTATCTATTTTATTTTTCAGCACAACAAACTTTTTTTTCATTTTACACCTTCCATAATTTTCTTGTATAAATTATATCCGCGTTGTGCTTAATTTATACCATTTTATACAAGCTATAATTCGCTGTGTGCATAAGTTTGCAAAAGCTTTGGTTTGAATAATCGGCATATGTATTGACATAGCAGTTATATGATGCTATATTTCGAGACATAAAAGTTCTTTAGTTATTATTTTAGTTATCAATTCTCAGTTATCGGGATTCTCCGATGTATTTCCAATATGTACGGTGGGGGCCGTAAGGAAAATATTAAGTGTGTTTGTTTCCGGGAGGAGACAGATGGAAAAGGTATGTTGCATTTTAGATTCGGATGAGAAGTTTGCAATCCGTATGTGTACATGCATTAACAGGAAGCATGTATTTCCTTTTATCGTGCAGGCTTTTTCAAAGCTTGAAGAGTACATAAGCTGTGCAATGACTAATCAGGTTGAGCTGCTTTTGGTAGATGAGAGCATGTATGACGATGTGAAGGATATAAGTGCAGGACAGATAATAAGGCTCTGTGAGCAGCCTATGCTGATGGAGGGAGACGATGAGTCTTGCGTTGCCAAGTTTCAGGCAAGTGATAATATAATCCGCGATGTGCTTTACCTGTACAATGGCAGTATTGCTTCAGGGGGCAGAGTGATGGATGGCAGCAGTGTTAAGACTGTGTGCGTGTATTCGCCGTGTGGTTGCTGCAAGAAGACAACGCTTGCTCTTGCTTTCGCACATATAAAAGGGCAGAAGAAGAGGACATTATATCTTAATTTAGAGGAATTTTCGGCTCTTGGTATGCCGGCTGATTCAGCTACGTTGTCAGATGCGCTGTATTATTACAAGACAATGGAGGTGGCGGGAGAATCAAGGCTGTTGTCCGTGGTAGGACGGATGGATGCATTCGATTATGTGGCACCGGCAGTATGTGCCAAGGACTTAGCAGGCACAGATACGGATACCTTTATCGGGCTTATCGATAAGCTTGCAAGGCTTGGCGAATATGAGCTTGTTGTGGTCGATATGGGAAGCCTTATAAAGGAGCCGTGGGTGTTATTATGCCATGCCGATATGATTTTGTCACCGGCGCCGGATTCCGAATACAAAAAGAAAAGGCAGGAAGAATTTGAAAAGTATATGTATATGTCGGGATATGAAAGTGTCATAGAGAAGCTGATACAGGTTGATTCAACGCATGACGGCGAAATGTACAGGGACGGACAAGTAAATTTTTCACATATCAAGGGCAGCAGGCTTGCAAAGGCGGTGACGGACATTGATATCTGATACAGCCGGTGAAATAAAAAAGCGTATATACAGCAGTGTGGAGAGCATGGGCGGGATAGAGGATGAGGAGCTTTATAAGCTTATTGATGAAGTGATGCTTGAAAAGCAATATCGGTCAGGCAGTGTATGGGAGAAGCTTGAGCTCAGACGTGATATTTTTAATTCTATAAAGAGGCTGGATGTTATTCAGGACATTATAGATGATGACAGTGTTACGGAGATTATGATAAATGGTTATAAAGACATATTCATAGAAAGGGGAGGAAAAATTGTCAGATGTGAAAAGCAGTTTGAATCGCGTGAAAAGCTGCTTGATGTAGTGCAGCGGATTGCCGCTAAGTCTAATAAGATTGTCAACGAAGCTACGCCGATAATCGATACAAGGCTTGAGGATGGTTCGAGAGTCAATATTGTGATGAATCCGATTGCAATAGACGGACCTGCGGTGACAATCCGTAAATTTTATAACAGTCCGCTTACAATGGACAGACTTATAGCATTAGGGGCTATAACGGATGAGGCGGCGGATTTTCTAAAAAAGCTTGTCAAGGCACGTTACAATATATTCATTTCAGGTGGAACCGGTTCCGGGAAAACCACCTTCTTAAATGCATTATCGGATTATATTCCCAAAAGTGAAAGAATAATTACAATAGAAGATTCCGCAGAGCTTAAGTTTATCGGAGTAGAGAATCTTGTCAGACTTGAGGCGAGAAATGCCAACATGGAAGGAAAGAATGCCATTACTATAAGAGACATGATAAGGGCAAGCCTCAGAATGCGTCCGAGCAGGATTATTGTCGGTGAAGTAAGAGGCGGTGAGGCACTTGATATGTTACAGGCTATGGGTACAGGACACGATGGTTCACTGTCAACAGGGCATGCCAACGGTGCGAAAGAATTGATGTTAAGGCTTGAGACAATGGTTCTTATGGCTGTTGACATGCCTGTTGCAGCCATAAGAAACCAGATTGCTGCCGGGGTTGATATTGTCGTTCATTTGGACAGGTTCAGGGATGGAAGCCGTAAGGTTGTGGAAATCTCTGAGATAGCCGGCATAAGTAATACTTCAGAAAATGGAAATATAGAGTTAAATCAGCTGTACAGATACGATAAGGAGGAGAAGGATGATACCGGAAAAAGCATCGGGAGGCTTAAAAGCACAGGCAATGACCTCATTCATAAGGAAAAGCTTATGTCAATCGAAGAGTGGTAATTTATGGCAGATAACAGCCATCTATGTGCTTGAAGGAATTATCGGAGCGCTTATATTCGGCTTTGTATTTTACAATTCGGTTATCGGTGCTGTGCCGGTGGCATCTTTAATACCGTTTTATGTAAAAAAGAGAGTGGAGATAAAAGATAAAAAGGATAAAGCTAAGCTCCTTGAGGAATTTAAGGAAGGCATGAATGCTGTAGCTGTAGCTTTAAGAGCCGGATATTCCGTGGAGAACGCTTTTATTGAGGCAGGAAAGGAGATGGCTGTAATGTCAGGCGGAAAATCCAAAGTCTGTGTTTTTTTTAACTATATAAAAGGCCAGCTCTCCGTAAACAGAAATATAGAAGATGCGCTTGCGGTATTTGCTGATGAGTCGGGCGTTACGGATATTATCTCTTTTTCTGAGGTGTTTACATATGCAAAGCGAAGCGGCGGAAACATGGTTGAGATAATACATGACACAGTCAATACAATAACCCTAAAAGCTGATACAGCCAGAGAAATATCGGTGCTTATAAGTGCAAAACAGCTGGAACAGATAATTCTGGACATAGTTCCCATAGGCATTATATTGTATCTGAGAATTACGGCTGATGAACTGATAAGTAAGATGTACGGAAATATGTACGGAATAACGGTTATGACAGTGTGCCTTATTGTGTATGTATGTGCAGTTATTATTTCAATGAAAATTTCGGATATAAAGGTGTAGCTTATGTCAAAAGTCAACAAGCGAGTCATGAATTTAAAATATAACAAAAGAGCATGCATTCTTGCCGCTGTGGCAGTGATTATATGTGTGTCGTCACTCATTGTGCTTGCCTTAAAAAGCGATAAGTATGTGTACATAAATGAGCTGCAGCGCCCGCAGGATAATGAGGGAGCAAGAAAATATGACATTGAGCTTGTGGTAGATGAGTCGGTGGACAATGTGACAGTGTATGTGGAAGCCAAAAAAAAGACTCAGCCGGAGCTTGATGAGATTTTTGCCGCGGCACAAGAAAGCCTGCATACGGCTTTTTTGGGAGAGAATACGAAGCTTGACTGCATAGCGCAGCCGCTTAATCTGATAAGTGCATTACCGGAATATAATATGCAGGTTGAGTGGTTTATTGAAAATCAGGATGTAATTGACTACTGGGGAGATATTCGCCAGTCAAATGAAGAGAAGTCAACTACAGTCACAGCGATGCTGACATATGAAGGCAGAGTTATGGACGGTGTAAACAATATAAGAGAATATACATATGAGTTAAATATAGTGCCATACAGTGAAGCTCAGATTAGTGAAATGGCTATGGACAGGCTTTTTAGTGACGCAGACAAGGAAAGCGCAGACAGAGACAGAATAGTTCTTCCGGATAATTATGAAGGAAGAAGCATCAAATACCGCATAAAAGCGGAGAACAGCTTATACAGGCTGTTACTTATTATTCCGGTTATAGCTGCTGTTTTTATTGTTAAGCTGCGCTCTATAAAAGTTGAAAAGAGCAAAAAGCTTAAAGAGCAGATGATGATGGAATATCCGGAAATCATATCTAAGCTGGCACTTCTTACGGCAGCGGGGATGACACCGTATAATGCGATAACAAGGATTGCGGCGGATGGAAGAGGAGAAGCGTACAGAAGGCTTTCCGCTGTGGTGGGAAATATACAGTCGGGGGCTTCGGAGCGTTCACAATATGCGGCATTTGGACAGATATTCGGAATCTATTGTTACAGCAGGCTTGGCTCTATGTTAGAGCAGAATGTGGTAAGAGGAAATGAAAAGCTAAGAGCTATGCTTAAGGAGGAATGCCTACAGGCGCTTGAGGATAGAAAGGCGCGTGCAAGAAAAGCCGGAGAGCAGGCAGGAACAAAGATGCTTTTTCCTATGATGCTTATGCTTATCGTAGTGATGGCTGTGATAATGGTTCCGGCATTTAGCAGCATGTAGCGGTTTGCTGCACAACCATTCGGTAATAAATTGTGTTTTGCAATCAACAGTGTACTTAGGTAATTGCGAAACTCTGTATATTGGTATCAGACGTTGTGCACTTTTGCTATA
>UQYF01000040.1 GCA_900545175.1 uncultured Eubacteriales bacterium
CTAATAGTTCAGCTTGCTGAACTAATGTGTTTAGCGGCTGTATTTTAGCCGCTTATGCACCGCTGCGTGTTCAAATGAACGAGAGTTAAAGACTTAATGAGCTTTTTTCTTTCTGTTATTCCATATTGTGATGGCTCTGTCACATAATCCGCCGAGTCCGATTGCGGCGGCTGACTGCATAAAAACATAATATGGAAAACAGTATCTTGCCTTTGCTTCCCAGAGCAGGCTGAATAACATTCCGCCTACCACGACAACATAGAGGATATAATTTTCAATCCCCTTTTTCCTTAAAAGCATCACAATCAGACCGGCAAATGCAAACAGATAGATTGTTGACTGATGCACATTTGCAAACGCTCTTATATATCCGTATATTCTGCCGAAGTTTAGAATCTGGTCAGCTATCTTTACAGGCTGTCCGTCTATCCTGCTGTTCATCTGCACAGACTGATACATAGGACAGTTCCACTGTGATTCAAATTTCTGTCTGTAAAAGGATGCTGCCTCTCTAGGATTACCGGCAAAGAAGTCCAAGCGCTCTTTAATGTCATCCAATGCCATCTGTGAAGCAATCTTCGCATCATGTCCGCTCGCATCGTAGGTTGCGACATTATAATAGTTGGTCCATCCGCACAGCCCATCTGAATCCTGCATTCCCATCGCTATCCACAGCGTTGAAGGCATTCCATCGATTCCCGCAAGCTCCTGTGAGTATATTGCTTTTGAAAGCTTTCCGGGAAGAAGCGCCCCGAATATCACTGCCGCTATTACTAACAGCACACTGAATTTTTTAGAAGAAACAGCTTTTATAAAGACAACTATCGATATCGCAAGCATCACAATAATGCTGTTAAGTCTTGTCATCGCTGCAAAAAAAGCAAACACAAAGCAGGCAAAATAGTTCAGTATATATCTCACTCTTTTTCC
Source organism: uncultured Eubacteriales bacterium (assembly GCA_900545175.1). Taxonomy (GTDB): domain Bacteria; phylum Bacillota; class Clostridia; order Lachnospirales; family Lachnospiraceae; genus CAG-882. The sequence continues at coordinate 931 of UQYF01000040.1, forward strand.
TGTGCTCATTTCCGAAAAGCGAAGCTCAAGCCCTTCCATTATATTCATGGCAAACACAACACACAGCAGTGAAAATGCTGTTGATGTTATCTCGCCATAAGCAAAGGATGTATAAAAGTACATTGGCATACAGGATGCTGTAAACACAAGTGAAATTACCGCACAATAATATTTTTTTGTCACCTTATAGGTTATGACGTATATCGATATAAGCATGACAGGCACACATACCGCATTTAAGACTAAAAGCACCTTGAACGATGTCACTCCTGTAATCTTAAATAATAAGACATAAAACATTGCAAGGCTAAGCTGCTGCTGATACATCTGCACATATGACAGTACATCCGGCTCCTGCTCTAACATGCCTTTACCCTGTGCAAGCAGCAACCCGGCTCTGTATGTATATTCCTGGTCAGCCTGCGGATAAGTATTGCTGCCTATTACCCAATATAGTGCGGCTGCAAAAGAAAGTACCGCCACCACAGCAGGTACAATTATTCTGCCATATTTTTCAGGAACACAGCATAGTGCCCTGGCTGTCAGACAGACAAATACAGTGAAAATTATGACCTTCAGGATTATACTGAATGTATTGTACTGACATGGAAATATCTTTTCGACTGTATTGGTTATATTAATGTAGCTGCGTGGAAAGCTTATTATCACTAATGGCAATAAAAATATTGACGTAACTATTGTCAACAGCCATATTGATACTTTCTCAAAACCTTTAATTTTCATAATTATCTACTGCTGCTCTCTCTACTGCCAGACCTGCCTTATAGCGTGCGATAAACTCATCGAAGCCCTTAACGTCATCCTCTATCGGCTCCATAGTACTTCCGCTCTGTCCGGCAAATACCTTATTGCTTAGATATTCATCAAGAGTCTCATTGTTTCCTTTCTTAATCATGTAAGCTGCAAGAAGTGCCATGCCCCACGCACCGCCTTCACCTGCTGTCTCCATAACTGTTATAGGCGTATCCATCGCTGCTGCAAGGAATCTCTGGCCAACTCCCTTAGTCTTAAAAAGTCCGCCATGACCTGTTATTGAATCCACCTTGACGCCTTCCTCCTTCAAAAGAATATCAAGTCCTATCTTTAACGCACCGAGCGATGTGTACAGATGTGTCCTCATAAAGTTGGCAAGGCTGAACTTGCTGTTCGTATTTCTGACAAACAGAGGTCTTCCTTCCTCCATATGAGTGATATTTTCGCCTGATATGTAACCGTAAGACATCAAGCCTCCGCAGTCTGCATCTCCCTCAAGTGCCTTATTATACAGCACTGAAAAGAGCTTATTCATATCAACAGGAATGCCAAGTGCCTCCTCGAACTCCTTAAATATGTTGACCCACGCATTTAAGTCCGATGTACAGTTGTTGCAGTGAACCATAGATACAAGATTTCCTGTAGGAGTTGTAACAAGGTCAATCTCAGGATATACCTTTGAAAGCTCCTTCTCCATAACTATCATTGCAAATACACTTGTTCCGGCGGATACATTTCCTGTTCTTACTGCCACAGCATTAGTTGCCGTCATTCCTGTGCCGGCATCACCTTCAGGCGGACACATAGGTATTCCAGCCTCAAGGTCGCCATCCCTGTCAAGAAGAGCTGCACCCTCCGCTGTGAGACTTCCGGCCTCATCACCGGCAAGAAGAACCTTAGGCATGATATCCATGAGTCTCCAAGGTAGTTCTTTTCTGTCACCGCGCGCATTTCTCTCCTCAATAAGTGAATCGAACTTTCCGACCATATTGGCATTGTAATTCTTAGTTGCCGTATCGATAGGGAACATTCCTGACGCTTCGCCGATACCTATAACTCTCTCTCCTGTAAGCTTCCAATGTATAAAGCCTTCAAGTGTTGTCATATAGTCGATACGTGGAAGGTGCTCCTCATCATTTAACATTGCCTGATAAAGATGTGCTATGCTCCACCTTTGCGGTATATTGTAATTAAAGAGCGAAGTGAGCTCATCGGCTGCCTCCTCCGTTATACTGTTTCTCCATGTTCTGAATGGAACTAAGAGCTGTCCATCCTTATCGAAAACCATATAACCGTGCATCATGGCTGAAAAGCCTATTGCGCTGAATCTTTTAAGTGTGACTCCGTACTTCTCTTTTACATCAGCCTTCAGTGAAGCATAGCAGTCCTTAAGACCTTCCCATATGTCATCAAGGCTGTATGTCCACACTCCATTCTCATAGCGGTTCTCCCACTCATGGCTTCCACCTGCTACCGGTGTATGGTCCTCATCTATGAGAACCGCCTTTATTCTTGTCGACCCAAACTCAATTCCGAGAACAGCTTTGCCATTCTCAATAGTTTCTTTTACATTTCCCATTGCCTTCTCCTCCGGGTTATATATTAATATTGTGTGCCAATAAAAGCATGCCTGCAATGTATGTTACTCGTCATCATCCTCGTCATCGTAGTCATCACCGTACTCATTATCAATATCATCATCGTAAGCATCTTCATCATCTTCAGACACTTCCTTCTTTTTCTTTCTGCCGATGCGCGGTTTCTTTTCTTTTTTAGGCTTAGTATCCGGTTCTTTTTCATCATCATCCGGCAGAATCTCTTCATCTTCCTCTTCGCACTCATCATCAAGGCTTAAATCCCCCTCCTTGATGACAAGAACTGCACGGAACTTTCCAAAAAGCTTATTTCCGAGACGGCTTTTCGCATGTTCTGCCGCATGATTCATAATATTCTTGACCAGATCAACCACATTGCCCTGATCGTCATTAGGTATCCTGCTAAGTATGAGATATAACTTCAAAAGTGCCTTATCCTCAACTCTCCAGCTATTGCCCTCAGCATAATCCTTCGCTATATCGACAAGCTCATTTACAGTATACTGCTTTAAAAGAAAACACCCTGTAAACTCGTCCGAAAAATCCGGATTTTCCGCAAAAAGCTTGTTAATTTCAAACTCCTCGTCAATGATGATAAAGAGTGTATCACCCTGCATTTTCATCATTGAAGCGAGAGCTTCCCTTTTCAGTCTTCCTGCATTCTCCACAACAAGAGTCTGACCTGCGAGCTTATCCGCATAAGCTTCATAGCCTCTTTCATTGATTCTGTCGGCAGATATCCTTGCAAGCTTCTGCTCACGATCCGCATCATATACATGAAGCGCTTTAAAAAGATTTACGGCAAACGCAATCTTGTCCGTATTTCTGCTGCCCATTATCGCAATATTGCCGGCATTTTCAAGCTTTCCAGCCTGCTGTGCCCTCTTAGAACCAATATATCTGCACAGCCTTCTCTCCATGCCCGACATATATAAATATCTGTCCAAGAAAGCTTTCTCTTCGGCTTTTAACACATACCTTCCCGACTCAGAGCCGCCGGCAAGTGCCTTTGCATTGTCATCGATTATCTGCTCAATTCCGGCATTTATCGCTTTTTCAAGGTCAGGAAGTTCCTCATCATCAGGCTCTAAATCATTCTGCGCATCTTCCACATCCGGAATCTCTTCAAACTCATAATCATATGAGTCATCTGCTCTATATTCTTGTACGTCTTCATCGTCAATGTTATCCGAAATAATATCTTCCGATTCCGGCTTCTTTTCATGTTCAGGCTTTCTTTCAGAACCCGATTCAGCCTTCTCAAAAGATGCTGCAATCTCACGCACAGTTCTTTCAAGTGCCTCTCGTTCAGCCCTCTCAACATCCTCTGCATCCGTCTGATTTATCTGTTCTATGTCATCTGTTTCGGGAGCTGTATATTCAGCATATGACATTTCAGAAGCTATCTCTTTTACATCCTCAGATTCCGGAGCTGCTTCTTTGATATCTGCTGCTTCCGGAGCTGCATATTTAGCATATGGCAGTTCAGATACTGTAGGTTTAGCATCTGCTGTTTCAGATACTACGTGTTTATCATATGACACTTCGGATACTGTATCTCTGGCATCTGCTGCTTCCGGAGCTGCATATTTAGCATATGACATTTCAGAAGCTGTCTCTTTTACATCCTCAGATTCCGGAGCTACTTCTTTGATATCTGCTGCATCGTGTGCAGTTTCCTTCTTAACTTCCTCCGCTTTCCTAATCTCAGGCGCATGCTCTTCCTTTTTTGTTTCCATTCTGTGCCTGATTTCGCTTACCGGAATCTCTCTTGTGGCACATTCCAGCACGGATCTATCTGCCTTTGCAGGCTTATCTTCACTGTCATCTGCATCTGAAATCCACTGTGATATATCCATTCTCCCCGGATTAAGTGAATTTTCTGCTTTGGCTTCTCTCTTTCTTCTCTCCTGCTCAGCCTGAAGCTGTGCTACAAGGTCTTCCATCTGTTCAAGCGTCATCTGCTGTGTGACTTCCCTTATATCAGAGTCTTTTAAGCCTGCAAGAACCTGAAGTCCGTCAATAGCCTGCGGCTGCTGTCTTACAGGCTTTACATCACCTATGGCAGACACAGCCGGGGCTGCATTATTTCTCGATGCCTTGCGCCATTGATGCTTATTAATAATTATCTCCTTGGTAGGGTCGGAATCTTCCTGTATATCTTCAAGCTGGGCTGCTTCCCTCAAAGCTTCTTTTTTCTCGCGGTTATGGTAAGCTTCCATAATCTCGTTCACATTAGCTTTAAGCTCCTGCTGCACATTTCTCGTATCATATACCGAATAGTCCGGAACCTTGATATTTATATCATAATCCTGCTCAGGCTGTGGTTCTTTCGTTACATCTGTAACATCCTCGCTGTCTGAAAAATCCGTTTTCTCAGGATTTATAGGAGTCCACTGTGTTGTGTTTTCTATATCATCGACAAACTTTTTTTCTTCTTTTTCCTGAACCTTATCGCTCTCGGCTTTTTGTGATTTCTTTTCAGATACACTGCCCCACTCGAACAAGGACTTCTTTTCCTTCTTCACAGGCTCGAATACCGGCTCTTCTTCACTATCTTCATCTGCTTCGTCAGCCTCAGACTCATCTTCCATAGAGCTGTCTTCCGGCTCATACTCCGGCTCCTCATAAGCTGCCGCCTGCGTATATGCCATGCTGCTCTCCGGCTCTTTTTCATTCTCAGCTTCGTCATCTAAGTCCTTATTATCACTCACCGCGGCAGACATTTTCTCTAAAGCTGCAAGCTTTGCTTCCTGTCTTGGCGTAAGAGGAGCATATACCTGCTTAAGCTTCAATGCTTTTTCAACATATATTCCGTCTGAGAACCAGAGTACAAGGTCATCACATTCCCTGACACATTTATCCGTAAGTCCCGCTTCACTGTACAGAAGAGCAAGCTCGTACTCATACTCCTCATCAAGCTCCTTTTCCTTGTAGTTCTGTAAAATATTTATAAGTTCTTCCACAGGTGCTCCCTGAGCGCGTCTTAGCTTATACAGAAGAATAAAACCTGTGACATCCCTAGGTGCTAATTCGACATACTCCTGATATATCTCCTGTGCATCGTCAAATTCTTCAAGCTTTACATACATCTCCATAAGCGTAGCAAGAAGTCTTCTTCCTCCGAGCTTGCGGTTATATGCATAGACACATATATTTCTTGCCTTCTCATAATTTTCCGTAGCTACAAACGCATCTATGGCATTGGACATTACGCTCCACTGCTTCATCTTCTTCCATTCAAGCTGGTCTGCAACCTTAGCCGCATTTACATAGTCCCTGTTTTTTACAAGCTTATCTAGTTTATCTATCTTAATGGTCAACTCATATTTGTCCAAGACATCCACCTCACAATACATACTTCTATTTAGACGTTTGCGAAACCACATATTTAAAAACCGGATGTTGCACAATTTTACCGTTAAAATTGCACAACTGTTCAGCCAAAAACCTGAAGCTTCGCAATTACCTGATATTCTCTATCTATGACTGTCAATATTCAATCGAAGCTCATACTGCCTTCAGTTTAACACAGTACCTAGAGAAAATCAAAACTTTCCTGTGAAAAGCTCAGTCTTTCGTACTCTAATTCATTTTCATTAACCTGACTGTGATAATCCACAACAACAGTCTGCTGTTTTTTATCAATCAGCTTCTGACCTAATACATAATTGACATCAAATCTGCCTGTTATGGCAGGTGTTGCTCCTCTTGCCGGAACTATAAGCTGAACATGATTTGTCTTTAGAAGCTTAAAAATAGGTTCCCATATATATACATCCTTTGCAGCACCAAACGGATTATCAATAAATATTGTCTTGCCGAGCACAGCCGCTTCCTTTCCCCCGGCATTGATGCTTGCAATATAGTTTATGACAGCTACAAGGAACTGGATATATATACCCTGTGACTGTCCTGTACTTCCGACAGCTTCCTCATACCGCAGGTAACGGCTCTGATCCTTTATTCTCTCACGCTTATAAAGATTTAACCTGATGCTGTCCATATCTGTCACTATAACCGAGAACAGTCTCTTCCAGCATAAGCGTCCCCTTATGAACTTCAGGCGCTCGTCCTCCGTCTTAAAATTCTCTGCAAGTGACACTGTCTCATTAATATATACAGACATCCTGTCCTTATACATCTCTTCTTTTACATATGGAATCTGAAGAGACAGCACAGGTATCACTTCATCATCAAGTGTAATTTTTGATAACTTGTCAAGTCTTTCAAGCTCAGAGCGTATATTGGTACATATCTGTACGCATCTGTTCTCAAAATTACTCTTGATAAGCTCCATATCCTCAATTCCTCTGCTTATCCTGTCGCGCTCTAAGGCTATACAGTCCATCGTGCCTTGAAGTCCATGTGTAAGCACTTCTGCCTCATTTTTCGTCTGCGGCGGCACTACATTCTGCTTTATCTCCTGGGCAAGCTCATAGGCATTGAGCTTCATAAGCTGCTCTGCAAGCACATCCCTCGCCTTTATAAATGCAGTGCGCTTTTTCTGCTCTTCCTTAAGCACAGCCTCAAATGCACGTCCTGCCTGCTCATACATTGAATTGGTAAGTTCGCCGGAAATACCGTGAACCTGCGTGTTGGCTTCAAGCTTTTTTATAATCTCCTCAGCATCAGGCGCTACAGATTTAACCATGCGTTCAAGGTCTTTTTGCATAAGCATGCAGGCTGTCAGAGCTTTCTGATTATCCTTCTGCCTTACATTTGCCTCTGCAAGCTCCTTTTTCAGTCTTTCAAGCTCCGCTCTGTGCTGCTTTACATAATCCTGATAATTATTTACAGATATAAGGACAAGCTCTCCGAAACGCTCCTCGTAGCTCTTCCTTGCATAAGCGCTGCTTCCTTCTATTCTATTCATCTGTGTGGCAGCTCCGTCAAGCTCTCCCTGAATCTGTCTGAGACTTGTCTTTAACTTTTCCTGCTCGGCAAGAAGCTCATTAAGCTGTGCATGGCTTCTGACAGCCATTTTACCCTGTGCGGCAAACTCCTTCGCTTTTTCAAGACTTATTCCTCTGTGAAGCATTGAGCGCTCTGCCTTCTCCATCGCCGCTCTTGCATTCTCCATAAGTCTCTCTTTATCCGCAACATCACCGAGTTCATCCGTCAAAAGAGAATTTATTGCCGCAAAACGGGCATCTATCTGCTCTGACGAAACCTCATTTTCCTGCTTTTGTACATCCGCCGTTTCTTTATAATATGGTACATATCTCTCCCATGTCTTTTTTATGCCGGCTACTCTGTCCTCAATGCCTTTTATCTTAATATCAAGTTCAGAACATACCTTTTCACGGCTCTCGGAAAGCTCCTTCGACAAGCGGCATGCCTTGACTGCCGCTTCTTTTTTCACTTCGTTTTCCTTAATCTGTGTATTGCATGCATCAAGCTGTGATGCGAGCATTGCTATGCGCTCAAGAGTCCTGCATACCTTTTCATTCTCGGCAATGTCCGCTTCCATATCCGCTCTTGTGTGTGTGAGCTCTTCTAAGCGCTCTTTTAACTCTGCACTCAGCCGTTCAAAGCTATGAGACTTATTTGCAAGCTCTTCGGCGGTCATTTTCTGCTCTGTAAGAATTCTTTCCAATTCGGAAGGCATTCTTATATCCATGCACATGTATCCGCTGACCTTCTCGTAATCACTTTCAACAGCCTTTAAGCGGTCATCAACCTTTGACAGTTCAGCGTCAAGCTGTTCAAGCTCTTCATTCGCTTTTTTTATTCCTGCCTGTCTTCCCACTTCGTCATATATAAATGAAAGGTCACGGCATGCGAGCATGTACATGCCATCATCCTGCGGCTCATCGGCTGCTTCATCATCCGCAAGTACTGCCTCCACACAGGATAGTCTTATTATAGGCACAACACCGCAGTCCATGGACATTATATTCCTATCGCGGCATACATTATCATAATCGTCACCTGCAAGCACCGAATACGGAAGATATGGGAATTTCTGTGCAAGAAGCGCACATTCACTGTCCTTCTTATCCCTTAGATATTCAGCACCGCTTATGATTGTGCCATCATATCTTCCGGCAAGATACTCGCACATTTTTCCTGCTCCGTCACTGTCGGCAGGCTTAAGCGTCTCGATTGAACTTATATACTCCTTCATGGATTCTTTTGCAGTACGCAATTTTTCACGCTCAGAGAGCATCCTGTCATACAGCGCTCTAAGCGTCTCAATAAGTCTCTTAGAATCCTTCTCACCATATATCTTACCAAGAGCCGCAAGTTCACCTTCCGTCTTTTTAGCCTTTTCAAGCTCTTGTTCAAGTTCTTGTATCTTTCCCGTACACACCTGCGATGAAGCGTCAGCCTGCGCCTGACTTCTAAGATACTCGTCATTTCTTATTTTAAGCTGTGTCTCCTCTTTTGAAAGAGACTCATAGTCATTTTTTAATCTGGCAAGATATTCTGCGTACTTTGCAGCCTCGGAAGACGCATTTTCCACTACGAGAAGCGGTGTATTTTCAAGCTTCGCATTTATCTCATTTTCAAGCTCTGTTATCTGCTTTCCAAGCTCGGCAAGCGTACCCTCTATGCGCGCACATTCATTGTCATTTACACGGTAATTCTCTCTTAGGTTATTAAGCGCATCTATGTTCTCCTGCTTTTTTTGTACCGCCTCTAAAAGAGCCTTATCAGCCTTAGAAAGCTCATCTTCTATATATCCATGCTTCATAACCGCAAGCTCTAAAAGCTCTTTTGCGAGGTCAGCCCTGCCTTTATTGCGGTTTTCAATGTAATGTGAAAGCTCCAAAAGACTGCTCTCCTGCTTTACATAATCCGCATAATCTTCAGCCGCATAGGAAAGTTCAAGCTTGTCCTTGCTGTCCTCATAATTTCTTGAGATAGTATCGCAGCTTCGCGTGAGGCTTAAAACAAGCTCACGAACCTTCTTAAGCTCTTCCTCCTCCTCAGCTATGAGCGCCGCCGCAATAAGCTTTTCCTCGCCGACAGATGCTTCCTTAAGCTTTTCTATTTCATCTGCAATTCTCTCCGCTTCGGACTGCTTTTCGCTCACCTGCGCCCTCGCCATCAAAAGATACTCAAAAAGCTTATTCTTTCCTTCCTCCCTGCGCTCAAACACATCGCCAAAGTCAGCTGCTTTTGCGGAAAAATCCGATATAAGCTTAAGCTCATTGTCGTAATTTTCCATCTCTTCCCTTCTCTTTGCAAGCTCTAAGAGCTTATCCTTTATCTCAAGGAGAGTTTTTGACATCTCGTCATCGCCGTTGCCGCCGCGGATGCGGTTGTTGTAGGACTTTTCTATAATCTCCTCTATCAGAAGGTCCTCCACAACTTTTCTCGTTGTTCTGTAATTGCTCTCAAAATAAGTCCTTACATGTCCCTCCGTCTTATTGATTCCTCTTATCAGCTCCCAGTGGCTTTCGTAAATGCCATAATCATTTATAAAGCTCAGATATTCTCCTTTTTTTTCAAAAAGTTCTACCCTCACACCCATATCTTTCTTCTCAAGTCCTCGAAGATAAGCCTTAAGCCCATTGTAGGTAATTCTCTCTTTTCCATCTGAAAGCGGAAGATTTTTGATATCATTGTCCCCGAATTCTCTATAAAAAATGCAGTAATTAAAATATTCTATTCCTGTCCTTGAATCCTCGTCCTCGTCCTCGCTGCCCTTAGCCTTTCGCGCACAGAAGCCGCATGTCATGTATCGGTAGCCGTTCTTTACATCGCATGAGTCTAATTTCCACTCAACGAGAGAATGTATGGTAGTGCTCCCTCCCGGCATGGCAAAGAGCTTCTCTATCGGCTGTTTCTCGTCAAGCGTGCAGTTAGGTAACATCGTCTGAAGCAAAAGAAGCATAAGCACACTCTTGCCGCCACCGTTTGCGAGGTCATATATAGTATTCTTACACGAAAAGCGCATAAGAAAATCATCATAGAACTGAGTGCCAAAATTATACTTGATATTATTGACCCTTATCCTGTTAATCTGCGGCATCTGTCGTGTCCTCCTGTTCCTTTGTCAATATCTCGTAGAGCCTGCCTCTGTTGACACTGTAATAATTCTCAGCCATCGCCTTGAATCTGTCTGTCGGATAATACTTATCCTGATTCTCAACAAAAAAACCTTGTGCCACAAGAAAGTTAAACGTAAGTTTAACATAACCTGTTCTTGAGTTTCTGGCAGCTCTCTGCCCCATAGCATCATCCGTGGAAGTCACAGGAAGCTCATCCCACAAAAGTGCCAGCGTCTTAAAGCTGTTCTCCTCAACTTCATCGAGCACAAGCCCCACCGAATGGTCAACCACGTTCACAAGTGCATTGTCAACTGCCTTTATAATCTCCTCACGCCTGACAAATTCCGTATATGTATAGCTGCCGGATGTCTTATAAAATTCCGTCATAGTGCAGTATATTATAAGATAACATAAGAACAGTTCCTTGTTCACTCTTACACCAAGCTCACGTCTTAACTCTTCATTCGTAAAGCCAAAGCCCGAAGCGCTTTCGCCACGGTTGTCCTCATCCGCACTGACAAAAAGTGCATTATTATATTCGTAAAGTTCAAGGTTGAACTTTTTTAAAATCAGCCGCAGTGCATCATACACCTGCGAATTCGATGAATACTCTTCATAAAGAGCCACATTATCTCCGGACGCACCGACCTGCTCTCCTCTTATAAGTGCCGCTGCAAGCTCAAGCGCCTTCTCCAAATTGCGTTCTTCCATGTGGTTAATCCTTTCCGTAACCGGTCTTACTTAATTACAATACTTAATCTATCGCATATAACATTTTGCCCCTGGTATCTTATGATGCTGGTGTCAAAACATGCCAATTTAGTTTATGCATGTATAACAAGTTATACACAATTAGGTTCACAAGGCATGTTTTAACACCCGACCCCCATGATGTTATGGCAAATAAGACTTTTTCATTAACTAGTGTTAATTGCTTTTAAATTGCTTGATATGGCTACATTAAATTAATTAAATAATTTAATTTATGCCGAGATTTAACCTATTAAACATTATGTAATTTACAAACAATTAATGCACTTTGCAAATGTTTGTTTATTTGCCCCCAGCATCACTCTATTGTATAAAAATTCAGCTCACCTGAAAATGTATATCAGATATCGTAAATCCATCCGCCGGTGTAATCTCATCCTGTTCTTCCGGCTCGATAGTAAAATGCATCCCCAGATATTGTTCGTACTCCTGCTTTTGTGCGCATTCCATGAATATTTCATCTAAGAATGTCTCCATTGTGTGCTTATCTGCGTCAAAGCTATACTCTTTTTTCTGGCAGAGATGTACTAAGAACGAATAGTAATCCCCATTGTCAAACAGCGCATCCCCGAATATCTTCCCGGCAAGCTCATTGAAGGTTCTAAGCTCAAAGCTCTCCCTTCTCTTTAGAAGTGACAGAAGCAGCTTGATAAGCGAAGAATAGTTCTGTCTTATCCTCTCATCCTCAAGCTCATCATCATAGACTATATTCTCGACAACGGAATCTTCTATAAGCTCAGCCTTCTCCTCACGTCCCGCCCTGTAGGTAAGAAGCTCTTCTATTCTCCTTATGCCGAAGGTTTTATTGATGTTAAGTCCCATTATAGGGCGCACAAGCGGCCCAAGAAGTGTTATGTCATCCTGCTTCATCGCAAGCTGCAATGCATTCCTGAAATCAAAGCTCGGACGCAGCCTTCCAAGCTTCGCCTTCTTGACCATCTCATCTGCCATTATCCCAAGCTGCGTGCATGCTGACAAAAGCTTAAGATGATTGTTCATCGCAATCTTAAGTTCCGTATCAAGCTGGTAAATCTCCCCTGTTATCTTAAGATATGACGCATAATCATCATTACTCTTATCCGATTCCGCCCTTTTTTGTGCCGCTGATATAAGCTCCGAATTTTTTATGAAAAGCTTCTGCTCTTCATCAAACCATTTTATTCCTGTGTTAAAAAAATCCTCATACGCTTCAAGCCCTGAAAAAATATCGGCGGCAAGAAGAGCCATTACCTGATTTTTCTTAAGCCACAGCCTGTCCACTTCTTTATTGATACGTCTTACAACATCCGTTCCACCTTTAAAATCCTTAGACTTTATCATCTTTTCAAGCAGAATCTGCTCTATGCTTATTCTGCTCTCATCCTTGATTTCCTTGGTATCAAGATAGAACTCAATAGCTTCGGGGCTTACCGAATACCACACCGTTCCATCCTCTATGCGGCTCTCGATAAGTCTCACTCTCGATATCTTTTTCTTTCTGTCAACCGGGTCAAAATAGCGGAATACAAATGGCTTGCCGTCATTTTTAAGCTTATCGAAAATATAATCGACAAGCACTCCCATATCGCCCTGCGACGGATTCAGATTAAAATCACGCCTTATGCACCTGCTCATAAAATCGGCGTATTCCGAATATGTTACATCCCTCTCCTTAAAGTTATTTTCCTCAATAAAAAAGCGCAGCACCGCCATAAGAATATATCCCATATCAAGACTGTCATATATCCCTTCCTTATACCAGGAAAAGGACACCTCTGACAGCTTGAAGAACGGATAATATTTCTTAAGGTTCAGCATACGCTCTCTATGGTCTGTAATTATATCATTTACTAAAATATTTTCCTGCGGCATTAACACTAACCTCTTTCAAAGTTCATAAAGTTAATTATACCGCATGAAAATAGCTATGGCAAGGGATTGCCCCTTATAGCTGCGTTCTTCCTTCAAGTGCACGAAGCAGTGTCACTTCATCAATATTTTCCAGGTCACCGCCGACAGGCACTCCGCTTGCAATACGGCTCACTTTTATCCCTGTAGGCTTTACCAACTTGCTTATGTACATGGCAGTAGTTTCACCTTCAAGGCTTGAATTTGTAGCTATAATCACTTCATCGACATCGCCTTCAAGCCGCTTCATAAGCTCCTTCAGCTTAATGTCATTAGGTCCTATGCCAAGCATCGGAGATATCGCACCATGCAGAACATGGTATACTCCGTCATACTTCTGTGTCTTTTCATACGCAGCCAAATCTCTTGTGTTCTCCACAACCATAATCACTTTATGATTGCGGCTCGGATTGCTGCATATAGGGCACATCTCTTCATCTGTCAGCGTGTAACAGCAGCTGCAATATCTCACATTGGTCTTTGCGCTTACGATAGCATTAGAAAGGCTCTCAACCTGCTCACGCGGCATACCTATAATATGAAATGCAAGACGCTGTGCCGACTTAGCGCCTATTCCCGGAAGTCTTGAAAGTTCCTCTATAAGCTTATTAATCTGGCTTCCATAATATTCCATTAGAATGGGAAGCCTCCGCCAAGACCGCCAAGTCCTCCTGTAATCTTAGCCATGGATGCCTGTGAAAGCTCATCAATCTGTCTGAGAGCTTCGTTGGCAGCAGCCATTATCATGTCCTCTAACATCTCTATATCATCTGTGTCTACTGCTTCAGGATCAATCTTTACCTTCGTTACTTCCTTCTTACCGGATACAGTTACGGAAACTGCGCCGCCGCCTGCGGAAGCTGTAATCTCCTTCTCCTCAAGCTCCTTGGTAGTCTCCTCCATCTGACGCTGCATCTTCTGTGCCTGCTTCATCAGATTGTTCATGTTGCCGGGCATTGCGCCACCCGGAAAGCCTCCTCTTTTTGCCATAATGGTCTCCTCTATTCTCTTAATTTTTTAGAATCATGGTGTCAAAACATGCCAATTTACGTTAATAGTGTATAACATGGAACATCTATGCATATCAGCTCCATTGTACGAAGCTAGGTGTTCTAAGGACTCTGATAAGTGCTTTCTATGTTCTTACGCCACCGAAGCCAGCATACATCCTTGTATGCATTGCTTCTAAAGCAGCTTCCATGCTGCTTTTGGCGCGGTAGTGAGCAGAGTCCTAAGAACAACTACGCTTCTCCCAAAGTCGTGATATGCATAAATATTCCATGCTATACACAATTAAATTTATAGAGCATGTTTTGACACCCTGATTTTTCAGGCGATTGCAAAACTATATTATATAGTATGATTGCCTGCATGTCAAAATGATTTAATCAGAAGTCCTCCTCCTCTATCTTCATTCTGCACAGGTCGTCAAGCGTGTCGTAGTCCTGTGATGCATCCGCACCGTTTTCAATGCGTATTACTTCTATCTCCATATCAAGTCCTGTCTTATCCGCTATGACCTGCTTTATCTCTTCAATATTACCGGGCTGCGATACTATCGAATAGTATGTTAAATCATCGTATATGAGCTGAAGCTTATTGCCGCCTCCGTTAGCCTTTGTCGTGTAGCGCTCGATTATCGGCTTAAGCGACCTTGACAGGCCGTTACATATTGTCCGCCAGTTCTGGATAACTGCGGTTATGTCCTCCGAACGCGCAGGCTTAGACTCTTTTACGGCTGTATTCTGAGCTGACAGCACACCTGTCTGCTCATTTGCTCCATTGCCTGTATATGCCGTTGCTCCGGAGGCGATGGATTTTGCTGCCGCTTCTAAGCCTGTCTCCATCTGGCGTTCTAGAACCTTGATGCGGTCAAGAACCGAATCTAAGCTCTTCTCCATGGAAGGACGCGTAAGCTTGATAAGCGCAACTTCAACCATAACTCGCTTCTGGCTTGAATTTTTAAGCTGCCCGGACAATTCCGAGAACACTCTTATATAACGCATAACTCCGTTCAAATCCGTAAGGCTTGCATCTTCCTTTAATATTCTTAAGTTTTCTTCAGACATTTCAAGCACATCCGATGCGTCAGTGGATGACTGAAGCAGCATGAGATTTCTCAGATACCATGTAAAATCGGACACGAACTGGCTTAAATCCCTGCCGTCAATTATTATCTTCTCAAGCTTATGTATAAGCCCTATCGCATCGCCTTGTACAATCCCTCTGAAAAAATCGGAGAACACATCGTTATCGACAGCTCCTAAGACATCGAGCACATTCTCATACTTAAGCTCCTGACCCATGTAAAAAGCAAGGCACTGGTCGAGAAGGCTCAGCGCATCTCTCATCGAACCGTCCGCTGCTTTTGCAACATATCTTAGAGCCTTCTCATCAGCCGTTATGCCTTCCGCATCCATAAGCTCTGACAATCTGTCACTTATCGTTTCTATGGATATTCTTCTGAAATCATATCTCTGGCATCTTGAGAGAATGGTTATCGGTATCTTATGCGCCTCTGTCGTTGCCAGAATAAATATAACATATGCCGGCGGCTCCTCTAAGGTCTTTAAAAGTGCATTGAAGGCTCCTATCGAGAGCATATGCACCTCATCGATTATATATACCTTGAAACGTCCCTGCGTGGGCGGATAAGCGACTTCCTCCTTAATCTCCCTGATGTTATCGACACCATTGTTAGAGGCAGCATCTATTTCTATGACATTCATGCTTGCCCCTGCTGCCACTGCTCGGCATACTTCACACTCACCACACGGATTTCCATCTACAGGATGTGAACAGTTGACCGCTTTTGCAAGTATCTTTGCCACGGATGTCTTACCTGTACCTCTTGTGCCGCAGAACAGATATGCATGTCCTATACGGTCATTTTTTATCTGATTTTTGAGTGTTGTGACAATATGATCCTGCCCTTTGACTTCATCAAAATTTGACGGTCTCCATTTTCTGTATAAAGCTGTATATGACATAAATTCAACTCCGTGTTTTTATTAATCTCCAAAGCTTATTCCAAGCATCTTAGCTTCGTTTATTATCGAAGCATTAGGATCTACCATCTTTAACTTACCTGCAACGTCAGCTAAAGGTACTTTGACTATCTCGCCGTTTTTAATTCCGACCATGTATCCATAGTCTTTCTCTATAATAAGCTTAGCCGCAGCCGCGCCAAGCCTTGAAGCTAACACTCTGTCGTAAGGACATGGACTTCCTCCGCGCTGTGTATGTCCCGGAACAGTTATACGAACCTCCTGCCCTGTAAGCTCCTGAATTTCACTTCCTATCTTATATGACACGGACGGGTATGGATTGTCCTTAAGCTTCTGCTTAAGTTCCTTCTTAGGAAGTGCCGCATCCTCCTTGGATATAGCACCCTCGGCAACTGCCAGTATCGAGAAATTCTTGCCTGCCTTGGTTCTTCTGTTGAGCGCAGCCACCACTGACTTGATATCATATGGAATCTCAGGGATAAGAATAATATCTGCTCCCCCTGCAATGCCGGCATGAAGTGTAAGCCAGCCGACCTTATGTCCCATGACTTCAACTATAAATACCCTGCCATGTGAAGAAGCGGTAGTATGGATACAGTCAATAGCATTTGTCGCAATATTAACCGCACTCTGAAAGCCAAAAGTCATATCCGTTCCCCACAAGTCATTATCTATTGTCTTAGGAAGAGTGACTACATTAAGACCTTCCTCCCTCAAAAGGTTCGCTGTCTTATGTGTTCCGTTTCCGCCAAGCACAACAAGGCAGTCAAGACCTAACGACTTATAATTTTTCTTCATCGCTTCTACTTTGTCAATTCCGTTCTCATCAGGCACACGCATAAGCTTAAACGGCTGTCTTGAGCTTCCTATTATCGTACCGCCCTCTGTAAGAATCCCCGAAAAATCACTCTTTTTCATAACTCTGAAATCACCGTAGATAAGACCTCTGTAGCCTTCCTCAAAACCGATAATCTCCACATCGTCAACAGCTCTGTAAAGAGATTTTGCGACACCACGCATAGCCGCATTGAGTGCCTGACAATCTCCACCACTGGTAAGCATTCCAACCTTTAACATAAGCGCACCCTTCCTTTCATGTGTATATAAATAATTACAAATTTTTATCTCAACATCTTTTGAACGTAACCGACATTGCAGCGCAACAAGCTATTGTTTCTTAATTGTATAGTGTAATTATTACTCCGCTTATTATACATTATTTCTGCATTTTAAGCAATCAGGGAAGCTGACAATTAAGTCCTTTTTGACCTTGTCTGACAACCCTGTAAATCCTGCCTCACTCCTCTATGCAGTATGCTCCGTATCCTTCTATCCTGCCGTCAAAAGTCTCACCTGTGAGCAGATTCTTACCCCTAATGCCGCTGTCACAGGCTGCTTCGTTGTGGTTAAGTAAAAACATGCAGCCACTGCGCCTTACGAGCTCCACACCATCAGGAAGCTGTGTAGTTTTAATGCCACACTCATCCGAGACATATTTTACAAAACATTTAAGTGTGCTCTCATCCAAATCACAGCCCACATAGTATACTCTGCCTTTTCCATACTCATTAACCGTAATCGCTGCCTTTCCGCTGTAATAATCCCCGGCATAGCTTGCAAGCACTGTGGCATTTTCAGGCTCGATTACATCGCACCAGAATTTTGCCGTTCCCGACAATATTCCCGTCAGCTTGATATCTTCGTCCGGTGTTGCAAACTCAGACACCTCAATTCCTGCGAGTTCACAAAACGCTCCCGGAACCGTCTTTGTCCTCATGTTGTTATAATAATCTCTTGTCCCGCTCCTGTATGTAAGCACCAATGTTCCGCCATTTTCAACATATTCGGATATGCGCTTTACTTCCTTGTCGGTGACAATATTGTGTGCCGGCATATAGACAACCTTGTATTTTTCAAACTCTCTGTCCGAAACTGCCGTTGTCACATTTAAATCTGCATTTGCCTTGTAGTATGCATACAGAAGATTCCTGTAATCAAAGCCTGCCTTATGGTGCTTAATCTCATGCGACCACACATCATCATATGATTTATAAATAAGAGCCTCATATGAATTGCCAGCTCCTACAATGTACCTTTCAAGCTTATTTAGCTCTTGTCCTGTCTGCTTAAGCTCATAAAAACGCCTGCGTGGGACTCCATCGTGGTCAAGCACTCCATACCAGTACTGCTCCATGCCAAAAAGTGCCGTCCTGAAGCGGAAGTACACAACACCCTCACAGCCATGCATAACCGCCTGGTATGTCCACAGCCTTAGCTGCCCCGGCTTAGGTGTCCTTCCTACAACATCCCAGCCGCACGGTCCTGCCTGCTCCTCCATCACAACAAAATTTCTGTTCTTTATTCCGCGCATATTCTCATGCGCCATCGACACATACTCATATTGAGAACCACCCCACTGATTATCCGGATAATTATCCCATGATACATAATCAAGCTTCTCTCCAAGCTTGTAATAATCAATATCCGAAAAATGCCCCATAAAATTATGTGTAATCGGCAAATCACTGTACTTTCTTATTATGTCAACCTGCATCTGCTGATATTTTACCCATGAATCGGAGGCAAATCTTCTGTACTCAAGGTCAAGGCTCGGATTATGTGCAAAATTAGGATAGTTCTCACCCTCACAGGAATTATAAGCCGGAAGAATAACATCATCAAATGAGTCATAATCCAAGCTCCAGAACACATTCCCCCACGTCCTGTTTAACGCATCTATATCCTCATAACGTTTCTTAAGCCATTTTCCGAACTCTCTCCTGCAATTCTCACAGTAGCATCTTGTGCTAGCATGACAGCCAAACTCATTGTCTATCTGCCATCCGATTACATTCTTATTTCCCGCAAAATGCTTTACCATCTTCTTTACGATTATCTTGGACTTTTCCCTGTAATCTTTACTGTTGGCACAGCACTCTCTTCTTGAGCCCCATGCGCGCACCCTTCCATATCTGTCGCGCTGCAATACATCGTACTTATCCGCAAGCCACTTAGGTGGTGCCGCTGTCGGAGTTCCAAGTATAACCTTTATTCCTCTCTTTCCAAGCACTTCTATCGCGTCATCCAAAACCGAGAAATCAAACTTTCCCTCCTCCTTCTCAAACAGCTTCCAGTCAAATTCCCCCATACGCACTGTGTTGAAGCCGCCATCCTTCATCACATCGGCCTGATGCTCCCATTCGTTCCTGTCCCAATGCTCCGGATAATAATCCACACCAAAAATCATACCATTCTCCATTTCCGGGCGTTTTAATAAATGTCTGGCAGCCATTTAAAAATCCATCCATATTTTTAAAGCACAAGCCAATGATATCCGCAATCCGTCCCCGCCCAAAACAGACTGCATCCGCAAAACCAACCGCAAACACTCTAATTTAGTAGTCATTAAGAATATTCCACCAATGCTGTCAATGAAAATATAACATAATCAAAAAATGTTGTACAGGCTGCCTTACAAAGATGTCAAAGTCAAAATATATTTCTATTTTGGTGCATCTATTCCGGCTTTATGCTATAGCCTCTGCATTTCCATCAAAATCACATTGTATTTTTACACGCAAAAGACTATACTGTATACGGCTAAGATTTACTAAAGAATTATCATACAAAAATTATTTACATTTTAACAATTGTGTTAAACACTTACAAAATTTTTAATTATTATATTATAGAAACGTTTCAACGCTTCGGAATGGAGAAAACTTGAAAATAGATATGCACTGCCATACCAACGAAGGCTCAATAGATGCCCGCGTTGGTATAGCAGATTATGTAAACGAACTTATTAACAAAGGCGTGGACGGCATGCTCATAACCGACCACAATTCCTACAAGGGCTATGAGCACTGGCAGCGTATCAAAAATGAACTCGGCGCAGCCGGACATTTTACAGTGTTAAAAGGAATAGAGTATGACACAAGAAACGGCGGACACATAATTGTCATCCTTCCAAATACAATAAAGGGCTCCGATATTATGAAATCCCGTCTTATCGGCATACGCGGGCTTTCCGTAGCTCACCTTGAAAAAATCGTACACTCAATCGGCGGAATACTAGGCCCTGCACATCCATATGACACCGGCTACTATGCTTTCATGAACACGCGCTTTGGAAGGCTCCACCCGGAGTTTTTGGAAAAATTCGACTTCATAGAAAGCTATAATTCCGTTGCCAAGCATTCAGCTAACGAATCGGCGAGAGAGCTTGCTATACGCCTTAACAAACCGCAGACTGCCGGCACCGACACCCACCGTCCTGAGGTAATCGGAACATCATGGACTGAGTTTCCATGCGACATTCATTGCAATGATGACCTGATTGCCGCAATAAAAGACCCGACCGGAGCCAAAAGACCTTCCGTCCCTTACGAACTCTTCACCAACATGCACCGCAACCGTGGCCCTATTGTCGAAAAACTCGGTGTTGTAGGCTACTGGATTTACAACCGCATTGAAGTGCTCTACCATGTGTGGGGAAGGCATAAGCATAAGAAGGCGTAAACTCTATATCAATGCACGAAAATGCAAAAAAATACCATGGTTCTCTACT
Organism: uncultured Eubacteriales bacterium; assembly: GCA_900545175.1. Lineage (GTDB taxonomy): Bacteria > Bacillota > Clostridia > Lachnospirales > Lachnospiraceae > CAG-882. Next base: position 21,539 of record UQYF01000040.1, read on the forward strand.
TCACCATGGTATTTAAAATTATCAATATATTTTTATAATCCGCGCATCTTTCTTCGAAAAGGCACAAAGGACGTTACCGATACAGCCAGCTCAACCCCGGCACCCTCACGTCACATAAGAGCTTCTGCTTAATGCTGCTTCGTTCCCGACCTGACATGGTTCACAGATTCCTATTGCGTAAGACCAAGATATCAACGCCGCTTATACCGGGCAGCTCCTCTGTGGGCTTCCCTAGGAAAGACATCACCCCTGCTGTAGCGGATTGCAGGTACAGGGCACCGCTATCTCCCCGGCTGCGCGGAAATGTTAAACACAAATCCATAGGCTTATAGTATATCTGCATTTTATGCAAATGTCAAACACTTTATTCAGCACTGCAGCAAATTTTTAATAAAAAGTCCATCTGTCAAAACATGCTGATTTAGTTTATGTTTCTTCATGCTAATTCGTATCACCAATCACAATTGTACAAGTACTGCCATGCTTATCCCAATCTGTAAGGCACTTGTTGCAATAGTAGGATATCTGGTAGCCACTCTCATTTCCATCTTTAGCTATTGCAAAATATCCATCTTTCATCTTCACCTTCGTTCCATCAGGATAAGTAATCTCCGTCAAACGCCAATTATCCGGTCGATCCATATCTGTAGTCAGAATGTCCTGATTATATTTTCCGGTTGATATGTAATCCGCCTGTATTACTGTATAATACGACCTAAGATTTGCCCAGTCTGCAGCTACTCTCGCCTTATGCATGTATGATATATATGTAGGCGCAATCACACCGACAAGTACTGCCATAATAGCAACCACAACCAAAAGCTCAATCAGTGAAAAACCACCATTAGTACTTTTATTTTTCATCTGTCTGGTTAATGAATTATATAATCTTATCATATATTTCATCTCCTTTTGCCACACTTATATACTTACAAAATACAAAAACAGAACGGTAAAATTCTCTGCAATGCATAGCCAACAATATTCGCAAGCCACTCTCCTTCCGCTCATTTTTATATAATCAGTAAATTTTCTATAATGATTCGGGTGTCAAAACATGCCTTATGAACTTAACCGTGTATAACAAG
>UQYF01000041.1 GCA_900545175.1 uncultured Eubacteriales bacterium
TCATGTATAGAATAATATTTACTCAAAGCATCACTTCCTTTCAATATTATTCTATGCTAATAACTTATAAAATTCAACAGTTGTTTATATACTTTTATAAGTTTTGTTCAGCTGTTCTTTACTCTCCTTATTAAGCTGTTGGTGTTAAAATGGTATTACATAGCCTGATAAACTTCATGTGGCGGCAATATATCTACTCTAACATTTTAATTGAAGCTTTTCAAGTAAACCGGCGATTAAATTAATGGGATTTTAAGTGTTCTTAAATAGCTATAATCGGAAAAATAATGGTTGAATTACTTCTAAAAAAGAGATATTTTTATAGTTGAAGGTAAAATAAAATTTGATGTTCGGACTGATAGGATTATTTAGACCGGACATCCGGAAATGGAGATTAGTGTGAAAATAAGCTTGATAGCTTATTTTCGTACATGCTATTTGTGCCGCAGGCGTCACAAAGTAGCTTTTATCGTGGTCAAAATTTGAGATTTTGCCCACGATTCCTCCGGCAAAAAAGCATTGCCTGCGGAATGGAGAGTAAAATGAGCAAGCTGTATATTAACCCTCACAACAAGAAGGGGCACATCAACCCTGAAATTCAGGGACATTTTTCAGAGCATCTTGGAAGATGCATCTATGAAGGAATATTTGTCGGAAAAGATTCATCAATTCCAAATGTCAATGGAATGAGAACGGATGTCGTAAATGCGTTAAAGGATATTAAGATTCCGGTGCTTAGATGGCCGGGCGGCTGTTTTGCGGACGAATATCACTGGAAGGATGGAATAGGTCCTGTAGAAGGCAGAAAGAAGATGATTAACACTCATTGGGGCGGTGTTATCGAGGATAACAGCTTCGGAACACATGAATTTATGGAGCTTTGCAGACAGCTTGGCTGTAAGACTTATGTGAATGGAAATGTGGGAAGCGGAACTGTTCAGGAGATGAGCGAATGGGTTGAGTATATGACTTTTGAGGGTGTATCACCTATGAGCGATCTCAGAAAGAAAAACGGCCACGAAGAGCCTTGGACGGTTGACTATTTCGGAGTCGGAAACGAGAACTGGGGCTGCGGCGGAAACATGACACCGGAGTATTATGGAAATTTATATAGAAGATATCAGACATATGTGAGAAATTATCACCCTGATAAGCCTATTTTCAAGGTTGCATGTGGTGCAAATGTGGATGACTACAACTGGACTGATAAAGTTATGGATACATGCTTTAGAGCACCTGAAGTTCTTCATGGCTTTATGGATGGCATATCACTTCACTATTACACACATCCGGGTGGATGGGAGCACAAGGGAAGTGCAACGGATTTTGATGATAAGATGTGGTATCAGACACTTAAGAAAACTCTCTATATGGAAGAGCTTATAAGAAATCATGAAGCCATAATGGACAAGTATGACAAAAAGCATAAGGTCGGAATGATAGTTGACGAGTGGGGTACATGGTTTGACTGCGAGCCGGGAACAAATCCGGGATTTTTGTACCAGCAGAACACGATAAGAGATGCTCTTGTGGCAGGAATTAACCTGAATATCTTCAACAAGCATTGTGACAGAGTCAAGATGGCGAACATTGCACAGATGGTAAATGTTCTTCAGTCGGTTCTTCTTACGGAAGGTGAGAAGATGATAAAGACACCTACATACCATGTATTCTATATGTATAAGCATCATCAGGACGCAGAGCTTCTTGACAGCTTCCTTGAGACAGAAAAGATAGGACTTGAAGAGCAGAACATGGTTCCTAATCTTACAGAGTCAGTATCGCTTGGCAAGGACGGAAAGATACATATAACAATGACGAATCTCTCCGTTGACAAGGATTATGAGATTGACGGCTGCGTTGCCGACACCGAGATTGCATCGGCACACGGTGAGATTGTAGGAGGAGAAATCCATCTTCATAACACATTTGACAAGCCTGATGAAGTTACGGTAAGAGAATTTAATGATATAGATGTAAACGGCAGCAGAATAAAATTCTCAATACCTGCAAGCAGTGTGCTTCATATTACGCTGGATGTCCAGAAATAATAAAAAGAAAGTGACTGTTCAGAACCCATCGGAAAAGAGTTGGGCTTCTGGACAGTTAAAAGGAAAATATCTATGGAAGAAAGACCAAGAAACGGAAAAATTACTGAGTATAATAAGCCATTTATCGAGCAGAGAGCGGATCCGTATGTAGTCAGAGCAGATGATGGCAGATATTATTTTACTGCATCAGTGCCATCGTATGACAGAATAATTTTAAGATGTTCTGACACACTTTCCGGCTTAAAGGATGCAGATGAGAAAGTCATCTGGACAAAGCACAAGTCAGGCGAGATGAGTGAGCATATATGGGCTCCGGAGCTTCATTTTCTGTTCGGAAAATGGTACATATATTTTGCTTCTTCAATGGCGGAGGACAAATGGAGATTAAGACCATACATTCTCGAATGCCAGGGTGCTGACCCTATGAACGATGAGTGGATTGAGAAGGGCAAAATTGGAAGAAGTGACGATGACATATATTCATTTGATTCATTTTCACTCGATGCAACCATACTTGAAAATAAGGGCGAGTATTATTATGTATGGGCTGAAAAAGTCAGTGTCGGAGTCGGCATTTCCAACATCTATATTGCAAAAATGCAGTCTGCCACAAAGCTTGCCACGGCGCAGGTTCTTCTTACTACTCCGGACTACGACTGGGAGCGTGTTGATATATGGGTAAATGAAGGACCGGCAGCAATACATCATGACGGAAAGATTTTCCTCACCTACTCTGCAAGTGCAACCGGTGAGTGCTATTGCGTAGGAATGCTTTCCATCGATGAGAATGCGGATTTACTTGACCCGAAAGCATGGAAGAAGGAGCGCTATCCGGTGCTTCGCTCAGACAGGGAGAAGGGCATCTACGGTCCGGGACATAACAGCTTTACAAAGACCGGCGATGGCAGGGATGTGTGCGTATATCATGCGAGAACCTATCTTGAGATAGCTGGCGACCCTCTGTACGACCCTAACAGGCACACTATGCTTATGGAAGTGAAGTGGGATGAGGAGGGCAGACCTAGGTTTGAGTATGGGAATAATATGGGGTGAGTGGTTTTGAAAATGTATGGGAGATGTTATAAAGGGGCAGATTTTTTGATGAGCAGGAAGCTAAAGCGGATTGCGGATATTATTGACATTGATATGTGAGTGATATGAATTTGATGAATCCCATCACGGCGGAGAGTTTTTGGGGGCTGTGGTGGGATTTTTTGTGTAGAGTTGTATGGTGAGAGTAAGTGGTATGAAGGAGAAAAACGTCGATTTTATAAGATAGGAGTTGAGTAATATCGTAATAAGGAATATAATTACATAAAAAGGAGAATGAGGAGGATTAGCAGCTATGCTTATTATTGTTTATAAAGGCAAGTATGCAGAATACAGTAAGGTTAAAAGTCACCAAACCTAGTGATTTTTGCAAAGAAAATTTGAAGTTATTCGATGTAAAATCAACGAAGTTTGTTGAAGATTATTTTTCTAAATGAGTTGCCATATCAAAGATAGACTTTTTGAGGTGACTTCGGTCGTCTCGTTACTAACAATCACGGAGGAATGCGATGGAATTAAATGGCTTAAGATATGTCAATAAATTGGATATTGAGAGTTTCATACATATGTTGGACGATCCGACAGAATGTTATAAGTTCTATTGGCTGGACGCATTGCTTAAGCTGTTTTCCAGGGGAGATACTCAAATAACATTCGATGATATAATCAATGTTATGATTGCGGGTGCGTGGTATTCCGTTGTAGAGTATCATCTTCATCTGGGACCGAAAAATTCCAATGGAAAGGTTATGAATAGTTTAGAGCGAGCGGTCATAAAACTTGAAGAGTTATCACAGCTTCCGCATGATGCAGATGAAAATACCATTATTGCGGCTATAAAAAAATATGATGCCGGGATTGCAGATGAGAAGAAGCAATTAATATTGAATGTGCCATATCGTATTTTATCATCATTTATGCATGGGATAGGTGGAAATGACAAGCTATGGGATCAGCGTAAAAGACTGATTGCGTATATAGAAGGGCTTAACAGGCTTAAGTGTTTACCGTATCACATTGTTGACGGAGTTACTCTTAATAAAAAGGTTGTAATAAATGAGGAATGGTGGCAGTTTTTAAGTGATAACTATGTGACGATATCGGGCTGGATAGACGTGAAAAAAGTGCGGTATCTCCAAGGCAGAAATCCGGGTGTGCCGGGAATAATATATAAGCTTGCACCGGAAAATGATAAACAGCGAAAGTTAAAGTATGTCAGAGAGCTTTGGAATGCTGTGCTGGATGTATCAGAGATAAAGGACATCTATACAAATAAGCCGTTTGAAAGAAACGGATTTGCGGTGGATCATTTTATTCCTTGGTCATTCGTTGCAAATGATGAATTGTGGAATCTGATACCGATGGACAGTTCATTGAATTCGAGCAAAAGCAATTACTTGCCGGATTGGAATAAGTATTTCGAAGCATTTGCAGGAAATCAGTATTCGATGTATCAGAATGTTATCAAATATGATAAGATACATGACGCTTTTGACAAATGTCAAAGAGACAATCTGGTTATGCCATGGTCATTAGAAGAGCTGTATACTCCTGAATGTGATAGAAGCTCGTTTTATTGTGTATTAGAAAAAAATCTGAAAAATGTGTATGATTCGGCGAGAATGCAGGGATATGAGATTTGGAAGAATTAATAATGGGATATTCCATAATACAGATTGGTCTGGTGCAGACATCTAAGAATTTATTGATATTTTGAACGCAGAATAAGCAACTGCGTTCATGAGCAAGCAGCGAAAGCGGATTGCGAATGAACGCTTTACTGGTTATATTTGATGGTTTAATGAAAAACAATAAAAAATCATTGAAGTATTTAAGCCTTACAGAGTACGGACGCAAACTTGGATTAGTCATATAGATAGTCTGAGCTTGTGTCCGCATCTTATAATCACCTGGCACCTACATTATACTTTTGATAAATCCTGCAAACCACATAACAACCGATGCAACAATAAATATAAGCACAAATGTATTGACCTGTTCTTTCCATCGTAATGAGAGAATTACTGCGTCACCTATAACGGCTATGATGATAGGTGGAAGCATAAAAAGATTAACTGCATCGTTATTGAATACCCTATATGCCATATATGCAAATGCAGCTACAAGTACAATTGATACGGCTGCCTCTATAATGTGGAATAATCCTGCACAATCAATATGTGATTCATACACAACCGGAATGGCCATAGAAAAAGATATGAGATACACAAGTGAAAGCCATAGTAGTATGCTGTCATCTGCCATGGAATTATTCTCAGCCGTTTTGATAACAAGTGCCGCTATCAAAAGCCCATATGATGCAAATTGTATTCCGGGAATTGTATATTCGGTATGAACCATTCCTGAAACCAGAATCACGCCGATTGTAATACATATCATCTTCGTATTAACGGGCGTTGCATCTGACAGAAGTGCCTTAAGGAAATCCCTGTTAATCGTAAATAATAAAATAACAGATACTACAAGTGACAGAATGCAGACACCGTTTACATACCGGCTGAACCCATTTCCCCACATGGAAATATTCTTATCCGCAAATGAACGTATGAGGCTCTGTATTCTTTCGCCAAAAAGAATCAGAAAATAGCCCATGATAAGCCAGTTAATTAACATCTTTTGTCCTCCTTTAAGCGGACATAAGCATCCCCCCTTACCCACCGCTTAGTGTTCTACACACTTGAAGCGGGGGATTGCTTATTCTGCGTTCAAAATTCAAGTTGATATCTGATTATACCATATGTACATGTCAGTTTACCAGAGAAAAATAAAAATTCAATTAACGCTTGTAAAACATGTTCCTTCTGAATTTTGGGTATAACATGATATTGGTGAGCAAAATCATAACATGATTTGTGACAGGCTTAACAATGGTGTGGGTAAGTTCAATAGTGAAGAAAAAAGCTGGGACAGCAGGAAATGATAGATAATCCGTATATGGATATTTTCACAACATTATAAAATTAATAAAAATTTTACTTGTAATATATAAGAGTATCGGCTACACTTTACGCAATCAAATCTAAATGGAGGATAAGAAGGATTATGAAACAGAAATGGATTTTTACTGGAGCGGCATTTGCACTTGCGATGATCATGACCGGATGCAAAGATAATGCAGCAGCAAATATTTTGCAGCAAAGCAGCCAGGTGCAGACACAGACGCAGACACAGATGCAGACGCAGACACAGACACAGATACAGATGCTCCGTATGGAGGAGGCGCAGGAAGCAGCGTTAAAAGCTGCTGATATTGATGCAGAAGCTGCAGACATTTCAGCCACGACCTTGAGTGAGGTGGCGGGAGTGGTCTGCTATAAGGTGGAGTTTACTTCAGGGGAGTATGCCTATGCCTATACGATCAATGCACAGACAGGAGCTGTCATGGAAATGAGCAGCCGGGAACAGAATGTGCAGGCTTCCATGACGCAGACGGAGGCAGCAGGCTCCTCTGCAACAGACTCTTCTGCATCTGAACCTGCACAGGAGCAGACCACAGCCACAGCTAAGGAGCAGACCGGAACCGTGGATGAAGCAGCAGCACAGAAGATTGCACTAGAGCATGCCGGAGTGAAAGCAGCGGATGCAACGATCATCAAGTCAAAGCTTGACTATGAAGATGGACATCAGGTATATGACATTGAATGGTATGCAGGCGGTGCAAAGTATGACTATGAGATTGCGACAGACACCGGAGAGATCATCAGCTCCGCATATGAAGAAAAAACGATGGGAGCAGACAGCAAGAACGTTACGGTCAGTGAGGCAGATGCAAAGAAAACAGCCCTTGACCGTGTAAGCGGTGCAACGGACAAGGATATCTATGAATGGAAGCTTGATTATGATGACGGACGTCAGGAATATGAAGGAAAGATCATATACGCCGGAATGGAATATGAATTTACGATTGATGCATCAACCGGATCCGTATTGGAGTGGGATGCTGAGAAGATCCGTTAGGAAAGACAGTAGAGGTATGCAGCAAAAATGGGTTCGTATCAAAGAAAAAGGATATATTCCCACAACCAAAGATGGATATGTAATTAAAAGTGGTTCGGTCTCAATTAAAGCTGGCAGATACTATGTTTCAGTTCTTGTAGAAATTCATAATAATAAGATTGCTAATAATTCCAATGAAGGAATTGGCATAGAACTTGGATTTAAGGATTTTGCCATTGTTTCTAATGGTAAAACTTATAAGAACATCAATAAGTCAGTAAGACTGAAAAAGCTTGAAAAACAACTTGTTCGGGAACAGAGGTGTCTCTCCTGTAAGTATGAAAATTTAAAGGAAGGAGAAGTCACTCAAAAGACGAATATACAAAAACAAAAACTCAAGGTACAGAAAATGTGGAGTGCACAAGAACTTGTGAGTAGATATGATTTCGGTCAATCAAAAACATGCACGGTGAAGCAGTAAGCAGAACTCGTGAGAGTCTACATTATCTCGATGTGAGTATATTTACATACATTTTGAGTGGCAGAGCTGTCATAATAGCTTTTATGATTGCCGTACCGGTTGCTTTTTCGGTGCTGTATTTCATTAAAAGACCATTATCACTCAATTACAGGCATTTTGCAGTAGCAGCGTTCTATGTTGTGTTTGAGGTTTCGTGCCTGTCATCAAAGATTTTTGTGTATAATCTGTTTGTGTTTCCGGTTATGATTGCTACGATGATGTATTTTGATTGTACGTTTGAGATAAGGCTGGCAGTTGTGAACAATATTCTTGTTGTAGCGAACGGCATATATTCAGCAAAGGTGCTTGGCTCTGATGACAGAACCTCACTTAATCAGATATATATGACAGTGCTTGTTGTCATGATTCTCAATATAAGCATATATATCGCCTCAAAAGCTGCAGAGATACACAATAAGGAAGAGATTGAGGAGCTTGAGAGAGGCCGGCGGGTGCAGGAGGAGATGATGCAGTCCATCATTTCGGCAGGGAAGGTCATTAACAGTGCAACACAGTCTATAAAAGGCACAGTGAGTGAAGTTGCACAGGCAGCGAAGCTTAAGGACACCAATATGGTATTGATAGACAACAACAGCAATCTCTCATCGGCCAGTGAGGAAATAAGTGCAGCATCCGAAGAGACTACAGCTATGTGCACACAAAATTCTGACAGATTTATGGATGTCAATAGGGCGGTGGAGGAGCTGGCTGCACAGGCTGCCAGAATGAATGAGTATATTGAAAAATATACAGTGTCACATAAAAATAGTGTCATGGCTGTACAGACAGAAGAGGGGGTATCTGAACTTTTGTCTGCAGTGTAATAAGGGTCCGGCTTTAATATATTCGAAATTAAACAGCTGTCACAGCTCCCTGATCAAATCAGATAATAAAAGAGGATTTAATGAATATTTTAAAATACATTTTGACATTATATCTTGTAGTTATTAATATAGCAGCATTTGCAATGATGGGAATCGATAAGAAGAGAGCAAAAAAGCATAAATGGAGAATACCGGAGACGAGACTGTTCGCATCGGCACTTATGGGTGGTGGTCTGGGTGCTGTTACAGGCATGTATTTTTTCAGGCACAAGACAAAGCACTGGTATTTTGTGGTTGGAATGCCCTTGATAATGATTCTCAATTTTGCTATTATCTATGCAGCGGTTATATATTTGGAAATTTTCAGTTAAATGGCAGCTTTTGCATATGCGGTATGCTATGGCAGGGAAATAACAGGCTGTCTGATTGGAAATATCTTATTTTAACAGCAGAAAGGACAGAATATTATGAAAATTGTATTTTATGATACCAAACCATATGACAGGGAATCCTTTGAGAGGTGTAATAAGAATTATCCTGATATTGAAGTTGAATATCAGGATGCGGATTTGACGGAAAAGACGGCGGTTCTTGCTAGAGGAGCCGATGCAGTATGTGCATTTGTCAATTCTAATCTGAGTGCCGGAGTCATAGACAGGCTTGCCGACGAGAACATCAAGTGTATTCTGCTTCGATGTGCCGGCTTTAACAATGTTGATATTGAGAGAGCCAAGGCATGTGGTATAACTGTGCTTCGCGTGCCGGGATATTCGCCTGAGGCTGTTGCGGAGCTTGCAATGACACTGGCACTTGGTGTTAACAGGCACCTGCATAAGAGTTATATAAGAGTGAGGGAGAACAATTTCAGTCTCAATGGACTTACGGGAATCAATTTTTATAAAAAGACAGCAGGTATCATCGGAACCGGTAAGATTGGTGCGGCGATGTGCAGGATATGTCATGGTTTCGGAATGAATGTTATTGCATATGATATGTACCCTAACAAGAACCTTGATTTTGTGACGTACAAGAGTCTTGATGAGGTTCTCTCAGAGAGTGACCTTATCTCGCTTCACTGTCCTCTAACGGAGGATACCTACCATCTCATATGCTGTGATACGATTAAGAAGATGAAGGACAATGTTATTCTTGTAAATACTTCAAGAGGTGCGCTTGTTGCGACCAACGACCTCATAGAAGGAATAAGAGAGAAGAAATTCTTTGGAGTAGGTCTTGATGTGTATGAGGAGGAAGGCAGCAATGTCTTTGAGAACAGGGAGGATGAAGTTTTACAGCATTCGACAACGGCAAGACTTCTCTCTTTCCCTAATGTTATTGTGACATCACATCAAGGATTCCTTACTGAGGAAGCACTTGAGGCAATCAGCCTTACAACTTTTGAGAATGCAGCTGCATTTGAGAATGGAAATGTAGATAAGAATAACGTAGTTTGCTAAGAGGATGAGCTGTCCAAACAACAGTATAACAGTATAAGGCTGCTTTGTCAGCTACAGACATCAGTATGTCAAAAGAGTATAACAGATATATATTTAGCTGAATGAAAAACAAGAACATACCTGAAAAGTGTATCGCAGGAATGTTCTTGTTTTATATAATAGGAATGTTAAGGTTAAATAAGACTTTTTCATTAAATTGTATTAATTGTTTTTATACTGTTTGATATAACTGCGTTAAACCAAGTTAATAAATTACTTTATTATAGAAATTTTACTTATTAGTTATTACAAAATTTAGAAACAATTAATTCAATTTGTAAATCGTTGTTTATTTGACTACGACATCATAGGATTCGGGTGTCAAAATATACTATACACTCTTAACATAAATCAGCATGTTCTGCCACCCGAATCCCAATATCCGAAAAACAAGATAAATGTTATTTAAAATCCTTCAGCGCGGCGCAGCTTTCTCATGTCACGTCTTTTCTTTGCGGCTTCATATTCCATCCTGTCTTCGGCAGTGTCGATTATGATATCTGGAACCGTTATCGGCTTGCCATTGTCATCGATAGCTACCATCACAATGTAGGCTCTGTTGATTACATGGCGCATTCCGTCTAAATCTTCGGTGTATGTGTCAACGCGGACTTCCATGGAGGTTGAACCTACATAAGTCACATGACCGACAAGCACAAGCATCTGACCGGCATATACAGGTGCCTTGAATTGCAGGTTGTCGATAGCGGCTGTTGTTATGTTTGCGTTGGCATGTCGTCTCGCAACAATGCCGGCAAGCTCGTCTATCCATCGAAGCAGATCGCCTCCGAATAACCTCCCATAGTGGTTCATATGTGCCGGACGTATAAGATATTGCTGCTCTGTTCTTGACTCTGCAATAGTCTTTGCGGGACGCTTGCTCTGTTCTGATAAATCACTCATAATTATATCCTTCTTTTTTGATGATTACGATTATTTTATGTCCCCATACCATGCGTATGAGTTCTTTCCGTTTTTCTTAACAGTATACATCGCTTTGTCTGCACATTCAATAAGCTTTTCAAGGTCATTGCAGTCATCAGGTGACACGGCTATTCCGAGACTTATTTTTACGGACAGGGACATGCCGTTTAACTCAAAATCAGGCTCGAACAATTCCATGCAGTGCCTAGCACATTCATCAATCTTTTCGTGGTCGCGTGTTCTGTATATACATATAAATTCGTCACCGGCAAGGCGGTATGGCGTGAAAGCAGGATTTTTGATACTGCTTATTCTGCGTCCGAGCTCTGTAAGCACATCATCACCGGCAGCATGGCCATATGTGTCATTGATATGTTTGAAGCCGTCTATGTCAAATATAAAAAGTGCACATGAGGTGTGGCTTTTGTTGAGGACGTTTAAATCGGAATATAGCTTGCTGCGGTTGAAAAGCCCGGTGAGAAAATCACAGGTTGAATCTTTTGTAAGCTGCCGCTTTTCGACAGTGAGTTCACGGTTAAGGATTAGCTGCTGTATTGTCCTTAGCAGGAGGATTACAATTATAATGATGAGCAGAGAGATGGTAATTGTTATCGGAATCATGATAATGCTGTATTTTTCAAAAAATGATGGAGTATGGTTGATAATTTCTGCTCCGTCAGGAATAAGCTTAAGACTTAATCCGTACTTTTTCATAACGGCTTCATCTATGCAGTATATGTTAGTGCTGTCAATTACACTGTAGCTTGAAGGGTCTTTGCCATGGACTATTTCTGATGTGATTTTTGCGGCGATTTCCCCGGAAAGCTTAAGAGATACAATATTGCCGCCTAACAGACCATCACCTATTCCACCGTAGACCATTCGAAGCACAGGCACGTTGGCATAAGCTGTGATAAGCTTGACTGCCTGTTCATTGTTATAGCGGCTGCCGCTTGCATCCTCAGTCATAATCTGATAAAGGAGTATAGTATTATCGGGAATTGATGAGAGTGCGGCTATAATCTCGTCCGTTGTGAGTACCGAACAGTCAATCTCCTTGAATGTGAGGTCGGGATAGAGCTTTGAAGCATCGTAGAAGCATGCTCTCTCAGCTTCGCCGGTGAGAGTATCGTCAAGTATTGAGATGACAGTATCGGCATCAGGATAGAGCGTGAGTGCAAAGTCGATGTTGTTAGGAACAGAAAGAGCTTCGATGATTCCGGTGACAAGTGGATCCTTTGAAACTTCCATGGCATAAGAGACATTATTAACACCTTCAAATATGATTGGAAGTCCTTCAAATAAATCATCATGGTGTTCAATAGCAAAATGAAGTGCAGCGTCATCACCGGTGATGACAGCATCATATGGTTCAGACTTGGACATGCGGTATGCGAGTCCTTCATAGAAAATTTCGATGCTCTCAGCATCAGGAAACCGTTTTGTATCCATAAATTCATAATCTAATAAAATATCATCAGAAATTTCATTCTTAATGCCTTCAATCTGAAGAGGAACCATGTCCCATGCGTACGAATAGGAGCTTAAAAAAAGAACATGGTATTTGTAGCCATATTCGGCGGCCGGTATATCAATGAGATTACCTAGGATGCATATAAGTGTGAGCAGTGCTGCGGAAAATAAAGCTGTATGTCTTTTCATGTCTGTTCTCCTGATGTTGGATTTACTAAAATGCATCAAAATTGTACAACTAATGATACACTAATTGGTACTCTTTGCCTATGATTCATTCTACAACTACAGTTGTAGAAAATCAACAATTAAATTGAAATATCGGCTGAAAATATGTATAATAATTACCATGAATTTCTAAATGGAATATAGGTGCCTGCGAAACATATGTTGTGACCTCCGCTTGTTGTGTGGCTGATAGAATTACACGACTGTTTAGCGATGAATTTGTGTTTCGCAATTACAAATACAGAAAATGAGGAGAAAACCGGCATGAATAACAAGACGAATTTAAAAATTAAAAAGTATAACATGATTATGTGGAGCTTTTTAGGAGCCGTATCATTTATAATACTGATTCTTACTATATTGTCGCTTGCAGGCGTGTTAGACGTTCTTTTTAATCCTGTGCTTGGAATTTTGATTCCGGCGGTTATGGTTTTAAGTGCGTGCAGCCAGATAAGGGCGTACCTCATGGAGACAATGTTTTTCTTTGAGAAAGCGCAGGATAGCGATAAGGATGCGGTTATGGAGCTGTTAAATGCAGCTAAGGAAGATATGAAGGAGAATGGAATAGACCAGTGGGATGAACAGTATCCTGTGATATCAGATGTATCAAAGGACATAAAAGAGGGAACACTCACCTTGGTAAAGCAGGGCGGAAAGCTTGTAGCTGTATATACGCTTGATAAAGTACAGGATACAGCTTATAAATTCGGCAATTTTAAGGACACATCCGATAATTTTGCTGTGCTTCACAGATTATGCGTACATCCGAAATATCAGGGAATGAAGATTGCATCGGAAGCGTTAAAGCATATTGATGAGACTGCATTAAAAGAGGGCTTTTCGTCCATACGTCTTGACGTATTTACGAAAAACCCTCGTGCAGTAAAGCTTTATGAAAATGCGGGATATTCTTATGCGGGAGATGCCTATTTCAGAAAAGGCAAATTCCTGCTTATGGAAAAGCTTATATTAGATGGCACATCCGGACAGCCTGCTGAGCCTGAAAAATAAGCTTTATTCATGTCTGTCATCAAGCTTTGCATACTTTTTTTGCAGAGTGAAGCCGCGGCCCTTTACTTCATTTACCTGGCTTATGATTATGAAGGCGGCAGGGTCGAGCTTCATCACAGCTTCCTGAAGAGCAAAGAGCTCACGTTTGTTCACGACAGTTAAAATAGCGCATGTGGCACTGCCTGTAAAACCGCCTTTTGCCTGATAAAGCGTAGTTCCGCGGTCAAAGCGGGTTATGATAAGGTCATTAATTTCCTTGTATTTTTCACTTATTATCTCGACTTGGGTTTTACTCTTTCCCATGATGAGAACCTTCTCGAGTGCAAAAGTGTAGATGCATACAAGGAGAATACCGTACAGAATCTGTTCTCTGCTTGAGAAGAACATCTGAAGTATAAGTATAGTAAAATCGAATGCGTAGAGTGATACGGATACATTTATTCCGAATTTTTTGTTGAGAACGAGCGGTGGAATGTCCATACCGCCTGTGGAGGCTCCGGCTCGGATTACGATGCCTATTCCTATGCCAATCAACAGTCCGCCAAACACTGTACAGATTATGAGGTCATGTGTCAAATCTCCGGTTAAGGCATTGAGCTTTTGTGCGATGGAGAGCAGAAATGGGTAGCATACGGAGCTTAGCACTGTGGAAAGAGCAAATGTCTTTCCAAGAATGATAAGTCCTACAATGAACATTAATATATTGAAAATAAGAACAAAGAGGCTTATATCAAGTCCTGTAAGATAATTTACAAACAATGCTATTCCTGTTGTTCCGCCTGTTATGAGTCCGCTCGGAAGTATGAAAAATGCTATTGCGAGAGAGTAGAGTAGATTTCCGAGTATAATCATTGATATTTTTTGTATTGATTTCAGAGTAGTATGTGACATATAATAACCTCACGTTTTATAATTTGTGTAATCTGTTTATGCAATCACGAAGTATAAACGAAATGTAAGAAGGTGTCAATTCGATGCTATACTGCGATAGAGCAATACATTAAATATATCGCAGCAATGTATTGCATGCAATATATTGCATAGGGGTTTAGTAGTCGTGTACAGAGTTTATTTATATGGAGGAATAATATATGCGTTTTCCAGAATTTTTAAAACCGGATGGTACGATTGGCTTTGTTGCGCCGTCTTTTGGATGCAGCACGGAGCCGTATAAGACATCATTTGTCAACGCACAGAAAAAGCTCGGTGAGCTTGGACATAAGTTTGATATAGGACCTAACTGTTATGCGGGGGACGGTATCGGAATAAGTTCAACACCGGAAAATTGCGGTAAAGAACTGACTGATTATTATTGTAGCGATAATAATGATGTCTTAATATCCTGCGGCGGCGGTGAGCTTATGTGTGAGACGCTCGACTACGTGGATTTTGACAGGATTAAGGAAGCGAAGCCTAAGTGGTATATGGGATTTTCCGATAATACCAATTTTACATTTCTGCTCACAACGATATGTGATGTGGCTTCGATATATGCTCCGTGTGCAGCTTCTTTCGGAATGGAGCCATGGCATCAGTCAATTCAGGATGCGTATGATGTCATTACAGGAAATAAGAATATTGTAAAGGGATATCCGATGTGGGAGAAGGAAGGCATAAGGGATGAGGAGCATCCACTTCTTCCATACAATCTCACGGAAAAGAGAGAACTGTATTATTATATTCCCGGTGTTGGCGGGAGCATGGCAAGAGATTATGAAGTGTTCTTATCCGGCCGCCTTATAGGTGGATGCATGGACTGCCTTACAAATCTTGCAGGTACGAATTTTGACAAGGTTGCCCGGTTTAACGAGCGTTATGAAAATGATGGAATCATATGGTTTTTGGAAAGCTGCGACCTGAATGTAATGGGAATCAGGAGAGCTCTGTGGAATATGGAGCATGCAGGATGGTTTAAGCATGTAAAGGGCTTTATAATAGGCAGGCCGCTGTGCTTCGGGACAGATATGATGGGAATGAACCAGTATAATGCTGTGACAGGAATTTTGTCAAAATATAAGGTACCTGTCATAATGGATACAGATATAGGACATTTATCCCCTATGATGCCTATTATCTGCGGAAGCCATGCAGAGATTAACGCATTCGGAAATGATATTTCAATAAAAATGACCAACTAGAATGCTTGCTGCTTGTAAAATAGTATTGGGAATAACCGATTATAGAAATGATAATTTTTTTTATAGAAAGAATGAACATATGTTACAGGATATTTTACCGAAAAAGTATGATAATAATTATTATGCGGACAAAGCTCCGGATGACAATGCCATATGCCTTATTTTTAAGGACAGCTATGTGCTGACGGGGCATAAGAAATGCGAAGGCACAAGATATATACCTGAAGAGTCTGCAAGCAGTCTTGAAAAGAATGCGCCTGCCGGGGATGTATTTTTTCCGAAGTATGGTCAGATTAAGGACTGTGTGGCAGAGTACAGGTATCTCTTTGCAATAGATAATGAGGAGTATTTCCTTGTGACGCATTATATAGGGAGTGAGCCTGACTGGGAAAAGCTCGGATTTGCGTTTGAACACTATAAAGCACTGCGCCATGCCAAGCCTAAGTACAGGGTGTTTGCTCTTATGACAGGATATCATCTGCACTGCTGGTACAGAGATAATGCACATTGCGGAAGATGCGGCAGCCAGACTTTTCATGACACAAGGCTTCGCGCGGTGCGCTGCCCGAATTGCGGAAATCTGATTTTTCCAAGGATATCTCCTGCCGTGATTGTGGGAGTCCACGATGGGAGCCATCTTCTCATGACAAAGTATAATGGAAGAGATTATAAAGGCTATGCGCTTATTGCCGGCTTTATTGAGATAGGCGAGTCGGCTGAGGATACCGTAAGAAGGGAAGTATTCGAGGAGGTTGGCGTTAAAGTTAAAAATATCAGCTATTATGCCAGCCAGCCTTGGGGAATGGACGGAGGCTTCTTACTCGGCTTTTATGCTGAGCTTGACGGCAATGACAGAATTGCGCTTGACAGGGAGGAGCTTTCAATGGCAGGCTGGTATACTCCGGATGAGATTACGGTTAATGATGACGATATCAGCCTTACAAGCTGCATGATAGACAACTGGAAGAGAACAATAGCAAGGCGTGATTAAGCTGTAAAATATTTTTCACACTTTACAGTAATAAAATGTTGACAAATTAAAGGACACCTATTATAATCCATTTTAAGGCGTTGATGGAGAGAAGTACCATGAGTGGTCACTTACAGAGAACCGGGGATGGTGGAAGCCCGGCAGCAGAACACATGGGAATAACACTCAGTAGCTGCAAACAGAACAGATGAAGGCATTTTGCCGCATCTAAGTAAGGGCGACGTAGACCGGGCGATAACCGGGAAGGTTTGTTAGAACCGCAAAGTGACTGTTTATCAGTAAATCAGGTGGTACCGCGGACAGTATGTTCGTCCTGAACTAGGTTTAGTTCAGGACGTTTTTTTTATAACCATTAATAAAGCTTCTGAACAGATTCCTAATCTGATTAATAATGGATTGCCGGGACGCATTGCTCTTGTGCAATTCAATAATGAGAGCGCAGACAGGCGCGGATATGGAGGAGAACATGAACATTAATAACATTTATCGTGACAAGACCATTGACTGTATTACAGAGGAAGATGTAGGAAAGAGCTGTAAGGTTGCAGGCTGGGTTGAAAATATTCGTGATCATGGCGGAGTGTCCTTTGTGGATCTGCGTGATATGTATGGAGTTTTGCAGGTTGTTATGAGAGATACAAGTCTTCTCAATGGTCTGTCTAAGGAGGACTGCATAAGCATTGAAGGTGTGATTGAGCACAGAGATGAGGAGACATACAATCCTAAGATTCCTACTGGAACAATAGAGCTTGAAGCACATAAGGTCACAATGCTTGGAAAGGTTAAGGCTTCGCTTCCTTTTGAGATTATGACTTCTAAGGAGACAAGGGAGGATGTCCGTCTTAAGTATCGTTATCTTGATTTGAGAAATAAAAAGGTTAAGGATAATATTGTATTCCGTTCACAGGTGATAAGCTACCTTAGACAGAAGATGACAGATATGGGATTTTTGGAGATTCAGACTCCTATTCTGTGTGCATCATCACCGGAGGGTGCGAGAGATTATATTGTACCTTCAAGAAAGTTCAAAGGCAAGTTCTATGCACTTCCTCAGGCACCACAGCAGTATAAGCAGCTTCTTATGGTGTCGGGATTTGACAAATACTTCCAGATAGCTCCTTGCTTCAGGGATGAGGATGCCAGAGCAGACCGTTCACCGGGAGAGTTCTATCAGCTTGACTTTGAGATGAGCTTTGCAACACAGGAGGATGTGTTTAGGGCAGGCGAGGAAGTGCTCACAGCTACGTTTAATAAATTTGCACCTGAGGGTGCATCCGTAACACAGGCTCCGTTCCCTGTTATCAGCTACAAGCAGGCTATGCTTGAGTTCGGATGCGATAAGCCGGATCTTAGAAATCCATTGAGAATTATGGATGTAACAGATTTCTTCCAGAAATGTACCTTCAAGCCGTTTTTAAAGAGAACAGTAAGAGCGATAAAGGTTCATGCTGAGATGTCTAAGGGCTTCCATGAAAAGCTTTTAAGCTTCGCACAGTCGATAGGAATGGGTGGACTCGGATACCTTGAGGTTGCCGATGATATGAGCTATAAGGGACCTATCGATAAGTTCATTCCGGATGAATATAAGTCTGAACTTGCGGATATTGCAGGTCTTGTTCCGCAAGATACCATCTTCTTTATCGCAGATAAGGAGGAGAGAGCTAATCTCTATGCAGGACAGTTAAGAAACGAGATTGGAAAGAGACTTGACTTATATGAGAAGAATGCTTTCCGTTTCTGCTTTGTAAATGATTTCCCTATGTTTGAGTATGACAACGAGGAGAAGAAGATTGTGTTCACTCACAACCCATTCTCAATGCCGCAGGGCGGACTTGAGGCATTAAATACCAAGAATCCTCTTGACATACTTGCATATCAGTATGATATTGTATGTAACGGAATTGAGCTTTCAAGCGGTGCTGTCCGCAACCATGACCTTGACGTAATGGTTAAGGCATTTGAGATTGCAGGCTATACCGAGGAAGACTTAAAGACCAAGTTCGGAGCGCTTTACAATGCGTTCCAGTTCGGAGCACCTCCACATGCAGGTATGGCACCGGGTGTTGACCGTATGATTATGCTTCTTCGCGATGAGGAGAACATCCGTGAGATAATCACATTCCCGATGAACGGAAATGCTCAGGATCTCATGTGCGGAGCACCGGGAGAGGTTACGGAGACACAGCTTCGTGAAGTGCATATAAAAGTCAGAGATTAATGATTAATGTGTCAATAATAAAAGGGTGGTTGTCTGATTGTGTGGCAGCCACTTTTTGGTTTAATAGAAGGAGATAAAGGACATGGAATACACGTATCCGGATTATTACAAGAAGTTTGTCTGCATTGGCGGCAAGTGCAAGGATAACTGCTGTGCGGCCGGCTGGCAGATAACGATAGACGAGGAATCACTTGAACGATATGAGAATATGGAGGGCGAGATAGGTGTGCGCCTTCGCAATTCCATAGATTGGGAGAATGGAATGTTCGAGCAGTTTGAGCACAAGTGCGCCCTTTTAAATGAGCGTGGTCTGTGTGATGTCTATTGTGATGCGGGCGAGGATAAGATGTGTATTCTCTGCCAGAGGTATCCAAGACATTTTGAGGAGTATGAGAATGTCAGGGAGGTTTCGCTTTCCGTATCCTGCCCCGAGGCGGCAAGAATTGTTCTTGAAAACAGAGGCAGGGCAGGCTTTTACACTGAGAATGACGATGAGGAAGAGGAGTATGAGAATTTTGACTATCTGATGTTTACCAAGCTCCTTGACATAAGAGAAGTTCTGTATGATGTCTTACATGGGAAGAATGGTTTGGTAAGTTACCGTCTTGCAAGGCTTCTTGATATTGTACATGGCATACAGGGGCTTATAGATAATGACCAAATATTTGAGATTGATGAAAAAGAACATCAGTCAGCCGCAGAAAAGAAGCACTACAGCGGCTATAAGAATAAGGCAGGCTTAAGGCAGCGCTATATGAATTACATGCTTGAAGAGCTGTATAAGCTTGAAGTACTAAGACCATCATGGACAGAGTCTGTTAAGGAGACACAGGCTCTCTTATATAAGAATATGACAGCTCATGAGTATGCGGCTGTCTGCAAAGAGTATGACAGCTATTATGCTGACAGAATGGAAGAATATGAGCAGCTTATGTCATATTTTATTTTCACATATTTTGTGGGTGCGGTGTATGATTATGAAGTTGAGAGCAAGCTTCGTTTCGGACTTGCAGCGGTTCTTATAATACATGAGATGGATATGGCTTTGTGGTATAAGAATGGCAGGAGGCTGACATTTGATGAGCAGGTATGGCTTGTACACAACTATTCCATGGAAATTGAGCATTCAGACCTTAATCTTGATGATATGGAGCGGATGGTGATGAGGGAGAAGGCATTCGGATACAGAAGGATGCTCACAGTGCTTATGAACTGGGAAGATTAAATTATGATAAAGTGAGGAATGAAAAATGGGCAGTAAAAATAAAGGCTTCACATCAATACCTACAGATCCGTTTGATGTGTCATATGATGCCAAGAAAAATATGAGAAAATGGCAGAGATTTTTCTCATATTATAAGCCATACAGAGGGCTTTTCTTTGCGGATATGTTCTTTGCGATTATGGGAGCGGCAGTCACACTTGTGATACCGCTTATTATAAGGTATATAACAGGGACAGTCATATTTTATGAAGCGAACGAAGCACTTCGGGTTATTTTAAAGCTTGCACTTGTGATGGTGGGACTTGTCCTGCTTGAGGCATATTGCAATTTCTTCATAGCATATCAGGGACATATCATGGGTGCTAAGATGGAATATGACATGAGAAATGAGATATTTGCACATTATCAGAGATTGTCCTTCAACTTCTTCGATGACCAGAAGGTCGGACAGCTGATGAGTCGTGTAACAAATGACCTCTTTGAGATAGCGGAGCTGTTCCATCATGGCCCTGAGGATATTGTCATATCGATAATAAAGTTCATCGGCTCTTTTATTATTCTGGCATCAATAAATATTAAGCTTACACTTGTAGCATTTGCGATAATCCCATTCATGTTTGCATATGCTTACTTCTTCAATAAGAAGATGAAGGCGGCATTTAAGCGCAACAGAGCGAAGATTGCGGACATAAACGCAACGATAGAGGATAATCTGTCGGGAATAAGAGTTGTAAAATCCTTTGCAAACGAGGATGCGGAGATGGAAAAATTCCGCAATGGCAACAGCCGTTTTGTTGAGACAAAAAAGAGCAGCTATCTGTATATGGGAGGCTTCCACTCAGGACTCGGTGCATTTATGACACTCATAAATATTGTTGTGATTGTTGCAGGGGCAGTATTTATAACCAAAGGCATTGTCGATGTGACTGTGCTTATCACTTTTCTTTTATATGTGAATAATTTTACCGAACCGGTAAAGAAGCTCATCAATTTTACCGAGACATTTCAAAACGGTGTCTCCGGCTATGAGCGTTTTCTTGAGATTATGTCCATTGAACCTGCCATAAAGGATAAGGAGAATGCGGTTGAAAAGAATGAGTTCAAGGGCGATGTGAGTTTTTCGGATGTTTCCTTTAGATATAATGATAAGAATGACTATGTGTTAAAGCATGTAAGCCTTGACGTGAAGGCAGGAGAGTATGTTGCTCTTGTAGGTTCATCGGGAGCAGGAAAGACCACGCTTTGCAGCCTGATACCGCGATTTTATGATGTGACGGACGGAAGCATCTGCGTTGACGGTGTTGACGTCAGAGACTTAAAGCTTAAGTGCTTAAGGAACAACATAGGCATAGTACAGCAGGATGTATATCTTTTTGCAGGTTCAATCATCGAGAATATAAGATACGGAAGACCTGATGCGACAGATGAGGAGGTCTATGAGGCGGCAAAAAAGGCGAATGCACATGAGTTCATCATGAGTCTTCCAGAAGGCTACAGCACTGACATAGGCCAGCGCGGAATCAAGCTCTCAGGCGGGCAGAAACAGCGCCTTTCGATTGCAAGAGTGTTCTTAAAGAATCCGCCTATTCTTATATTTGATGAAGCGACAAGCGCACTTGACAATGAGAGCGAGAAGGTCGTGCAGGAGTCTTTAGAGACACTTGCAGCCAACAGGACGACATTTGTGATTGCACACAGGCTGTCCACAATAAGAAATGCCAAGAGAATTTTAGTTCTCACGGAAGATGGAATTGCAGAGAGCGGAACTCACAAGGAGCTTATGCAAAAGCAGGGAGTGTACTATAACCTCTACAATATAGCTACAGGGGCATAGGAGATAAAAAATATAGGTAATTGCGAAACTCTGTATATTGGTATCAGACGTTGTGCACTTTTGCTAT
>UQYF01000042.1 GCA_900545175.1 uncultured Eubacteriales bacterium
GTCCGATTCCGCCGGTATGATTAAATCTAAAAACCTGTGAAAAGTGCGTAAATTCCAGGATTTCTACATATCCACCCTTTGTAGACATGCGACGGTCTCCACATGCCCCGTCATCGGAAACAAATCCACCCCCACCATCTTCTCAACCTTATACCCTCTTTTCTTGAGCACGCCCAAGTCGCGTGCGAGTGTATCCGGTCCGCAGGAAATATAGACTATTTTTTCAGGCGACAGTTTCGCAACACAATTTAGGAACGCTTCATCGCTTCCTGAGCGCGGTGGATCCATGAATACAACGTCGGCTTTCTGACCGTTAGCTGCCATTCTTGTCATGAACTTTCCTGCATCGTCACAGTGGAAACGGATATTATCCATGTTGTTGCGCTTGGCGTTGGCGACTGCATCCTTTACCGCATCAGCGTTAAGCTCCACACCGATAACATTTCCTCTTTTTAGGTTATTTTTATTATTTTCTGCCATCTTTGCCATATGTGCCGCTGCTGTTATTCCGATGGTTCCGATTCCGCAGTAAGCATCTATGACTGTCTCATCACCTCTAAGCTGTGCGAACTCGATTGCCTTATTGTAGAGAATCTCTGTCTGTACAGAATTAACCTGATAGAACGACTTCGGCGAAATGCGGAATGTATTGCCGCAAAGAACATCCTCAATATAGCCTTTTCCATAAATGGTCTGCTCTCTGTCGCCAAGAACCATGGAAGTGCGCTTGTCATTTATATTCATAACTATTGTTGTTATCTCAGGATGCTCCTTTAATAGTGCCTTTACAAAATTATTTTTTGATGGAAACATCGTACTTGATAAGACTAACACAACCATAATCTGACCTGTGCTATGTGCGGTTCTTATAAGAACATGGCGGAAAAGTCCCGTTCTGCGGTCTTCGTCATAGACCTTGAGCTTAAATGATGGCAGAAGCTTTCTGATTGTTGCAATTATGGCATCCGCTTTTTCATTCTCGATAAGGCAGTTGTCCACTGCAACAACCTTATGTGTTCCTTCCTCGTACACTCCCGATATGATATTTCCTTTTCTGTCCGTTGTGAAAACGGCATGTACCTTGTTGCGATAGTGAAGAGGGTTCTCCATTCCGATAACTTCCGTGAGCTTACCGTAAGGAACCAGAAGCTTTGCAAGTGCAGCCTTCTTTATTTTAATCTGTTCTGCGTAATCGTGCTTTAGCAGATTGCAGCCTCCGCATTTTTTATCATAAGGGCAATTATATTTCATACTAATCCTCACTTTTTAATAATTTTTGACATTTGCATTTGAATTAAACACCTGACAACATATCAAAATCCGGTATGAAGCTGTCCTTTGCGACATCACCTTCCTGGATAAATGCATTCTCCACACCTATATCGATTGCATAATCGATAACATCATCATACTCTTCCTGTGTAATGCATCTGCCAAGCTCCGGATAGCTTTTGTTTAACCTTCCGCCCGGCATGAGTTCGGGCATAGGCGTATACTGGCTCATGATGCTCATATAAATATCATCGCCGTATGTATCATAGAGATATTTTATGACTGCTTTAGAATCAGCGGTACAGCCCGGAAGCACAAGATGGCGGACTATCATGCCCCGCTTCATGATAAGACCATCCTCATCGGACAGCAAATCGCTCTGCTTATCATCTACAGTGCTGTCAAACTGCTTTGCCTCTATATTATCTGCACTGTTATCTGCTCTGTCCATATTGCCTTTGCCGGTTAAGCTGTCTTCATATGAAGCCATTATCTTTTCTTTATCCGCTTCCTTTACAATTCTATCTTCCGGTTCAAATATAGGTTTTCCAACCTGCCTGAACATTTCCTGTAGTGCCAGCTTCACAAGCTCAGGATAATCCTGTGCTTTGCTGTATTTCTTTGAAAGAGCTGATGACATATATTTCATATCGGGTAGATATACATCAACAAGGCCATCGAGCATCCTAAGTGCCTCCGTCCTTTCATATCCACCACTGTTATACACCACCGGAAGTGTCATGCCCTGCTGCCTCGACAAATCAAGTGCCGCCGCAATCTGCGGTATATAGTGGGTCGGTGTCACAAGATTGATGTTTAATGCTCCACGCTCCTGCTGTTCAAGAAAAATCTCTGAAAGACGCTCCACGGAAATTTTCTTTCCAACCTTCGCATTTGCAATATTAGAATTCTGACAGAACACGCAGCCTAGCGGACAGCCCGAAAAGAAGACCGTCCCGGAGCCATGTTCACCCGATATACACGGTTCCTCCCACATATGAAGAGCAGCTCTTGCCACATATATCTCACTATCGCAGCCACATACTCCATGCACTCCGCTGCTCCTGTCCACACCACACTCTCTCGGACAAAGTGTACATGCCGATGCATTATATTTCCATTCCATATTTTCTCCATTCGCATAGTCTGTCCCGACATAACGCAATTATCTGTCAGAACGTGTCTAGCTTATTGTCAAATAAATTACGCCGGTGGCAGAATATCTTACCACCGCATCTTATTATATTTACATAAAATCATGTAGATATTTTACAATATCAGCTCGTTTTTTCCAACCATTATCGAAAATAATATTATGCTATCGTGTTTAAAATATTTTTTATTGATGCCTTAGCTTGCACTTTGTCAAGCTTGACAAAAAATCCGATACAATGTACTCTGAATATCATAAACGGAGTTTTTTTAATGACACTCTCGTTTTCCCATTAGCAGCTATGCCTCGCTGATATTATGAAGCAACAGCTCTATATAGTTACCTTATTAAATCATAGTGTCAGGAGCCAAATGCATATCCTTGATATTTTATTAATTTTTCCGGCTCCAACGCTCTCTTATCAACCGTACAGAAAGGAATACTCATGAATCCAGCAAAATTATTTCAATTAAAATCATCCTGGGATCGCTTCAGCGCATCACACCCTAAGTTTCCAATGTTTCTTCGTGCAGTGTCAGGAAACGATGTCATAAAGGAAGGTACAATTATAGAAGTCAATATTACAACCGATGACGGCAAAAGCTTCTCAACCAATGTCAAGCTCACCAAAGATGACATGCAGCTGTTTGCCGATGTCAAGGATGCTGTAAAATAATACCGCAATATAAAGCAAAAAATCGCTTATACCTCACGGTCTAAGCGATTTTTTACATTTATGCCACCATAACATCTTTCTATTTCCATATAAAGCAGACTGTATATACCAAGTTATTTTACATTATATATCATAAATCTGATTAATTAGTTAAATCATCTGCCGGTGTCTATATAATTTTATCTTGAAACGCAGGAACTCATCCTCTAATCAAAAGTATAATTCACCCACACGCTCATCTCGCCTTCGCCCCTGTTATTCCATTCATAATATGGAACATATGTGAGCTTGACATCCTCATATTGAGGCTTGTAAAGTGTGCTGTACAGCGGCTCTTTAATTTCACACGAAGCATTTACGCTGCCGGCTTCATCCCCGCCCGACGCATTATCACTTGTATCAACCAGTCTTTTTCCGGCAATCCTAAGTGCCACTACATCAGTTCCGGCGATATTAAGAATAATCTCCTCCGGCTTGGCATTGACACACACGCTCAGCCTGTGAAGCTCTGCTCCATTGTCAGCCTCCTCAAGGCAGTAGATAAACGGACCGCGCCTGAATGCTGTCTTGTTAATATCTTCACGAACCCGAGTATTTGCTGCTATAAACTCCGTTTTCATCGAAAGCTCAAGCTTAAGCTCATCACCCTTCTTCCATTCGCGCGTTATATATAAATATCCGTCCTTAAGCTTTGCTGTATCTTCATTCAGATTTCCGGCCACACCGCTTACCGTGAAGCTTTCACTCCAATCAGGAATCCTGACTGCAAGCGTACCTCTCACCGGATTTTCGTTCGTACAGCTATATACGGTTGTTCCCTGCCATGGCATATCCGTTGTCACATAGAAGCTTAAGCATCCGACATTCTCCTTGCCGCTTCCTTCACCGTCAGCGCATTCTCCTGTCTGTCCTATATATTTTCTCACATTTCCGCCGACAAAAAGATGTGCAAATAATGTATCATCATTCTCCGTATAAGCATACATCGAAAGCGAGCTTAAAAGTCTCGCAATATTCGGCGGACAGCATGCACAGCCAAACCATTTCTGACGTACCGGCTTTACATGGAATTTTCTTGCATCCTCATGGCAGGCTTTCGGATAAACCTCAAGAGGGTTTACATAGAAGAAGCTCTTGCCATCCGCTGCCATTCCCGCAAGCACAGTATTATAAAGAGCTCTCTCCATCACATCCGCAAAGCGGCGGTCTGCCTTTATCTGAAGCATTCTTCTCGCAAAAAATACAAGTCCTATCGCAGCACAAGTCTCCGAGTAAGCTGTATCATTCGGCAAATCATAGTTAAAAGAAAACGCCTCGCCCATATGTGTAGCGCCGATTCCGCCTGTCACATACATCTTCTTCTGTGTTATGTTATCCCACAGCTTAAGGCAGGCATTGTACAGTGTCTCATCGCTGTCAGCCATAGCAACATCTGCCATACCCGAATACAGGTACACGGCACGAACTGAATGTCCTACGGCCTCATCCTGTTCACGCACCGGAAGATGTGCCTGATTATATGAATGGCGAAGTTCATCCTCATCTCCCTTCTTTACAGTCTCAGGATGCTCACTGTCAAAATAATATGGTCTTGTGCCTCTCTGATTTATGAAAAATTCTGAAAGCTCCCTGTACTTTTCATCACCCGTAACATCATAAAGACGCATAAGTGCCATCTCCGCAATCTCATGTCCCGGATATCCCTTCCTCTTACCGTCCTCTTTTCCAAAGCAGTCATAGATGTAGTCCGCAAAACGCCTTGCGGCATTTAAAAGCTTATCTTTTCCTGTCGCCTGATAATATGCGACTGCCCCCTCTGTGAGGTGTCCGAAGCAGTAAAGCTCATGATTGTCTCGAAGATTTGTAAAAGTCTTAGACATGTCATTGATTATGTAGTATGTATCAAGATATCCATTATCCTGCTGTGCCTCACATACAATATCTATTGCATCGTCAGCTATGCGCTCAAGCTCTTCATCCGGATGCTGTGTGAGCGAGTAGGCAACCGCCTCAATCCATTTTGAAAAATCACTGTCCTGAAAAAGAAAACCGTAAAATCTGTCCTCCATATGCTCCATATCACTTGGAAGTGTCTCAAAAGTATCAAGCGGCCATATCTTCTCCTGATATTTTTCACCCTGTTTGCGTCTTTCTCTTGTAATCTTTCCAGCAACCTTAAAATTTCTCATGCAGAAGCTTGGTGCTGCCCCTTTGACGCGGTCATTTAATGCATCCCACTGGTATGGAATAACTTCATTTCTTACAAGCTCCAGCTTCTCCTTCCAGAACCTGTCGTCAATCTGAACCCCCCTAAGTGATAACGGTTTTGCGTACTGTCCCATATTGCCTCCCATAATATATGTTTGATGTGTAACCGGTATGCTGCCCTATGCATCTTAATTTATGCATCAGCAATTTTACAGCCATATCGTAACACCTTGCTATGCATTAGTACATGAAAAAACCACGGTTAAAAGTGAAAAAAGGTTAGGTGTTAAGGGTTACATTTCTTGCAAGGCTCATATCCCATATTGATAAGTTCTTCCCTTGTCCCTGTGTAATCAAGCCTGTTTTCCGATTTCATCCGGTTGACGGATGCACACCAAGTATAGTGGAATTTCTTTGTATTGGTATTAGCGACATAATCCGTTCCCGGCTGTGTAGTTGTATCAACAGCCTGTTTAGTCGTCTCAGCCTGTGTCGTAATCTCCTGTGTCGTCTCTATCTCACTTGAAGCATCTGTTCCATTCTGAATATCTATCTCATTACCGTTATCACTTCCGCTCTCTGTCACAGTGTTCTCAACCGCAGTATTCACAGCTTCATCCGCAAGTTCATTATCGCCTGTGGCATAATCTATTACAATTCCATCCTGCACATTGTAGATGAACATGCAAAAGCTAAGACCATTGTCATCTGCGATATTTAATGCTTCCATGAGCACCCCCTTTGCCACAAGGTCGTCTCCGTCAAAAACAGGTGTTACTCTGTATAGCATTCTCGCATTTTCATCATACTTTAAGGTATCCAAAACCTGATTTTCAAGCTCTAACATGTCCAGATTCATCTGTCTTGTTCCTGTAATCAGATTTCTCGTATCATCATTGATTCCCGAAACAGCATACATAAGGAGATGACATCTGTTATAGAGATACAAATCCGGAATAACCGACTTATCATACTTAGCTGTATGCCACCCGCTTGGCTTGATATGTCCAATCTCTCCTCTTTCCTCTGTTGGAAGAGTTGAATTGATAAACATACCTATACAGGTGCCACATCTTCCAAGTTCATCAAGCTCTGAAAGATAGATAAAATTATTCCCGGAATAATTTTGTAAATTCTCGCTGAAAAAAGGAACATTATCATTGACTATGTAAAAATCCGTACCGCTGTATTCAGGAATTTCAAGCCTGCTTGCATCAACAAGCAGGTCATCCTCCGAAAGCTGTACTGCCTCCTGTGTCTCATCAGCTTCTTCTGCTGCACTCTGTTGTGCTTCGGCTCCCTGCGTAAGCTGCTGCGTTGTTTCCTGTGTAAGCTGTGCTGTTGTTGTCTCCTGCGTTGTAAGCTGCCATGTTGAAGCTTCCGACTCCGACAGGCTCTGCAAAAGCCGGTTATTTAAAGCCGCATCATTGTCAGAACCTGCACAGCCTGTTATGCTAAGAACAATAACCGTTAACATCAATGACACGGTTGTCCTGATTTTATGAAATTTCATATCTGCCTCCATCCTTCATACATTCCTTTAATAAGCGGTCATATCAACACTTTTTAAGAACATATGTTATAAAAATATTTTAATGATATGAAGGAAAAAATACCTTTTGACTCTCATATCATTTTAATATGTCTATTATATGCCTTTTGTTCAAAGCTGCCAATATGATTTTGATACTCATTTTGCTCCATAACTTTTTATAACAGAAAGAATTTTCGTTAAATTTTTGACTATTGTATACAATTATCATACAACTATGTTATACTTTACTCACTTGACACAAATATTTGTTCGTCAAATTATTATTTTATCAAATATAATTTTCAGAAAGGGGCAATAAAATGGGATTTTTAACAGGTAAGACAGCCATCATAACAGGCGGAGGAAGAGCCGTTCTCCAGGACGGAAGCTGTGGCTCAATCGGATACGGCATTGCTACAGCATATGCAAAAGAAGGAGCTAATCTTGTTATCACCGGAAGAAATATTAAGAAGCTTGAAGACGCAAAAGCAGAGCTTGAGGAAAAATTCGGTATTAAGGTTCTCGCTGTACAGGCAGATGTGAGTGCCGGAGCTGACAATGAAGCAACTGTTGCCAATGTTGTAAAGCAGGCCATTGACACATTCGGACGTATTGATGTACTCATCAACAATGCACAGGCATCCGCATCCGGTGTCACTCTCGCTGACCATACTACAGAGCAGTTCGACCTTGCAGTATATTCCGGTCTGTATGCCGCTTTCTATTATATGAAGGCATGCTATCCATATCTTAAAGAGACTAAAGGCTCCGTAATCAACTTTGCATCCGGTGCCGGTCTTTTCGGCAATTTCGGTCAGTGTGCATATGCAGCTGCAAAGGAAGGCATACGTGGTCTTACAAGAGTAACTGCAACCGAATGGGGTCCTGACGGAATCAATGTCAACATCGTCTGCCCGCTTGCATGGACTGCACAGCTTGAAAATTTTGAAAAAGCATATCCAGATGCCTTCAAAGCTAATGTAAAAATGCCTCCAATGGGACATTATGGTAATGTTGAGACAGAAATCGGACGTGTATGCGTTCAGTTAGCTTCCCCTGATTTCAAGTTTATGACCGGTGAGACTCTCACTCTTGAAGGCGGACTTGGCCAGAGACCATAATTTTCTTACGGACATTCACTGATAATTTTTATATGATAGGAAATTTCAACGAAATTTCCTATCATGATTCAGGTGTCAAAACATGCCTGATATCCCTGATGGACAAAATATTCTTGTACCTGAGTTATTGATTTTCTCCAACCATTCCTTGAAGAATATTTGAACGCTTATCCTTCAATCAAGCTGCTTTTTCTTTTACTCCAATTGTTTCCTTAACAGTTCGAGTCTCTTAATTTCAATCCCGGATCATAGATTTTTCCTGAAAGCACTTTTCCTGCTCGTCATAGCAGTCTCCATTTTCTTAGAATCTGATTAGCTCTAAAATCTCCTCTTCCTTTGGCATGACCCTAAGTGCACCTCTTCTGGTGGTGATGATAGAGGCGGCAGCATTGGCTAAGGTAAGCATTTCTTCCATGTCCTGTCTGCTCAGATTTTGATATCCCTTTTTTAAAATCTGATTCAGCATACAGCCCATAAATGTGTCTCCTGCGCCGGTCGTTTCAATCGTTTTTTCATTTAGGAATGCCGGTATCTCTGCCCTCTCCTCCCCGCAATAAGCACGGCTGCCATCTTTTCCCAGCGATAAAAGAATCAGAGGAATACTAAATTCTACCCTAAGCTGCTGTATGGCCTTATCATAATCCTGTTCGCCGGTAAGCCATACCAGCTCATCATCGGATATTTTCAGTATATGACAATGACCCAGTCCATATCGGATCTGTTCCTTTGCCAGTTCCTCGCACTCCCACAAAGGCTTTCTTAAGTTCGGGTCAAAAGAAAGCCAGACACCCGCTTTCTCAGCTGCCGCAATGGCGTTCACAGTTGCCGTTCTCACCGGTTCATCAGTAAGAGAAAGTGAGCCGTAATGAAAAATCTTTGCCCTTCGTATCAGGTCTTCCTTCACTTCTTCCGTGCGAAGCATCATATCCGCTCCCGGCTTTCTGTAGAAGGAAAAATCCCTATCTCCATCTTCTTTCTTTTGTACAACTGCCAAAGTTGTATGTACTTCTTTATCAAAACACAAACCTTCTGTTGAAAT
Organism: uncultured Eubacteriales bacterium; assembly: GCA_900545175.1. Classification (GTDB taxonomy): domain Bacteria; phylum Bacillota; class Clostridia; order Lachnospirales; family Lachnospiraceae; genus CAG-882. Next base: position 9,004 of record UQYF01000042.1, read on the forward strand.
TCCGGTTTCCTTTAAGGCTTTCTCCAACTGTAATCCAAAACCATCCTGACCAACTTTACCAATAAAGGCTGTTTTTCTTCCCAGCTTTTGCAGCATGGCAAGCACATTGCATGGTGCCCCTCCCGGATTAGCTTCAAAAATCGGATTCCCTTGTTCACTATATCCATTTTGTGTAAAGTCAATGAGTAATTCGCCCATTGCTACAACATCATATTTTTCCATCACTCTACCTCAATATCATATTTGATTACATCTAAATATGCCTTTCCATTACTTGCAAAACTAATTCCTGAAGCATCTAACGGTGTATAAATCAGCGAAGTCATTACCTGTTCTCCATCATTTACGAATATCTCCACAGAAAATCTGTCTACTAAAATTCTAAGATTTATCACATCTTTTTTATCTGAGACATACATACTGCGTGTGCTTATTGTATCTTTCTTAAAACCAGAATGGATACGGTCAAATGTAAGTGTTTTTTCATCCATATCATAGATTACTTCTGAATAATGCTTTTCATCCACAGCCAGTTTTATTATAAATTTTCCATATTCATTCCCTTTAAGAGCTATTTGCAGATCAATGCTTCTTCCACTAATTCCTTTCAATTCCGTCTCTTCGTGAATACAGACATTATCGTACCGTATAACATTGCTGCGATAATTTTCAATCTCACGCACCGGCAGCTGACAAATTCTTCCCTCCCTAATTGATAACTCTCTCGGAATAGTCATCATACCAGAATATCGCTGAGTATCAGGATACATTGGATTATCCCATGACTGCATCCACGCAATCAAAATCCTTCTTCCATCCTCTGTCTCCATAGTCTGTGGTGCATAAAAATCAAGTCCATAATCTACACACTGTACTTTTTCTCTTGTAAACTTCAGCTTTTCCTTGTCATAATTTCCAATCAAAAATGCTGTATTGTTACCATTGTGAAATTCCAATCCTACTGCTTCCATTTCCTGTGGTGAAATCATAAGAATCTGTTTTTCACCTAAAGGATAAAAATCAGGACATTCCCACATCCTTCCTATCTTATTTTCACTACGATCTAGAATTCCTGCAAATTCCCATTTTTCCGGCTTTTCTGCACAAAACAACACAATTTGACCGCTTCCATCACTATGGCGACTACCAACAACCATATAGTATTTTCCATTTTCCCTCCATACTTTCGGATCCCTAAAATCTTCCAAACTACTTCCTTCTGGTAACATATCCGCAGTTACAACCGGGTTATTTTCAATTTTTTCATATTCAACACCATTTCCTATTGCAACGCATTGATTCTGGCGGATACGTTTTATTCCATTTTCAACTACTTTTTCTTCTACACCTGTATAAATCAGTATCTGCTTTTCTCCATCTTCAATAGCACTGCCGGAAAATACACCAAAATTGTCATAGTCCTGATCTGGCGCCAATGCTGCCGGAAGGTATTCCCACTTGATAAAATCCGCACTTTTTGCATGTCCCCAATGCATAGACCCCCAATATGTTGCATAAGGATAATATTGAAAAAATAAATGATGCTCCCCTTTATAGTCAGAAAAGCCATTAGGATCATTCATCCAGCCAACCGGATTTGAAAAATGATATACCGGTCTGTTATTCTGTGTTATTTTCATACTTTCTTCGATTTCATAGTTTCTAGCTTTTTCTACCATTTCACTCATGTTTATCACCTCTATACTAATTTTTACCTGATAATGACTCTATATATGCATCAAAATATTTCTGTTTGATTTCCAGATACTCTGAAAGTCCATAGTCCTCCATTTTTTGCAGATAGCTATCCCATTCTTCTTCAACTCCACCATTTAAAATCCAACTTGCCTTCATTTGCTCTGCATATTTTTTGATATCAGTATCTAGCTGTGAAACTCTGTTCGTATCCTCCATGCTCATAAAAACATTAGGGAATACATATTTGCTGTTCATATCAGAAAGATAAGTTTCATGCATATTATCAAGGCGCCATTTTGCGTCATCAGGTTCTGTTACATACACGTTGTAGTACTCATTCAAAATAGCAAGCGGTCCATTGACCGACTGGTTCTCACGAATTTCTACTGGAGATTTGCCACTAAGCTCCATATGTCTTAACATCGGCTCCCCATTAGCATTTGTACTCATTTCAAAAATATTATCACTATTTTCCTCACCGTAAGTACCCCAGTTATTCTGTACGGACTGAATAGGGTTGTACATTTGATCAATCCACGCAGCTGCAAGTGCTGTATCTCTGCAATTTGAAGTAAGAACACAACGTCCCCTGTCAAATCCACTTGTTTCACTACTATTCTGTCTTGTTATGTTTACAAGACCTTCAGGTCCTGCAAGTGCCGGCAGCATTACATAATCTTCATAATTATCAATATTAGCTATATCCCAGGAAAAGCATAATCCATATCTGTGATTCTTACCTTTTGCTACATAAGTAGACCAATCTTGCGTAAAAGCCTCTGGATCCACCAAATCTTCCTCTACCAAATGATGCAGCCAGATAATTCCTTCCTTATATCCTTCCTGTACAGAGGTATAAATTACCTTTCCTTCATCTGTTACTGCAAAATGGTCACCTGTGTCTCCATATCCTTCGCCAAATCCATTAATTAAAATAGCCGGATCCTGATCTCCATTGTTAATAATAAAGGACATTGGTATCACGCCGCCTGCAATATCAAATTCTTGTTGCAGTTCTTTTGCATGATCACGAAAAGCAATCAAAGCTTCCTCTAATTCATTTGTTGTTTTTGGCATTTCCAATCCTAGATAATCCAGCCACTTCTTGTTTATATATGGAATATTACCAATTGCCTGTATGGCCTCTTTTCCGGCTCCAAGCTGCTCAATCCATGGGAAGGAATATATATGCCCATCCGGTGCGGTACACATTACCCTGTATTCCGGATACTTTTCAAAAACAGATTGTAAATTCGGCATATATTTATCAATCAAATTCTCTAAAGGGATAATAATTCCCTGTTTTGCATAACGAAGCAAATCATAGTCACTCATTCCTGCTACAAACAATCCGTCAGGTAATGCTCCAAACTGTGCCAAAGCCAGGTTTTTCTTATCTCCAAACTGATCAGATACAAAACATGTCCAATTGATATGTACATTCGTCTGTTCTTCTAATCTCATAAATATTGTTCTTTTATTGGGATCCTGCTCTGTTCTGGCAGGTGCATTCGTAATAAATGACAATTCTTTTGTTTCAGATAATGGGAAAGTAACTTCCTCTATCGGAGTTTGTGGATTGATGTCGGCCTGCCCTACTGCCGCTTCTCTACAACCAACTAATGATATACAACTAATAGCAGCCAGTAATATACAAATTGTTTTCTTTATTCCTTTTTTCATCTGCGTTGTCTCCTTACTACTATTTTTAGCCTTTAATTGAACCTACCATAACACCCTTGTCAAAGTATTTTTGGAAAAATGGATACATCACAAGAAGTGGAATACTGGATACTACAATTGTTGAATATTTTAGTAATTCTGCCATTTTTGCCATTTCTGCGGTACTTTGAATATCGGCAATCATTCCTGATTGTGGTGTATTTTTTACCAAAATAGAACGAAGTACCAACTGTAAAGGCTGCAAATCAGCATCATTTAAATAAATCATTGCATCAAAGTAACTGTTCCACATTCCAACAAATCCCCATAATGTCAAGACTGCAATGATTGGTTTGCAAAGTGGAAGTAAAATCCGGAAGAAGTACTGTATCTCGTTTGCTCCATCTATCTGTGCGGCTTCCCATAATTCACTGGAAACAGACTGATAATAGGTTCTTGCCAATATCATATTCCATACATTAAATGCACCTGGTAGCAAAATTGCCCATACTGTATTAACCAGACGAAGCTGATTCATCAAAATAAATGTAGGAAGCAATCCTCCTCCAAAAAACATAGTAATAACAAATAATGTATTAAAAAACTTTCTACCTACCAATTCTTTTTTAGCCATTGGATAAGCTGCGAGAAGTGTAATGAAAACAGAGATTGCCGTTGCTGTAATGGAGTAAAAGAAAGAATTTGCAAATCCCCGCCATATCATTTTATCCTCAAGCACTCTTCTATATGCTTCCAATGACCAGTCACTCATTCTAAAGCTGATCCCCTGATTATTCAGCACATTTGGATCCATAAAAGAAGCTATTACAACATAAGCAAGTGGAATAACAATTGCTAATATAAATAATGCTAAAACACTATATCCCAGAAAAAGAATAATTATGTCAATTGTACTTCTTTTTATTGCCTTTGATTTGTTTTTTTGTGCTCTCATTGTATGCTTTCCTCTCTATAATCCTTCTCCATCGTTTAATTTTGATAAAATTCCATTTACAACAAGCAATAAAATCACATTGATGATGGAATTAAATATACCCACTGCTGCGGAATAACCATAATCACCATTCAGTAAACCGATCTTATATACATATGTTGAAATGATTTCTGATGTTGGCAGATTCATTTCTGTTTGAAGTGCATATGCCTTTTCAAATCCAACGCTCATAATATTTCCCGCAGAAAGAATGAATTGAATCACAATAATATTTTTAATAGCAGGAAGCTGTACATACCTTACCTGCTGTAAAACATTTGCACCATCAAGCATGGCCGCTTCCTCTAACTCTTTACTTACATTTGATAAGGCTGCAGTATACATGATGGAAGCCCACCCGGCACATTGCCATATTCCACTGGCAATATAAATTGTTCTAAACGCCTCCGGCATTGTCATCCAGTTTGTTGATGTTCCCAAAATTTGATTGAGCGGTCCTACCGGAGATAAAAACATTCTCACCATACCACATAAGACGATAACTGATATAAAATTAGGGGCATAAATCAAAAGCTGAATTTTTTTCTTAATGCCAACACTACGAATTTGATTCAATAGCAGTGCCAATATAATTGGCATTGGAAATCCCCATAATAAACCATATAAACTTAACTTTAACGTATTCAATAAATAGCTCATAAAATCCGGTGAAGATAAAAATCGTTTGAAATACTCCAGTCCTACCCATTCACTTCCTAAAATTCCCAGACGTACATTATAATCTTCAAACGCCATAAGAATTCCACCCATTGGCAAATACTTAAAAACAATCGTAAATACAAGTGCCGGCATCAGGAAGAACACATACAATTGCCAGTTTTTTCTGACATACAACAGTTTCTGCATCATTGTTCGTTTTCCATTTGTTAAGTGTTTTTTCGCTTCCACTTTTCATACTCCTTCCATTTCTTATTATGTGTTGTAACCGGTAAAGTAACCGGTTACTTTATTTCTTTCCTTAATCATATCTTTTATTACTATAGAAGTCAAGATACAACTATTTTTTCATGATTTTAGACAAACATTGCGGTAAATATTTAGCAAATGTGCATAACCGGTAAAGTAACCGGTTATTTTTTGATTGAATAATAATTCCGAATTTGATATAATGATAGAATAATAAAGGAGCTGACTATCATGAGCAAAAATAAAGTAACTTTTGATGACATCGCACGATATACTAATTTTTCAAAGACTACTATTTCACGCTATTTTAATAATCCGGATTCACTTACTTTAAAAAATCAGGAAATCATTGCAAAGGCATTAATTGATCTAGATTATAAAGAAAATAAAGTTGCAAAGATACTTGCAAGCGGGAAAACGGAATTTGTTGGTATTATTGTTCCAAATCTGTATCTGCATTACTATTCTGAGATGCTTAACCAAATTCTTTTGTCTTATGAAAAATTTGGATACAAATTTCTTGTTTTTTCCGGAAACTCAAATGAAGCTATAGAACGGCAGTACATTAAGGAATTATTAGCTTATAACATTGAGGGAATGATTGTGTTAAGTCATACCATTCCTTCTAAAGAATTGGCCTCCTATAACATTCCTATTGTCACTATTGAACGGGAAGATGAATATACAAACAGCGTCAATACTGATAACTATATGGGTGGTGTTCAGGCGACAAGTCTCCTAAAGAAATGTAATTGCGATATATATATTCATATAAATGTAGTTGTCCCTAAATATATCCCCGCATATGGACGTATTCAGGGTTTTGTTGATACTTGTAGAGATTGTAATCTTTCCTATGAATTACTTCTTAAAGATTTAGGAAACTCTTATAAAGCTAATCAAAAGTCTATTCAGGAAATTGCCGGATATCTTGATAATGCTTATAAGGGAAAACGAAAGGGAATCTTTCTTGCCAATGACACATATGCCAACATGTTTTTAAATTCACTAATTCGATCATATGGTTCACTTCCAGAAGATTATCAAATAATCGGATTTGACAATTCTCCAATCTCTAATGAAGCTGTCATTCCTACCAGTACTGTCGGACAGCAAATTGATAAAATAGCCGAAACCGCTATGGAGATACTAGTCGAACAGATGAATGAACGAAAGAAAAGAAAACCTGTTATTCTGACCACACCGGTTCATAAGGTTATTACTCCGGTATTAATTAATCGCGATACCACATGCATTGCAAATCAATTATAAATTTCAAAAAAGCGCAGATATGATATTTATGTTACATATTCTATCATATCTGTGCTTTATTTTTTTGCAAACACCAGCTTGGATTTACCATACACACAAGCCTGAATTTATCGAATTGTTTAGATAATTACCTATCTCTGTCAGGCAGTGAATGATAATCTGACACAATTTTTTCCATTGTGATGTTTTTCATGCTTGATATAAGTTTTTCTTTTAGCATGTCATATGTTTGATTAAGTACATTTCTAATATTTCTACCAACCGGTGGAACAGAAAAGGTTGCAAAAGCGATCACTAAAAACTGGAAACAAATCGAAACACTCGATCTGACTCTCCCTGATACAGATTACGCTAAAATTTCTTTTGAAAAAGATTCTCTGGTTCTGATTGCAATGCCGTCTTTTGGCGGTGTAGCGCCAAATTTTGCTTTAAAAAGGGCTTCTATGCTCAAAGGGAACGGCGCATTGTGTGCTATTGCCACAATATACGGAAACCGTGCTTACGGTCTATGCGCACAAAAATGTCCAGCCGGAGCTATCTATGCAGATCAACCTAAGCTTTCTGACAAAAGCAAATGTATCTCCTGTATGAGATGTGTATCCATATGCCCTGTTCATGCAAAAAAGGCAGCCCCTGACCTGTAAAATCTACAGTTCCGGAATGTCCTTTTTCCCATACTTTACTATATTTTTAACACATGGCGCTGCTTATCCACAATCTATAAAATTCCAAAATGCCTAAACGCCTGCATTTTAGCCAGATTGAAGTTCTCACCGACATCCAATCCACACTTCTTCTTAATCTGTGCAATATACAGTGATGAAGCTTTCGGTACTGTCTGTTCCAGTACATAAGCCTTTATCTGCTCATAAGCTGTCTGTCCATGCAATCTCCACAAGCTGTCCCGCAATCTGCTCAACTCCGAGGAAAGCGTTCTCAACCTCCTCCGTAACCTTCCGCTGGCTCTTGCCCTGCTCAACGACCTGTCCGGTCTGTTCTCTGAAACTTGCAACAAGCTCCTTAAGTCTTTCCGAGGTGTCCCCAAGCTTGTGAGCAAACTGCTCCGTTTCCTTGCTTGCATCTAATACCTGCATCGCCATCTCTTTGGAATCAGTCTGCATTCTGCCAATCTTGTCCGCCTCGTCCTTAGCTCCGTTAATCTGTCCTAAACTATCCTCCACGGACAACACATTGTTCTTATTCGCATCCTGGACCCTCTCAAGAAGCTCATCTATATTGGAAATTATGTCATTTATGGACTCACTCGCCTTCTTTGAGTTTTCCGCAAGAACCCTTACCTCATCTGCAACTACGGCAAAACCTCTGCCATGCTCCCCCGCTCTTGCAGCCTCAATGCTTGCATTTAATGCGAGCAGATTTGTCTGTGATGTTATATCTCCTATGGTGTGTGCAAATTCCGCTACCTCATTCATGGCAGCCTTAAGACTTACAATAGAACTCTCCGTGTCTGCAGCCGTGCTGCGCATTTTCTCCATGCTTGCCGCAGTATCATTCATATATGTAATGTACTCCCCAAGTTTTTCATAAGTCTCCTTTGCAATTTCAACCATCTGTGAACTCTGCTGTCTTATGTTCTTGGCATTTTCAAGAGCCGTTCTGGTCTCCTGTGTGAGCTCAACCGCAAGCTGTTCGTTGCTGTCACAATCCGTAAGCGACTTCTCGGCAGCCTTCGTAATCTGCTCGTTAGTATCACGGAAATTGCTGATATTCTGCTTAAAACCATCGGTCTCCGTTCTAAGCTGTGTTGAAGCCTGATTACATTCCGCCATCAGCACCGCTGTCTTCTGTGTATCATTCAGGCTCTCAAGTACCTTTCTTGCCCCCTGTGCAACCTTCACACATACAAATGCCATGACAAACTGCTCAATCAAAAAGCCCATGCTGTGTGCAACAAACCACCTGAAGCTTGTCTCACCCTCCATAAGTTCAACCCCTTTGGATCTGAAAAACAGCGAAATAACAAGGAATACAAAACTGAATACCGCCGTCTGTAATGTCAGCTTACTGTCATAATAAAATATACTGAACACCATCGGCAGTGTATAAGTCATATAAATTCCGACAGAGGCGTTGCTCGCCATAACAGCAAGCAGACCACATAAAGCAAGCAGTGCCAGATATTTAAGCGCACGAATAGGAACCCCTGCTTTATAGGCAATTGTAGGTCCCATTGTTACAACAAGACCAACCGCCGTCATCGGAATCAAATCGGACATTTTTGACTGGAACAATCCTGCCACCGAAAAAATCATAATCGCCGGAAACGCCAGTATCAGCCACCGCAGAATCCTTATAATATTTTTCGTTACCGCTACCTCATTCTCATAAAAAAACTGATTGTCATTACATTCCATCTGTAGTATCCTCCCTCTTAAAATTGCTATTGTGAAAACAGCACACATATACTATGTATATTATACCATATACTTTTGCATATCCATACTCTGCACACCAAGTTGCAAAAAAACTTGGTAAGATGCAAAAATCTCACTGCCTTACTCCTCCACAAACATTTCCGTTTTCCATTATACAGTGCAAAATAAAAGAGACTTCACTCACCATGAATGAAGCCTCCTGATATATGTACACATCCTGCAGCATATTATCCACAGGATACCGGCTGTCTATTAGCTTTCTCATCATCAATGGAATCCTTGAGCATTATATACACTTCTATTTCCTCTCTTATCTGTGGTGCATATTTAATAATCATGTCATCATTAAATTTCCGTGTCATTTCCTGCATGCCTGAGATTCCATCAATGCATTTATAATACAGGGTAATACTTTTATTGCCTTCTGTTGCATTCAAAATATCTCTTATATCTATTCGATTGTTTCCTTACATCTCCCTTAACCGGAATGCAGAAGTCAGTTCATTCATGTTAGTGGCCTGCGCAGACAGTTCCTCACTGGTTGCGGAAGTCTCTTCTGCGGTAGCGGAGTTATTCTGTACCACCGTGGATATCTGCTCAATGCCCTGTTCGATCTGCATCATGGCATCTGCCTGTGCCTTGGATTCCTCCATGGCTTTTCTTGATTCATTTGCCAGATCCTCAATACCTTCTACGACCTTCTGCAATGCCTCGGCCGTCTTGTCCGTGATCCGGTTGCCATGTTCGATCTCCTGCAGAGATGTCTCGATCAGTTCTCTGGTATGTACCGCCGACTGCGCACTGTCATCAGCCAGCTTCCGTATCTGCTCTGCCACTACAGCAAATCCTCTTCCGGCCTCTCCGGCTCTGGCTGCCTCGATCGCAGCATTCAGTGACAACAGGTTCGTCTGAGAAGCGATATCTTCGATCTCACCGATGATATCACTGATCTGCCTGGAAGTATCATTGATACGCTGCATGGCATCGGTCAGACCCTTCATTTCCGCTCCGCTGTCCTTTGCCTGCTGCTGGTAATCCTTTGCTTTCTGATAGGAGCTGCCCAATGCTTTTGCATTCTTCTCGACGATCTCCGTCACATTCGTGATGGTCGCCTGCAATTCTTCCACGGAACCTGCCTGATCGGTAGCTCCTTCTGCAAGCCCCTGTGCCGCATCTGCCATCTGTCCTGCTCCCATAGACACCTGACTCACTGCGGTCTTGATCTCATTTAAGGTCTCGCTGAGCTTGCAATTCAGCTTGCGGATGGAATCCAGCAATCCCTGGAAATCTCCCACATAAGCTTCCTGAGAATTCGTTGCAATGGCAAAATTACCCTCGGACATCTCTCCCAAAAGGTAATCTGCATCGCCAATGACCTTCTGTAAATTATCGGACAGTACCGCCGTAGCTTCCGCCAGAACCTGTGTCTCATCCTGTGTCTGTATCAACGGTGCGGGGGTATGCAGATCTCCCTCTGCCAGCAGACGTAATCTCTCCGTGCATTCTGCTACCGGCTCACCGATATTCCGGCCAATATTTTTTGCCCTGCGCACACTGATAATCACAGCCACAACGCCTACGGCTACTCCAATGACTACACATACAATGGTAGAACCTAAAAAGTCTGTCAACGGTGCAGCCACCGCTACGCTCCAGCCATCAGTGCCTTCAATCGGTGCATACGCCTGTATCGTGCAGCTGCCGTTTCTGATATAAACATCATAGCCGGTGGCACCGGTCATCATTTTCTGCTCTACTTTTGCAATGCTCCGTAAGGATCTGTTTGTCTTTGACAGTTCGCTATTGTTCTTCTGCTCCTGTGCAACAGCGGAATCACTGTGGGCAATGGTAATGCCGATGGCACCCAGCAGATAACACTCGGAATTCCTGCTGATATTGATGGCTGCCGCAATATCATTTAAAAACTCCGGATCCGGCTAAACAAATACCACGCCTACAATCTCATTGTTCTTGTCTCCGTCTGCATATACCGGTGCGGAAATCATGACAGTGAGCCTTCCATCCGTCCTCGAAATCACTGGATCTGATACCACGACCTCCCCCTGCATGGATCTCTTAAAATAATCACGATCACTATAATCCGTTCCGTCATAATCGCAGATACCACTGGAACCGATCAGTTTTCCCCTGACCATTCCGTATGATTCCACACGCTGGTTGATAAACTGCTGCTTCTGTTCCTGAGTAAATGTGGGAGAAGACAGCTGATAGCTGCATCCAAGTTCGGACACGATGGTTGTCGTTACACTCAGTTCCTCACTGATACGGTCTGCAGAAATCTTAGCAATCACCAGCATATCGTTCTCCAGGTTTCTCATAGTACTGGACAGGTTCAGAAGCACGGTAAGAATGACCAATGGTATAATCGAGAACAGTACCAGTCTGCCGATTGCCTTTTGCAGGCGTTCCCGGATTGTCGTCTTCCCGGAGGCCTGTGCTTTTGTACCCTTTTGTGATGCTTTCGTACTCATATATCCCCATTTCTGCGCTGTAATATTATTGTTACTTTCGTGCTCTGTATTTCCTTTGTTAAATGACCACATACCCGACAGCGCCCGGATAGCTCTACGGTGAAATCGCTTTTCTACCATTCAAGCCGGTAATCCTTCACAGAAATACGTCTTTGTTATGTCCATTATATCATTTCCATAGAAATATTTCCATAATAAATATATCCACCTTTCGAATACAAAATGAGGGTTAATCATGAGTTATTCACGTAGCAACAGCAATAACTGCTGAAATCCGCATAATTTACGGCGGGCAACTTGCCCGCCGTTATATTCAACTATTCGTCAAATAAATATATGCATCTTCCAAAGTGATATCATTATCCGGGACACAATTCTCATTTGGCTTTCCTTTGCTTAATACTTTCATATGAATTCCATTTTCTACATACTGCTTAGATGATATAGAATAATTGGCTTCTAACAAACGGGCTTCTTCTGCATTTTGTACCGTACAATTCCAAACACAGCCCTTTGCATTTTCCAGCAACCCACTCACGCTTCCAGAATATAAAAAACTTCCTTTTTTCATAATGGCAAGCTGTGTACAGGTTGCTGCTAAATCTTCTACTACATGAGTGGAAAACAGCACAGTTCTATCCTTTGAAAAATCAACCAGAAGATTGCGGATCCT
>UQYF01000043.1 GCA_900545175.1 uncultured Eubacteriales bacterium
CCCCAACGGCTCCGTCGGAAACAACCCCAACGCCGTCAGAAACCCCAACGGCTCCGTCGGAAACAACCCCAACGCCGTCAGAAACCCCAACGGCTCCGTCGGAAACAACCTCAACTCCGTCCGAAACTTCAGCCGCAACCACGCTTCCGCCTGAGAACGCCGAGCTTCCGTTCATCAAGGATGAGGACGGCAAACCAGGCTGGGAGGTTATCAACAGCCGTCTTGCCGACACAGACGAGGGCGGCAGGGTAATTGTTGAAATGAACGGCTCGACAGACGTTCATGAGGAAACATTCGCACTGATTAAAGGCAAGGATATAACTCTTGTTCTGGATATGGGCAACGGCTTCTCATGGGAAATCAACGGCAATGACGTTGATAGTCCTAAGAACGTCAACCTTAGCGTAACCCCTGATGCTGATATACCCGTAAAGGTTATAAACAGACTGACAGGCGAATGCTACTGCACATCGTTTACTCTTGAATACAGCGGCGAATTTGGCTTCATTGCCAAGCTTTCAATGGGTCTTGGCAAGGAAAACAAGGGACTTTACGCAAACCTTTATTACTATCTCGGAGATGGCGAGTTTGAGTTTATCGGCTCCGCAAAAGTCAACTCCGAGGGCGTTGCAAAGCTTTCGCTGAGCCATGCTTCGGATTATGTGGTAATAGTTGACGAAACTGACCACGCTGCAGACAACGAAAGCGATGATGCTGAAAAGCCCGAAAGCGGCGAAACCGACCACGCTGCAGACAACGAAAGCGGTGATGCTGAAAAGCCCGAAAGCGGCGAAACCAACCACGCTGCAGACAACGAAAGCGGTGATGCTGAAAAGCCCGAAAGCAACGAAACCAACCACGGCACAGGCATTGTGGTATTCGGACTAATAGCAGTAATAATTCTGGCTGCGGCAGTAACAGTTGTTTTAAGCAGAAAGAAAAAGCAAAAGTAAAAGAATAATAATCAGGCTCCCCACCTTATGTTGGGGAGCCTTTTTTCAGCCTTATTGACTTTGTTCCTTAGTCTGTGCAGGCAGGTTTTCCTTTGCATTGACGATATGCTCCGTCGTTAGCTGCTCGGAAAGCGCGCCTTTGCCCGGCTGTATCGATTCAAGGATAAAAAACTCTTCCATTTTTTCTGTTAATATGGTATTATATAGTGATTTATGATGTTTTTAATCTGCTAGAACCAGCATAACTGACCGGAGTGTTGTGCGGCGGATTATAATATCCGGTTGATTTAATTTTAAAATTAGAAATGAGGAAGAAAATGTCAATAGACCAGAGTAAGATTCGTAATTTTTGTATTATAGCCCACATTGACCATGGCAAGTCCACCCTTGCGGACCGTATTATCGAGAAGACCGGACTGCTTACCAGCCGTGAGATGCAGGCACAGGTGCTTGACAACATGGATATTGAAAGAGAACGAGGTATAACAATCAAGTCTCAGACTGTCCGTGTTGTATATAAGGCTGAGGATGGAGAGGAGTATATCTTTAACCTGATTGATACGCCGGGGCATGTGGATTTTAATTATGAGGTTTCAAGAAGTCTTGCAGCCTGTGACGGAGCGATACTTGTAGTTGATGCAGCGCAGGGTATCGAAGCACAGACTCTTGCGAATGTATATCTTGCACTTGACCATGACCTTGATGTCATACCGGTTATCAACAAGATAGACCTTCCAAGCGCCGAACCGCAGAGAGTAATCGATGAGATAGAGGATGTCATAGGACTTGAGGCGCATGATGCACCGCTTATCTCAGCCAAGAACGGAATCAATATTGAGCAGGTATTAGAGGCTGTTGTGCATAAGATTCCGGCACCTAAGGGGTCGAAGGACAACCCTCTTGCAGCACTTATCTTTGATTCGCTCTATGACCCATACAAGGGAGTAATAGTTTTCTGCCGTATCAAGGAAGGTACAGTAAGAAAAGGAACTAAGATAAGAATGATGGCTACAGGAGCGGAATTTGACACTGTAGAGGTAGGCTATTTCGGAGCAGGACAGTTTATACCATGCGATGAATTGACAGCAGGAATGGTTGGATATATAACTGCAAGTATCAAGAATGTGCGCGATACAAGAGTCGGTGATACGGTTACGGATGCCGAGAGACCTTGCGCTGAGCCGCTTCCGGGTTATAAGAAGGTTAACCCTATGGTATACTGCGGTATGTATCCGGCTGACGGTGCACATTATGCAGACCTTCGTGATGCACTTGAGAAGCTTCAGCTTAACGATGCATCACTTCAATATGAGCCTGAGACATCAGTTGCACTTGGATTTGGTTTCAGATGCGGTTTTCTTGGACTTTTACATCTGGAAATCATACAGGAGAGACTTGAGAGGGAGTATGATCTTGACCTCGTTACAACAGCTCCGGGTGTTATTTATAAGGTGCATAAGACGGATGGCACAGTCATGGATCTTACCAATCCGTCCAATCTTCCCGATCCGTCAGAGATAGATTACATGGAAGAGCCTGTTGTGTCTGCTGAGATTATGGTTACTACCGAATTTGTCGGGCCGATAATGGAGTTATGTCAGCAGCGAAGAGGTGTATATCTTGGCATGGAATATATGGAGACTACTAGAGCACTCCTTAAATATGAGCTTCCATTGAACGAAATTATCTATGACTTTTTTGATGCGCTTAAGTCGCGTTCAAGAGGTTATGCTTCGTTTGATTATGAGCTTAAGGGCTATGTCCAGTCTAAGCTTTGCAAGCTTGATATCCTTGTCAACAAGGAAGAAGTTGATGCACTTTCATTTATCGTTCATGCTGACAGTGCCGCAGAGCGAGGAAGAAAGATGTGTGAGAAGCTTAAGGATGAGATTCCAAGACAGCTGTTCGAAATTCCTATTCAGGCAGCTATCGGCGGCAGGATTGTTGCCAGAGAGACTGTAAGAGCTATGCGCAAGGATGTCCTTGCAAAGTGTTACGGCGGTGATATTTCACGTAAGAAGAAGCTGCTTGAAAAGCAGAAGGAAGGAAAGAAGAGAATGAGACAGTTCGGTAATGTTGAGATACCGCAGAAGGCATTCATGGCTGTACTCAAGTTAGATGATAATTAAGCGATAGTTTGACAGGTTTTTGAAATTAATTTGTGTATTACAGCGCTTAAAAATAGACAATATAAATTTTTTGGAGGAAAATATAATGGATTACAACAGACTTGCAGAGTTATGTCTGCCGGACATTGATAAGACACCTGATTACTGGGAGAAACAGTTTCCGGCAAGAGAGCTTAAGAAGGGAGCACAGGTGACAAGACTTGCACCTAGTCCTACAGGTTTTATCCACCTTGGAAATCTCTATGGCGCACTTGCTGATGAGAGAATTGCACATCAGAGCGGTGGAACTTTCTATCTTAGAATAGAGGATACCGATGCCAAGAGAGAGGTTGAGGGAGCAGTTGATATAATTATCAATGTTCTTCGTTACTTCGGTATTGAGTTCGATGAGGGAGCAGGAATTGATAATCCTGAGATTAATAAGTATGGTCCATATTTCCAGAGACAGAGAGCTGAGATTTACCAGACATATGTGAAGGACTTAATTAGGAAGGGTCTTGCTTACCCTTGCTTCTGTACGGAGGAGGAGCTTAACCAGATTAAGGAAGAGCAGATGAAGCATGATATTCTTACCGGCTATCATACGAAGTGGGCTAAGTGCCGTTGCCTAACATGCGAGCAGGTTGAGGAGAATATAAAGGCAGGTAAGCCTTATGTCATGAGACTTCGCTCACAGGGCGTTGAAGGTAAGGAGGTTACATTCAAGGATACAATCAAGGGCGAGATTTCATTCCCAGAGAATATTCAGGATGTGATAATTCTTAAGTCTGACGGAATACCGACCTATCATTTTGCACATGCGATTGATGACCACCTTATGGGAACAACGCTTGTAATCCGCGGCGAGGAGTGGCTTTCAAGTGTTCCTACACATATTGAGCTTTTCAATATACTCGGATTTAAGAGACCTGACTATGCACATACAGCTCACCTTATGAAGATGGAGCAGCTTGAAGATGGCACAATGAGTAAGAGAAAGCTTTCTAAGAGAAAGGATCCTGAGCTTTCACTTGACTTCTATCGTCAGGACGGATATCATCCTCACTGTGTTAAGGTATATCTTATGACACTTTTAAATTCCAACTTTGAGGAGTGGTATGACAAGCATCCTGACTCACCGATTGAGGAATTTAAGTTTGATGTGCATAAGATGGCACAGTCAGGAGCACTTTTTGATATGGACAAGCTTCACAACATCTGCCGCAACGAGTTTGCCAAGATGGATACTGATGCAATCTATGATTTCCTCTATGAGTGGAACAAAGAGTACAATAAGGATATGGTTGACGTTTACTTTAAGTCGCCTGAGTACTTTAAGAAGGCACTTGAATTATTTATGGGTGTCGGTCAGAAGAGAAGACGTAAGGATTTTGAGTACGCTAAGCAGATTATGCCTATGTTCTCATTCTTTTTCGATGAGACATTTGTACCAAGCTATGATTTCAAGTATGACAATGCACAGGTTCGCGAGATTCTTGAGAAGTATCTTGCTTCATATGACCACAGTGCAGACAATAACGGCTGGTTTAACAATGTAAAGGCTATAGCTGATGAGTGCGGATTTGCCTCAGATATGAAGGCATACAAGGCTAATCCTGAGAATTTCAAGGGAAGTGTGTCTGATATCGCAGAGGTACTTCGTATCACAATTACAGGAGCGCCTAACTCACCTGATTTATGGACAATTCTCCATATAATGGGCGAGGATAAGATGCGTGAGCGTATCAATAACATGCTTGAGAAGCTCAACTAAAATGCATAGCATTTTGCTGCTGGCTTAACAGTAACAGAATTGCTGTCCGGCAAGGGCAGCTTTCTGATATAAAATGAGGTTTTACATGAGTTATGATATAAGGGCACAAAAGGGGATATATGTACATATCCCCTTTTGCATTTCAAAATGTATATACTGCGATTTTTGTTCTGCCCCGGCAGATGATAAAGTCAAAGAAAGCTACGTTGATGCACTATGCAAGGAGATTGCTTTTGCAGGTAAAGAGGCAGTTAAAAACGGAGATAACAGAAAAATCAGCACTGTGTTTTTCGGGGGCGGCACACCGTCAATCCTGCCACCGCATCTTTTTGCCAAAATAATGAGCACGTTGAGAAGCTTTTTTACAATCGCATCCGATGCGGAGATTACCGTTGAGTGTAATCCCGGAACCTTAACGAGCCGGAAGCTTAAGGTCTATCGTGAGCTTGGTGTGAACAGGCTAAGCATAGGGCTTCAGTCGCCGGATAATGAAGAGCTGAGGGCTCTTGGCAGAATACATACCTATGAGCAGTTTGAGGAGTCATATTATTGTGCGAGGACAGAGGGCTTTGACAATATCAATATAGATATCATGTCGGCTATTCCATATCAGACAGTGTCCGGTTATGAGAAAAATCTTCGTAAGATAGTGAAGCTTAACCCGGAGCACATTTCTGCATACAGTCTTATTGTGGAGGAGGGAACGCCACTTTTTGACATGGTTGAGCGTGCCGGTAGTACAATTCTTCCATCGGAGGATGAGGACAGGCAGATGTACGCGTTGACGAAGAAAATATTGGCGGATGCAGGCTATTATAGATATGAGATTTCCAACTATTCAAGACCGGGATTTGAATGCCGTCACAATATATCATACTGGGAGCGGACAGATTATCTTGGCTTCGGAGTTGCAGCGGCTTCGCTTTTAAAGAAGTCAGAAAGTTATCCGGAGGACAGAAGATTTACCAATACGTTTGATTTGGCAGGATATATAAAAAACCCAATTAATAATCATAGTGAGGAACAGCTTCTTACCAAGAATGATGAGATGGAGGAGTTCATGTTTCTCGGTCTGCGCATGATGGATGGAATTTCCAAGGAGAGCTTCAAGTGTGATTTTGGCACAAGCTTTGATGAGATATATGGAAGCATTGCAAAAAAACAGTTAGAGCAGGGACTTATAAGCTGCGAAGCAGACAGGATAAAGCTTACAGATATGGGAATTGATGTAAGTAATACCGTTATGGCTGAGTATATGTTATAATAACAGAGCCGCCGGTAAAATATTGAGGCTGTGTCAGCATAAGCATCCCCCTTACCCACCGCTTAGTGCTCTACACACTTGAAGCGGGGGATTGCTTATTCTGCGTTCAATTTTCAGGCAGCACTTTGAAGTAGTTTTTAGGTGATGCGCTGGTAAGTAATGAGAAAGGTGACAGTGATGAAGAGATATCTTAAATATATTATGTTGTTGGGTGTATGTATATTTGCACTTGCAGGATGTGCTAAGAAGGCAGATGCACAGCCGGAGAGCACGGAGATTGTGACAGCGGAAGTAGAAGTTAAGAGTGGGACTACGATAAATGATGGCGTTCTTCTTGTAGGAATATCGTCAAGTCCATATATTGCAGAGGATGAAAACGGAAAGGTTGAAGGCTTTGAGATTGATCTTGCCAATGCGATAGGAGAGCTTACTCTATTGGATGTCAAATTCGTGAAGATGAAGTATAGCGGAATATATGCGGAGCTTGACACAAGCGCATTTGACTGTGTGATAAGCGGAGTGGCTATATCTGATAATGTCGATAACGTATATGATTTTTCGGTACCATATTATACGGATGACAATGGAAATAATTTAGGTGCAGTTGTAAAATCCGGAAACAATAAGCTTCTTAATGTTCTCAACAAATCAATAGCTGTTCTTAAAAATAACGGCAAAATGGATGAGCTGAGCGAGAAGTGGTTCCCTGTAGAGGAGACATCATCGGAAGAATGATAAAATAGCTGTTCAGTGTTAAATAATATTCGGATAAGTGAATGCATTAGATAACATCGATTGCATAATAAGAATATTACTCATACAGCCACAAATATTTTGCAAAAAGTACTTGCATTCGCAGTCGAATAGTGATATATTAAGCAAGCTCTGTTTTGATACAGAGCTTGTACTATTTATCCGAGTGTTCGTAACCATCCACTCGTAAAACAAAACTAAGGAGATTAAAAATGAACAGAAAAGTATTATTTATCACGCAGGCAGCAGTAATAGCAGCTCTTTATGTTGTACTTACACAATTAGCAGCGCTTCTTGGCTTATCAAGCGGTGCAATTCAGGTAAGATTTTCGGAGGCGCTTACTATACTGCCTTATTTTATTCCATCCGCTATACCGGGTGTCACGATAGGCTGTTTCTTAGCTAATATACTCACAGCGGGAGCAGCGCTTGATATTGTATTCGGAACAATAGCTACACTTATCGGATGTGTAGGTTCGTATCTTTTGAGAAAGCACAAGTGGCTCGTTCCGCTTCCGCCGATTATTGCCAATATGCTCATAGTGCCTTGGGTGCTTCAGACAGCATATGGCGTGACGGACGCATACTGGTATCTCATGCTTACGGTTGGCGCAGGAGAGGTAATATCCTGTTATATATTCGGAATGCTTCTTTTATTTGCTCTTGATAAGCATAAGAAAGTGATATTCCGTTAGTGGGACATAGGGGTCTGACACCACTGTCCCAAGAAAATCTGGGACAGTGGTGTCAGACCCCTATGTCCTAGATGAAAACAAAATCCCGGTTTCAATGCATAGCTTTGGCATGAAACCGGGATTTTATTTTATGAAATGAGTTTAGGAAAAGGTATTACTTCGTCCATAAATGGAACATGCGGGCCGATGGTTTTTTCCATATATACCATATCATACCAGCTGCCAAATTTGTAACCGCACTCATGAAGGTGGGCGCAGATTTTAAAGCCCATATGCTCATGGAAGTGTACGCTTGCCTGTGTCAGATATTCATCCTCGAACTCAGTGTATGCCACACATGCGTAGAGATTTAGAATGTGCTGCTCTCTTAAAAGCTGTTCCATGATGCCGTACAGTTCACGTCCTATTCCCATGCCGTGGCAGTCATTTGAAAGATATATGGATAGCTCAGCACACCATGAATATGCTGCGCGCGGATGAAATGCGTGTGCATATGCGTAGCCGCTTATTCTGCCATTGATGAGAACTGCTATATATGGAAATTTTGTGAGTACATCTTCTATGCGGGATGCGAATTCTTCAACGCTTGGAACATCGTATTCATATGTTACCGCAGTATTTTTGACATATGGTTCATATATTTTTAGAAGCTCTGATGCATCAGATGTGTCGGCTAAACGATAAGTTACATTCGGAATTGCTGATTTGAAAAGGGAATTAAGCTCGTTTTTGTCCATAATTATTGTCCTTCTTTGATAGCTGTAAGATAAAATTGATTGAATTATAGCACTATATATTAAAGTTGTAAATTATGAATCAGCGTATACATATGCCTTTTGGGATTTATTTTATAAAATAAAAGAGAAAAACACTTACCCTGGGTGATGGGGTTTTCTCTTTTGCGGGTACCGGGTTTAGGTCAGTTACCTGATGAGGTGCGAAGCATCGGTTTTATACGAGCAGACAGCGAAGCGGATTGCGAATATTATTGACACAAGATAGATTAAGCCGACTTTCTCTTGCGTATATATCAACTGCGGATGTATAATATGCATATTCGGAATGTAAAAAAATGTTCCGTGTAAAAATGTATTGGGAAAACAAGGAGGATTACTATGCTGCAAAGCAAAAATTATCATTTTTGGTTCTGTACAGGTTCACAGGATTTATATGGCGATGAGTGTCTTAGAAAGGTTGCCGAGCATTCAGCGAAGATTGTTGAAGGGCTTAATGCGTCAGGCATACTTCCATATGAAGTGGTCTTAAAGCCAACACTTATCAGTCAGGCTTCAATAAGAAAGACCTTAAATGATGCTAATAATGATGAGTTATGTGCGGGTGTAATTACATGGATGCATACATTTTCACCGGCAAAGATGTGGATTATAGGACTTCAGGAGTACAAAAAGCCGCTCTGCCATCTTCACACCCAGTTCAATGAGGAGATTCCTTATGACACAATAGATATGGATTTTATGAATGAGAACCAGTCGGCGCATGGCGACAGAGAGTATGGTCATATCGTAAGCAGAATGGGAATAGAGAGAAAGATTATAGTCGGTCATTGGGCTAATCAGAATGTCATCAGGCAGCTTGCTTCGTGGATGAGAACTGCGGTAGGTGTTATGGAGTCAAGCCATATAAGAGTATGCCGTCTGGGTGATAACATGAATAATGTTGCTGTGACAGAGGGAGATAAGGTTGAAGCTCAGATTAAGTTCGGCTGGGAGATTGACCACTATAATGTCAATGATGCTGTTGAGTATGTGAATGCGGTTGCAAAGGGCGATGTGGAAGCTCTTGTTGATGAATACTATTCCAAATACAATATTCTCTTAGAGGGAAGAGATGCTGAAGATTTCAGGCAGAAGGTTGCTGTTCAGGCTCAGATTGAGCTTGGTCTTGAGAAGTTTTTGACAGACGGAGATTATCATGCAGTAGTAACACATTTTGGCATGCTCGGCGGATTAAAGCAGCTTCCGGGACTTGCAATACAGAGACTTATGGAAAAGGGCTACGGCTTTGGTGCGGAGGGCGACTGGAAAACTGCAGCCATGGTAAGGCTCATGAAGATAATGACACAGGGAATCAAGGATGCAAAGGGAACCTCTTTTCTTGAAGACTATACATATAATCTTGTCCCGGGCAAGGAAGGAATACTTGAGGCGCATATGCTTGAGGTATGTCCTACTATAGCAGATGGTGATATTTCTATAAAGGTTCAGCCTCTCACGATGGGCAATCGTGAGGATCCTGCCAGACTTGTATTTACATCAAAGGAGGGAACAGGTATTGCAGCATCACTTGTTGACCTTGGAAATCGATTCAGACTCATCATCAATGCAGTAGACTGCAAGCATGTTGAGAAGCCGATGCCAAAGCTTCCTGTTGCAACGAATTTCTGGACACCACAGCCTAATCTTGAGGTTGGTGCGGCTGCATGGATTATGGCTGGCGGAGCACATCACACAGCATTCAGCTATGATCTTAGCGTGACACAGATGGCAGACTGGGCAGATGCTATGGGAATTGAGAGTGTTGTGATTGATAACAATACCAACCTTCGCAATTTCAAGAATGAACTTAGATGGAATTCAATGTATTTTAGATAAGAGCCAGAATGATATATAAGCTGGAACATGAATAATGACCAATGACATAAGCCTTGAAAAATGCATAATGTCATTGGTCATATAAATTTAAGGGTGCGAAGCATTCCGCATGGCAAAGATAAACGCCGGGAAATAGATAATTAAAAGGAAAATATTATGGTAAGAATATTGTTGGTTGAGGATGATGAGACGATAGTAAGAACATTGAAGGACTTTCTTGAGACGGAAGGCTTCATTGTAGAGAGCACAGACGGACAGAAAAAGGCATTGGAAATGCTTGAAGTGTCCGATTATGATATGGCACTGCTTGATGTGTCATTAGGGGATGGAAACGGATTTTCGTTATGTTCGGCAATCAAGAAAAATAAGCAGCTCCCGGTTATTTTTCTGACTGCATCAGGAGATGAATTCAGTGTCGTGACAGGGCTTGATCTTGGAGCGGATGATTATATTGCAAAGCCGTTCAGACCAAGAGAGCTTGTGTCGAGGATTAACAGTGTGCTTAGAAGATGCGGAAAGAGCCAGAAGCTTTTTGATATAGATAATATAAGAGTTGACCTTGATAAAGGAGTGGTCTATAAGAATGGGCAGGATTTGTTCCTGTCGGCACTCGAATACAGACTTCTGCTTGCATTTATAAACAGTGATGGCAGGCTTTTGACAAGGAGCAGATTGTTAGAAGAAATATGGGATGTCGCAGGAGATTTTGTGAATGATAACACGCTTACAGTGTATATAAAAAGACTGCGCGATAAGATTGAGGATAATCCGGCAGAGCCTAAGATTATAGTTACTGTAAGAGGCATGGGATATAAGCTGGGAAAATAGTTGAGGTGATGTCAGGGGAAAATGCCGGTGATGAGTGGGAGGAAGATGACGTGTTAAAAAACAGAGAGATACGAAGACATATTATAATTACAGTTATTATCACGATTATAATATGCCTGATGGCATATTTATTCAATATACCGTCTGTCGCAGCAGTGATAATTACTATGCTTCTGTTGTCAGGTCTATGGTTGGCGGATATGATGGTAAGATATAGACATATGGCAGGAATGGCTCATGATATAGACCTAATACTTCATGGAAACGAAAGTAATATGCTTTCGGAATATGAGGAAGGCGATATAAGCATATTGAGAAACGAGATATCCAAGATGACTATAATGCTAAGACAGCAGGCGGAGCAGCTTGGCGGTGAGAAAGCTAAGCTTGCGGATTCGCTTGCGGATATTTCGCATCAGATAAGAACGCCGCTCACGTCACTTAATCTTATGTTAGAAGCATTGAAAAATGAGCAGGACGAAGAGAAGAGATTAAGGCTGGTTTTTGATATGAGAAAGCAGCTTGAGCGGATTGATGGACTTATAGTTTCTCTTTTGCAGCTTGCCAAGATGGATGCGGGCGCTATAACGCTTAAAAAAGGACAGGTAAATCTGAACGAGCTGGTCTGTGCATCACTGCAGCCGCTTGAGATTATGCTTGAACTTAAGAAGATAGCTGTTAATATAGATGTGAGCGGAAGCTTTGTGGGCGATAAGGAGTGGAGCCGTGAAGCGCTTACCAATATTCTTAAGAACTGTATGGAGCATACAAAGGAAGACGGTTCAATAAGAATAACAGGCTGCGACAATGCAGTACATACAGAGCTTGTGATTGAGGATACAGGTTGTGGTATTGCAGATGATGACCTTCCTCATATATTCGAGCGATTTTATAAAGGAAGCAACAGTAAGAATGACAGTTATGGAATAGGTCTTGCACTTGCAAGGGCTATAATTGCAGGGCAGAATGGAACGATTAAGGCTGAAAATGTCAAGGGTACAGATGGAAATACATGTGGAGCCAGATTTATAATCAGATTCTATAAAGGGATAGTGTAAAAGCATGGAATTATATAATTGCAGCTTTGTGACAGATTTGTAATAATACAGTCACGAAGCTGTAATTTTTTTGATATATATTATAATTATTCAGAACGCCTTAGAATCAGCAAGGCGGATGCGTATAAGCTATATAAGGCAGCTTTGCTGATTTTTAAGAGACTCGAATAGAGAAGTATCAGTATTGATGAAAAAATATAATGGTTAAGGAGCAGACAGATGGAAATTTTAAGGGTGGAGAATTTAAGAAAGGAATACGGCAGGGGAGAAGCGCGTGTGAATGCGCTTGACGGCATTTCTTTTTCGGTGGAAAAGGGTGAGTTTGTGGCGATAATAGGACCTTCCGGGTCAGGAAAATCAACACTTCTTCATATTCTCGGAGGCGTTGACAGACCGACAGCCGGAAAAGTATTTGTAAACGGAGAGGATGTATATAGGAGAAATGAAGAGCAGCTTGCGATATTCAGAAGGCGTGAGGTTGGTCTTATATATCAGTTCTATAACCTCATCCCGGTGCTTGATGTTGTGGAGAATATGACACTTCCGGTGCTGATGGACGGAAGAAAAGTCAATGATGAGAGATTAAATGAGCTGTTAGAGGTGCTTAAGTTAGCCAATAGAAAGCATCATCTTCCGAATGAGCTGTCAGGCGGACAGCAGCAGAGAGTGTCGATAGGCAGAGCGCTTATGAATGCACCGTCAGTGATGCTTGCGGATGAACCTACAGGAAACTTAGACTCAAAGAACAGTCAGGAGATTGTTGAACTTTTAAAGGTGTCTAATAAGAAGTATGAACAGACACTTATAATAATCACGCATGATGAGAATATTGCACTTCAGGCGGACAGGATCATTGCAATCGAGGACGGAAAAATTACAAGGGATGAACGTACAAGAGGTTAGCTGATATATCATAGCATTGTGAGGATATATTTATCAAAAAAGAAGTGCGATGAAATTAAAAATGGAGAATGATATGAATATATTTAATAAAGTCACAATAAAGAGCATGAAGAAAAATCCTGTGAGGACGCTCGTAACTATCATAGGAATTATAATATCGACTGCCATGTTTACAGCAGTTACGACACTTGTGAGCAGCCTGTATTCCTTTGTCTACAGGACACAGGTGTATGACACAGGTAAATGGCATGTCGGTGGTGTATATAGCGAGTATGATGAATATGCAAGCTGGCTTGTTGATGACAGAGTGGAAGCTGTTGCTGCTGCAAAGGTGCTCGGATACGCATTATGCGGTTCAACTAATGAATATAAGCCATATATATATGTTGAAAGTGTGAATGATGAGTTTTATGAGCTTATGCCTGTGCATGTGACTTATGGAAGGCAGCCGGAAAAATCCGGTGAGCTTATGCTTCCGGATCACCTTTTAGAAAATGGAAATGTAAAATATAATCTCGGTGATACGATTACATTGCAGCTTGGAAAAAGATGCAGTGTCGATGAAAATGGAAATGTTCAGATGCAGTATGAGCTTTCACAGAATAATCCGTTCAGCGATGAGGAGAAGCTTGTGCCTGAACGGACGATAGAATATACAGTTGTAGGCTTTTATGAAAGACCTGATTTTGAAAACTACAGCGCACCGGGTTATACTGCAATTACATGCGGTGAGACAATGGACGATTCAGGTGCAAGATATGATTACTATGTCAGGCTGCAAAATAAGTATTTGCATGATGTGTGGATTATGGACAATTATAGTGAAAATGGCAGCTTTGATACCTATAATAGCAGTATAATTGCGATGGAAGGATCAATTCTCTATGAAAATGTAGCCGCTGTATTCACGGTCATAGCGGGAATATTTGTGATTATAATTGTTGTAGCTTCGGTATCAATGATATACAGTGCATTTTCGATATCGGTAGGAGAGAGAACGAAGCAGTTCGGGCTGCTGTCATCAGTCGGAGCAACAAGAAAACAGCTAAGACGAATGGTATTTGGCGAAGCATTTATGGTTTCGTTTATCGGAATACCGATAGGTGTTATATGCGGTATAGCCGGAATCGGCATCACACTTTATTTTGTGGGAAACAAATTTAACTATCTCCTTGCAAGCCCATATTCCGTTGATTTGGTGATAAACGGATATGCAATTTTGATAGCCGCAGTGGTTGCACTTGTGACTGTGCTTATCTCGGCGGTTATTCCGGCAGTCAGGGCAACACATGTCTCTGCGATTGATGCGATAAGGCAGCACAAGGATATCAGAATGAGAAGAACAAGGCGGCATGCAGGAAGAAAATACCCTGTCACAAAGAAGCTTTTCGGCATGCCGGGGATGCTTGCAAGGCGGTATTTCTCAAGAAGCAGGAAGAAGTACAGAGTCACGATTTTCTCGCTTTCAATAAGCATTATACTTTTTATAGTGACAAGCTCATATTGCGATTATCTTAAAGGCTATGTAAGTGTGAATATAGAAGAACAGAACTATGAATTAAGATATATGGCACATGAGGAGAATGAAGCTTCGCTTAAAAAGATAAAAGAAGTAATACAAGGCTCTGATGGTGTTATGGAGACTTCATATATGTCATGGAATTATGATTATAGCATTGTATGCAATGATGAGGAGCTGAGTGACAGCTACAGGGAATATCAGAAAAAGCTTTCAGAGCTGATATTGGAACGAAGTGAGGTTACATCAGGACAAAGTGAAGTTTATCATATCGGGAATGATACTTATACTGTGAAGGAAGACATACTTATCGTATTTATGGATGATGAACTGTATTCTAAAAATCTTAAGGAACTAAAAATTACGGGGAAAAATTTCGAGGATTTAGAAAACGCTCCGGGAATACTTAAGAATACATGCTCTGAGGTAAGATTTATTTATAACAGTGAAAGTGGAAAATACGAGAGATACAATCTTGGATATAAGCTTATGAGGGAGGACATAGATAGTCTGAATCTGTCAGTATACATGGAGGATAAGACGATACAGCTTCCGGTAGGTGCTGTGGTGGATGATATACCATATTCATATATCGATAATCAGCTGGCTGTGTTAGTTTTTCCATTCAGTTCTAAATATAATACAGGCGAATTAAATTCCGGTACGCAGTTCTTTTTTGTAAAGCAGGCAGGTGGAAAACATGAAGATATGGTTGACAGCATCACGGAAAATTTGAAAAGAGAGGGCTTAAGGACGGATGACGATTTCTTTTATGATCCATTAAAGAATATCAATCAGCAGAAGAATATGCTTATACTTATAAATGTATTTTCTTATGGATTTATAACATTGATGGCACTTATATGCATCGGAAATGTATTTAATACTATATCGACTAATGTTGCACTAAGAAGAAGGGACTTCGCAATGCTTAGAAGTGTCGGGCTTGCGTACAACGGAATCAAAAGGATGATGATATATGAGTGCCTGCTGTATGGAGTGCGTTCCATAATATTTGCTGCTCCTGTCTCGATATATCTATCATATTTGATATATGAGGCTTATGGCGGTTCGGGTGAGTTTGCATTTAACTTTTTTATTCCATGGTATGCCATTGTGATATCGGTTGTCGGAGTGTTTGCTGTAGTGGGAGCATCAATGGCATATTCGGTATCGAAAATAAGGGAGGATAATCTTATCGATGAGCTTAAGGAGGAGAATGATTAGATTTAGATGTACTATGGTGTTTTATAAAAAATATATAAATGAATCATTAACAGAATATGTAAAGTGACTTGAATAAAAAAATAAACGGTGATAAAATGGTACTAAAAAATAGGATTATATTTGTGGCATATATGTGTCATTATATAGTCCTATTTATGTTTCAAGACATATGAAGAAAAGAGGATGTAGCATGAGTATTGAAAAACAGAACCGGATGCAGGATGGAACAAAAAGTACCATGGGACAGGCAGCGATGCTTAAGAAGATTGTGAGGGATATATATCGTATTGTATGTATTGGAATTGCATTTTTATTGGCTTTTATTGTGATGAATCTGTTTCTTAATTCAGTTTCAAAGAAGCAGGTTGAAAATACAATGTATCTTGACCAGTATAGAATAGGTTCTAAGACATTGACTTTTGCAGTCCAGTCTTATGCAGTTACAGGTGATATTAAGTACTACAACAGTTATATGAAAGAGCTCAATGAGGATAAGAACAGGGACATTGCATGGGATGGCCTGAAGGCTAACGGACTTAGAGACAATGAATGGGCTGAGTTAGAGCATATTGCGGAGATGTCTAATGGACTCGTACCTCTTGAAGAGGAAGCAATGGAGCTTGCAGCGGCAGGCGACACAGATGGAGCTGTTGCGCTTGTGTTTGGAGATACATATGAGAAGACGGTGCAGGAAATCGCAGCAGCTACAGATACCTGCATAAATGATATACAGGTGCGTATGGCACGCAGCAAGCGTAAGCTTACTATAGGCATGTATATGACGATGTCGATTTTTTTACTTTCATTTGCAACTATTGTAAGAAAGATTGCTACAGCAATGAAGTTTGCAAGGGAAGAGCTCTTAGTTCCTATCGTGAAAGTATCAGAGCAGATGGAGGAGTTAGCGCAGGGACATTTTGTAAATAAGATGGATTTACAGCTGGACGCAACAGAAGTCGGAACAATGGTTGGTGCAATCCTTTTTATGAATGATAATTTTACTAAGATGATTGGAGAGATATCCGCTGTTCTTGGCAAGATAGCTGACGGCAATTATAAGGTAGAGCTGACGGAGAATTATGTAGGTGAATTTGTGGAAATCAAGAATTCACTCTATAAAATTATCGACAGCATGAAAGAAACATTGAGCAGTATTCAGAGTGCTGCAAATCAGATTGATGCAGGTTCTGAGCAGCTTGCACAGGCAGCAACAGATCTTGCACAGGGCTGTACAGACCAGGCAATGAAGGTTTCTGATGTTTCAGGCATGATTGATGCTATGTCAAAGAGCATGGAAGAGCATTCAAATAAAGCAAAAAATACAGCGCAGATTTCTGTGGATGCCGGTAAGCTTCTTGGCGAAAGCGATGCTAAGATGCAGGAGCTTAAGGATGCGATAGGAGAGATAAGCAGACGTTCCGAAGAAATCAGAAGCATTATCGTAACTATCGAGGATATTGCGAGCCAGACTAACCTTTTATCACTCAATGCATCAATAGAGGCTGCCCGTGCCGGTGATGCAGGAAGAGGTTTTGCAGTTGTCGCTGAGCAGGTAAAGAACCTTGCTGAGCAGTCTACACAGGCAGCAGGTGAGACAACCAAGCTTATTGAAGATACTGTGAATGCCGTTGATAAAGGAATTGCAATAGCTGATGAAGCAGTGATAAATATGAGCAGGGTTATGGATGGCGCAAAAGAAGCAACCAATATGATGAGCGATATAGCCGATGCGCTTAGGAGTGAATCTGAGAATATCCAGAAGATAGACACCGATATTGCCAGTGTATCAGAAATAGTTAATAACAATTCTGCAGCATCACAGGAGACAGCGGCGATAAGTGAGGAGCAGTCTTCACAGGTGCAGGTGATGGTACAGATTATGAGTAAGTTTGAGATATAATTGAGCTTCGCAATTATTTAAGCTGATTCGGGTGCCAAAACATGCTGATTTTGTTTTGGCTTGACAGTGAGCAGAGTCCTAAGAACAACTAAGCTTCTCTAAAAGTCGTGATATGTATAAATATAACATGTTATACACGATTAAGTTTATAAGGTATGTTCTGCCCAAAAAATATAATATGCATTTTAAGATAAAGGGGAAAATATATGATATCTGTAGTGAAGTTGGATGATGTTATTAAAAACATGGGCAAGCGCACCAGCTATGAGCTTATCGGTGAGAAGGACGGCTGTGTCAATGGCTGCCGGTGTGGAGTGTCAGTATACACGCATACCGAATATGATATTGAGCATGCGGGAGCGCATGAGGACCAGGAGGGATTTTTCGTTCTTGAGGGGCATGGAAGAGCACTTGTAGGAGATGATGAGGTTGTATTAGAGCCGGGAGTGTGCTTCGTAATTCCGGCAGGAGTGAAGCATTGCATGAAGCGGGAGCAGGGCTGTGAGTTCTGTAAAGTGTTCTGGTTTCATTCAGCTGTGTAGGAAGGTTAACAGTGTACACAGGCTGAATTGTGAGACAGATTTGATTTCTTTGATGCCGGAAACAGGGACTCTACCGTTGGTCGGTTGTGAAAAAAGCATAATTATTATATATTTGATGCAGGCAGAAGCAGTAGGATAATAGTATTGCATATAACAATTCTTATGTCAGGCTGTTTACGCCTGCATTATAAAAAATCGAGATATGAAGCAGCGATTTTTTATAAGCAGGAAGATAAAGCGGATTGCGGATACGATTGACTATATATCGCAATGACATAAGCAGGGGAGTATGCTGATAGTAAGCAGCAATATAATAAGATATGCTTAATGAGCTGCAATACATTGGAAAGAATAGAGGATGGATATGGAAAATAATAATTATGAAAATAATGACCGCAGCAATGCAGGTTGTGAAAACTATGAGATTGACAGGGCAGCGTTCGGTGCGTTTGTTGCAGCGCAGCGAAAGGAAAAGGGCTATACGCAGAAGGAGCTGGCAGACAGACTTTTTATGTCGGACAAGGCGGTAAGCAAGTGGGAGAGAGGCTTGAGTTTTCCTGATATATCGCTTCTGGTTCCGTTGTCACAGGCACTTGATGTTACTGTGATGGAGCTGCTGCAGGGAAGGAAGCTTGAGGCTGAAAGGAAGGATGACTTGAGGCTTGACCTTGGTGAGATGGAGCAGCTTGTAAAAAGGGCGGTCATGTTTTCCGAGGAGACAAATGAGGAAAAAAAGCTTCGCAGGAAGAAGAACGGTCCTATATTTGCTAAGCTTCTGGCTGTATCAGTGGCAGAGGTGATTGTCTGTGCAGTGCTGTTGTTCTATATATTGGCAAATGAGAGGAATCCGCTGTATATCAACTGTATTACATGCTTTGGCACATTGGAGATACTTGGGATAGCGTTTGGAGTCCATATCTGGCTGTTTATGAAGGACAGACTTCCTTCATATTACGATGAAAACAGAATAAGTGAATATGCAGACGGAATGTTCAGGATGAACATGCCAGGCTTGTACTTCAATAATAAGAACTGGAAGCCTATCACCGTAGTACTTAAGAAATGGAATGCGGCTGTGCTGGTGGGAATTCCGCTTTGGTGTATATTTATGCTGCTTTTTATTAAAGAGTGGAGTGTGGCACTTACGTTTTCGCTGGTTGTGCTTGTAATATCTTTGTTCGGGCTGTTCGTTCCGGTGTATGTGGCTGGGAGAGAAAAAGGTGCATGATTTATCAATCACCAAGGTTTATAATTGAGTCGGATGTATATAGAATAGCAGAGCCGCCTATTGCAGCTCTGCTATTTTTGTAAGTGCGACATATATTGCGCTTATTCTGTACCAGGTCGGGTAGTCAACCACGCCCGTCTGAGGAAGATTGAATATTTTTTGGAACTGTCTTACAGCCTCCTGTGTGGCCTCGCCGTAGATTCCGTCCACGGCAACCTTAGGTATGTTGGTATAAGTGTTGGCGATGGTGTTAAGCTGCTCCTGAAGCTGGCGCACTTTCTCGCCGGAGGAGCCGATGGTCAGCTCATAGCCGGGGTAGGAGGCGGGGATACCGCTGATTTCCTCGGCTGTGTTGATGTAGGCGGAGCTTCCGTAGTAATAGCGCAGGATTTCTATGTCGCTGTAGCCGTCATCGCCCAGAGCCTTGCTTCCCCACTGGCTCATCGCGTTAGGGCAGGATACGCGCTTGCCGTCGCAGTACTGTGTGAGTATCGGCTGTTTTACATTCGGGCGGGAGACATAGTTGGCAAATATTTCATCGACGATGCGGGATATGCTGTCAAAGATATTGCGCCCATATATCCACTTGTGGTCATACGCCGTTGAGGTGGTTATCGTAAAGTCATAGCCCTTGTTCCTGTACCACTCCGTGTACACACGGTTGAGAGTGAAGGACATTATTGCCGTGATGTTTGCGCGGAGAGTGGCTTCAGGCCATGTCGAGTAGATTTCACTGCTTGCGACGTTTTTTATATAGTCAGCATAGCGCACATAGTAGTCTGTGGCGGAGGAGTCGGACGGGACACCGTCATGGACAATGACGTACTCGGGAATTACAACACGGCTGAGCACGATTTCACCGGAGCTTCGTACCGGCTTTATCTCGTCCTCGGGAATTTTCGGAGGAAATACACCCCATAGTGTGTTTGCGGGGATGTTAATTACACTTGCTGATGCGTTTGGAAGTACAGGATTAAGCCTTACAGGCTGGACGGACAGCTCGCCTGAGAATATCTCAGAGCCTGATATTGTGGTAGGCTCATACCCCGGAGCCGTGATGATGAGATTATATTCGGAGTAAGGCTGGACGTCTGATAACGGATATTCACTGTAGCTTCGCGGCGGTGCGGCAAGGTCAATCTCCTCGGTCATGCCGTTGGAGTCGGTCGTGAGCTGCTCAAGCGTATCCTGCGGGTCGCCGGTGTAGGATATGGACACGCTTGCACCGTCGATAGGGCGGTTGTTCACGCGGTCGGTCACGTCGACCATGAGCTGCCCTTCCTCCTCCTGTGCGAAATGAAAGCGTTCTTTTTTTATGAGCATGAAAACCTCTGTTATGAAAACATAATTTGTATCAGTATATGCAGAAAAAGGATAATATGTGAAAATTCAGTGCACGGACAAGGGGCAGGTTTTTCATTTTCTAATCAATTTTTTACTTAATAAGATTCGGGTGTCAAAACATGCTAATCTAGTCTGTGGGTGTATAACGAGTTATATT
>UQYF01000044.1 GCA_900545175.1 uncultured Eubacteriales bacterium
TATAACTTGTTATACACAGTTAAGTTCACAAAGCATGTTTTGACACCGTAATCTTTATAAGAATCAGGAAAAGCATGGCATAATAAGCAGCAAGTCTTAGATGTTGGCGTATTGCTAAATATAAGAAAATAGGGTATAATTTGCTACAAAGTGGGTTCAAATGCCCTGGAAAGGAAATAAATACATGGTTTTTTCTTCTACAGTATTTTTATTTTTGTTTTTACCGGTTGTTATTGCTGTATATTACAATCCTATTGTCAAAAACAGAGGCTTCCGCAATATAGTGCTTCTCTTAGCGAGCCTTTTTTTCTATGGCTGGGGTGAGCCGGTATTCGTGTTTCTTATGATTTTGTCAATTATTGTGAACTGGGCATTTGGCCTGATGGTAGATGGCATGAGAAAAAAAGGCAGTGTGCATGGAATGAAGCTTGGAATGATACTTTCCGTTGTATATAACCTTGGACTTATGTTCATCTTTAAATATCTGACCTTTGTGACAAAGAATATAAGCTATCTGATTCACAATGACAGCATAGTTGTAAATATAGCACTTCCGATTGGAATTTCATTCTTTACATTCCAGCTTATGTCATATGTGTTCGATGTGTATTATGATACAGCCAAGGTTCAAAGGAATATTCTCTATGTCGGGCTGTATGTTTCGATGTTTCCGCAGCTTATCGCAGGTCCTATTGTAAGGTATGAGACTGTGGCAGATGAGATAGAGAACAGAGTCGAGAACAGGGAAGAGTTCGCTGATGGCTTCGGAAGGTTTGTTGTTGGACTTGGAAAGAAGATACTTATATCGAATTATGTAGGAAAGGTTGCCGATATAGCATTTTCGACAGAAGGCGGAATGTCCGTTGCGATGGCATGGCTTGGTGCGATAGCTTATACATTACAGATTTATTTTGACTTTTCCGGTTATTCGGACATGGCAATCGGTCTTGGAAGAATGTTCGGGTTCCATTTCCTTGAGAACTTCAACTTTCCGTATATATCAAAATCGATAACGGAATTCTGGAGAAGATGGCATATAACATTGAGCACATGGTTTAGAGATTATGTATATATTCCTCTTGGCGGAAACAGAGTAAGTAAGGGAAGGCATATATGGAATATATTTGTTGTGTGGCTGCTCACAGGTGTATGGCATGGAGCTGACTGGACATTTATATGCTGGGGCTTATTATATTTTGTGCTCCTCATGTTTGAAAAGCTTACAGGTTTTCACAAGAAGACAGGATGGTATATGCATGTATATACGATGTTCTTTGTAATTATCGGCTGGGTGCTCTTTAGGGCAGACAGCATAACTGCGGCGGTAAGCTATATTGGAAATATGTTCGGAATAGGTGCAGCAGGTTTTGTAGATGGCACATTTGCTGACTGTATCAAAAATTCGGCGGTAGTATTTATCGCAGCGATAATATTTTCATTTCCTGTTGTCAAAAAAGCGGGGGAAGTCCTTGAAAAGAAGCCGTTACTTAAGAATGTGCTTGCATCAGTGTGCATGGTGGCTGTATTTATAGCGTCAATTCTTGTATGTATAAAGGCAACATATAATCCGTTTATCTATCTGAACTTTTAAGGGGGATTTATAAGTGAAAAATAATATAAAAGAAAATACTCCACATAAAGATAAAACAGGTGAATCTAATTTGAGCAAAACAGGTGCATTGTACAGAGTGACTGCAATGTGCTGTATGGGAATATTGTTCGTTATGTTCATCTTCATTCTATTGAGAATAGCAGTCAAGAATGTTGTCTATGAAAAGATGGGCATATATAATCCTGTAGTAGCTTTTTTCCTTGAAGGAGATAACGATGTAGGACAGGATGATTATGATGAAGGCGGTTCAATAACCATAGACTGGGCAAGCATATATCCGTATGCTAAAGAAGATTTGTATGTGAACATAAGTAAGGATATGAGTATTCTTGATAAATATAACAATCTGGTCGGAAAAGTAAAAGCGCAGGCTGAGTGGTATGCTACGGACGGACTGCCGATGCAGACAAAGCTTACTGAGCTGGCAGCAGGTTATGAAGGGCTTATAGGCTGGCAGGTTCAGGAGGAAGATTATGATGCTGTCATAACATTAAGAAATGGCTATCTCACATGCGTAAGTCCTGTAAGGGATGCTTCTGTTATAGAAGAGATTACTGACAGTGTGGCAAGGTTCAGGGACTTTCTGACAGAGAGGAATATCAACCTTATGTATGTCATGGTGCCATTTCTTGTTGACACAGTTGACAGTGAACTTCCGCTTGGCATAACTGACGCAAGCAATGATAATGCGGACAGGCTTCTTGAAAGCCTTGACAAAAGCGATATCGATTATATTGACCTGCGCACATGCGAGAAGGAGGATGGAATAAGCCACTATGACATGTTCTACCGCACAGACCACCATTGGAATGCCAAGGCAGCAGTGTGGGCGAGCGGACGAGTATCTGAAAAGCTCTCACAGCTGTATGGTTATGAGTATACTCCGGAGCTTTTTGATATCAATAATTACACAAGCAGAATATATGAAAAAGTATTCTTAGGAAGCTATGGCAGAAGAGTTACACTCAGCAAGGCAGCTCCTGAGGACTTTGAGATATTGTATCCGGATAATGATATGACATATCATCTTGTCATGCCTGAAAAGCAGCTTGATGTCACAGGAACTTTTGACGAAGTGTTTATAGATTATGACAAGTTGAAAATTACGGATTATTATGAGATGGATGCATACAGTGCCTATATAACGCTAAGACGATATGTGGCAGTTATTGAAAATGAGAATGCAGCTAATCCTGACAAGAAGATACTTATTCTCAGAGATTCATTCGGAAATATATTTGCGCCGTATTTTGCACAACAGTATGGAACAGTAGAACTTATCGATGTTGCGGATTTTACCGGAAGTATAAAAAGCTATATCAAGGAGTCAAAGCCTGATACAGTGCTTTTACTGTACAATCCTACAATGATTGAGCCTATCGACTGGAGCTCATATACAAGCAGTAAGTTTGATTTCAGGTAATATATAGAAAAGAGGATTAATTATGAAGGTATTATGGCTTATCAATGCGCCGATTCCGGCTCTGTGCGAGTGCGCAGGACTGCCGGTTCAGGTAAAAGAAGGATGGATAGACGGTCTTTATAATTCTATTATGGAGCTTGTAAAGGAAAAAGGCTTGGACTTAAAGCTCTCGATAGCGTTTCCACAGTTTGCAAGGAAGGAGACAATAGAAGGAGAGCTCGATGGAAATTCCTTCTATGGATTTTACAAGGAGGAGGATAAGCCATATAAGTACAATGAGAATGTTGAGGAAAGACTAAGACAGATAGTAAGCAGGGTTAATCCTGATGTGGTTCACATTGCCGGAACTGAGTATGACCATGCGGCTGCGATGGTAAGAGCATTTGGAAAGCCTGAGAGAACTGTTGTGTCCATTCAGGGACTTACAAGCGTGTATGCAAGACATTATATGGCAGACCTGCCGATAAGTGTCAGATACGGCTTCACATTCAGGGATATACTAAAAGTGGATAATCTCTTTTTTGACAGGAAAAAATATTACAAAAGAGGTGTGCTTGAGAAGGAGACAATAAGAGGTGCAGCGAATGTCATAGGAAGGACGGATTGGGACAATATCTGTACGCGCCTTATAAATCCTGATTCTAAATACTATTATTGCAGTGAAATATTGAGAAGCTGTTTTTATGACAAAAGCAGATGGAGCCTTGATGGCTGCGACAGACATACCATATTTGTGTCGCAGGGATATTATCCGATTAAGGGACTTCACTATATGCTTGAAGCATTAGATGATATAAGAAAATTCTATCCGGACGTGAAGCTGCGTGTTGCAGGCGGTGTAAGCCTTAACAATGCCGGGTTAAAGAATAAGCTAAGACAGAAAAATTATCAGAGATATCTGGCTAAGCTCATAAAAAAATATCAGCTTGAACAGTGCGTTGAATTTCTTCCGGCACTCAAGGCGGATGAGATGAAGGAGATGTATCTTAAGAGCAACGTATTCGTATCGCCGTCATCCATAGAAAACTCACCTAATTCTTTAGGAGAGGCGATGATGCTTGGTGTGCCTTGTGTATCATCCTTAGTCGGCGGAGTCGGGAATATGCTAAAGCATGAGAAAGAGGGCTTTACATACCAGCATGATGCACCATATATGCTTGCCTGCTATGTGATGAGAGTGTTCAAAGAACAGGAAACCAACAAAGAGCTTGTGAAAGATATGACGGATGCGGCGCATGAGCATGCACTTACACTTTTTGACAGAAGAAAAAATGCAGAAACCATGCTTGGAATCTATGGAAAGGTCTGTGGAAGAGAATAATGAAAAAAAGAAGCTGGATGTGGGTCGGAATAGCACAGGCTGTGTTGTTTGTTGCTCTAACTGTTATTCTTGCATTTCCCACAGTGAATAAAACCTTTGGCTTTTCAGATTTTGAGCGTATGCTAGGACAGGTAAGAGAAGATGCAGTCTATACGGATGATGATTTGTCATCAAGCGGATGGTTTGTCTCAACTCCTAAGCTTAGACTTGGCTTTGGTGTGTATAGAATAACTGTGGAGTATGAGAGTACTTCGGATGACAATCTCTTTTATTTTACATCAGAGTCGGTACAGAACTCCGAGATAAGAAATATGGATAAATATCATTCTGATAATATTTATCTTGAGGCTTCAAAGACAGAGCAGTCTATGGAGATATATGTAAATATATATGACAGCGACTATTATATGGGATGTATATACGGCGGTACAGGAAGTCTTGCAATCAAAAGTATCACAATACACAAGACGGCAGGAGGGACATTAAAAGGATGTTTTATATATCTGCTCCTTGTGGCAGTAACAGACCTGCTTATTGTATTTGCGGACAGAAAAAAACGCGGAATTGTAAAGAACGAGAATGTCAATGTCTTTTTTGCGCTGGCTGTCACTGTGATATTTTCGTCGCTTCCCCTGTTTGTGACTTTTATGATAAAAGGCCATGATGTGCTCTTTCATCTTGCGAGAATAGAGAGCATCAAGGATGCAATGCTTGCAGGCGAATTTCCCATAAAGATATATTCTGACTGGCTGTGCGGAAATGGGTATGCTTCAGGTGTGTATTATGGTGATGCGCTGTTATATATTCCTGCCGTTTTGAGGATGATGGGATTTAATCTTATGCAGAGCTACAATATATTTATTTTTTTCTGCAACCTGTCCACCTGCGTAATCTCCTATTTTTGTTTTAAGGGAATTTCTAAGAGCAAGGTTACGGCTGTTATCGGCGCTGCATTATATACAACATCAATCTATAGATTAATAGACATATATATACGTTCGGCAGTCGGAGAGTATGCTGCCATGGTATTTATACCTCTTACAGCGTATGGCTTATATAAAATATATACTGAGGATACGCAGTCGGACGGATACTCGAAGAACTGGATTATTCCTGTTATGGGATTTACGGGAATAATCAATTCACATATACTCACATGCGAGATGGTCGGAGTATTTACTATCTTATTATGTATCGTACTTTTTAAAAGAACATTTGAGAAGAAGAGATTCATTGTCCTTGTAAAGACAGCGCTGTATACATGCATAGCAGGTGCAGGATTTTTGGTACCATTTATTCAATACTTTATAAAGGGTGGAATTGTTGCAACGGATGTGGACAGATTCTATACAGGAATACAGCAGTATGGAGCATATCTTACACAGATTTTTGAGCCGTTTACCACTTACTCAGGGCTTACACCGGATATAGACAGTTCTATTTCGGCTGCAATGCCTGTAAATGCCGGAGCTGCGCTTGGTTTTGGCGCAATAGTGCTTATATATGTGCTTGTTATGGGATATGTCAAGGAGAAAAAGGAACGGGTGGCAGCGTGGATTTCGCTTGCATTTGCAGCGTTATCGGTGTGGATGTCAACATGTCTCTTTCCGTGGAATGCGATTAAGAGCATGAGCGGAAGACTCGGAGGTCTGTATTCTAATTATCCTTGGCGCTTCCTTAGCATTGCTTCAATAATGCTTGTGCTCTGTATTGTTATTGCACTTAAGTCTTTACATGGAAGAAAGCTTTATATAGCTGTGGCAGCGGTGCTTCTTGGCATCAATGCTTTGCAGAGTGCGGTACTGCTTTGCGATATAGTGAACAATGCTGAGCCTTACAGAGTGTATCAGGCGGATGATATTGATACTATGGAGGCTGTGATTGGTGCTGAGTATCTGCCTTGCGGCATACCATTACAGGTATACTCGGAGCAATATGCCATTGAAGATGATAATATAATTTATATACAGAATTACAGAGATAACAATTATGTGGACTGCAATATCACAAATGATTCAAATCATGATGGAAGAGTAATATTCTCAATGGTATATTACGACGGATACACTGCTGTAGATAAGGACACGGGCGGGAAGCTTGAAGTGTATATGGACGATGGAAGAGTTGCGCTGAGAGTAAAAGCGGGATATTCAGGAAATGTTATCGTGCGGTTTGCAGGATTTACATCATGGAAGATAGCGGGAATTGTTTCGATTATAGCCTGCCTGTTTTTTATGCTGGAATTTGCTGATGCAAAAAGCCATGGAAAAATCAGAAGCCTGATTATGAGAGTAATCAGAATAAGAAATAAAAATTGATTTGAAGATACAGGTATTTTACATTAATTTATGAGATTTTTCAGGACTTTAAACAGTTTCAAAATAGCAGAACGTAGATTTACAAAATAAATGTGAAGCATCGGTTTTTTATGGCAGGAAGCGAATGCGGATTGCGGATATAATTGACAAATATTGGAGGCAGTTATGGAAAAAAAAGCATGGATAAAAATTATAGCTGTGGAGGCAGCTATAACG
The DNA here is from genome assembly GCA_900545175.1 of uncultured Eubacteriales bacterium. GTDB lineage: Bacteria > Bacillota > Clostridia > Lachnospirales > Lachnospiraceae > CAG-882. Next base: position 6,891 of record UQYF01000044.1, read on the forward strand.
GTACTACTTATGGTTGCTGCGATATTTCCATGGGTTAACAAAAGATACAGTGTACAGGAGCTTCAGAATCTGACTGCTGAATGTGTCAGGTCACCGGGGATGTTCTTGGGATATGGCACATATAAGTACACAATAGAATATGATACGGATTCTGATAACTGTTTTGCTTTTATCGAGACGCAGTATGTGAATGAGCAGGGGAAACAGCTTATCGGGCATATGGATATGGATGCGGTTACACTTTTATCTGACAGGAACACTATATCCGGGGAAGTATTTATTAGAGTGCCGGCAGGCGATTACAGTGTGTACACCTACCGTCTTGCAGATGCAAGACTTGATGTGAACAGCATAACGGTTCAAAAGACAGCAGGCGGCATATTTAAGCTTGGAATAATAGCAATATTTATATCAGCAGTTATTGACCTGATTATTTTATATGCTGACAGAAGAAAGAAAGGGCTGATACATGAAGGTAGCACGGAGATATTCTTTGTGCTTTTCGGAACGATATTGTTTGTCTCTATTCCTCTGTATTTCGGTTATCTCATAAACGGACATGACCTTCAGTATCATCTTTTGAGAATCGAAGGCATAAAGGATGGTCTGCTTGCAGGAGATTTTCCGATAAAGATACAGTCTAACTGGCTTAAGGGAAACGGCTATGCAACGGCTGTATTTTATGGCGACTTATTTTTGTATATACCGGCGATTTTGAGATTATGCGGTTTCTCTATTGTACAGAGCTACAATATATATGTCTTTTTGTGCAATGCAGCTACATGTGTTATTGCATATTTCTGTTTCAAGGGAATGTCGGGAAGAAGAAAAACGGCAGCAGTCGGAGCAGTACTTTATACGACATCAATATACAGACTTCTTGATGTGTATGTGAGGTCATCAGTCGGAGAATATTCAGCCATGACATTTCTTCCGATGATTGCATACGGATTGTGGAAGATATATAACGATGACTGTAGTGAGAAGAATTATAAAAGAAACTGGATAATACCGGTGCTCGGCTTCACAGGAATAATAAACACTCATACGCTCACATGTGAGATGGTAGCAATATTTGTAATCCTTTTATGTATTATTTTTATAAAGAAGACATTCAAAAAGGAACGCTTTATTGTGTTGGTTAAGATTGTATTGTATACAACAATCCTTAATCTCGCATTTTTCGTTCCGTTTTTCCACTATATGTTACAGGGAGGCTTTGTTATAACATCAAATGCACCGTCATATATACAGCAATACGGAGCATTTATCGGACAGCTTTTTGCGCCTACTATGACTTATTCCGGACTCACTGTGGGATACCAGGAGGGAATTGCATCGGAGCTGCCACTGACAACCGGACTTGGGCTTGTCATGGGAGCGGCAGCCTTAATCTACTCATTCGCTATGGGCTATGTCAAGGATAAGAAAGAAAAAGCGGCGGGCATAATTTTTGTTGTATTTTCGGCATTGTCACTGTGGTTTTCAACGTATCTGTTCCCTTGGGATTATATACAGAATATATGCAGGTTTTTTATGAAAGTGGTTTCGACAATGCAGTTTCCTTGGCGTTTCCTCAGCATAGCAAGTATAATGCTTGCACTGTGTGCCATCTATGCGCTTAAGCATATGGACGCTGCCAGGAAAGCATATAGATATGCGGCTATAGGAATGCTTGCAGCAGCGTTTTTGCAGGCCGGATATTTCTTAGGCAATATTGTGAACAGCTATGAGCCATACTTTGCATATGGCGAGAGCAAGCTTGATACGACAATGGTAGTCGGAGCTGAATATCTTCCGGCAGGAATCCTCGTAGAGACATACGATGGACAATATGCCATGCCGGATGAGAATATAAATTATGTTGAGAATTACAGAAAAGATAATTACATCGAATGTACAGTTCAAAATGACAGCGATAAAGATGGAGCGGTAGTATTTTCTATCGTATATTATGACGGATATACTGCCATAGACAAGGCCGGTGGCCAGAAGCTTGATGTATTTGTAAATGAAGGAAGACTCAGTGTGAATGTTCCTTCCGGCTATTCAGGTGATGTCGTAATAAGCTTTACAGGCTTTGCTTCATGGAGAATTGCAGCTGTGATATCCATGGTGGCTGCGGCTGCGCTGATAATATATATCATAGACAGAAAACAGATTATATATAGTAAGTTAAGCGGACATTTAAAGAAAAATAAGTGATGACGGTTGTGGATTATGGCATAAGGGAAGAGCATTAGCAAAGCTTTGACTGCCACTTCACGGCAAGCTGTCAGGAAATGAGGTTTATATGCAGAATTTTGAAAAGGTGGATAATATCAGAAAAAATATTTCATCGGTTATTGTAGGAAAAGATGAAGTTATTAAGCTTATTCTTACATCGGTGCTCGCAGGTGGGCATATATTGCTTGAGGATGTGCCGGGAACAGGAAAGACGGTCATTGCTAAGAGCCTTGCAGGGAGCATTGCAGGGGAATTTTCAAGAGTGCAGTTCACTCCTGATCTGCTTCCGTCTGATGTGACCGGAATTAATTTCTATAATCAGAAGGCAGGAGAATTTACGCTCAGAAAGGGTCCTGTATTTGGCAATATTGTTCTTGCGGATGAGATTAACCGTGCAACGCCGAGAACACAGTCGAGCCTGCTTGAGTGCATGGAGGAGCATCAGGTGACGATTGATGGTGTGACATATAGGCTTGATGAGCCGTTTGTTGTTATAGCTACGCAGAATCCGATAGAGACTGCCGGAACATTTCCTCTTCCGGAGGCACAGCTTGACCGCTTTCTTATGAAGCTGTCCATGGGACTTCCTGATAAGGATGAGGAAGTAAAGATAATGGAGCGGTTTATGGGGGAGGTTCCGGGTGCGGGCAGTGCCCAAAGGGTAGCTGCTGTATGTTCTGCGAAGGATATTGTAGATATGCAGCAGGAAGCCGCAAAGGTATATGTACATAAGGCAATTCTTGAATATATTGCATCAATAGTGCAGGCGACGAGAAAGAATCCTGAAATCAAGATGGGAATAAGTCCGAGAGGTACGCTTGCACTGCTTCGTGCCGTAAAAGCGTTTGCATACATTGCCGGAAGAGAGTACGTGGTTCCGGAGGATGTGAAGGCTGTTGCTGTTTCTGTGCTTGCACACAGACTTGTGCTTATGTCATCATTTTCGGGGGATGAAGGAAAGAAAAAGCTCATAAATGATATTGTGGCATCGACAGAGATTCTTACAGAGGACTGGAGAAGATAGATGAGTCTTATTTTGATGAGCATTGCAGTGCTGCTTGTGATGTATATTATCAGAAAAATATATATAAAAAACTGGAGCCATGGGATAGAGGCAGATATTGAAGTATCAAAAAATACAACATTTCCGGGAGATGAACTTATTCTCACAGAGACAGTTGTGAACCGAAAATGGCTGCCGCTGCCTATGGTGACGGTCAAGTTCGAGGTTGACAGAAGCTTTGTGTTCGGCAATGAAGTTGTCAACACGAATGTTTCGGACTATAGTTATAAAAGTGACGTATTTTCACTGCTGTTCTATCAGAAGATAACCAGAAATATTCCTCTGGTATGTACCAGGAGAGGATATTATAAAATTAACAGGCTGGATATCGTGTCAACGGATGTCATGATGGACAAGACCTTGACAACGTATTTTGATATTGACAAGGCTGTCACAGTATATCCTGCCGAAGTATTGTCGGATGATATTGATATTCCATACCGCAGGATTATGGGAACTGTGCTTACAAGACAATATACATATGAAGACCCGTTTGAGTTCCTTGGAATACGTCAATATCAGACATATGACAGTCTTAAGGATGTCAACTGGACGGCATCTGCTAAGACAGGAGAATTAAAAGTCAATGTTCATGCATATACAGCCTCGCAGCAGGTATGTATACTTCTCAATCTTGAAAATGATGGCGTGTGGAGCTATGAAGATTTGAAGGAAAAAGCCATATCCATGGCATGCAGTCTTGCGTGCCGTCTCACAAGACAGGCAGTGTCAGTGAGCCTGCTTTCTAATGGACGTGACATTCTCACAGGAAACGAGCTTGTTATAGAGGCAGGATGTGACGATGGACACAGGAGCAGTATAATGACGGCACTTGCTAGGATTGACTTAAAAAAACAAAGCCGTGATTTTGAAGCTGTCATAGAGGAGCATGTGAAGGAACTTGGAAATGATATGATATACTGCATGATTTCAACGAGCAGAAGAATACCTTTGCAGAAGTATTTTGTGGAGCTTGCAGGCGGTGCAAGTGACTCAATGTGGATATATCCATGTCATAAAAGCTTCGAGAGAAATTTTGATTATCTTGGCGGTACGGACGTCGTCTGCTGGGAGGTGGAACATGAATAGAGAAGCTTCATATAAAAATACGGTAATTGTATACATAATAAGATTGATTGAGCTGTTAATGCAGATTATGGTATTTTCGCTCACATATATGTTTATTTTGATAGGATTTATGGGGCGTGAGGATTTTAGCCCATTAGCCTGCATTGCTATAGCCGGAATACCGGTGAGTGTGCTTTACATTGTAAGAGGCTGGTGTACTGACAGAGCGGTAACTATATTGGCACATGCGGCTGCTGTGCTTCCGGCATTCATAATAATGGCTGATAAGATAGCGATGGCAGCATATATTGTGGTGTATGCAGCTATGATAATATATTCTATAGGACTTATCCTTGGTAAAAAGAATCATACGGATGAACATATGGCAGTCGGTATGGTGTTATATTTTATCACTGTAATGATTGTCGGAGAGGTTACTAAAAGAGCCGTGATTGAGCAGTGGGCATTATATTTTGGCATTGTATTTATTATTCTTGAGGTTTTATACCATAATATTAACAACATGAATGATATTATTATAATGAGCCATGATGTAAAAAATTTCCCGGCAAAACAGATGGTCAGTGTCAATGCCTTTATAATGACAGCTGTAGCTGTTATCTGTATAGGTGCGATGTTCATAATAGATAATCCTTATGTGTACAGGATGTTAGATGCACTCAAAAATATTATTTTTGCGTTTCTTAGAATTATATTCGGTTTTATTGGCGGTGGCACGGAGGATGAGCCGATAATAGAGGAACCGGCTGCACCGGAAGCACCCAGTGAAGGCATGCAGCTTCCGATGGAGAGCGGAATTATTCAGGATATATTAAATGGTCTTGCAATGATACTTGGTATTGCAATGATTATCATGGTGGTTATATGCATTGCTGCTGCACTAGTAAGGCTTATGAAAAAAATGCATGGCAGTGATGGCGTTAGCGGCGACATTAGAGAGTTCGTGGCACCGGATGAGAAGAAGGTAAGGCTTGACAGGACGAAAAGAAGAGCAGAGCATGCGACTGCTGGCGCTGTTGACATGAAAGTACGGCGCATATACAGGAGCATGGTCATTCATGGTGCAAAGAAGAAAAAGCTGTCGGTGTCTTATAATATGACTCCGGGTGAGATATCCGAAAAATATATAACCGTTCTTGCTGATGATGCAACCGAATTGTATGAGAAGGCAAGATACAGCAATGATGAGCTCTCAGAAGCAGAGCTTGAGCTGATGAAAGATATTAAGAAAAAGCAGAGGCAAAAAGATTAATTGTCCTGATAAGAAAAATAAAAGAGGCTTTTATGAATACATCAACAAGAAAACGCAAGTCATCTGAGAGGAAGGATTTTGAAAGAAAGCTTGCAACGCTTAACTGCAAAAGAGGTATCGGATTGGCAGTGGCTATGTCAATATTGCTCATAATATATTATTTTTTGTGCAGAGGTGAAAAAAAGCTTCCATATTGGTATAATGCGATGCTTATAGTTGTATTTACCATTCAGATAGCAATGTCAGTGCTTCTTGTGTATATTGTGAGAAATGCACAGGGAATGATGACACAGGCATACAGAATGTATTATATAACAACATTGGTGTTTTTTATGCCTGTATGCGTAGCTGATTTCAACATTAATTCAAGCATAATGTTATATGTAGCTGCTATGGCTCTGGCGATATTCATTCCTGTACTGCAAAGAAACGAGATGCATATGTATACTCTTATTATGGCTGTGGCGGCGGTTGTGTATTGTACATGCATATCCCTTGGAGGCTTTGGGAGAAATACTGTTGAAGCGGCAGCGGCAGGAGTATGTGCCATGCTTGCAGGAAGATATGCACAGGAGCGGTTCAGAGGATATGAACGTGCATCAAGTGAGAGTAGAGTTAAAAATATTCTCTCCACGGAGGATTCGCTTACAGGACTTACCAACAAGAGCGGACTGATAAACACAGCAACAGTCATGTGGCAGTTCTGTGCCAGAAGCAGATCGATTGCTGGAGCGATATTTATAGACGTAGATTATTTTAAAGATTATAATGACACTTTCGGACACGATGAAGGCGATGAGTGTCTTAAAAAGATTGCACAGGCAATAGCAGATTGTGCGCGCAGGGATACGGATACGGTAGCAAGAGTTGGAGGAGAAGCTTTTTTTGTGCTTGTACAGGGAGTTGAAAAGGAAAATCTCATAGCACTGGCACTTAAAATAAGAAGCTCGATAGCACAGCTTAAGCTTGAGCGTGAATACACAGGAATGTCTTACTATATAACGGTCAGCATAGGTGTAGCATACGGCTATCCTTCTGACGGCACAAGCTTTAAGAATCTGTATGACAGTGCTGCCGATGCAATGTATATGGCTAAGGAAAATGGGCGTAACTGTATTGTCTGTGATGGATGTGTATATGGAAGAATGAAGAATGGAGCAGGAACAGCCATTGGAAATTAGATGGCTGGCATTATTTTATGGAGAATGAATATTTACAGAGTATCAATATGTTTTCGACAGTGCTTAGACTCATGCTGGCGCTTGTATGCGGAGGTCTGTTAGGACTTGAGCGAGGAAAGAAGAAGCGACCGGCAGGCTTTAGAACGCATATGCTTGTCTGTGTCGGTTCTGCACTTGCCATGATAACAAATCAGTATATGGCTGAGCATTATGCCGGGATAGACGCTTCTCGAATGGCATCTCAGGTTATAAGCGGTATAGGTTTTTTAGGTGCCGGAACCATTATGGTGACAGGGCTTCAAAAGATAAGAGGACTCACAACAGCAGCAGGCTTGTGGGTTGTAGCATGTATAGGACTTGCCTTCGGAACAGGTTTTTATTCCGGCGGCATTGTGGCAACAGTGCTATGTTATGTGATTAATACAGTGCTTCACAGGGTTGAGACACGCATGGAGACGAATGCAAGAATTATCGGAATATATGTTGAACTTGCCGATGTGTCTTATATCGGTAAGCTGCTTGAAAAGCTCAGACAGTCAGAGATAAATGTTACGGAGTTAGAGACAGGCAAGGCTCGTATGTCGGATAATCATGTGGGTGTGCTGCTAGTCATAAGGCTGGCTCATTTCGTAAATCATTCGGAGATTATTGAACAGCTTGAGATGGTTGAAGGAGTAAGCTTTGTTGAGGAAGTAAATTAGCGCAGCATTCAAATGCGTACTTCAATGTATGGTTTTCAGAATATATGGAATTAAATTCTAGGATATCAAATGAGGGGCAAAATACCTTTTGCCCCTCATATCATAATATGAATTTTGTACAAACTCCCGGTATATATTTTAATAGAAATATATGCCGGGAGTTTTTTATGTCTATAAAGGATAATATGAATTTGAGAGGTTTGGGAAAGCAGATAAGAAATACATTTGAACATGCACATATATTTTTGAAGAAAAATAAGAAGAATGTGGCGGCTGCATGTATGCTTCTTTTGCTGGCAGGCATAGCATATGCGGCACCAAGAGCGGTTGTGGCTGCATCGCAGAATGCGGCAGCAGTGTCTAGGGAGCTGCCTATATATTGTGTTGACAGGAAGGATAAGGTTGTGGCGCTGACATTTGATGCTGCGTGGGGAAATGAGGATACGCAGCAGATACTCGATATTCTTGAAAAGCACAATGTAAAAGTGACTTTCTTCGCAACAGGAGGCTGGGTCGAGACATATCCTGATGATGTGAAAAGGATTATAGAGGCCGGGCATGCATTCGGCAATCACAGTGAGAACCATAAGTTCATGACAAAGCTGTCCGATGAGCAGAAAAAGCAGGAGCTTATGCAAGTGCATGACAAGGTTAAGGCGCTTACAGGGTATGAGATGTGCTTATTCCGTCCTCCTTATGGAGATTACAATGATGCAGTGGTTAAGGTTGCAGAGAGTCTTGGATATTATACGATACAGTGGAGCGTTGACAGTCTTGACTGGAAGGACTACGGAGTTGACTCAATAATAAAGACTGTCACGCAGCACAGGAACCTGGATAATGGTGCAATCATTCTGATGCATAACGGAGCAAAATATACTGCCGATGCATTAGATAGTGTGATAACAAGCCTTAAAGAGCAGGGATACAGCTTTGTAACGGTTGCACAGCTTATACATACAGGCAGGTACCATATGGATCATACAGGAAAGCAGATTGCGGATGAATAAAAATTTATTTGTTTTTTTTCGTCGGTGCATCCTTGCTTTTCTGACAGACAATCAATCATTTCACAAACAAGTTCTTTATATTTAACATTAAGGCGTGAGAATTTTTGAACGGTATAAATATCATTAGAAGATAATGGAAGTTCAACAACGATGTGTTCTATGTCGGATGATTGAGAGTGACCAATAAGATAATCAACAGATGTTTCGAAATAATCAGCAAGCTTTATCAGTGTATCAATATCAGGTTCAGCAAGGCCGTTTTCATATTTATAAATTGATTGTTGACTTATATTAAACAATTCTGCCAGCTTAAGCTGACTTAGACCTTTGCTCAAGCGCAGCGATTTTAAATTTTTCATTTTACACTCCTAAAGAGCAAAAATATTGAAATTACTCTTATCCAGATACATGATACCAAATAATATATGTATCAGTAAATAAACAATACATGGTAACTACATACAACAAAAAGTTGTTAAAAAACGATAAAAATAACATCATAAAATTTATAAAGTAAAAATAAAAATAATTAAAAAAATAGAAAGTTGTAATTGACTACAACTATTGGTTGTGATGTAGTTCTGCTTAAGGCATTTTTCAAGGAGCCAAGGCGTGCGACAATAGAAGTACGAGAGAGAAATTTTGACCCATCAAAGGTTGAGATTGCCATAACAAATTCAAACGGCACAATTCCGGCAGTAAGCGGCTGGACAGTGGTTGGAGGAACGGGGAATCTTGATGATACCAGAAATGTTGCCTATATAGAATATGCAGATGATGGAGATTATACATTTGAAATAAAATGTAAGGACATGGCCGGAAATGAGAGTCAGGATGTCGAATACGACAATGCAGTTTCTCCTGAAAAATTCACCATAGACGTAACAGAACCGGTGTTAAATGTAAGCTTTGACAACAATGAAGGAATAAATGATTTATATTACAATGCACAGCGGGCAGCCGTATTTGAAATCAATGAGCATAACTTTGATGCTTCTAAGGTTGTTGTAGATATAACGGCTTCTGATGATGGCAGAGTGATCGAAGCTCCGGCTGTAGGTACGTGGTCTGATAATGGAGATGTACATGACATGTCAGTATTGTTTACACAGGACGGAGACTATACAATCCATGTAGAATACACGGATATGGCTGGCAATGAACTTGTTCAGAGCTACGAGACGGAATTTGTAGTGGATATAACTCCTCCTGTTGTTGAAATAACAGGTGTTGAGGATATGTCAGCCAATAATGGCGATGTAGTGCCGGTAATTCAGATGTCAGATACCAATATCAACTATGACGATATCAAGCTCACACTTGTGGGTGCTAACAGAGGCGAAGTACAGTTAGATGGACAATATACTGATATACATAATGGACGTGTGTTTACATTCAATAATTTTGCAAACGAGAAAGCAGTGGATGATATCTATACATTGACTGCGAGTGTCGTTGACGAGGCTGGCAATGAGACAGTTAACGAGATTGTATTTTCTGTCAACAGATTTGGTTCGACATATATCATGTCGGATAGCACTAAAGCACTGCTCGGAAAATTTATCAGGGATGAACAGGATATTGTTATCACTGAGGTTAACCCTAATGAGCTTACGGAAACAGAGCTTACGCTTTTTAAGAATAATGAGACTATCGTACTTGAGAAGGACAAAGACTTTTCGGTTGAAGTTGATGGTGGAGCAGGAAAATGGTATTCATACAGATATACGATTTTTAAAGAGAACTTTGCTGATGACGGCGTATATCGTGTTTCTATTTATTCAAAGGATGGAGCACAGAATACTTCGGAGAATCTGTTAGAGGATAAAGCGGCAGAGATAAGCTTTGGAGTTGACAAGACATTGCCTAATATAATTGTCACAGGAATTGAGACCGGCAAAACATATGCCCAGGAGTCAAAAGAGGTCATAATAACAGCGTTTGATAACCTTAAGCTTTCAGAGCTTGTTGTAATGCTTAATGGGGAGGAATACAAGCGCTGGAGCACGGATGAGATTGACGAGATAACTGCGTCAAATCAGGATTTTGTGCTTTCAGTTGCAGAGTCAAACAGGGCTCAACAGCTTGTTGTTACAGCATATGATGCAGCGGGCAATGAGATATCTCAGTCTGTTGATGATTTCTACGTAACAACGAACGCATGGATCCGATTCTACAACAATAAGCTTGCTTTCTTTGGAAGTATAGGCACAGGTGTGGCAGCAATTGGCGGTGGAGGAGGATACTTAGGCTTCTTCCTTCGCAAAAGAAAGCTTATAAAGCTTGCAAAAGCTGCAGAAAAATAATGAAATAAGATACACAATTTTTTCATGTATCATAAAACTCCGCTTAGCTGTAAAAAGCAGTAAGCGGAGTTTTTTCTGTAACCTTAATGACATCGTGAATAAAGTTACAGCCACATATATGAACAGATTAGCTGCGAGGCATTTTATTTGCCGGCTATAGTTATTCCTTTTACAAGGACTGACGGTGAACCGCAGCGTGATGAGCCAAGAGCAAAAGGATTGAATTTTAAATCTTCACCTATCAGGGATATATCCTTTAGGAGTGAGAAGAAGTTGCCTGATATTGTAAAGCCTTTTACCGGCTTGCCTTTCTTGCTGTTTTCAATCATAAATCCACCGGATGACAGCGAGAAATCACCTGTTATGGCATTTGCACCTGCATGCATGCCTTCTACGGATGTAACGTATATTCCGTTAGCGGCAGCACTTAGCAGGTCATCAAGTGAGCCTTTTACAGGATTGATGTAGAAGCTGTAAGGGTGGATGGATACAGCGGATGCGTAGGAAGCCTTTGCGGCGTTTCCGGTGGTCTTTACGCCTGCTTTTGCGGCGGTTGCAAGGTTATATAAAAGTGTTGTAAGCCTTCCCTGTTCAATTACATTCTTAGAATATGTGGCAGCGCCCTCGGCATCGAAGGTTCTCTTTACAAGTGCATCCTTATAGAGAGGGTCGTCTGTGAGTGTGAGAATGTCAGCGGCAACCTTGCTGCCTTCTTTTCCGGCTAGCAGTGATAAGCCTTTTTGTGCGGTATCTGCACAGAAAACGGATGAGTATGTCGAGAGCATCGAAGCCATGACTTTGCTTGAGAATACGACAGTGTAATTTCCGCTTGGAACAGAAGTGTAGCCTATTGTGGATACTGCGTCATCAACGGCTTCGGCTGCGATTTTTGCTGCGTCAAAGTCATCAAGGTTTCCTGATGCTATATCCATGCCGTCATATTTGTTCTCGCCATCGGATACAAGTGCCGATGCATAGCTGTAGGAAAAGGCAGCAGTATCCTCAAGGTCAAGTCCGTTAGAATTGCACAGTGCGTATTTGCTGCTGTCATAGCCTGAGGCAGACATTGTTCCATCGACAACGCGCGAATCTGTTTTATATACTTCGGACTGAAGCTTGAGTGTGAACGCAGCAAGCTCGGATGAACTTGGCTCTGTATTTTCAGAGGCTTCGCAGGATAGATAGTTGTCTCCTGATTTATGTATGAATGAAGGTTCATCGCTCTCAATGGACAGTGAGTTTTCCATGGCACGTTTTACAAGTGAGACTGCATCTTCGGCAGTTAAGTTCTCTGTTGATGCATAGCCGGTCTTGCCGTCTACAATGCATTTAAAGCATACTCCGAGAGAGCTTTCGGATGTGAAGGTGTTAATTTCGCTCTGGTAAGCTTCCACGCTTGTACCTGAGGATTCTGTATAGTAGAGCTCATAATCCTTGAGCCCATTTTCTTTTGCTGCGGATAAGACCGCATTCTTAAATTCCTGATAGTTCATTTTTAACTCCGTTCTGCCGCCTTACGGCAGCTTAAATAGTATATATAAAACCGCAGTATACATAATGCTGTCTGGTATGAAGCTTGTACACCTTTTAACGTCCGCCGACAGTTATTGATGATACTCTGATTAATGGCTGGCCGACATTCGTAGGGATGCTTCCCGATGATGCGCCGCACATGCCTTGACCATAGCGGAGATTTCTGCCTACCATATCTATATTCATAAGGATATCGGAGCCCTTTCCGATAAGGCTTGCGCCTCTTACAGGCTCGCAGATTTTACCGTTTCTGATAACGTAGCCTTCACTTACGGCAAAATTGAACTGTCCTGTGACAGGATTTACAGAGCCGCCGCCCATCTTGGCAGCGTACAGACCATATTCGATGGAGCTTATGATATCTTCATCACTGTCATTTCCTGCTGCAATGTAAGTGTTGGTCATTCTTGATGTAGGAGCAAAAGCATAGCTCTGTCTTCTGCTGTTTCCGGTTGCTTCCATTCCCATACGTCTGCCGTTGAATTTGTCTATCATATAGGATTTTAATACACCGTTCTCGATGAGTACATTTCTTCTGGCAGGAGTTCCTTCGTCATCAATATTTATTGAGCCCCATGCATTTGGAATAGTACCGTCATCGATGGCTGTGACTTTGGCTGATGCAATTTGTGTACCGAGCTTTCCTGCGAACTGTGAATTTCCGTATGCAACACTGGATGCTTCTAAGGAATGTCCGCATGCTTCATGGAAAATAACTCCGCCGAAGCCGTTTTCAATGGCAACAGGCATGTTTCCTGCATTTATGTATCCTGCATTTATCATAACCATAGCTTCGCGGGCTGCTTCTATGCCGACTTCCTTAGGATTATATAAGTCAAACAGCTCCATTCCGACTCTTCCTCCGGGACCGCATGAGCCTGTCTGGTTCTCACCGGCTTTGCTTGCAACAGCCTGAATGCGTATTCTTGAACGAATCTGTCTGTCCTCGGCGAGCAGACCTTCACTGTTAGCTATAAGAATCTTGTGGTCAACATCTAAGAAGGAGCCTGTTACCTGCGAAATTCCTTCGTTGTAATTCTTTGCGGCATTATATGCTTCTCTTAGATAATCAATCTTTGTGGAGTTGGCAACGGAGAGGGGCACAACTTTGACAGGGTGGATATCTCCGAACAATCTCTCTGTGAGATTTACATTGGAAATGAGCGGAGTATCATTTAATACACCGGCAACCTTATCAGCACATGCTAAGACTGCCTCAGGAAGCAGTGATGAAGTACTTCCGGATATACATCTTAATCCTTTAAATATTCTTATTCCGACACCGCTTATTACAGCGTCCTCAATCTTGTCCACCTTAGATGAAACCATGCTTATTGTTTTGCTGTCGGTATGTTCAGCAAAGACTTCGGCATAGTCGGCACCTGTGGAGAGTGCTTTTTCCAAAGCCGCTTTAATCAAATCATGTGATAACATAAATACCTCCAAATTAATTGTTTTACTAATGTATTGTTTTGACATCATAATTGTATAAAACTCACTTTTGAAGAATAACAAATTAGCTGACTATTTGCAATGGATTTGTTGAATGTTATATTTATGATATCAGGGTCAAAAGGTCAAAAAGCCGTTCGTGCTTGCACGATTAGGCT
>UQYF01000045.1 GCA_900545175.1 uncultured Eubacteriales bacterium
GTGCGGAGCAATTCGATATCATTGAGGTCAAAATACCTTTTGACCTCAACATCATAATTATTGGGGTGGTATAATTAAGCAAATGCACCATCATGATCCCACAAGGAGACATTCAATGAATATTAACTTTAAGAAAAAGGGCTATAAAATTGCTTTAATATCTTTTATAATAGTTATTCTTTTCTTTTTTTCCGTATTTTATTGTACCAATATAATAAGCAAAGAGATGGAGCGCCAGCTTGAATCTAATATAACGGATGTAGCCAACCAGAATGCGCTCGCAATAAGTAACCAGCTCAATGACAACTACATGCTTTTAGAGAGTCTTTTTGCCGAGATTAATGAGCTTCCCGGCGACATATCCGATAACGTCATGCTTCTCAAGGGCTTTGTTAAGGCTGACAATCTCAAACGCATAACCTACTGCACCCCCGATGGAACAGCATACACCACAGACAATGTCGTAACAAACCTATCCTATAGGGAGTTTTTCAAAAGAGGAATACAAGGCAAGTCGACCATCACCGGTGTACTGACAGATGCCATACGTCCTGATACCAATGAAAAAATCATTATCTTCTCATCCCCGATGTATGACAATACAACTGATGAACTTCTCGGTGTTTTCGGTCTTGTGTATGACGCTGAGGTCATCAATGCCTCTTTGCAGGTGGAATGCTTTGAAGGGCAGGGCTGCAGCTTTGCCACCAATGAAGCCGGTGATATATCCATTGCCATGGGTTATGATTCCATACAGCTTTCAAAAAACCTGTACACCGACATTTTATCCAGAAATCCCGGTAACACAGAAGTAATCAGCACTATCCGCCGCAATATTTCCACCAACACACCGAACCTCGGAAAATTATTTATAGATTCAGTTGAATACTACTATTGTAGAACGCCTGTTCTTATTGCTGATGGTGAGATTGTCTGGAATGTGTTTACGCTGGTTCCTACCAGCTATTTGTTACAGCGTCTTAAGCCTGTACGCAATACCATGTATCTTATGATATTTTTAAGTATCTTTTTTGTTATTGCGGCATTAATATCTTATCTGATTATATTCAGCTCGCAGCGGCGCCTTGTCCGGAACCTCGCCTACAAGGATTCCTTAACCGGAGGTGCCAACTATGCATACTTTAAAAGGCAGCTTCTTACAAAGTCCAGAAACTGCTGCGGATACATAGTCGCCATGGACATCCAGCATTTTTCGAATGTAACCATAACTGCCGGAAGTGCTGCCGCCAATGACATGATTAAAAAGACTTGGGAGCTTATAAAACAGGCGATAAAGGATAATGAATATGCTGCCCATGTGAGGGACGATTACTTTGTAATGCTGCTTAATATGTCCGATGACACTGATGTTTCAAAACG
Organism: uncultured Eubacteriales bacterium; assembly: GCA_900545175.1. Classification (GTDB taxonomy): domain Bacteria; phylum Bacillota; class Clostridia; order Lachnospirales; family Lachnospiraceae; genus CAG-882. Next base: position 1,381 of record UQYF01000045.1, read on the forward strand.
TCTTGAACAGCTCTCCGATGAGGTGCATGACCTTGCTATAGCGTATGATACACCCGGAGTAAGAGCCTGCTTCGGAATATATCCTATGGAGGACATAACAGCTCTCGACGATTCATATAATAAGGCCAAGATTGGCCGTGAATTTGCAAAGGAACGGCATGATAAATGCTATGCCTTTTACAGCGAGCTTGACCATGAGGAGCTTCTCAAAAACCAGCAGCTTGAGGAGCGGTTCGATTTTGCCATAGCCAACCACAGCTTCGAGGTATGGTATCAGCCTAAATACTCAGCATCAACTAAGGAACTTGTCGGTTCAGAGGCTCTGGTGCGCTGGCGTGAGACAGATGGAAAGCTGATTCCACCCGGACGTTTTATACCACTGTTTGAGCGGGATGGCTATATATCACGCCTTGATGAATATATATTCAGGGAAACCTGCCATAAACAGAAATATTGGTTAGATAAGGGCTTCAAGGTATGTCCTGTATCCGTCAACATAAGCCGTGCGACAATCTACGGTGCCAATGTCGTCGATAAATATCTCGGAATACTTGATTCGTGCGGACTGCCTCATGAATATATACAGCTTGAGGTTTTGGAAAGCGCTATTTCCGGCAAATCAGATATTGCCGAAATACTTGAGAAATTCCGTTCAAGCGGTGTAAGAATTCTCATGGACGACTTTGGCACAGGATATTCATCCTTGGCAACACTCAATATGCACTGTTTTGACACTCTCAAAATCGACAAGAGCCTTATCGATGGCATTGGTCAGAAGGATGGTGAAACCCTCCTTCACTACGTTATCAAAATGGGGCGCCATCTCGGTCTGCACATAACCGCAGAGGGAGTTGAACATGAGTCCCAGCTTTCCTACCTTCAGGAACAGAAGTGCGACGACATTCAGGGATATCTCTTCTCGAAACCGTTGCGCGTCATGGACTATGAAAGGCTTATTATGCCTGCTTCGGTGGCGAACGTATAGCAATACCTTTATCAGAGTTCTTAGAACATCTTGCTTCGTACAACGGAGCTGATATGCATAAATATAATACGTTATACACTCATAAATTAGATTAGCATGTTTTGACACCCGAATCATGTTATCTTTTCTTCAGGAAATGCACTCGATTAGGATACAGCTCACAGAATACCTCCACCGCCGCCCTCTGAAGAGGCTCGAATTCCTTGTCCATCCTAAGAATATGCGGAGCTTCATAGGCAAATTTGCTGACCTGCTCCGCAAGCTTTCCGGCAATGCTCTCCTCTGACAGCTGTCCCATCCCGAAAATTACAGACGTGAATCCTCTTCCGCCGGCGCTGATGTCCATATACCTTTTACAGGTATTTTTCAACTCCGACACTATTATCTCCTGCTCCATCTCACTTTTTTTCTCAAATTCATACAGCCTAAGCCCCATAAGTGCTTCTATGGCAAGCTTCTTCTTCCTGCCTCCCGGATCAAGCCTGTCACTGTCCGCAATATACTTCAAATTCATCAAATATCCGACAAAAGCATCACTTTTTGGCTTTCCCTTGCCATATCTGGCTGTCCAGAGCTGATGTCGGAGCTGTCCATCCACACTCTGCGTATCACGGCTGTTTTCTTCAAGTATCTGCTGTCTCTTTACAGGATTAAGCTCAGCATAATAGCTGTTCAACCATTCTTCCATCTCTGATTTCCTCTCTGATTTTCTATTTTATAATGTTGTGGGCAAAACATGCAAATTTAATGTATGAGTGTATAACGTATTATATTTATACATATCAGCTCCGCTGTCCGAAGCAAGATGTTGTTCTAAGAACTCTGATAAAGTTTTTCTATATATGCGCCACCGAAGCCGGCATATCCTGATAATCCTTACTTTAAAAACTCATCCACATTGTCTGCCGTAACCTTATGATATGGCAGAAAGATATATCGTCCATTTTCAAAATCACTGTCCGGCAGAACCTTCCCACGGAACAGATCCAGCGCAAGACCTGATATCCGGCCTGCCTGTCCCTCCTTGTCATTGTATACCGTACCCTGGATATAGCCCTTTTTAACAGCTTCAAGAGCACTGTCAAGCCCATCGATTCCGAGAATGACCGGGCGGCTGTCCTGTAAGTATCCCAGTGCATCGTATGCCGCAGCTGCCCCCAGTGCCATCTCATCATTATTGGAAATCACAAGTTCAATCTCCGTACCATACCGGTTAATAAGCTGGGTCATTTTATTCTCAGCCTGACCACGATTCCAGTTAGCGAATTGATAGCTGAGCTTCTCTAGAATTATGCCCTCTGTCTGAATAGTGCTGACCACACTGTCGGTTCTCATAATGGCATCCTGATGTCCTGCCTCACCCTCAAGCAGGACATATTGAATCTTGCCGTCGCTGTTGCGGTCTGCCGCATAATCCCCACATATTATCTCTGCCGCAATCTCTCCCTGCAGTGTACCGGATTGTGCTGCGTCTCCTCCGACATAGTACAGCTTGTCCCATTGCATTATATCCTCATATACCGGCTCACGATTAAAGAAAATAACAGGTATATTCTGCTGCTTTGCCATTTTAATTATATTTGACGGCTCCGTCCGGTCAACCAGATCGATAATCAGTATATCACAGCCCGCATCAATAACCTCGCCCACAACCTTGTCCTGAATGTCCTGATCATTTTTGCCATCACGAACCGTCATCGTTATTTTAAAAGTATCCGACTCATATTTCTCAAAACTTTCCTTCATACATTCCGTCAACGCATTGATAAAAGGGTCATCCTGCGTGTACAGCACAACACCAACCCTCATAATATTACTGTTTACACCATTATCCTTGTGACAGCTCGTCGTGCACAGTAAAAGACATAATATAATAACCTTTATTATCCGCTTATTTTTCACACCAATCTCCATTTCCCATTTATATCAGCCTCAATCGTAGGTATAAAGGAACTGCTGTACATCTTCCCGGAAAATATCCTCCTTATGAATCAGCCTGTACTCAATGACATAATCCGAAGCGGCATATAAACGCTTATTCAGCACATTGGAAAGCTCCAGAATACTCTTATATCCCATGCTGTAGCCATCAACCAAAATAAGCCCGTCAATTACGGAATCATCCAGATAATACACACACTTCATGCTGTTTCCTATTCCATAGAGCTTCGTCCCGGTTCCTTCTTTTCCTGCATACATCGCTGCCGCCTGCTCCAGTGCATTTGTATCGAGCACGAACAGATAATCCACAGCCCTTTGCTGCCTGAGCGCTTCAGTAATTGACACATCATAAGCCACACCAATATCAAAAGCGATTTCACAGCCTGAGGCTGCGAGTGCATCAAGCAGTCCCTGCCTGCAGTCTGCGGCATATTCCGTCCCTTCAAGCCCACCTACAATTCCAACGCTTCTTCCCTCAATGACATCTCTGCTTATCAGATCCTCTCCCAGCGCATAGCCCATGGAATAATTATCAGGCATGATAACCGGCAGACCGGAGTGCTTCGATTGACCACTCTTACCGGCGTTGCCCAGAATATCATTGGCTACCAGTATAACCGGCTTCTGTGTGCGAAGCTCCTTTAGCACCGTCTCTGTGTCATTCCCCGGTGCCGCCTGAATAATAAAAGCATCCACCTGATTATCCAGCTGCTCATAAATCAGGGCTCTCTCCTCATGTGCATCCTCAATCTCATCCGTATTACAGATAATAAGATGTATATTCTGCATTCTTGCTGCCTGCTTGACACCATTGAAAAAGGAATCCCATTTTTCATCACCGGATTTCTCAACGATAACTGCTACCCTCTTCTGGGGCTTTTCGTCTGCAAATATCTGACGCACACACAGCAGCAGCAATATGGCAAGGCATATTTCAGACAGCAGAAAGGTGGTTTTAGGTTTTTTCATCGTCACCCTCATTTCCGGGCTTTTTAACCCCATTCTCCAAAAGCTCACAATTTTCTTCAGTATACGGTATCGCCGGCAGGTGGATTGTTACCGTTGTACCCTCATCAGGCTCGCTCTCAACAATAAGACCATACTTCGCGCCGAACATCAGCTGAATACGCGTGTGCACATTAATCAGTCCCACTCCCGAGCCATGCTTTGGCACCTTCTTATTATCCGACAAAATATTCTTAACATCCTCCTGTCTCATTCCCATGCCGTTGTCCGATACTGCCAGATATATATCATTATCCGTCCTCCGGCCCTTAACCAGAATCCTAGGATTATCGTCAGCATCCATATTCCCTACGCCATAGTATATAGCGTTTTCCAGAATCGGCTGTATGATAAGCTTCACCGTGCAGAACTGATAGATTTCCTCCGAGACATCATACTCCGTCACAAAGCGTTCCTTATAGCGGTACTTCTGTATATTCATATAGTTTTTGCAATGCTTCAGCTCATCTTCAATACTGATAATTGTCTTTCCGTTTGACAGGCTTATACGAAAAATCTTGGCAAGCTCCGAAATCATATAAACCGCATCCTTGTTTTTGCCGCCTTCAATCATCCAGGTGATTGACTCCAACGTGTTATAAAGGAAATGCGGATTAATCTGGCTTTGCAGTGCCGCCAGCTCACTCCTTCTGCGCTTATTCTGCTGGGCGACAATCTCCGTCATCAGGTGTTCAATCTCCTCATAGGACTTCTGGACAGAGTTTCCCAAATGCCTGATTTCGTATGAACCCCCGATATAAATATCCGGCTTTTCACCGGCCTCATATGCTGTCACAGATGCATCCAGCTTGATAATAGGGCTGGAAATCTTCCTCGAGACAATCCTGTTGACCACAAGCAGCATCATGATGAGCATGATAACAATAATTACCATGTACATACGGAAATGCTTCACACTGTCCGTCCTGACATCCTGAAGAACAACTCCGACAAGCTTCCAGCCGGTATAAGAAATAGTGCTTACAATAACAGTCCGTTTCCCGCCTTCAGGGCTGAGCTGATTGCGGTATACACCATCCTCACTGCTACATGGAATATCTGTATTCTCATAGAATATGCCATTGCTGATTTCATTCAGATATGGGTGGTAAATCAGCTTTCCCTCTCCGTCACATATATAATAATAATGCTCCCGGCTCTTATAATTAATCCGGCTGAACAGCTTCTCAATAAATGAATACTTCATATCCACCAGCAATACTCCATTTTCTGGGCGGTCTCCGGATATAAAATCGACCGCCTGGCTTAAGGAAATAACCCGGTAATACCTCTTCGCATCATCCTGAAACAGATTCTGTATATGCGGCGTGGAAAAATGCATATTGGCAACCTTCTCTGCCGCATTCACAAACCATGGCTGTCCTGTAACTTTGATACCCTCCTTCTGAAGTGTAACCGGTTCCGCAGCAATCAGCTCTCCTTCCATATCATATAGTGCAATACTCTGTATTTTATCCTTGTCAGCTTCATAAATCAGGCTGAGCTGCTGGTTGAACTCCGGATCGGAAACATCATATACCTGTATAATATTATAGTTTATTGTATTTGCGAGCTGTCTCATGCTCTTTAGGTATTGCTCCGTAGAGCTGACCATGGACTCCATCATGTTCTGTGTATTGCTGACATCATTATGACGCATTGCCGTTTCATACCGGTTATAGAGCAGCAGACCAATGAATATCGAGGTAGTTACCGTCATGAGCGACAGCACCAGCATAATGACAGATTGTATATCAGACACTTTTCTTTTCTTTTTTTTCATACCTGTTTTCCCATATGCTCCATACGATATTTTGAAGGAGACATTCCGTACCTGCGCTTAAAGACATAGCTGAAATAGTTGGCGTCTTCATATCCTACATGCTCTGCAATTTCATAGCTTTTCTCTTCTGTTTCCAGCAGAAGCCTTACCGCCTGCTGCATCCTGTAATCCGTCAGATATGTTATAAACGAACTGCCTGATTCCTTTTTAAACATGGATGAAAAATAGGAATTGGATACTCCAAGCTTTGCGCACACCGTATCCAAAGACAAATCAGGCTCCGAATAACAGTCACGGACTATATTTTTTGCCTCTGCAATCAGATAACATAATGAAGATTTCCTGGCATTTTTAAATTCCTCCGAAATCGACAGTGACACCTTCACAAGCCAGTCCGATAATGCACTTTCATCCATTCTGGTAATCTCATCATAATCATTCCTGATATTTCCTGTATGATCCTCAAATTTCATATGGTTATTTCCGCAGAAGCGGTACAGATTTCCCACAATTTCCATGACGGTAAAATTATGCTGCACAATTGTTTTGGCACTATCCTTAAGCTTCTTCACCAGTGCCAGAACCGCATGCTCGACATCCTCACGCACACCAATGCGTATCGCCTTGAATACGGCATTCATATCAATATCCTCAAGCTGTGCCGAAGGCTCCTGCCCCTTCGGTGCTATATCCTCAATATTGATAGAACGTCCGGCTCCATATATTACCCGATAGGACAGCGCCTCTCTTGCGCCCTCATAGGACTGCCTTACAGACAGCAGCTCCCGGCACACCTTGCCGATTCCTACAGTTACAACCGCTCCCAAAAAGCGGTCTGCCCATCTGCAGAACCTGTCGCTGTCATCCGTAAGCCTCTTAATGCTGTCCTCACTCTCAAGATTAAAAATCAGGACGATATTCCCAAGATAAGTAAAATACCTGCAATCCCATCTTGTGCTCAGTCTCTCCTGAACCTCCCTCTGCACCGACATGGAAAGCAGCAGCGGGGACATGCCATCCGGAACATGATTCTGCGATGTGTGCATGACTGCACAGCAGTAATAAGGTCCCGGCAGCGAAATCTTATAATCACTCAGGAACTTACTGACCTCGCCTTCAAGAATACGTCCCTCAATAAGCGAACAGAAAAAGTTAACACGCAGCGCAGGAAGGGAATCTGCATAGTACTGCTCCAGCTTGATAACATTAAGCTTCTCCTCTCTTTCCTTATCGAGAACACTCTTAAGGCGGCTTAGGCACTCTGAAAGCTCATCGGCATTGACAGGCTTTAAAATATATTCATCAATCTCAAGATGAACCGCTTCCTTGGCATATTCGAATTCATCAAAGCCGGTCAGAATGAGAATACGCACTCCGGGATTTTCCTGCTTCATATAACGTGCCAGCTCAAGACCGTTCATATACGGCATCTTAATATCCGTAATTACCACATCCGGCTGTACCTTTTCTGATAACTCCAGTGCCTTAACGCCGTTCTGAGCCTTGCCTGCCACCTCAAATCCAAGTCCCGCCCAGTCGATTCTCTCCTCAATCATATTGGTAACTTCTTCCTCATCATCTACAAGAAGCACTTTATACTTAAACATCTGTCTCCTCCATGCTTGATAAGATTTCTTTCTGTATTTACAAAAATGGCACGAATTACCCAATAACCGATTCGTGCCATTTTTTCTTTATTATACTCTTTTTTTACCAAAATCCTACTGTATCACAGTTTTTTTCTACTTTTTCTTGACATACTTAAGACAGTCAAGTGTAACTGCTACCAGAATGATAATACCCTCGAATATAAACTGCAGGTTAGTATCAATACCTAGAATGGTAAGTGAGTAGGTAAGTGCCGTAAAAATCATTACTCCTGTCACAACGCCTGAAATCTTACCTATACCACCTGTAAATGATACTCCTCCTACAACACATGCAGCGATGGCGTCCATGTCCCAGCCCTGTCCATAAGCGGCACTACCTGAACCAATCATACGGTTACACTCTAGCCATGAACCAAATCCATAAAGTATACCTGCCAGAACGAAGGCTCCCATTGTAACCGCAAATACGGAAATACCAGATACTGCTGCCGCCTCCGGATTACCGCCGACCGCATACAGATTCTTTCCGAAGGTTGTCTTGTTCCAGATGAACCATACAACCACAACCGCAACAACCGCCCATAGAATGATTGTCGGGAATCTTCCTATTTTAGGAATGAACATTGCCGGAATCGAGGACTCAATCGCTCCGAAGGATACTCCCTTTGTAGCATAGGTTACAAGTCCGAAGATAATAAGCATGTTCGCCATTGTCGAGATGAACGGATGCATCTTAAATTTTGCCATAAAGAAGCCCGCAACGGAGGCAAAGGCAGTTGTCAGAAGCACGCACACAACCAGTGCAAGAATCGCCCTCGCCGGTATCGGAATACCCGTGAAATCAAATATATGCCCGAATACTCCACCTGTATTAACACCCTTATGCATAATTATTGTCGCCGTTACCATACCCATGCCGACCATTCTTCCTACGGAAAGGTCTGTACCTGTTAACAGAATCAGACCTGCAACACCAAGTGCAAGAAATACTCGCGGTGATGCCTGCTGAAGGATATTCAGGATGTTCGCCATAGTGAGCAGCTGTGTATTCTTCACAATCGGCGTAATAAAGCAGAGAGCAATAAATATTAATATAATTACAATATAAAGACCATTTTTATAAAGGAACTGTGAGGTATTAAATGTATATTTATAATTTTCCAGCTTCTGCTTACGTCTCTGTGCGTAAGTAAACTTCGACATACGGAGCAGATCAATCAGATGATATTCATGCACAAATGCCTCATGCTTTCTGTCCTTTATTTCCTGAAGCTTAGATTCATGCACCATCTGCGCATCATACAGGCGGTTCTTATATACATACTTTTCATCCTTGATTTCCTGTCTTTCCGTAAGCTCCGATAGTGCTTTTGTATGCTCCGCCTTAAGTCTTTCACGTATTCCTTCATACTCGGCATTCTCTGCTTTTTTTGCAGCCGCACAGCTGTCAGCCACTTTTTTATAATAATCATTTTTATAGTGGGCGGCAAGATATGCCTCTGCATCCGCTATCAGCCCGGAGACCTTGTCCTTATTCTTATTCTCAATCTCCTTTGCCTTTTTTAGCTGTTCCTTATCCTTGCAGATTATCTCCTGCTGCTCCTGTTTTGTATAATTTTTATCCTCCTTTGTCAGTGCTATATGTGTTTTCAATGCCTGAACCCGGTCGGAACCATCTACACGCAGGGCATCTATCTGCTCCTGTATTTTACCGATATATTCGTCTATCGGTGCTAAAAGCTTAGCTTCATCTTCTATAGAAAGACATCTGATATCATTTGCCATAGCTCTCGTACTCCTCTCTGTTACAAATACTTTGCACTAAGTCTAAGCAGCTCTTCCTGATTCGTCTCCCTGGTATTAACAATCCCTGCAAGATGTCCGTTGGACATTACGCCGATTCGATTGGTAATTCCAAGAATCTCCGGCATCTCAGATGAGACAACAATAATTGTCTTTCCCTGCTTTGCCATCTCTATAATCAGCTCGTAAATCTCATACTTGGCGCCGACATCGATACCTCTTGTCGGGTCATCCATCATAAATATATTAGGTGAGCGCTCTAACCACCTTCCGAATATTACCTTTTGCTGATTTCCTCCGGAAAGATTTGAAATCATATCCTCCGGTCCCATGCACTTTGTATGCATGATTCGTATTTCCTCTGCCGTCGCCCTCACCATGTCATCCTTAGAAAGAGCCACTCCCGATCTGTACTGCTTCATATTAGCAATTGTAGTATTAAAGGTAATATCTGATTTCAAGAACAGACCATCCGCCTTACGCTCCTCTGTAATCAACGCAAAGCCGTGGTTCATTGCATCCATGGAGGAGCGGAAGTTCATCAGCTTATTATTGTAGTAAACACGTCCCGCTGCTCTTGTACGGATACCGAATATTGTCTCAAGAAGCTCTGTACGTCCTGCACCGACCAGACCGTAAAGTCCGAAAATCTCTCCCTTTTTCACGTCAAAGGTAATATCCTGAAGCTTCGGTGCATATTTTGTAGATAAGTGTTCTACCTTAAAGACCACCTCTCCCGGCGTATTATCCACCTTAGGGAAACGATTATCCAGCGACCTTCCTACCATAGCCGAAATCAGCTCATTCATGTCGGTGTCCTTGCTGTTCTTTGTCATTACCAGCGCACCGTCCCTGAGAACAGATATCTGATCACATATCTCAAAAACCTCATCCATTTTATGGGAAATATATATCAACGAGATACCCTGCTCCCGTAGCTGCCGCATTATCTTAAAGAGCTTCTCAACCTCCGGTGCCGTGAGGGAGGATGTCGGCTCATCCAATACAATAACCTTAGAATTATATGAAATAGCCTTGGCAATTTCACACATCTGCCTCTTTGATACAGACATTTTTTTCATCGGCTGTGAAAGATCTACCGTTATTCCAAGCTTACGGAACAGCTCCGCAGCCTCTTTTTTCATTTTTCCTTCATCTATTACTCCCAAAGAATTCTTTGGATAGCGCCCTAGAAACAGATTATCAATCACGTTTCTCTCCAGACACTGATTCAATTCCTGATGAACCATCGCAACGCCGTTTTCCAAGGCATCCTTAGGTCCGGCGAAGTTAATTTCCTTTCCATCAAGAATTATTGTGCCCTCGTCTTTTTGATATGTTCCAAAAAGACATTTCATCATTGTCGACTTGCCGGCACCATTCTCGCCCATCAGACCCATTATCGAGCCTTTCTTTACATCCAGGTTAATATGCTTTAAAACCTTATTTCTTCCGAATGACTTGCTCATGCCGCGGATCGACAAAATAATATCCTTCCTGTCTTCTGCCATATCACCACTCCTCTTTTAGAAAAGGGGGTGCCAGGATACCCTGACACCTCCAAAGCCTTTGCTGACATATCCCAATCATTCTACTGCTGAAGGAGAGATGTATAAGATGTTGCATTATCTGTTTTAACCATATTTATTGCGAATGCATCATACTCACCAGGGTTGCCGAGACGGTTAGTAATATTAGACTCCGTCTGTCCGTCACCGCCGATGTAATCAACCTTAAGGTTCATAAGATCATCGTAGTTCTGAAGAAGCGGCTGGTAGGTTGAGCTTAAGAAGTTATCTGATGCATTGTAAATATTTAACCATACCTTCTTCTCAGGGCTCTTAGCTGTATCAAGCTGGTGTGCTACCTTGCTGTATACCTTGGTGGAGTCAGTGAAATCCTGATAGTTGGCTGACGTAACCGCTATGTTCAATGCGTAATAGGATCTCTCAGCCTCGCTGTATCTGTAGTCAACGCCCTCATCAAGCTTGTTGCCTGCTTCATCGGCAATGCCGATACCTGTATTCACATCCACACCATCAAGAGCGTTTCTGAGAACTCTCAAGGTGAGGTAAGCCTGGACATCTGCATGCTGTGAAATTGTTCCGCCATATCCTTCGGCAATCGCAGCAACCGCATCACTGTTGGCATCATATCCAAATGTAGGTACCTTATTGTCCTTTGCCCATGCGTTAAACATTGACATTCCCATACCATCATTATTAGATACAACAACATCAATCTGATCGCCAAAGGAAGCTGACCATGTTCCGATTGCATTACCTGCTGTAGCAGCATCCCATGTAGCACCTGCCGAGTTCTTCATCTCCTGTGATGCAAGCTCACGAACGGTATAGGTCTTTCCGTCTATCTCAATTTTCGCATCCTTTACGATGGAGGAGGAACCGTCTGCATTCGTTCCTATAGGCGATGGGTCAACCGCTCCTGCCTTATCAACTCCTGTTCCAAGTGCCGAACGAACACCGCGGGTACGCGCAATGGAATCGTTATGTCCGATATCACCGATTGCAAGTATATAGCCGATTACGCCGTCACCGTTACGGTCGATGGTTGCTGCATTAGCCTTGATGTAATCAAGTACCATCTGTCCCTGAAGCTCCGCACCCTGATTGGCATCAAAGCCAACGTAGTAGGTCTTGTCATTAAATTTGAGTGCATCCATGTCAAGCTCTCCCGTTGAGCTGTTGGATGGCTGGCGGTTAAACCACACCAGTGGCTTCTTGCTGTTCTCTACATTGCTGCCGGATGTTGAACTACATGCCGTAAGTGCTGTTGTTGTCATTGCTGCTACTAAAAGCAGTGGTAAAATTTTGTTTTTTCTCATAGCTTAATTCCTCCTTGTGAAGTATGTTCGTTTATTAAGTGTCTTTATTATATTTCACACGCAAAGATATATATATAGAAAATTTTTATATCAACCATGAATTTTTTGTGCATTTTTAATGTTTTTGATGTTTTTAAAGAAATTTCTTAATATTTCTTTTAGCAATCATGCTTATTTTTTTATGATCTTACCCTGCTTTTATATGCACTATGCTACATTCACGCAGCCATGCGATGAAGTATCAGCTGCCTTCTGAAAGCAACGTGCTTGTGAATATCCACATTCACGCAGCCATGCACTGACGTATCAACCCCTAAGTGGAAGCTAAGCCCTTTACTGTACCCTGCAAGCTGTGTTCTGTCATTTTCTGTAACTATTCAAAGCCAGGGCAATTTTCATAAATCTGCGAAGCATGCTTGCATGAATGAGCAAATTTATGAAAATTTCTTTGGCGAAGTAACCACATGAGCAAAAAGTAAGCTCTGAAAGAGCGGTTTTGCGAATGGGGTTCTGAATAGTTACCATTTTCTTTAATATCATGGCAGACCGCTTCTGACAGGCACAAAAAAAGCGGTAATGAAGATAAGCTTCATTACCGCCAAAAAACATCCTTATATTATTTCTCGAATTTTGCAACCTTAAATTTTCTTATCATTTCACGCAGATTTTCTGCCTCGTTGCTCATCTCCTGACTGGAAGCCGCACACTCCTCTGCTGTTGCCGAGTTTGTCTGGACAACATCATTGATCTGTTCAATTCCTTCATTAATCTGCTGGATTTCTGATGCCTGCGTCCCTAAGGTTACCGCAATATTCGTAACATCCTCCGTGATTATCTTGGAGCTGTCAGCAACCTCCTCCAATTGCGTAGCAGTCTGTTCTGCAATCACCATACCCTTTTCCACGGCTTTTACCGAGGTCTCAATCAATGCAGAGGATTCCTTTGCCGCCTGTGCACTCTGGTCTGCCAGTTCATTTACCTGATTTGCGACAACCGCAAAGCCTCTTCCTGCCTCTCCCGCTCTTGCAGCCTCGATAGAAGCATTAAGTGCGAGCAGGTTTGTCTGAGCAGCAATTTCATTGATTGTTGCAATAATCTTGTCAATCTCCTTTGATGCCCCATTAATCTCATTCATGGAATTGACCATTTCATGCATCTTTCCATTGCTCTCAAGAATTGCATTTCCAAGCTCATCAACCTTAGCACTGATTTCCTTTGCAGATTTTGAATTTTTGTCTACCTGCTCAGAGACACCTGCTACAGTCGCTGTCAGCTCCTCCACAACCGCTGCCTGATTCGTTGCTCCGTCAGCAAGGGCATTAGCGCTTGCAGCCACCTGCTCCGCTAAGTTTGAAACGCCGTTGGAAACACCCTGTATTCCCTTAATCGTTTCCGCTATGCTTTTCTCAAACCTCATAAAGGAATCCAGAATCCCGACAAAATCTCCCTTCCACTCTACCTCAGGCTTTACATCAAAATTTCCTTCCGCAAACAGCTTCATTGCACGACCGATATCATCCACATAGCTTCCCAGAATACGGATGGACTTACGCATGCTATGTGCCAGACTTCCAATCTCATCATCGGAGTGATACTCCAAGGTGCTGTGCAGATTTCCTTCTGTCAGCTCCTTTGCAACAGCCTCAACCTCATGTAATGGCTCCAAAATCGTTTCAAGCACTCTTCTGCCTATTCTCTTTGCAAAAATCCATGCCATAGACAGGCATACAATGATACACACAATTCCTGCGGCTGCATATATAATGGTGGTTCTCGCAGTCCTATGACTGACCTCATCCGTCATCTCGTCCAGACCGATTGCAACATCAACTGCCTTATTCAATGCCGGCGTACAATTATTGAAGATTTCATTAACTGCCTTTTCCTTATCACCGCTTTTAATTTCTTCCATAATGGTATAACCGATATTTCCCCATTCGGAAAGTGCCGCTGAATATTCCTTATAGTCCGATTCCGGAACCACCCCCGTTTTCTCCAGCTTCTTTAACTCAGAATCAACCTCTGCGAGCAGCTTTTTTACAGTCTGCTCATAACCGTCATAAGCTGAAGCATCATTATCCAATGCCATCTCCCTTATATTTCTTGCAGCCGCATTGACATTCTTCCTACAGTTCTTTACCGCCTGGTCTGCTACAGTAACATTGTTTATATAATACAGCATATTTGAAAATAACGCACCTATGACTATTATGGAAACCAGTCCTGATACCAACATCATAATAATGACTTTTCTGTAACCATAATTTATCCTTTCCTGCAGATGCATATTCTCCAACTTCTTTTTCATCATACTCTTCTGTGACGACATAAGTTGTTACTTCCTTTCTTTTTTCTTTTTGACTTCTGCATTACCTTATTTCTGTCCCCTTTATATCAAAAATTTTTTTGAAAGTCAATATGTTTTCTGGCTTATTTTTTATTTTATTTTTGTTGTATTTTTACATAATTCGCCCGCCCCCACCCCCACCTTGATTTTTCAGCATTTTTACTATATCTTGATGCCCGTGGCAAAACATGCTCTATACTCTCAGCGTGTATAACGTATTACATTTATGCATATCACTACTTTTTGCTGAGATTTTTATAGTACTATCACAGCGGCATCAAGCCCCTCCACTTTTCCGTCAAAGAGGCTCTCCCCGAGCAGATTAACCTTCTGTGCATACTCATTAAATTCCTTCACATTGCTGCTGCAGTTGAAAATCAAGGCAACGGTCTCTTCGCCGTTTTTCCTGAGCATAACAATCGTCTCCTCGTCGTCACTTGTGATTGTCTCAATCAGTTCGCCTTCCACGATGCAGGCATGTGTTTTTCTGACCTGCATCAGCCGCTTATACCATTCATACATCTCCTTGTCACGGTATTCCTCATCCCAGTACATGCCACGTCTGCAATCCGGATCATTTGCTCCCGGCATCGCCGCCTCGTCTCCGTAATAAACCATAGGCATTCCCGGCAACAGCAATTGAAAGGCTGCTGCCAGATGCTGTTTTTTCTTATCATTATTACATAGGTGCAGGAACCTTGCCGTATCATGGCTGTCAATCAGATTCCACATAAGCGGATAGCACTTTTTATTAAGCCTGCCCTCCAGATATCCAAGATTCTGCACGAACCGGCTTACACTGATTTTTTCATCCGCAATCAGATCTATCAGGTTAAGATAAAACGGATAATTCATGACCGTATCCCACTCATCCCCTTCAAGGAAATCCCCTGCATAATGCCATATTTCTCCGACTATCAGCGCATCCTTCTTCACTGCCTTGACTGCCCTTCTGAAGCGCTTCCAGAAAAAATGGCTGATTTCGTCACCTACATCCATTCTCCATCCGTCGATATCACATTCCTTAATCCAATAGCAGGCAACGTCTGTGACGAATTTCTCAACCTCTGGATTTTTCAGATTAAGCTTTGGCATTCCGCCGTAATAAGCAAAGCATTTGAAGTTCGGAAGTTGCCCCGGTTCGTTTTTAAGCGGAAAATCATCGATAAAATACCAGTCACGATATTTTGATTGCTCTCCTTTTTCCAGAATATCCACGAATGCAAAAAATTCTCTTCCCGTATGGTTGAATACTGCATCCATAACCACCTTCATTCCACGCTCGTGCGCCTTTTGTACAAGCTCCCTAAGCTCCTGTGTTGTTCCAAACGAAGGGTCAATACAGTAATAATCAATGGTATCGTACTTATGGCAGGAGTTCGATTTGAAAATAGGTGTCATATACAAAACATCAATTCCCAGCTCCCGGATATAATCCAGATGCTCTATAATGCCTCTGAGATCACCATGCAGATTATCCGCAGACGTAATCGGTGCCTTATACCACAGCTCCTTGTCTACCGGACGTGACGCTGCAAAACGGGCCGGGAAAATCTGGTACACCACCTTGTTCGCCGCCCACTCCGGCACCTCAAACATTTCTTCCTCTCTGAGATTCTGCGGACAGTCAAACATTCTATCCCTGTTCGTAATACATTCCTTGCTGAACTCATAATTACCGTAATATACCTTTTCCCCCTGCATATCCGTAAATTCAAAGAAATAGCGGAGGCATACCAGATGCATCTGAAGCTGCACCTCATAATAATCATGAAACTGTGATGTGGCAGCCTTCTTCATCGGAATCATCTTTCTGGTATCCTTCAATTCCATCGGGATATACTTATCCTCATAGTGAAGAATTATCTCCTTCATATCATCCTTCTTTACCTGCACGCGTATCACAAATAAATCCTTATCGACTGCATAGCAGAATCTTTTGTCCATATCATGAAAAATTGCTGAATATTCCATAGAAGTTCCCCTTTACATTTTTTTGCTTTTATTGTATTTTAACTCACTTTTTTGTACAATTCTAACATTATATCCATGATATTTTTAACTTTTTCTACTATTGGACTTATATTACGGCAGCTTACGGAGCGTACTGCCTGAAACATTCCGATATAGCATGGCTGTATGGCAGCAAGCTCTTTTAGCCGCTCAACCTTTTATCTTCATTACCAGGATCAATCTGCATTGCTTGAGGACATTGAAAAAAAGGTTCCCGAAAAATAATGCACGGCTACCTTAATATAATTGTTGACTGGATCAATAATGATTTTAACTTAAAACCACACAAGCTCGCAGAAATAATATATCATATATGTAACATCATTGTAACATAAGTCAGCTCCGGAGGCAGCATTTTAAATCACTATTCGAACAAAAGAAAAACCTTGCGGTATGGTCAGTAATTTGCTAGAATGCTAAGTATTATATAAAACAAATGGAGGTATCGCATGAACAGGCTGATTTTTATTCTGGCGTTAGCTCTCCTCGCCGGTATCATTTTCCTGATCACGGGGCGGAACAGACGGCAGATCAAAAGAATTCCTCCGGGGATGTCAATCTTATGCCAGCCGCCCGGAAAACGATATGTGCTTTATGCACTTGGTGTTATGGTGCTGGTAGTTGTGGGATTTTTTTCGGTGCTGTTTGTGATGGATGGAGCACCGGAGGAGGCCATAGGAATGTGGGGGCTATGCGTGGGCATGGCTGTGTTGGTATTTGTTCTGATGATCTTTTGCGGAAATGTGATGGCCAGAGAATGCACATATTTTGACCAGGAGCGGATTCAGATTGAGCGGGCATTCCGGAAACCGAAAACATTTGCGTGGGAGAATATCCGGCGGATCGATGGAGGATTTGACAGGAAGGTAAATCTGTATTTGGCAGATGGTACGAAGATACTTACGGCGGATATCAGCATGGTCAATTATGAAACATTCTGTCAGATGGTAAAAGTCCGGTGCCCGGAGGCGGTCAAAGGATATTACCTGTCACAGGCTTATGACCGTCCCAATAAGCGTATCCTGCGCTATGGTTCGGAGTACTACGTGCTGGCGATTATTGGGCTTATGATGCTTGGAATATATGTAGCGGCGCTTTTGTCTTCCGATGGCAATATATTCTTGCAGGAGCTTTTTAAGCAGCGTTCATCGTTTTCTGAAATATTTTCAGTATGGTTTGCACCTGTCTGCGGCGTGGTAAGCCTGATCGGTCTGTTTATGCTTTGCAATACAAATATCCGATATTTTGAAGAAAAAATGACGGTGAAATTTCCTCTACGAAGGAAGAAAGATGTATATTGGAGAAATATCCGGCGGATTGAGGGAATCGCAGTGCAAGTGAACGGCAGAAAAGTCTGGAAAAAGCTACGGTTGTATACAGATGATACTGTATACAAATTAAATGTTGGATATCTGACCTATGGAAAAGATGATTTTTTCGCAGCGCTCCAGAAAATGGCTAAGCGGTATGAGATCCCATGGACGACGGAGATACGATAGGCATCCCGCATTGATAAGTATTCCGGGTGATTATTTTCACCTAAATCGAAAAAAGCAGCAATGCTTTCTCCATTGCTGCTTTAAATCCTGTTATTATATATTTAAAATAATATAAAATACAGTCATGGTGATAGATGATACCTGCAATCCTATTCCCAGCTGTCTCTTTATCTTATCATTACTTCCGCACACTGCCCGGATGATTCTAGGTACCAGATGGAAAGCATCCCCTCCGCAAAGTGTCAGCGTTAATATTCCATACAGGATAAATAAGGTCTTTCCCTGCGAAAAAAAGAAAACAGCATTGCCGCAATCAGATCAAAAATCAGATATGCCGCATCAAAAACTGCTTCCATTACATCCAGAAGCTGTGGTTTATAATTGTTCTCTTTCATGATTAATCCTGCTCCCTTCCAATCAATTGACTATAACACAAATAATTTCCGATAAAAATAATTCCTGCCAATGCCAGCGCCAGCCCCAGTCCGGAATAAAAAAATGCAATAAATATCTCCGGAAATATACCGGCTGCACGGAATCCGATTCCTCCGCTCATCATACAGGTCATAATTAAATATGCTTTCCAGTCAAAGAAATGCCAGAATGGCCTGCGAGCTTCGTATCCGAGTATCCTTTTTGTATGCTTTTTGCTCATCTTAAAAAACATTAAGCCAAACAGAAGAAATACAACTATCGACATCAAATATAAATACCATTTTCTCTCAACATTCATATATGACATCACCCCCAGGCGTGCAACATTAAACCCGGCTATCATCCACACAATGCCTGCAATCAGCAGTAATGTCCTTTTCCTTACACAGAACTTAGCCTTCATCTGCCTGCCTCCTTACTTATTTTCAGCTGCTCTTCTGCGTTGCAGCAGATCTTGTCAAATATATTGATACATATACGCTTTTCCTCTTCTGTCAATCCGCTTAAGACATTCCTGGCAAACTGTTTTTGTGCGTTTATTCCTGCTTCTACGATCAACTCTGCCTTATCTAACAAGACAATCTCAATATGCTTTTTATTATCTTCACTTTGTATTTTTCTGATAAGTCCCTTGTTTTCCAAAGCCTTCAATGAAGTTGATACATGAGATTTTGTGGATTTTCGTATCTTTACTATTTCAGCCGCGGTATTATGCTGCGGATTATTGTGCAGGAACATGAGTATATCATATTCTATCTGTGTTAATCCGTAACGGTCACATACCTCTCCTGAAAGCAATTCATAATAGCTGATAATTGTTTTATGCTTATCCCAAAAGTACATCTCAGCCTCCTTTATTGTTCTATTTAGAACGATTTTATAACAATGCTTCCATACTGTCAATAAATTTATAAAGAATTTATATATGATTTTCTGAGTGCCGCATAGGAAATCACATTGCAGCTTCTACAATCTCCGTCATAATAAAAATATCTCCATCATTTCAAAAGAGAATGACG
>UQYF01000046.1 GCA_900545175.1 uncultured Eubacteriales bacterium
TATACTTGCATACGAAAATAATATGATACTGTAACAAATATTTGTGTCTGTTTTTGATTTCCACGTTCCCATAACGCAAGTATAACACAAACCTCCGCTTCTGGCTACCTTAACCCACCGTCTAAAGCCAGTGGGATTGCGGTAGCCCTGTTTCAAAATCCAATATGGCAGATATATGTTTTTCCTGCCAAAGAATATTAGCATAGTGAAAATCTCCATGACAGAAACATTTATTTATTATCTGCGGTTGATTTGAAATTAAATATTCATAAACAAATTCAATATTTAGTTCTGAAAAGTACTGTTTTTCCGGTATATGAAAAAATCTGCGGTCTTTTACTTCAGTAAATGTTCCTCCTGTTTCGTGCAACTTAGCAAGTGTCTGTCCATATTCGTATAAATAATCTAAAGAAACATAATTGAAATTATCTCCCACAATAGTAGACAGTCTATCTCCTTGCTTTGCAAGGGAAACACAAAAATGTTTCTTTTCCTCATCGTAATCAATAATAGATGGAGCAAGTTTGCAATTAATAGCACTTATGGTGTTAATTTCGTTTTCTATGTCTGCTCCTAACTGCCTTGCTACTTTTATATATGCTTCAACCTCTTGTTGATTATATATACCCTTTACTTGAAAAACATCATTGCCAGCGTGAGGATATCCAATTACCTCTAATAAAGAAAAGTTCTTATATGGCAAAGAATAAGGGTCTTCTGTATCTCTCCATTTTTCAGGATGCTTCATATTCATTACCTCGTCAAATTCTGAGTTACTGATACCTTTCTTTTCTACATCTTCCTGCACGAATTATTCTACGATATTCTTAATATAATTGTAATCAATTTTTCCCTTTATCACAGAATAGAAAAAAGGGTCTTTTCTGATTGAATAATCTGAATTGATAATAAAATTATTCCAATCGCCTGCTTCGCTGCCATCAGCCAGATAAATAGTAACTTTGAAGCTATACCCGGAATATCCAGCGGATAGCTTCGACCTCTTCACTTTAATATCGTTCAGATTGTCGATAATATGCTGAATCTGTTCATCGTCTTTAATATGCGTTGTATTTCCGCTATTCCCATTAAAAACAACGATTTCCATGACCTCATTGTGGTCTAAATCCATCAGCTTGATTGGAGCATTATACCAGACTATGATACCAACAAGGAGAATTATTACCATAGATACTAGTATGAAAACTAGGCCTGACTGCTTATTTTTCACACATAATATTTTCTTTTTCATAGCGATTAACCCTCCTTGTCAAATTACGATTGGTTAAAATCTTTCTATTCTCCATCTTATTGCCCTTCGGACAATAAATCATCTCTCACTCAAAGAGCCTGACAATCATGATTTTACAACTCTGCACAGCTATACGTTGTCATATCCACCATTCAGGTGTAAGCTCACCAAGTGTTACTATTCTTTCATTTTCATAGTCAAGCATTATCTCTATGTTATGATATCTTCCGGGCATCATTTGCGTCATAAATTCACGGCAGGCACCACAAGGAGCTCCTGTTTTGCCATCCGGCATAATAGCCAGCACTCTTTTGATTTCCTGCTCGCCATTTGTAATCATATTAAATATTGCATTCCGCTCAGCACATATACCCAGCGTGCAGGAAGTATCCACACATACCCCGACATATATTCTTCCGGAGGCAGATTCAACAGCCGCTGCCACTCCACCGGCATAGATTCTTTCGGAAATCTCTCTTCCATTTTGAACGGCTTTAGCTGCTTCATACATTTTTTTCCATTTTGTGTCCATTTATTTTCCCTCACCGGTTCGGATTGTTGTGCGTCTTTCGCCTCTCTTATTGTTTTGGAAGTCTATTCTTGTTATTACGATTAGAAATTCAATTTCGTTTCAAGTTGCTCGTAAGCCAACAGGTGTTATTACGAGCAATTATTTGCTTTCTACATTAATACTCGTAAGCTTGTTGAATTTATTGCGATTAAAGTATATATTTCACATAAACACTCGTAAGCTCGCTCGAATTGCTACGATTAAAAATATGTAAACGCCTAAAACCCCCATAAGCTGCTAAACCTATTTATCTGTGTCCTTCGATTCCTTAGTGAAAACCATTGCAAGCCCGGCTATTCCAAAAATAACACCTATCAATGAAAATGGTAACTCGCTCAAATTACTCAGTATAGTATAATTTATCTCCGTACCGCCCACGCAAAGAAGTATTCCGAAAATAATTAACGAAATTCCCTTCAAAATCTTGTTATTCATATTGTTTCTCCTTTAAAACATTTTCATCTCACTACGACGATTCTCCACCGAATGCCTTGCCTTACAGACTATTATAAAAGAAAATATAATTCTTTCAATAACTTTTTGTTAATTTTTTGTCATTCTATCAGATTTCACGCACATACATCTCCTCAACCGCGCCAAGCGCAGGCTGCTTTCTTCCGCTCGCCGTGAAGCCATGTTTTTCATAAAATCTGATTGCACGCACATTACTGTCAAACACCCACAGCATGATCTTAGAATAGCCTGCTGCCTTGACATCACCGAGCACCCTATCCATCATCATGCTGCCATAGCCCTTATGCCAATTATCCTTGAGCGAATGAATACAGATAAGTTCAGCGTACTCCGGCATATCCTTCTCCCTTGAGGCATCCCACCATGCTATACAATGCGGCTTGCCATCAAGTTCCAGAATATATCCGTTTCCCTTATTTTCATCAAGAAGCTTTTTGTACATTGCTGTTGCACGTTCAATTCCTGTGCATTCTGAAAACAGGTCGTCAGGAACTATGTCCTTGAACGCCTCCTTCCAGCTCTCAGTCTGTATGTATGCAAGGTTGTTTTCGTCACCATATTGTACTGTTCTTATATTTACCATAGATTCACATCCTCTGTTTTCAGTAACTTCACTATATTTTTAATTCATATATCCTCTGTTTTGGCATTCCTTCATAGTAAAATACATAGTCCTTCGGAGGCTGCACCTCCTCAATTAACCTCGCACCCAGCTTTTCAATAGTCTTGTAGGAAGCCACATTGTCAAAATCGCATGTCAAATACAGCTTATCCATCCCATAATATCTTGCGACATCCGGCATTAGCCGGCAAGCCAGAAGCGCATAATGATTTCCCCTGTACTCCTCATCGACTTCATAGCCGATATTTCCATTATAATATGAGTGATAATTGTGACCAATTCTGAAGCTTATCTTTCCCACATTTACATTACGGGATTTGGAAATAATGTTCCACCAGTAAAACGGCAGCTCTTTGTCATTTCCGGCATAAGTATCAATCAACTCAAGCCTGACGCTGTCATTTTCCAGTGTAAAAAAATCTTTATTAAACTCAAATAATTTTTTTACCACTGATTCAAAATCAAAAAATAAATCAATATATTTTTCCACTATTACATTGCAATAGGTTCTCACGATATCTCCGTCATAATCATGTGCAAGCTCATTTCGCACCTTAAGCATTTCCATCCATGTGTCATCTGAAATCAGGTTAGCCTTGAATGCTTCGCGCAATACTTCACGCGGAGAGCCTGCCACAAAACCTGTTATTGCATAATACTGCACCAGTATGTCCTTCATAACCTTCCACGCCAAATCAAACGTGATACTGAACTTGGCACTTGTCCCGCTGAGCACAAAGGAATCCGAAAGATCTCTCTGTCTTGCCTCAGCCAAAGTATTTAATGAGTTACAAAAAGACTTAAAACGTCTACTGAATTTTTCGTCCATATTGCCTGATATCCTCCAACAACAATTCATTTCTACAGGTATCAATATTCAATAAATCCACACTGTAAAGCGTCGGCAATTCCTCCGCCATTGCGGCAAGCTTATCGAAATTGTCAACCCCTGATACTGCTATGTCTATATCACTGCGTTCCCTGCTTGTCCCCTTTGCCCTTGAACCATATAAAATCACTTCATTTGCACCAAAACTTTTACACAGCTTTACAACCTCTGCTATTACCTCGTCTGCTTTCATCCGATTACCCCCCTATCCGCAAAACTATTTTCTTTGAAATTCTGAACACCGCCAGTCTCTCCGAATAGGCTTTTACAGCAATAACTGCTTCACCATCTGTATTTCCCTGTAGTGCTCACCCATAAATGTATACTCTATTTCCTTAATTTCCCTAAACCCAATATCGCAGTACATTTTTCGTGCAACGGCGTTCTCAAGTGACACACTTATATATATTTTATCAGCATCATAATTTTTCCTGAAAAAATCTATAAATTCCAATACTGCTCTTTTTCCGCAGCCTTTTCCCTGATACTGTTTTCCTATCATAAAACGACTCAAAGACCACCCCGGAATATCTTCATCATAATCATACAGTATAAAACCAACCATTGTCCGGTTATGCTATATTGCAAGAGTATACAAGCCATCCTCAAAAGCCGCTTCAACCAATGACTGAGCGTTATCGGCAACAAAATGTTTTTGGCTCTCATCAACCTTAAGCGCTATACATTCCATATAGTTTTCTTTGGTAATTTTTCTGAATTCCAGCTTGTCTTCATCTATATTCAATATTTTTAATATCTCAGATATTTAGAAACATCTCCTCCTCATTCCATATATTGTTCCTTGTGCATTATGTCTGTCCATATATATGCATGATATCAGGGGCAAAATGTCAGAAGTCCGATGTAAGCTTGCTTGTGTGAGGATTTTTGACCTTTTGACCTCAACATCATATGCATTATAACTGTTATAGGCAGAGAAAATCCGCCAAAATTGCACTGTCTGTGAATTTTCTCTGCCCATTTTATTTAATATCTCATCCTTAGACTGAAATATCTGCTGTTTTTTTCTATTTCGGGCTGTTTTCTCTGCCCACAGCATATTATAACCGCTTCTTTAGACTGAATTTTCTGCCGGTGCGATATAGAGCCACCCCTACAGCAGCTCCTTAAGTATCTTGTTGATGCTTGCCGGGTTAGCCTTACCCTTCATAGCCTTCATGGTCTGTCCCACAAGGAAGCCGAGAGCCTTCTCCTTGCCGCTGTGATAGTCGGCAACGGACTGAGGATTGGCAGCTATAATCTCCTCGATGGTGCTCTTTAACGCACCGTCATCGTTCACAATCTTAAGTCCCTTCTCCTCGACATACTTCTCAGGGGCGATGTCCTCCTTAAATATCTTCTCGAACACTTCCTTTGCAACACTTGAATTTATTGAGCCCGCCTCGACAAGCTCGATGAGCTTTGCAAGGTTCTCAGGTGAGAAGCTTATGTCCTCCGGCTCCATGGAATTATCCTTTAAGAGACGCATTGTCTCAACCATGAGCCAGTTGGAGACCTTCTTAGGCTTGTTGCAGATTGCGGTTGTCGCCTCGAAGATGTCAGACATCCTCTTTGAGTTGGTTATAATGTCCGCATCGTACTCAGGTATATCGAATTCAGCCTTATATCTTGCCCTCTTCTCATCCCTGAACTCAGGCTGGCGTGCCTTTACGGCATTAAGCCACTCATCGTCGATGACAACAGGTACAAGGTCAGGCTCAGGAAAATATCTGTAGTCCTGTGCATCCTCCTTAGAACGCATCGCATAGGAATACTCCTTGTTGTCATCCCAGCGTCTTGTCTCCTGAACAACCTTTCCGCCGTCCTCTATAATCTCTATCTGTCTCTTCTTCTCCGCCTCGATTGCCCTTGCTATGGCTTTGAAGGAGTTAAGATTCTTAGTCTCGGTTCTTGTACCGAATTCTGAAGCTCCGACCTCGCGTACTGAGAGGTTGACATCGGCACGCATTGAGCCCTCCTGAAGCTTGCAGTCTGAAGCTCCAAGATACTGGATTATAAGTCTCAGCTTATCAAGATATGCGATAACCTCTTCAGCCGAGCGCATATCCGGCTCGGATACTATCTCTATAAGAGGAACTCCCGAACGATTGAAGTCAACAAGTGAGCAGTCCTCCCACTCATCGTGGACAAGCTTTCCTGCATCCTCCTCCATGTGAATCTCATGGATTCTCACAGTCTTTTTTCCTCCATCGGCAGTCTCTATCTCAATGCCGCCATCATGGCAGATTGGATGATAGAGCTGTGAAATCTGGTAGTTCTGTGGATTATCAGGGTAAAAATAATTCTTTCGGTCAAATATATTCTTCCGGTTAATCTCGCAGTTGGTCGCAAGTCCCACTGCCATGGCGTACTCCACAACCTGCTTGTTTAAAACCGGAAGTGAGCCCGGCATACCTGAACATACCGGACACACATGTGTATTAGGCGCTCCGCCGAATGCCGTGGAGCAGCCGCAGAAAATCTTAGTCTTTGTAGCAAGTTCTACATGAACCTCAAGTCCAATGACGGTTTCGTATTCTTTCATTCAATATTCCTCCATGTCACTTTTTAAAAGTAACCCAAATAACCTTGAAAAACGTGCTTTTACGTTTTTCCTGTATGAAATAACAGAACATATCAATCAACGTATTCTGCTGATTCAGATGTTCTTTTCATGCTGCTCATAAGTGTACGCCGCGCGGATAAGCGTCTTTTCCGAGAAGCAGTCCCCGATAAGCTGCACACCTATCGGAAGCCCGTTTTTGTCATTTCCGCATGGGACACATATTCCCGGAAGTCCTGCAAGATTAACAGATATTGTGTATATATCGCCAAGGTACATCTTAATCGGGTCTGATAAGGATTCTCCAAGCTTCGGAGCCGTGGTAGGAGCCGCAGGTCCTAAAATGACGTCATATTTTTCAAATGCCTTGTCAAATTCCTTCTTTATGAGCGCCTTGGTCTTTAATGCCTTGATATAGTAGGCATCGTAGTAGCCGGAGCTTAATACGAATGAGCCGAGCATAATACGTCTCTTTACCTCCGCGCCAAATCCCTCGGAACGCGACTTCTTGTACATATTGTGAAGTCCCTCGTAGTCCTCGGTTCTGTAGCCGTACTTCACGCCGTCAAAACGTGCGAGGTTCGAGCTCGCCTCCGCAGACGCAATGATATAGTAGGCAGGAATGGCGTAATCCACAAGTCCGAGGTCGAACTCCTCTACAATGGCACCCTTGCTCTCAAGCACCTTTGCCGCAGCCAACACCTTCTCCTTGACCTCCTCGTCGATTCCCTCACCAAAATAGGTTCTCGGAATACCAATCTTAAGCCCTGCGGCATCCTCGACAAGCGCATCCGTGAACTTATAGTCCTCCGGCTCTCTCTTTACGGAGGTGGAATCCTTTGCATCGTATGAGGCTATAGCCTCAAGCACCGTCGCGCAGTCCGTGACGTCCTTGGTTATAGGTCCAATCTGGTCAAGCGATGAGCCGTATGCGATAAGCCCGTATCTCGAAACTGTTCCATAGGTAGGCTTCATTCCGACAACTCCGCAGTATGAGCTTGGCTGTCTGATGGAACCGCCCGTATCGGAACCAAGTGCATAATAGCACTCATCCGCTGCAACAGCCGCAGCCGAGCCTCCTGACGAACCGCCCGGAACATGCTCAGGATTCCTAGGATTCTTCGTAGGCCCGAAAAATGAAGTCTCGGTTGTACTTCCCATGGCAAACTCGTCCATGTTCGTCTTACCAATTATAATAGCTCCCGCCTTCTCAAGATTTAAAACCGCCTCCGATGAGAATGTAGGCCTGAAATTATATAAAATCTTGGATGAGCATGTTGTGAGCACGCCCTCCGTACACATATTGTCCTTGATTGCTACAGGCACGCCTGCAAGTGGTCCTGTAAGTGTACCGTCGTCTATCTTTTTCTGAACCTCATCAGCTTTTTTAAGTGCCTGCTCCTCACAGAGCGTCACATAGCAGTTATACTCACCCTCGACTGCCTTTATTCTGTCAAATACAGCCTCAACAGCCTCGCGGACAGATATTTCCTTGGCCTTAATCTTTCTGCCGAGCTCTACCGCTGTCATTTTTGCAATATCCATGTCTATCTCCTATCTGTAAATATTCAAGAACTAACAACTAAAACAGCCACATTTTAAGACTATTTTAAAGCCTGATTCTGCTCAGGCAGAAATTTTACTAAATGCAACTGTAAAACATTGATTGTGAAAATGTCTCTGAACAATTACTATTATATTTTCATTCTACTCCACCGTCTTAGGCACCATGTAGAAGCCGTCTTTCTCCTCCGGGGCATTGGCAAGCATATTCTCGCTGTCATCACCATTAGTCACGACATCCTCGCGGAACACATTTTTTACCGGAAACACATTCGACATCGGCTGCACTCCGTCCGTATCCAGCTCATTGAGCATATCAATATAATTTAACATATTTCCCATATCCTTCTTGGCAGCTTCCTTCTCCTCATCGGAGAGTTCCAGCTTTGCAAGGATACCCACATACTCTATGGTCTCGTCTGTAATTACATTTGCCATCTGCGTATTCTCCTTTTGCTTTTATACTGCAATTAATTAAATCCTTTTAATCGTAGCACATTTTGTTTTTTATGACAAGTTTAAACATCTTTAAAAAGGCAATTACTAATACAAAAGGGTACGAACCACAAATGGCTCATACCCTTGGCTGTGAACCCTTATAGTCCACACATTTATCTATCAACACTCACTTTAACAATTCATTCTCTTCCCTTATATTTTATCAGCATATTACAAACGCTGATATTTCCTACATTCCTGGCATATCTGCTTTGCCAAATATCACTATTTTCACATCTTTTTGAACGCAGAATAAGCAATCCCCCGCTTCAAGTGTGTAGAGCACTAAGCGGTGGATAAGGGGGAGGCTTATATCAGCGGGAGTTAAAAGCTCCCACTGACAGTTCGCAAAGCGACTGTGTTCATGAGCAAGTAGCGAAAGCGGATTGCGAATGTCCGCTTTACACTTTTCAGCAGCAAATCAGCAGCCCAAAGCAGATGGTTTACAATAATATGAGTTATCCTCCGAGTTTTCCTTCGAGTTTTTTCTAAAAATAACTCGAAAGAAACTCGAAACACTTTCCGCATTCCTGCTAAGCGTCAATATATGTAATTCATGAAAACAGCAATTACTATAGGTATCTAATATATAATCTCACGAATAGTGCCATTAATTAGAACAGCATCATACCTATTAACATTCTTTTTCATCTTTTGCAATGTTATAGCTCCCCACAGACGATTCAGATGTTGGGTTCAAAACATGTGCTAAAAACTTAGCATGTATAACGTATTATATTTATGCATATCACGACTTTTGGAAGAAGCTTAGATGTTCTTAGAACTCTGTTCACACACTAGCCAGAACCGGCACGGATGCCGGTTCAGAAGCAATGCATACAAGGATGTATGCCTGCTTCGGTGGCAGACATATAGAAAGCCTATATCAGAGTTCTTAGAACATCTTGCTTCGTAAAGCGGAGCTGATATGCATAAATATAATACGTTATACACTCGTACATTAAGTTGGCATGTTTTGACCCCAACATCATCCTGATACACAAAAAGGTATCAAATCCTTGACGGACTGATACCTTTTCATCGACACCTATATCCTTGCCGGCAAAAGCTTCATTGATGTTTATTTCCATCACAACCTTTGTAAGAAGCACGGCAGCAGCTCCGGTATCGCATATGTAAACAACTACTTAAAATAATCCATCAGTTCTTTCATGTCAGATGATACCTTCCTTACAGTCTGGGTATCCTCTGAGATTCTGTTAACTGACTCTGCAATCTCCGTAACTCTTGCAGTTACCTCCTCATTGCTGGCAGCATTTTCTTCGCTTATAGCGCTGAGCTCAGACACACTGTTTATAATATCAAGCTTAAGAGCTTCAAGATTCTTTGTTTTGTCCATAACCGTCTGTGCAATAGCAGCATTTTCTTCTATTATACGGTTCAGTATATCGAAGCTTTCCTTTGCATTTCCTATGTCTGTCTGCTCCTGTTCGGCGAGCTCCTTCATTCTGCCTGTCAGGATCACGGACCGATTGGATTTCTCAAGAATGTTGTCTGCCATATTCTTAATCGAATCTGCTCCCTGACTGCTCTGATCTGCGAGCTGTTTTATCTCTGAAGCAACAACAGCAAAGCCTCTGCCTGCCTGTCCTGCCCTCGCCGCCTCAATCGATGCGTTAAGTGACAACAGATTAGTCTGTGACGTAATATCCGAAATAAGTTCAACCGCTTCATTAATGGAAGCAATTGCCTTATTGGTTTCATTTATCTGTTCTATAAGCTGGGCAATAATGTCCGATGCTGTATGCGAGCTTGTCAGTACAAGAGTCATTGACTCAGATACATTCTGACCCGCCCTATTCATTTTATCCGAATTATCATTAAGGGTAACCGCCTCCGAATT
The DNA here is from genome assembly GCA_900545175.1 of uncultured Eubacteriales bacterium. GTDB lineage: Bacteria > Bacillota > Clostridia > Lachnospirales > Lachnospiraceae > CAG-882. Next base: position 10,297 of record UQYF01000046.1, read on the forward strand.
GATTGCGGACATATTGTCACCCATTTCATTGACCTTGGCATTAACAGACTGTACGTTATCAGCAAGCGTTACCGCCGTGGATGACAGGTCATCCATCACCTGTCTGATCTGGTTCGTGCTTGTACTGTTCGCTTCTGCCAGTGCATTTAATGAAGCCATGCTGTCATCAAGAATACCGGCATGTTCGTCCACCTCCGTAACAATCCCCCCGAGCTTGTCCGCCAAGGAGGTAGAGGCATTGATCAGGGTCTTAACCTCTGATATAACCGAACTGCATTCAGGTCTTCCCGAAAGGTCACCATCAGCCACACGCTCAATATAACCTGATGTTATCATAAGCGGTCTGCGGATTCTGAATGCAAGAACTATCATAATACCTACACATAACACAAGCAGTACACCTGATATTATGAACTGGTTCATCAGCGTACCCGCCACCGAATTATCTACTGTGGCTTGTCTTTCTCCCGAAAATGCCATTCCAAGAATCTCTCCATCGTCTGAATATACAGGTGAGTAATACACATAATACTTCTCCCCCTGTATTTCTACTCCCGATGCCTTGTAATCGTTTCCTGCTTTTACCTGCTCCCATATCTCAGGCTCAGCCTTCGTTCCTTCATTTCTCTTTCCTTTTTCATCAATTATGGATGAAATGAATCTTTCATCGCCAATGAACAGCGTCTGTTCAATATCATCAGACTTGAGTGAATCTATGAACTGATAGCTTATTTCATCTCTTTCCAGAATATCCTCCCTGATATCCCATGTAAAATACTGCTCAACAGATGTAGTGCAGGTCTTCAGACGAAGATATGTGCTGTCAATCAGCTCACTTTTCATTTTACCGGCTGAGTATATGGTAATTGCCATAATTGCAACAGTCAGCGGTATGCAGCCAATCATAAGGATTACCTGCAGGTATCCGAGTTTTCCCTTCATTTTAGTGTTCTCCTTCTTCATACTGATTATTGTACCAATACAGTGCATGTACCTCAATGCCTGCAAATACATATGCTGCTTTCTATTGGTTGTAGATATTATGTATTATATCACACTTTTCCCCCAGGTGCACCCTTTTTATATCAGAAGCATTATCTGATAAGCATTATTTATTCGGCATGCTATGGCAGCGGAAACAGTTCAGGCAATCATGAAAAAAAGGTATTGATTTATAAAATATTCCATAAATCAATACCCTTGTCAGATGCGCTGGGACACCGGTGTCAGACCCCTCTGTCCCAACTACATGTTTTTGATTCTCTCCAATGCCTCCACCGTATTCTCATAGGAACCGAATGCCGTCAGTCTGAAATATCCTTCACCGCTAGGTCCGAAGCCTGAGCCCGGTGTTCCGACGACGTTGACATTCTCAAGAAGATAATCAAAGAAATCCCATGAGCTCATGTTATCAGGTGTCTTAAGCCAGATATAAGGTGCGTTCACACCGCCGAATACCGTGTAACCGGCTGCGGCAAGACCTTCCTTTATGGTCCCGGCATTCTTCATATAGTAAGCAACCTGCTCCTTAAGCTCTGCCTTTCCCTCAGCCGAGTACACTGCCTCGCCCGCTCTCTGTACAATATAAGGTGCTCCGTTGTACTTGGTTCCGTGTCTTCTTGCCCAGAGTGAGTGAAGCATCACACCACCGCACTTGATATCCTTAGGGATAACCGTAAAGCCAAGACGTACTCCTGTAAAGCCTGCATTCTTAGAAAAGCTTCTAAGCTCAATCGCACATGTTCTTGCTCCTTCACACTCATAGATGGTATGCGGAACATCTTCCTCTGAAATATATGCTTCATAAGCGGCATCATATATAATAAGTGCTCCAACCTTATTAGCGTAATCAACCCACACCTGAAGCTGTTCCTTGGTAAGAGTTGTTCCTGTAGGATTATTAGGATAACACAGGTAGATTACATCCGGTGTCTCCTTCGGAAGCTCAGGGACAAAATTATTCTCAGCATTGCATGGCATGTAGATAACATCGCTCCAGGTCTGTGCTGCGGCATCATAGGTGCCTGTCCTTCCTGCCATGACATTAGAGTCAACATATACAGGGTATACAGGGTCGCATACCGCAATCTTGTTGTCAAGACTTAATATCTCCTGAATGTTTGCACTGTCGCTCTTTGCACCGTCGCTGACAAATATCTCATCAGCCGCTATATCGCAGCCTCTTGATTTATAATCATTTTCCGCAATCGCATTTCTTAAGAATTCATAGCCTAAATCCGGAGCATAGCCTCTGAAGGTCTTAGCGTCAGCCATCTCGTCAACAGCTCCGTGAAGCGCCTTTATAATTGCAGGTGCAAGCGGCTGAGTCACATCGCCTATACCGAGACGGATAATTTTCTTATCCGGGTGTTCATCAGAATACGCCTTAACCTTCTTTCCTATCGTCGAAAAAAGATAACTTCCCGGTAACTTAAGATAATTGTCATTGAGCTTAAACATGTTGTGTCCTCCTAAGATTTATAATTTAATACCATGATGTCAATAAGTATAAATTGTTTATCAGTGCAAGCAAAAACGCAATTTATACTTTTGTCACTTACATAATACCATTTCTGACAAATGCAAATTTAAAAAATACATATGATGTTGAGTCCAAAAGGTACTTTGACCTCTATGATATCTATGATATCGAATTGCTCCGCACTGCGTGCTCCCACAATTCTCAAAAACAGGCTACAGCATGCTGACAAGCGGATATTCTCCTGTGAACACTGTCACTGCCGGTCCTGTCATATATACTACATTCTCTTTCTCATCCCACTCGATGACTAAGTCACCTCCAAGAAGATGAACTGTCACTTTTCTGTCACACAAGCCATTTAACATGGTTGCAACAGCGGATGCACATGCACCTGTTCCGCATGCAAGTGTCTCACCTGTTCCTCTCTCCCACACACGCATATAGATATTCTGTCTGTCAGCCACACGGATAAACTCTGTATTCGTGCGCTCCGTGAACACCTCATGATGTTCAAAGGACGGTCCTGTCTTTTCTATATCAACAGCCTTCTCATCATCAACATATGTGATAACATGGGGATTTCCCATAGAGACACAGCTTACTGTGTATTCATTTCCATCAACAGTAAGAGGCGCATCAAGCACAACCGGAACCTCTTTTTGTGCCATAGCCATATCCGCCGCCGATTTGTCACTCTTCTCATTTAACGGTGCAGCTAAGTCAATACCATTAGATTTAATTTTTCTTGTCGCATTAAGTGTTGTAGGCACAAGCTCCGGCTCGAATATCGGAGCTCCCATATTCACTCTGACTTCTGCTACCTGCCCGCCTAAAACTCTCAGATTAAGATACTTGATTCCTGCCGCTGTCTCAATCGATACGTCAAGCTTGTCGGTAAGTCCAAAGTCATAAACATACTTTCCGACACAGCGTATTCCATTTCCGCACATAGCACTTCTTGAACCGTCAGCATTGTACATTTCCATATAGAAGTCTGCCACATTTGAAGGCTTGATAAGGATAAGTCCGTCAGAACCTATTCCAAAATGCCTGTCACTGACAGCTCTTGCTATATCAGACGGAGCTGCAAGCTCTTCCTTCGTACAGTCTACATATACATAATCATTTCCAAGTCCCTGCATTTTTGTAAATTTCACATTAATCTCCAATCTGCGGATTAACAATCCACACACTATTTTTTATATGATTCCAAAACTCAGATTGCGCAGCATACCAATTTATCATACAGCTTCTTAATTTGTTATATATCACACATACAGACTCAGCACCATCTGTGCCGATTCAACAAGCTTGGTTCCACTGTCCATCGCACATTTCTGGATATATTTGTGTGCCTCGTCCTCAGTCATATGATTTCGTTCCATCAATACCGCCTTAGCTTCATCAATGAGCCTGCGTTCCTGAGTGTTTCTTGCAGCCGGCTGGGTTCTCTGTCTTCGTCTGCGCCTATACTGCGCTTCGAACATCATATGTATAGTGTTCACAAAATCAACAGTCTTTACAGGCATTGATATGCTCATAATATCGCTCGGACACTGTGACAGCACCCTTTCAGATGCCAGCAAAAGAAACTCAAACTGCGGTGGAAGACTTTCCTTCAATTCAAGGTATAGCATATCCGGAAGCTTATACCCTGATATGACAATCCCTCCACTGAGCGAATGTGCATGTTCAAGTGCAAATGAACCTGTCGTGCACACAACATCCACATGAAATCCATTCTTTACAAGAAGTCCTTTGAGTCCCTTGCCATCCTCAATTTTTGGAAACACAACTATTATGTTTTCCATATAACTTGTTACCTCGACATCAATATTTATAAAGATACTGCTTTATTTCCCAATCAGTAACCTGTGTGGAATATTCCTTCCACTCCTTTTTGATATTGTCAAGATATACCCTCGTTATATGCGTGCCAAGCGTTTTCTTAAGATACTCATCATTTGCAAGCTCAATTCCTGCCTCCATAAGATTCTCCGGCAGATTGTCTATACCTGCATTAATTCTCTCACTGTCCGCCATATCATAGATATTTCTATTGACTGCCTTAGGAATCTTAAGCTTTCTTCTTATTCCGTCAAGTCCCGCAGACAGGCAGACAGCAAGCACCAGATATGGGTTAGCCGTAGGATCCGGGCTTCTAAGCTCCGCTCTTGTCCCCTCACCTTCTGATGCCGGTATGCGTATAAGCGGACTTCTGTTTGTCGCTGACCATGCTATATATACAGGTGCTTCATATCCCGGAACAAGCCTCTTATATGAATTGATAAGCGGGTTTGCGATTGCTGTTATACCTTTTACATGCTCTAAAATACCGGCTATAAACTGATATGCCGTCTCACTGAGTCCAAGCTTATCATCCGGGTCACAGAACGCATTCCTTCCATCCTTTGAAAGAGACATATTTATATGCATTCCCGAACCATTAACACCATACTTTGGCTTAGGCATGAATGTCGCATACATTCCATGTCTCTTCGCAATAGTCTTCACAACGAGCTTAAACGTCATTATGTTATCAGCAACTTTCAGCCCTTCATCATATTTGAAATCTATCTCATGCTGTGCGGGAGCCGCCTCATGATGCGATGCCTCTATCACAAAACCCATATCTTCAAGTGTCAGAACCATATCACGTCTTGCATTCTCACCGTAATCATTAGGTCCAAGGTCAAAATAACCTGCCTGCTCATCGGATTCTGTTGTAGGCTTGCCCGACTCATCAGATGCAAAAAGGAAAAATTCACACTCCGGCCCGACATTAAATGTATATCCCATGTCAGCAGCTTCCTTTAAAACTCTCTTTAAAATATATCTTGGATCTCCCTCAAAAGGAGTTCCATCCGGCTTATACACATCACATATAAGTCTTGCCACCTTTCCCTGCTGTGGTCTCCAAGGGAAAATAGTAAAGCTGTCAAGGTCGGGATACAGATACATATCCGATTCCTCTATTCTCACAAAGCCATCTATCGATGCTCCGTCAAACATAATCTTATTGTCTAATGCTCTCCTTAACTGACTTGATGTTATTGCAACATTCTTTAAAATACCAAATGCGTCTGTAAATTGCAGACGCACAAACTCAACATCCTCTTCAGCTACAAGACGCAATATATCTTCCTTGCTGTATTTACTCATATCCGAACCTCCATTGCCATATATTCATGCTAACCGGCACTGTCTTGCTTTGCTCATTATATCAGACAGATTATGTATTTTCAATAATTTGTTGTTTTCGCATGATATCACTTTACTATATTAAGTCATATGCTTATAAACAGAATAATTATTTTTAAAATAAACTCTCATAGCTTAATTAATAAAGTATTTTTCTATAAATTAATGGTTCAATACACTTTCGCTTCCTGCTCATTATAGAATAGATGTTTTTCATCTATATCCGGTACTTAGCTTGTATCCTGCACCGGACAAAGGAATTCCCCAATCATACAATGTTAGTGAGGTTTATTTTTATTTTATAAATTTTGATTGACTGAAATGCTGCCTTAATGTATAAAATACTATATAGTCAAAGCTGCTATCCTTGAGCGGGGTTAATCGCAGCTTTTATATTTTTGATATCCTATCATTCCGCTCGGAAACGGAGTTCTTATGCAAACTATATTAAATAAGGAAAAATTTGGTCTCATCCGACGTGTACAAGCGCTAATTCTGTGCCTTTGTATCGGCATAACAGGCACTATAAGCCTTTCCGGCTGTTCAAAGAATGCTTCAACCAACGCTGATGGCACAATCTACCTTGAAACATCAAAACAGAGTAACACCACAGACGGCACAGTCTCACAGCCTGCCAATTCAGAAAGCCAATCTGACACATCAGACAATACTACTTCTTCTGCTATCGAATCCACTGAGGAGACAACAGAAGCTGCCGCTACCATAGCACCTGTAAGCATCAATCTTATCGCTGTGGGTGACATGCTACTCCACGGCGGAATACATAACAGCGCATTGCAGCCTGACGGCAGCTACAACTACGCACACATATTTGAGCACACTAAGGACAGAATTGCCTCTGCTGATATTGCAGTCGCCAATCAGGAAGTAATCCTTGGCGGTGTAGAGCTCGGCGTGAGCAGCTACCCTACCTTCAATTCACCTCAGGCATTCGGAGATGCGCTTGTCGATACAGGCTTTGACGTAATTTTGCATGCCAGCAACCACACTATGGATAAGGACACAATCGGAGTGCTAAACACAATCCATTTCTGGAAAGAAAATCACCCTGACACAACATTTCTCGGAATAAATGAGAGCGAAGAGGAACGAAATACTATAAAAATAGTCGAGAAGGACGGAATAAAAATCGCAATGCTCAACTACACATATGGACTCAACGGCTTCTCACTCCCTGCCGACAAGCCTTACCTTGTAAACCTTATGGATGATGCTCATAAATCCGAGATAGCCGAGGACATGAAAAAAGCCCGCGAGCAGGCTGACTTTGTCATCGTGTATCCACACTGGGGTACCGAATATGTGCTTGAAGCTACAGACGAGCAAAAGCAATGGGCGCAGTTTTTTGCCGACAACGGTGCCGACCTTATAATCGGAACCCATCCGCATGTTGTCGAGCCTGTCGAGTGGGTAACTGCTGCCGACGGCAGACAGACACTTGTGTATTACTCTCTCGGAAATTACATATCGATACAGTACTACAACTATTCAATGCTCGGAGGCTTTGCCGAAGTCACAATAACCAAAGATTCCACAGGAACATACATATCCGGCTATGACATGGATTTTCTTGTGACACATTACACAGCAGGGCGCACAGAAATGACAACATATTTCTTGAGCGATTACACGGATGAACTTGCAAGCCGCCATGCAATTCTGACGGAGCCTTACGAAGGACAGTACGCAGACGGATACCGAAGCGTCAACCAATGGTATCCATTCACTGTCGAGGGACTGTGGAACCTTGCAAAGCAGATCTGCCCACAGTTTGTAGATTAAAATCACAAAAATTCAGGTGTCAAAACATACAAATAATATTCCTTACAAAAGACTTGGGACAGGAATCCATGATGTGATTCCTGTCCCATTTCATTTTATTCTCTAATTCTCAAGATAGCCCGCAGTATCAAGTACATCTTCCTCGAAACATTCTATTTCATGCTGTGTTAAACCGTATTCTTCAAGATTAAGTGCTCTCACTCTTGGTATAATAGTCTTAAGTGTCTCTTTAAAACTATCGGATAGCTGCCTTGGTCAACCGCAATATCGTATTCATTTCCCTGGTCTACCCAACTGTAAAATATTTGTTTTAAACAGCTATACCAAACCCTATCAATACATTCGTAAAGCGCTTGATGAATCACATATTACATTGATGTAACTTCCTCAATCACACATGTATGCTTCTTGCTGTCCTTGCCATCAACATCATAATTGATTCCGACTAAGAGTATTCTGTCGCTGTAGCCTGACAATGCTCCATGGTAGCGTTTTTCCTTAATCTGATTTATCGCAGTGTCTGCTGATCTATTATACTTTAATTCCACTACCATTGCAGGTCTGTTTCCGGCATTTGCTCTAGGAATAAATACGAAATCGGCAAAACCTCTGCCCGCAGGCATCTCACAAATAATATTGTAAAATGCCGGTGCGGTAAAATATGCCATCGTGAGGACACAGCTAAGCGAATTCTCGTCATTATATTTCAGCACTGACATATAAGTATTATGTGCAAGCTCAATAAGCTCTGCCACCTTTTCGGAATCTCCCTTTATCGTAGCTCTTAAAAGCTCGTCACATTTTCCTATTGATTTCGCAATCTCATACCAGCTTCCTGTACATAGTGCCGCCTGATATGCCTTCTTTACCTCATAATTAGGTACATAGGCGCTGTATTCTTCCCTGTCGTACCCCAAATACCCTAAGTGAATCAGCGCTGTTATAGCTTCATCCTTAGATGAGACAGTTGAAAGGTCATTCTGAAATGTATCCGTATTAACATATACTTTTTCTCCTGACAGCATCGCCATCACATCATCTTTAAGCCCCTCATAATTCATCGTAATGAAAGTATTTATGGATGCAAAAGATGACGTATTCTTCCAATATGAATCAAAATCATGATTATTTATAGCCATTGAGACTGAATTAGGATTATACATATGAAGTCCATCTATCAAGTATCCATTGTACCATGCTTTAGTAGCTTCAAAATCCATATCATACTTCCTGCAAAGTTCTTTGACCTCCTCCTCCGTAAAACCATAGAACTCAGTAATAGGTTTTGACCTAAGCATTGTGTATTCCCTAAAATTATTCAATGCAGATTCGTCCTTTATCTTCTTAATTGGCAGTATTCCTGTAATATACGCCAACGCTAAAAAAGATTTCGCTTCCTCCGACTTAAATAACGAGTGTAAAAACTGCAAATATTGGTGAACCAGCTTCTCGTCATCACTGTTTCTTATTATACAGTCCCATTCATCTATAATAATAACAAAAGGAATATTTGTCTTGTTGTAAACTGATGTAAGAACAACGCTGAATTTTTTTGAAATATCAATGCCATCCCCAAATTCTTCTTTTATTTCATCAAGAACATATTCCTGAATTTTCTCAACAATATTATCCTTAAAATCATCCCAAAACGAAGAAATATCCAGATGTATTACATTATACTTGTTCATATGCTTCGTATAATCCGCATTATCAGCAAGCTTCGTATCCTCAAAAAGTTCCGTTGAATCGCACCCGCGGCTATAATAAGCATCAATCATTCCTGCGGCATGTGACTTGCCAAAACGCCTTGCATGGCTGAGAGCGATACACTTGTCCTCTGTATATAACCTCTTATTGAGAAATTCCAATAATCTCGTCTTGTCAACATAAATCATACTGTTTTTAGCTTGTATAAAGCTCCTGTTACCCGGATTAAGATATATACCCATTTATATCACTCCTTCTCATTTTCCGCCAAGTATTACCTCTCGGCCAGCTGCTTAAAAAATCTGTTCTGCTTAAATTTACTCAATACTATTATTATATGATATGACATTATGAAATACAAATAATAATTGTACTCACTGCAAAAGACTTTCTACAGTGAAATAACACTATCTGCGTTATTTATGTTCCTTAATCCTATAAATATGATATGAGGGTCAAAAGGTATTTTGCCCCTCATTTGATATCCTCGAATTGC
>UQYF01000047.1 GCA_900545175.1 uncultured Eubacteriales bacterium
GTCCGCATCAGCGACAGCTTGTTTATATTATCATAAACCGTTTTATCTGTCAAGAACTTTTTTATTTTTCTTTCAAACCTTTTTTCAAGCAGCTGTACCGCTCTTCATTTTCCAAGCCATCGCTGTGATGTTGTTTCCAAGCTCTAAACTGTTGTAATGCCCGGATATGCATTTCTGTAACCGAAGCATTGGTCTGAAATCATATATTGTATTCTCAACTTTGCTGTCCTCTCGCAAGGACGTTCTGTATAATAACATGCCCATGGTGTATTGTCAACAGCTTTTTATCGAATTTTTTCTTTTTTCAAAAAAATGTTTACAATTCATTAGATTGCGTCATATAAAACGGATTGCCCTTTGTTTTAAGGCTTGGGTTATACTACCACACCATTTAAATTTTGTAAAGGTCAAAATTGAAGTTATATTTGATAAATTTTCATCTTAATTGTTTGATTTTTCAGATTTTAATGAATTTTTAATTTCAATATACTATTTCATATATACCATTTAAAATCAACATAATACTTCGTATCCATATCCTATTTAAAATCCACATAATACTTCATATATATATACCACTTAAAATCTATATACCATATGTCTTTTTTACTCATAACAGCAAACGCATAAGAGAATGTATAGCATTTTCAATGAAAAATGCGCAGAGATATCCACCGTAATCCATTTACTTAAATTCATTTGCAAGAATCCACAAAACATCTCGATTCACACAATGTATCAAAATATACAAAATGTCAGAATATACAGTACATCTGATGTATCAGAATATCCAGTATATCAAATATATCTGATATATTTGGTATACATAATTTAAATTAGTATACTTTCACATACCAAATGGGCTCACTTTGACATATAAACTTATAAAAATGATTCCTACTTTGCAGTATTCTCCGCCTGTGGCAAATCTCCTAGACAACATAATTCCGTTCTGCCGCAGTACATTCCTGCCAGAATAACTTTTATATAGATAATATGAAATTCCAACAAATTTTCTATTATGATTCGGGTGGCAGAACATGCCATGTGAACTTAATTCAGAACACGTCTTGTAAACTTAACCGTGTATAACAAGTTATACACTCATAGACTAAATCATATATACTCATAGACTAAATCAGCAACTTTGCCCCACGAACCCTATTATACAAAAATCCTCCTTCTGCACAATCCGGCAAAAGGAGGATTAGTATAATCAGAATGAAATTTTTATTGATTACTGTCTCTTAGAAAGAACATCCTTCTCGTAAGCACGTACGTCATCTAACCATGTAAGACCTGTGCCTGCCCCCTTCTTAGCGCAGTAATAATCCCATACAAGTGCAAACGGAGCTGCCTTGAACTCTTCCTTATATGCAAGTCTTCCGCTCACATCGCCGTCCTTTTCAATCTTCTTCATTGTATCAACCGGCTGTAAGAGTGCTGCAAGCATAGCCTTTCTTGTGTTGCGGATACCGATTACCCATGCTGCGATACGGTTGATTGAAGCATCAAAGAAATCTGTTGCAATATATGTATCCTCAAGCTTGCCCATGCGTACAAGCTCCTCCATGATTGCTCTTGTCTCATCATCAAAGCTTACTACATGGTCAGAATCCCAACGTACAGGACGTGATACATGTAAAAGTGCATGATCTGCAAAGGTATATACACCTGAAAGCTTAGCAGATACAACCTCTGTCGGATGATAGTGACCTGTATCGAGTGTCATCATGATATGGTCGCTCTTAGCATTCATTACATAACCCATGCAGAATTCATGTGAACCTACAGTATAGCTCTCAAGACCAATACCGAATACCTTAGACTCAATTCCATCCATAACGCCCTTGACATCCTTAGTAGCCTCAAAAATCTTATCATAGCTGTCCTTAAGTCTGAGTCTAGGAGAAAGTGTATCAACAGGAACCTCCTTATCACCATCCGGTGTCCAGTGGTTAATCACGCAGACCTTGCCTGTCTTTTCATAGAAATATTCACCAATCTTACGGCTTCTGATACCATGCTCAATCCAGAACTTACGAACATCCTCATCTGCTGATGAAAGTGTACCGTTAGAACTCTTCGGATGTGAAAAATATGTAGGGTTGAAATCAAGACCGATGCTATGCTCATTTGCCCAGTCTACCCACTTATCGAAATGCTTTGGCTCAATAGCATCTCTGTCAACGAATGTATCTGCCTCTAAGTAGCTTGCATGAAGGTTAAGCTTTAACTCGCCAGGAATGAACTTCATAGCCTCCTCGATGTCCTGTCTTAACTCTTCTGCATTTCTTGCCTTTCCAGGATAATTACCTGTAGCCTGAATACCGCCTGTAAGAGCGTCATCACCCTTCTTCTCAAGACCTGCTACATCATCACCCTGCCAGCAGTGCATTGAAATCGGAACTCTGTCAGCAATCTCAATTGCCTTGTCAACATCTACGCCATACTGAGCATAGAAATCCTTCGCCATCTGATAACCCTTTTCTACATCGTACATTTTTAAAATCCACCTTTCTTAAATTATATCTAATGATTAATGCCGTTTTTGTGGCATTTTCAATATCATCCTGCTTTTTTACTATGAGATTTAACCATCCCATATGTGCATATATTTACTTATAGCTGCTGCTTATGACAAAATCTACCAATTAATAAGCATTGGGCAATGATATTTGCAACCTGCTTCCATTTCCTGCTCATATAAAATCGGTGCTTTGCTTCTCTATCCGGTACTTGCCATGTAACAAACACCGGACAAAAGAGTTCACTCTCATAGCATAAGTATAATGGTTTTATCTTTTATCAATACAGCCTGTCGGTCTGCTTTTTTAGTATATTAATGCAGCCTGTTAATCTACTTTCTTAATATCAAAGGATTCTGCAACACTGCTTCGTGCAGCCTCAAGTGTAGCAAACTCGCCGCCCTTAATCATCTGCGCCATAAGATTTCCGAGTGCCGTTCCTTCAACCGGACCTGCATATACTTCCTTGCCTGTAGCTTCCATTGTCTTTTTATTAAGATACTGATCCTGACAGCCTCCGCCGACAATATGAAGTCTCTTATATGTTCTTCCTGTAATCTCCTCAATCTGCTTCACTGTCTGTGCATAGCTGTCAGCAAGTGAATTGTAGATACACTGTAATACCTGACCGAGATTCTCAGGAACAGCCTGATTAGTATTCCTGCAATATGTCTTGATAGCTTCTGTCATGCTCTCAGGTGCAAGAAATGACTGGTCATTTACGTTGACTGTTGATTTAAAGGACTCTTCTTTCTGTGCCATAGCTATAAGCTCCTGAAACGGAAGCTTCACAGGCTGCTCTCTTCTGACAGACTGAATCATCCAAAGTCCCATAATATTCTTCAAATATCTGAAACGGTAATCGTAACCGCCCTCATTTGTAAAGTTGTACTCACAGCTCTTTTCAGAACAGTCAGCTTCCTTTCTCTCAATTCCCATGAGCGACCATGTACCTGAGCTTAAGTATATGAAATCATCGTCATTTGCAGGTACAGCCATTACCGCCGAACCGGTATCATGAGTTGCAGGAAGGATAACTTCCATATCATAGCCAACCTTGTCTATTATCTCCTTCTTGAGCGTTCCGACAGATGTCTTAGGAAGATTAAGCTGTCCAAACATCTCTCTGTTATAGCCAAGACGGTCTATTATCTCATAATCCCAATCCTTTGTAACAGCATTGACAAGCTGTCCTGTTGTTGCATTGGTGTACTCATTTTTCTTAACTCCTGTCAAAAGGAAATTGAAATATTCAGGAATCATGAGAAAGCTCTTAGCACTCTTGATGTACTCCGGATGCTCCTTCTTAATCGCATATAGCTGATATACTGAATTAAACAATGCTTTCTGGATACCTGTTCTGGCATATAGCTCCTTCTCCGGTATAATCTTATAAAGCTCCTTATCAATACCTTCAGTTCTTGAATCTCTATAAGCTACTGTATCACCCAGAACATTGTCATTCTCATCGAGAAGTACGAAATCAACTCCCCATGTATCAATACCCATGGATACCGGAAGCTTGCCTATCTCCTTACATTTTGCAATACCATTTACAATCTCATTGAACAGTCTGTCAATATTCCAGCAAAGATGTCCATCTCTCCTCTCAAGGTTGTTCTCGAAACGATATACCTCTTCATAAGTAATCTTTCCGTTCTCAACATGTCCGAGAATATGTCTTCCGCTTGATGCCCCAATATCAACAGCAAGATAGTAATTACCCATAATAATCTCCTTTTCTTCCTGCGTTTCACAGGTCAGCCCTGCCGCTTTAACTGTTACCAGTATAGCCCAAAAAAAGGCACAATAAAAGGACGTACCTTGGTCAAAAATACGTCCTTATTTGCAGCGTTCATCCCTGTAATGTTTTGGGCTGCATCCGTACTTTTCTTTAAAGACTCTAAAAAAATAACTTGTGTTGTCATACCCCACAGCTGCAATGATATCTGCTATAGGAAGTGTCGTCTCTACAAGAAGCTGCACCGATTTATTGAATCTTTTAATCTGCAGCAACTCCTTAAAATTATACCCGGTTGCCTGCTTGATATGACGTGAAAGCGAGAATATCGACATATTGAGAATCTTTGCAAGCTCTGCAAGGGAACCATCCTTATAATTCTCCTCAACATATTTAAGCGTTGCGAAGGAAATTCTGTTTTCACTGCCAAAATCCACTTCATTTCCATCCTCCTCAAGCTTATCGACATAGTTCATGAGCTGCAAAAACAACAGTCCCATCGTAGTCTGGTTGATACGTCTGTTATTGCTCTGCTTATTGACAAGCGACCATACCATATTTTCAACAAGATTCTGTATTGGCAGAATATCCGCAACATTGAAATGCAGGTAAGCTGCCTCATCAGTATTGTTGCACAATGTGCTGACAATAAATTTTCTCAGTACATTTTCTTCCTCCATCATGTCAAATGCCACATCAAAAAATTCCGGGCGCACGATAAAATTCACTGCAATATCATTTTCTCCCGCAGGAAGTATTTCATGATATGAGAATTGATTCAAAAACAGAAGGTTGCCCTGTTCTAGCACAATCTTAGTATCATTATTGATAATATGAGTTGTACTTCCGCTGCACATATATATAATCTCTATATAGTCATGCCTATGCTTAGGAAACGCAATGAACCTTGTATGTGTCCGAATATTTATGAGGCTGCCTTTATCAAGCATCTTCTCACCTCGGATGGTAAATTCTCCTGTGGAAGAATATCTGTCTTTGCTTATTTTCTTGCCAGATAATATCTCCTGCTCTTCCGGAGTAATTCTCCTCAGTATATCTAGAAGTTCCTTATTCATTCCTGCTTCTGACTCCCTATCAAATTAAAATAATCATGCGAATCCACACCTATGCAGGCAGGATTCGCATATTCTCATTTTTCTTAGTCTAAGTATTCTTATAAATAAATACAATTTCAATATAACTATTGTTCATTAGCAGCAACACAGAGCACAACTTAGAACCAGGAAAGCTGATGCATCATGCATGTAAGCAGCAATCTTCTGATATGCAAGGTGATGTTCTATGCAGTTACGCTTTTACTTATTTGCTCACAACGGAATCAACATTTATAAGTTCGTATGGCTCTCCGTCAGCACCGTTTATTGACACATTGATAAGTGTTAGTTTTTTGACATTAGCTGCCACTATTCCTCTTCTGCTCGATGCATCACAGCCAAGCATCATTGCCGCAACTCCCGACTTAGCATCCTCCGCATAGTCGATATGCACGTTCTCCATCGTCACTTCGGCAATCTTCTGCTCCGGAAGTCCATATATATATGCACCGGCTACATGGCAGTTATGGCATTCTATATTGCGGAATGTCAATCTGTCAATTCTTGGCGTTCTGTCATCAACAGGAAGCGGATTCCTGCTTCCTACATACTCTGTCTTGCCATCCGGGTCGCAAAAATAGAAGCTGTTGACAACAAACGGAGTCATGACATTGTCCATCTTAATATTTTCAAAGGTAATATTGTCGAGAACCGAATCTTTTCCACGTCCTCTCCTCGTCTTGACTCTGAGACCTCTGTCAGTATTGAGGAAAAGGCAGTCTGTAATCTTGACATTGTTCACGCCGGCAGCAATCTCACTTCCGACAGTCACAGCGCCATGTCCGTCACGCATGCACGACTGGCGTACAATCATGTCAGAGGTCGGTATTTTATGTTTTCTTCCCATATAAATCTTGCCGGATTTGATAGCGATACAGTCATCTCCTACAGAGAAATATACACCGACAATCTCGACTCCCGTACACGACTCAGGGTCAAGACCATCTGTATTATGTGAATTTGCAGGATTTATAACCTTGAGGTCAACAAATCTGATATTCTCGGTAAAATACGGATGAAGTGTCCACGATGGCGAATTGGTAACAGTGACTCCGTGAAGCGTCACATTCTTGCAATGGCTTATGAAAACAAGTCTTGGTCTCCATGCAATCTTTCTTATCTTGCAGTCCTTCCACCAGTTGTCAAAGCCTGCACATCCGTCGATTGTTCCTTCACCTGTAATCACAACATTCTCAACATTAAGTCCTGTGATTATTCCTGTAAAGCAGTCAAGCGGATTTCCCTCCCATGTTCCGAGGTTGTACTCATCCTTCTCATCATAGCTCTGTATCATTCCCGGAAGTATTCCAAATTTTTCTCTCTGCGTAAATGCGGACAATACTGCGTCCTTTGCAAGGTCAAGTACAAGATTGCTCTTTAAGAAAAGTGTTGTTATCTTATATACTCCTGCCGGCACATACACTCTCGCTTTTTCCGGGCAAGCCATAATAGCAGTCTGGATAGCAAGTGTATCATCATGCTCGCCGTCTCCGTAAGCGCCAAAATCACGGACATTTAATGTCACAAACTCAAAATCTGTGTGAACAGTGATATATCCTTTATTTTCTTCATTTCTTGTATTCTGATTTCCTGCTTCTGTGCTCTCAACAACCTCAATGTTATATTCAGTGTCAGGAAGAAGTCCGTAAATAGATGTGATTACCTTATTAGTGGACTGCACATAAATGCCATTAATGTATATGTCATAATTAGGTGTATTTGTATAAAAAATACCTGTATTTTTTAATTCTATGCAGACATTCCTAGATGTCTTAGCAACAAGTTCAAGTTCCATATTAATCCTCATTTCCGGGCGAATTGTCGTTAAGATAAGATGAAAAACCGACAAGAATAATTTTCATCCGCTGTCAAAGCAATCTGTTTTCGCCCGGAAGCAAATTGCACACCAATGTTATCTTTATAATATTCATCAATCGTTTATATAATTTGCATATTTCTCCGAGAGAACGACCTTCATCGCACATGCTTTTCTAAGAGCAAGCGATATTACTTTCTGTGCTTCCGCATCTGCAAATATATTCACACGCTCTGCGCCTACACCTGCCGGAATCTTTCCTTCTCTCTGCCATGCTGCACTTACAAGGTTCTTTAACTCATCGCGGAACATATCAACCAATGAGCGGTAAAGCTCATATACCGGCTGTGCTATAGCTGCTATCGTATCAGCAAGCGACAGCATAAATAATGCTTCCTGTATCTCATCATCGCGCTCATTGTCTTTGACTTTTGCAAACTCAACAGTAATTGCATGATAATGCTCCTTGCCTCCAAGCGCTGTCTCATAATTCATGTCGAATGCAAGTCCCATATACTCCTGCGACTTCTCAAGCGCAGTAATCACCTTCTTGTACACATCATCACCTGTAATATTGTAAGCTGTATACAAAAGATTCATGGCTGACGGATACTCACATCCGCTTACTGCTCCAATCTTATCCTTCATCTGTTCAGCTTTATCAACAATAGCTTTTCCAAGCTCCTGCCTGTCAGGATTTCCGTCCTTGAGAGCTGTATATTCCCATATTACACGGCTCACTATCACTCCCTCTGCGGCTCCCATATTATCCACAGACATCTCATTCAAATCATGTATAATTTCACTCGTTGTCATAACATTTTCCTTTCTGCTTGAATCCTATATAGGTAACTGTATAACATCATATATAAACAATGATTATTTTACAGTGACTTATGAATCTTATATTGCATCCCGTATCAATCTATCAGCAAAGCAGCATCTTCCTTTACTTCGTCAGGGTTAACCAATATATCTCTGTAAGGACTGTCAAGCTGTGCCATACCTGCTGCAAGCAATTCTGCAAACGTGACTGCTCCGGCATATTGAAGATGTGTATTGTCCTTCTTTCCTTCCGGATAATTAGGAAATTCACCCGGTTCAAGGTGCATGAACCACTTACGGCTGGCCATATCCCCTGTCTTTTCAATCCTTCTTCGGCTCATCGTGCATAAATCTATAACAGGAACATTACACTCCTGCCCCACTTCAATCATAGCCTGAGGATATGTAAGATGCGTATTGTCAACAAGCTTTCCCTCAGATTCAAAAATTCTTCTGTATAGCGGTGTTATAAGAAGCGGATATGCACCGACATCACGCGCTGTTTTTATAAATGTCCTCAGGTTCTCCTTAAATGATCCCTGTGGGTCTGTATATCTCAAAGGGTCATCCTTCTCATCATTGTGCCCGAACTGTACAAAAAGGAAGTCACCCTTGCGGATATTCTCTCTTATGTAATCCAATCTTCCTTCATCAATAAA
Source organism: uncultured Eubacteriales bacterium (assembly GCA_900545175.1). Taxonomy (GTDB): domain Bacteria; phylum Bacillota; class Clostridia; order Lachnospirales; family Lachnospiraceae; genus CAG-882. The sequence goes on from UQYF01000047.1 coordinate 8,685, forward strand.
GCTCTTGGTACTTCTTCCATTCTCAGCGCGATTGACAATCAGTATCTCTTTCTTAACAAACAGGGAAAAACCCTGACCAATACCACACTGTGGATAGCTCGTAAAATCATTCTGTTTTACCGTTGAGTCTCCTGCCCAGAAGATTCGCGGTGTCTCTGATAATAATGCCATTTTAATCCTCATTTCATATTTTACATGCAGGTCTTGTCAAAAATAATGTTCTTTCTCACAATATCGACAAAATTACTGTATTTTAATGCCACTTACACTATTATTTTACTACATTTACATTAATTTTTCAATAAATTTTCTAAAGCACAAAAAAGCCATGTACAACCCTGATAGGCCATACATGACTTTTGATTTAAGAGTCAATTACTCCTTAACGGCTCCAATGTTAACACCTGTTACAAAGTACTTCTGTAAGAAAGGATACAATAACATGAATGGAAGAATAGCAGCTACAATACCTGCATTATACAGCGTATTCTGAGATACATCGTATGATGTCGTAGGTGTATCACCATCCATAATCATACTTCGCAGCTTGTACTGGAAGTTAACCTGATTAGAATCAGTAATGTAAATCTGTACAGTTGAATAATCGTTCCATACAGTTACAGCGAACATAAGTCCGATAGATGCAAGTGCTGCCTTAGAAAGAGGAAGCACAATACCGAAGAATATTCTCATAGGAGAACATCCGTCAATCTTGGCGGCCTCGAAGAGTGCACCAGGAATACCCTCGAAGAAGTTTCTCATAAGAACTAGGTTATATACATTCATACCATGCTTAAATACGAGAATCCACATATTGTTAACAAGACCAATCTTCTTCATAACGAGGTACTCAGGAATCATACCACCACTGAAGATCATTGTAAATAAGAGAATATATGCAAAGATATTACGTCCAGGCATATCAAACTGTACAAGTACATAACCACCGAGTGTTGATAATGTAAGACCTAACAATGTACCAATTAATGTTGTGGTAACAGAGTTAAGGAATGGTCTGTAAAGCTTCTGTGTACCAATGATAGTTCTGTATCCATCAAGTGTAAAGTTCTCAGGCCATAAACGGAACTGATATACACCATACTGGTTGAATGAATCTACGATAACTTTCCATAGTGGTATAAGAACAAGTAATCCGATAAGAATAAATACAATATAATTGATTACATCAAAAACATGTACTTTATTTTTTGGTTTTTTGTAAACATATTTTTCATCAGCCATTATTCTACACCTCCTATATAATTCCACGCCCACGAGTCTTCTTGCTTAACCAGTTGCAAAGAAGGACAAGTACACAGCCTACTAAACTTCTGAAAAGACCAACCGCTGTAGAATAACCATAGTTAGGCATCTTATTCATGAAGGTCTGACGATAAATATATGTTGCGATAACATCGGATTTATCATATACAGCTGAGTTATAAAGTACGAATACCGGCTCAAACATGTTGAGAACCTTAGCAAGGTTAAGTATTAATACTGTAATAATTGTGTTAGTAAGTGCCGGTAATGTAACGAAACGAATCTTCTGCATACGTGATGCACCATCAATATCGGCAGCTTCATACAGCTCCGGATTAATACCGGATAATGTTGCAAGGAAGATGATTGTTCCCCAACCTGTCTCCTTCCAAATATTAATGAAGTAGAAGATTGGTCTCCACCATGCCTTGTTTGCAAGGAAATAAATATTCTTGTCATCAGGTCCAAGAATACCTATATCTCTTAAAAGTCCGTTTATCATACCTGTGCTAGATGGTGAGAGGAATAAGCTGAAGATAGAAGCTACAACCGCCCATGACATGAAGTGAGGTAAGTATATAATAGTCTGCAAAGTCTTCTTTGCAAACAGATTTTTCATTTCATTAAGGAAAAGTGAAACAATAACTGCTGAAACATTAGTAATAATCAGTCTGACAATACTAAGCTCCAGTGTGTTAGTGAACGCTCTCCAGAAATCCTTTGTTGCAAACATCTTCTGGAAATGCTTAAATCCAACATATGCAGGAGTTCCTACCGGCTTATAATCGTAGAATGCATAACGAACACCGAGCATAGGCCAATAATACATTATAATCAAAAATACCAGTACTGGTAAAAACATTAAATAGTAGCCTCTATTATTCCAAATACGGAGACTAAGCGGCTTCTTACGAATCTCAATTCCACCTACTGTGGCTGCCTGTTTTTTCATACCGTTCTATTCCTTTCTTGCTTATGTTAACTTAGAGGCCGAATTGAACGGCCAAGAACGCTGCCTTTTCTCAATGAACGACTCCCTTGCTCTTTCGAGCAAGGCAGCCGCACAATCACTTGCTATAAACTAATTATATATTACTGAGCGTTTAACTCTGCAAGAATTGCATCTACATACTCACCAACTGCTGCAACGTATGCGTCCATAGCATCATCTACAGATACACCATCGTTAACAACCTTAGTGATGCACTCAAGCTGTGCTGTGTAGATATCACCTGAATGCTCTGTGTATGTCTCACATGATGGAGAAGCCGGAGCATCCTTGCAATTCTCTGTGAAGAAAAGATTTCCTTCTGCAGCTAATGAAGAGATGTCTACATAACCATTTGTAAGAGGAGAAATTACAAGAGCCGGATCCATAGCGTTCTTCTTCCATACACTGTTAGCATCGTTAGGAGACTGCTTTAAGTGGAACTGACCTTCCTCATAGCTGTAATCCTTAGCCTTATCTGTACCAGCGTTAGTTGTGAATGTCTCAGCATGTGTTGACCAGTGAACATCCTCAGCACCATATGTCCAGAGTGTCTGTACCTTGTCACCATCCATCATTGTCTCAATGAATGCATCGAAGATAGCCTGCTCACGAGAATCATCGCCGTCACCGTCATCAATGATTACCCAAACAGGAGCTTCTCTGTTAATATATGCGCCAACTTCTGCGATAGGCTTAAGCATAACGAGTTCAGAATCAACATTGTTCTTTACAAGGTTATCTGTAAGTGTCTGATACCAGGAACCTGCCCAGTATGTGAATACACCTGATGAACCTGTCTGGTCATTTGAGAACCACTTCTCACGAGCAATCTTAGTAGAAGCTGTGAGTGACTCAGGATCGATAGCACCCTCTGCAACACCCTTAGCAATTCTTTCTATAGCAGCCTTAGTAGCGTCTGTGTTGAAGCCGTCAACCCAAGCACCTGTCTCATCCTGGTAGATAGCCGGGTAAGCATCCTGCCAGAACTCAGGCATATAGTTGATCCATGGAGCCTCGTTGCCCATATAACCTGCAGCAACCACACCATAAGTATCGCCATCAATACCGTTTCCATCCGGATCTTCATTGTGGAACTTAAGTAACATATTGTAGTAATCATCAAATGTCTTGATGTCATCTGCTGATAAACCAACTTTATCAAGCCAAGCCTTCTTAACATATGTAACACATCCGTTACCGTATGTAGGAGCGAATCCGTAAAGGTGACCCTCAGAATCCTTAAGGTTCTCATTGATTGCTGGAAGTGTAATTCTTGACTGGAACTCTGCATTGTCATATGCCTTAGACATATCCCAAAGAAGACCTGTTGTAGCATACTGCTTGAACATATCTGCACTCATGATCATTACGTCCGGATAATCGCCTGAAGCAAAGAGACGTCCTACAGCATCTGTATAACCTGAGTGATCATACTGCTGGATTTCCATCTTAATGCCTACGGCATCTTCCCACTGCTTAACGAAATCTGCCTGTCCGTTATCCTCTGTAGCTGTAAGAGTACCATTAACTACTACCTTAATCTTGTCAAGCTTGTAGCCTTCTGTAGTTGTAGTTGTTGCTTCCTGTGCTGATGTCTCTGTACCATTAGCAGCTGTTGACTCTGTTGCAGCAGATGATGTAGTAGTGCTTCCATTGTCAGATGCACTGTTACATGCTGTCATAGAGAGTGCCATTGTTGCTACAAGACCAAGAGAAACAGCTTTCTTTGTCATCTTTTTCATTGTAAGAAATGACCTCCTTCAAAAAATATAAAGATAAATGATTATTCAGGTGTAACCCTGCCCTCTGATTAGTAATTAGTAATAATTCTAATTTCGGTATACACATACTACCACAATTTATACAAAATATACAAGTACTATTTTTATTATTTTTAAATTATTTTCACAGTTTTTTTAACAATATGTTGATTGTGTTGCTTTTATGTTGTTTTTCACGGTGTTTATGTTTATTTTTCTTTGAAAGTAACAGTCCAATTTTACATATACTATGTAAGCGTTTCCACATTTTCTGTCAGTTTTGCATAATTTTCACCAAAAACAGTCAATAATGCTATCAAAAGAGTAAAATCAGCACATGAAAAAAAGCTACTATTTTCAACCGCACTATGTTATAATGAAAATATTGTGTTAATTAAATGTCAATGATACAGAAATCTATTATATTTACATTAATTACTTACATTAAATTACTTACATTAATTATTCACATTAATGATAACTATTCTAAAACACTTAGAATCATAAAAGCTGATGCATCATGCCGACAGGTAATCATCTGATTTTTGATTCTTAATGCGGTGCATATCCGGTACCGGATAAAGATGTAAAGTATCTGTTTTATATAAGCAGGAAGCGAATTTTAATTGCCGATATCATTGACTTTATCAATCAACTCACGGAGGTCTATATGGAATTTTTATATTTTCTTGAAAGTATCCGCAATGGTTTTCTCGATATCTTCTTCATAATATGTACTTCTTTCGGTGAAGAGCTGGTGCTTATAAGTCTCTTTGCCGTAATATACTGGTGCATCAACAAGACACTTGCTTACCGAATCGCATTCTCCTATTTTCTGTCAGGCATTGCAGTGCAGGGACTTAAAATTCACTTCCGCATTGAAAGGCCATGGGTTATTGACCCGGACTTTAAGCCGGTAGAACAGGTTATGGACACTGCGACAGGCTACTCTTTTCCAAGCGGACACACGCAAAGCTCAACAAGCCTTTACAGCTCAATAGCATTTCACTTTAAAAAGATGGCTGTATATATCGGAGCATTCATTTTGATTGCAGCTGTCATGTTTTCAAGAATGTACCTTGGCTGTCACACGCCCAAGGATGTGCTTGTCAGCTTTGTAGCTACAATAATAATCAGTCTTGCAGTAAGTCTTATTTATGACAATTTCAATTCAAGCCTGCTTACTGATCTGCTCGTTGCCATTCTTATATTTTTGTTATCGGCAGGACTTTTTGGTTACTCATATTATCTTGTAAATGCCGGTATCACAACCGATGTACTCGCGATGGATGGCTTTAAAGCAGCCGGGGCAGGTGCCGGATTTGCTGTAGGCTGGTTTATAGAAAAGAGATATATAAAATTCAATCCAAAGAACAGCCATATATTGCTTCAGATTGTGAAAGTTATCGCCGGTCTTGCAGGTGCTCTTATAATCAAGAGTGGGCTTAAGCTTCTTCTCGGAAATACGATGGTTACTAACACTGTGCGCTACTTTTTCGTAATCCTCTGGATTGCTGTTTTCTTTCCGCTTATTATAAAGAAATGTTTCAAGGACGCATAATTTTTAATACAAAGAAACCGTGCATTGTCATTCATGCACGGTTTCTTCTATATCTATATCATTTTCTTCATTTATTACAGCTTTCCCTGATGTTATCTGAACCGCCTCTTTTACTACGCGCTCGCGCTCCGGCATCGGAACTTCTATCACAAGGCTTACATCCGCTGCGTATATGGTATCGGTAAGCATCCATCCGTTCTGCTGTGCCGCATATTGAATCTTTCCGGCACTGCTGTAATCTGTGCTTATCGTTATCCTGCTGCCCTTCGTCCGTCTTGCAAGAATACTGTTATCAACCGCATCGATAGATGACTTCTGGTAAGCTCTCACAAGACCGCCCGTTCCAAGAAGCGTTCCTCCAAAATACCTTGTCACTATAATAAGGCAATTATGTATTCCTCTTGCGGTAAGCACTTCAAGTATAGGCTTGCCTGCCGTTCCCGACGGCTCGCCGTCATCAGAAAACCTCATCAGCTCATTATTGGCACCTAATACATAAGCATAGCAGTTATGCCTTGCATCCCAATACTTCTTTTTCACCGCCTCTATTAAGCCTACAGCCTCCTCTTCGCTCTCTATCCTATAGCAGGCAGCCAAAAAACGAGACTTCTTTTCTTCATAATAGCCTTCCCCGCCTTCTTTCAGAAAAATAATACTATCCGCCATAACAACTCTCCCAAAACAATGTTTAAAATAAGGATAATATGTAAAAAATCAAATGTAAAGAAATAATTTTCTTTATTTGAAGAATATTTTTTGATATAATGTAAAATCAGAAGATATAGTGCCGAGAACTCGCAGCATCATAATGCTCCACATATTTCTTCACTACAAGTTGTAAGGAAACGAGGATTAACATGAATTATGGTTCAAAAGCAATACGAAAAAAGATAAAATCGCTGCGCTCGCCATATGAAAAATTAGGCAAAAAAGCAGTATTACTATTTTTTAAGCTGTTAACTGTATGTGTTGTCATATGCTTTGTCATGCTGACATGCGTTGGACTAGGCGCATTCACAGGCATTATACAGACAGCTCCACAGGTTTCTCTCGATGCAGTATCGCCACAGTGGTACCAGTCATATATATATGACAGTGACGGTAACAAGGTCGAGACGCTTGTCGCATCCGGCTCTAACCGAATCGAAGCCAGCATAGAGGATATGCCTAAGCATCTTATCAATGCCTTTATAGCTATTGAGGATGCACGTTTTTACTCTCACAACGGCATTGACCCGCGCGGTATCGTGCGTGCTGCCTACGAGACAATCCAGAATAAGTTTAAAAGTACACAGGGTGCAAGTACAATAACTCAGCAGCTCATAAAAAATAACATTTTTTCTGCCGAGAGTGAGAACAGCCTTGTCGATACATTCAAGAGAAAATTTCAGGAGCAGTACCTTGCCCTGATACTCGAACAGGAGGTTGACAAGGACACTATTTTACAGAACTATTTAAATACTATCAATCTTGGAAACAATAACCTTGGCGTTCAGGCGGCAGCACAGAATTATTTTAACAAGGATGTATCAGAGCTTACAATCTCTGAAAGTGCTGTAATTGCAGCGACAACATCCAACCCTTATAAGTATAATCCTGTGCGTTTTCCGGAAAAGAACAGTGACCGCCGTAAAATAGTTCTCAACAACATGCTGAAATACGAATTTATAACACAGGCGGAATATGACGAAGCTCTTGCCGACAATGTGTATGACCGCATTATGAATGTGAAGAACACATCCTCCGGTTCAAGCGCATATTCTTACTATACAGATGCACTTATCTCCCAGCTTATGGAAGATTTGATGAGTCTTAAGGGTTATACACAGACACAGGCATACAACCTCGTATACCGCGGTGGTCTCCAGATATACTCCTGTGAGGACAGTGAGCTCCAAAAATATGCCGAAGCTGCTGTCAACAATCCGGAATACTATGCCGGACGTTATGATTTTACTCTAAGATACAGAGTGCAGATAAAAGATAAGGACGGAGAATTCCACAGCTACACTGAAAACTCTATCCTCAATTTTTATCAGACAACGCTTGGCATACCGGGCTTCACGCTCATGTTCTCAGAAGAGTCCGAGGCACAGGAAGCTATAAACAATTTTAAATCTTACATTTTAAATGAAACAGGCGGAACTGTAGTTGACGGAACAGAGAATATAACTTACACACTTGAGCCGCAGGCATCCTTCGTGCTGATAGAACAGTCTACCGGCTATGTCAAAGCACTCGTAGGAGGCCGTGGCGATAAGACACATTCCCTTGTTCTCAACCGTGCAACCGACTCAACACGTTCACCTGGTTCAAGCTTCAAGCTTCTGACCGTGTATTCTCCGGCTCTTGACACAGCAGGAATGACTCTTGCTACAGTTTACGATGACGTTCCATATATGTATTCAACCGGCAAGCTCGTAACCAATGTTGATGATGAATACCATGGACTTATGACAATACGTGAAGCAATCACCGTTTCACGAAATGTACCTGCCGTAAAAATAATAACAGATATAACTCCGGAACTCGGATACAGCTATGCACTAAGCTATGGCATAAGCACACTCACATCTGAGGAACAGCACTATCAGGCTATCGCACTCGGAGGTATCACCAACGGTGCAACCAACTATGAAATGACTGCTGCATACGCCGCCATCGCCAACTATGGTGTATATAACGAACCCAAGCTGTACACGAAGGTTCTCGACCATGACGGAAATATCCTTATAGATAACACAACCTCAACAAGCCACAGGGTAATAAAAGAGTCAACAGCATGGCTTCTTGACAGTGCGCTTAGAAGTGTTGTCACAGACAATCTCACTTACCTAAAAAGCGATAATATGTACTACGCCGGAAAGTCAGGTACGTCACAGCTCAATACAGACAAGTGGTTCATAGGTTTCTCACCTTACTACACTGCCGGCATCTGGATTGGAAATGATGACAGCACACCTGTCAACACCAACTATTATACTATGACACATCTATATATATGGCGTGATGTAATGGAACATGCGCATGAGAACCTTGAATATACCGAATTCCAGAAGCCATACAATATCGTTGAAGCACAGGTATGTGCCGAATCGGGCAAACTTGCCATACCGGGCTTATGTGACAGCGACCCTCGCGGAAGCCAGATTATCACCGAATATTTCGAGGACGGAACTGTGCCTACGGAAGTGTGCGATGTGCACATACAGGTTACGATGTGCCGTAACTCCGGCAAAATTGCAACAGACAACTGCCCTCCTGAATCACGTTATAAGGCTGTTTATATCAAAAAGGATTTATCTCTCATCCAGAATATAGACCAGTATATTGTAACTGATTTAAATTATGTTATCACACCTGACAAGCTAAAAGACGAATGTGATATCCACGGTCATTAAAATTAAGCAGATAAAAAAGCTTCCAGAAACAGCCACACTGTATATAATGATGTGTGCACATATTCCGGAAGCCTTTTTTATCTATTTTTTCATCTTAGGATTGGTTATAAGCGAAGCAATGAAGCCGAATATAAGCGCACCTGAAATTCCGACAGCACCTGCCTTGAAGCCGCCCTTAAACACTCCCAACAAGCCTTCAAGGTCAACCGCCTCCTTAACTCCCTTCCACAGTACATTCCCAAAGCCAAGAAGAGGCACTGTGGCACCTGCTCCTGCCCAGTCGGCAAAAGGCTGATATATTCCTATTGCTCCGAGCATCGCTCCGGTACACACTAAAAGCACCATTATTCTTCCCGGCATAAGCTTCGTCTTTTCCATAAGTATCTGTACGGCAACACATATCAGTCCGCCTACAACAAATGCTTTAATATAATCCATCATTCTCTCCATTTCTAAGCTTCGGGTATCAAAACATGCCTAAAAACTTACTTGTGTATAACGAGTTATATTTACGCATATCTCGACTTTGGGAAGAAGCTTAGTTGTTCTTAGGACTCTGCTTGATTTTTAGCCAAAAGCAGCATGGATGCTGCTTTAGAAGCAATGGATACAAGGATGTATGCCTGCTTCGGTGGCGTATATAGAGATATCATTAATCAGAGTCCTTAGAACATCTTGCTTCGTACAACGGAGTGATATGCATAAATATAACTCATTATACACTCATAAACTGAATCGGCATGTCTTGACACCCGAAGCTTTCTAAGCAATCACATCTTTATTCTATCCGCTCAAGCACTATGCCATGTGCAATTCCCGGTATGCTCATACCTTCATTGTAACTCACTGTCGACATGAGCGCTCCTGTCGGGGCAAAAAGAACTCTCTTAAACTCCCCTTCCTCCATCCTTTTCAAAATATATGAGCAGAGTGTTGCTGCCGCACAGCCGCAGCCGCTTCCTCCTGCATGTGTATCCTGTGTCTCCTGGTCAAATATTATCATTCCGCAGTCAGAATGAACCTTCGATATATCCACTCCCTTTTCTTTTAATAAGTCAATCAGTATTCTCTGACCTACATAGCCAAGATCCCCTGTGAAAATTTTATCATAGTAATCTGCATCAACACCAAAATCCTTAAAATTGGCATATATCATATCGGCGCATGCCGGAGCCATACTGGCACCCATATTGAAGGAATCCTTCACACCATAATCCACAATTTTTCCGGTTGTAACACCCTTTATGCACACTTTTCCCGAAAAAGCTGCATTATTCCCGACAGCCTTCTCCAATATAACTCCTCCGCTTCCTGTGACTGTCCACGTTGCAGACAACGGTCTCTGATTTCCGTATTCAAGAGGAAAACGAAACTGCTTCTCAGCACTGGCAAAGTGGCTTGATGTGACCGCTATAACTCTGTCGGCACAGCCTCCTGCCACAATCATCGAACCAAGCGACATACCCTCACCCATTGTCGAACAGGCTCCAAACAGTCCAAAATACGGAATATTATATTTTGCCAGACCGAATGAGGAAGCGATAAGCTGTCCTAACAAATCCCCCGAAAAGATATATCTTATATCGCTTTCTTTTACCTTTGCTTTGTTAAGGAGATGTCCGACCACCTTCTCCTGCAAGGTACTTTCCGCTTCCTCCCATGTATTCTGACCTGCCATCGGGTCATCCACAACTTCATCGAAGAGCTTTCCTAGAGGTCCATCGCCTTCTTTTTTTCCTGCCACACTCGCCCTTGCCGTGATAACAGGCGGCTCGCAAAACTCTACGCTCTGCCTTCCTATCATTTTTATGCTCATAAACAAAAAGCCATTTCATGGCATCCTTTCTAAATTCTTTTTACTAGAATACCCTGAAATGACAATTTATATTCTGTGATGTATTTTTTAATAATCAGTAATGCGAACTAATACATGGAATTAGTTCGCATTAATTATAAAATTTCATACAATGGTTCTTGTGCCGGCTTAAATACAGCCGCAATGCATATGAAATGAGGGTCAAAAGGTATTTTGCCCCTCATTTGATATCCTCGAATTGCTCCGCTG
>UQYF01000048.1 GCA_900545175.1 uncultured Eubacteriales bacterium
TATTAATTTTTTTTCTAGTCATTGAAATTCCTCCTATGAGCAAACGATTATATACGTAATATATTAAGTATAACATTATATATTCTACTGTAAAGGGACACTTTTGCATTATATAAGCATTCTAAAAAATAAAAATAAAAGCAAAAGTGTCCCTTGTAGTGCCAGCATGATTATGCAATAATCTATTTAAGAATATTCTGTTGGACTTAATAAGTGTGACGTTGCACATCTGTATCACTAAAATTAAAAGGAGAATTGATGATATGAGATGTAAAAAATTAATGTTTATTTTATTGATGTCTAGTGTTTCCATAGGTTTGCATGATAATGTTAAAGCACAAACAGATATGTAATCTGTTGCATATGAGGAAGAAAGTGAAGATTATGCGCTTTCAAGTATTACAGATGATGATTTTTTAAGAGCTGTAGGAATGGATGAGGAAAAAATACAAAGCCTAGATGACGATATAAAGGCTTATATCGTCAGCGATTTGAAAGAAAGTGAAAACTTATCAGATTGTAAGTATTTAAGCGATGAATCTGAAGAAGAAGCTATAATGAGGGCATCAGAAGTTCTAACAGGAATTCAATTTAGCGTTGCAACTTTCAAGGTGACAGGGGGTGTGAATATTTATCCAACTTACGAATTTACTGATAAGAAAAAACCGGTAGGAAATGATAGTTTTTCCATTCAGATTGGCGATGCATTAGACATGATGGAATGTGGAGGAAAAATGTGGTATTATGATGATGTTTCAACAAATAGCTGGATTGCAGGAGGGAATATGGTTGCTAATGCACTAACTCTTTCTGCAGCAGAGTATTCCGGAAGTCAGCTCGGAACTCCTGATTACCCGATGAAGATTAAGGGATGCGCAGTTATTCGAACCCAAATAGGAAGTGGTACAGGTAAGAGAGTGGCATTGTCGTATTTATATAATCCTAAAAATGTAATGTATAGTGTGAGCTTTTCAACGCCTGGCGGTTTTGGTATTTCATATAGTTCAACAAGTGGAAAAATATATTCAGTAGCTAAGATATTTGAATTGGATTATTGATAAGACGTATCAATAGGTTTGTTTTCATAGTTGCATTTTTTATATTTTTTAAGAAAAGTTTAGATTTTAGACTAATGAGTGTGGTCTGACGTTTTAGTTATTTAAGCGTAGAAGTTAATAGGCTGGATTACTTAAATATTTGTAATGGAGTATAGGCAATTGCAAAACTCAAATTTAATGATAAACCAAGATGCACAATTTTTTAATACACGGTAGTTCCTGTAATGAACATTGTTATTGCATATTATGCAGTATTACATGCTTAAATGATGGAACATATATCTGAAAGTGTTTAAACGAATAGTAAACTGAGCAACGTATATTTTTTAAATATTGAGTTTTGTAATTGCTGATTATCGAGCAAGAGGAGGTAACGCATGAAAAGAAAAAAAGCAATTATAGCCATAGTCTGTCTTTTATTGGCAGGATTAGTGATTTTCTTCTTTTATAGATACTCTTTACAGAATGCTTCGAAGGCAGATGAGTTCGATGATGCATCGATTGACGTATCAGAGTATGCGGATTTCTTAGAGCAGGCAGGAGTTCCGAAGGAAAATATAGATTCGCTGGAGCATAGCATTATAAAGTATATTGCCGAAGATTTGAAGAGCAAAGAAGGCACATCTGAGTGGTCATTCCTTAGAGAAGGCGAGGATTTCACATCGAATTTTGTGGATAACGGAGAATTTAGTTATGAAATATATGCTTTTAAGTGTGACGATGAAATATATGCATACACAGTGTTCGACATAACAAATATAAAAAAGACGGCTGTGAATACAATCGCACTGGCTTATGGTAAATCCTTTATGCCATATGACTATGGCGGGATGCTGTGGGAGAGAAGCGGGAATGACGGGAATAAATTGCGCGAGGTTAATCCGCTGATTGCTAATTTTCTGACGCTGTCTTCCGGAAGCATTTCGGGAGAACAGCTTAAGCTTAAGCGAGGAAAGACATATGTAGGATGCATATTTACTCATATTGAGTGCGGCAAGGATGCTGATAACAGAATATTTGTGTATCATTCATGGGAATAGAATGCAGGAAAAATTATGGAAATTAGATAAAAATAGTACTTGCATTTTTACAATCAGCATGCTATCATAGCAAGGTATGTTACAGCCGTAGCTATGCTTTTGGATTACTCCAACCTGTGGCTTGGTTACCGGCGATTATATCATTTATTGAATGGAGGAATATCACTATGATATCTAAGGAAAAGAAGGCAGAGATTATTGCCGCTTACGGAAGAACACCTAACGACACAGGATCACCTGAGGTTCAGATCGCTCTTTTAACAGAGAGAATCAATGAGCTTACAGAGCATCTTAAGTCCAACATGAAGGATCATCATTCAAGAAGAGGTCTTCTTAAGATGGTTGGTCAGAGAAGAGGTCTGCTTGAGTATCTCAAGAAGAATGATGTTGAAGCTTACCGTTCTTTGATTGCACGTTTAGGAATCAGAAAGTAATTATGGGAGGGCGGAGTTTATCCGCCCTTTTATGCGTTAATAAGTCCCTTTTAAGGCTTGTTGACATGGCAGATATGCCAGAAATACGCAGGAGAAATTTTCCGAGACTTCTGAAAAATACATGACAGACTGTCAACTATGCGTGTACTTTTCAGTTGTTTCGGTTTCTTCTGCGAGAATAAAAAATAATTTAAAGAGGAGACAGGACATGTATAAGAGTTTTTCTATGGAATTAGCCGGCAGAACACTTACAGTTGATGTCGGAAGAGTTGCCGCACAGGCTAACGGTGCTGCATTTATGCATTACGGAGATACAACAGTATTATCCACAGCTACAGCTTCTGAGAAGCCAAGGGATGGTATTGATTTCTTCCCATTATCAGTTGAGTATGAGGAGAAGTTATATGCAGTAGGTAAGATTCCGGGCGGATTCAATAAGAGAGAGGGTAAAGCATCAGAGAACGCTATATTGACATCGCGTGTTATAGATAGACCTATGAGACCTCTTTTCCCTAAGGATTACAGAAATGATGTCACACTCAACAACATGGTTATGTCAGTTGATCCTGAGTGTGCACCTGAGCTTACTGCTATGTTAGGTTCTGCTATCGCAGTTGCTATTTCAGATATCCCATTTGACGGACCATGTGCTACAACACAGGTTGGTCTTATAGATGGTGAGTTCGTAATCAATCCTAACGCATCACAGAATGCTGTATCAGACCTTAAGCTTACAGTTGCTTCGACAAGAGATAAGGTTATCATGATTGAAGCAGGAGCCAATGAAGTACCTGAAGCTAAGATGGTTGAGGCTATATATAAGGCTCATGAAGTTAACCAGCAGGTTATCGCATTTATCGACAAGATTGTTGCTGAGTGCGGTAAGCCTAAGCATGAATATACAAGCTGTGCAATTCCTGAGGAATTATTCGCAGCTATCAAAGAGATTGTTCCTCCTGCTGAGATGGAAGTTGTCATGTTCGCTCCTGAAAAGCAGGTAAGAGAAGAGAGAATCAGAAACTTAAAGGATAAGCTTGCTGAGTGCTTCGCAGACAAGGAAGATTGGCTTCCTCTTATCGATGAGGCTGTTTACCAGTATGAGAAGAAGACTGTCCGTAAGATGATTTTAAAGGATCACAAGAGACCGGATGGCAGAGAGATTACACAGATACGTCCGCTTGCAGCAGAGGTTGATATTATTCCTAGAGTTCATGGTTCAGCAATGTTTACAAGAGGACAGACACAGATATGTAACGTATGTACACTTGCTCCTTTGTCTGAGGCACAGAAGCTTGACGGTCTTGACGATACTACATCTAAGAGATATATGCATCATTACAATTTCCCTGCGTACTCAGTAGGTGAGACTAAGGTTTCAAGAGGTCCGGGACGCCGTGAAATCGGACATGGTGCACTCGCTGAGAGAGCTCTTGTACCGGTACTTCCATCAGAGGAAGAGTTTCCATATGCGATCAGAACAGTATCCGAGACATTCGAGTCTAACGGTTCAACGTCAATGGCTTCTACCTGTGCATCATGTATGTCACTTATGGCAGCAGGTGTTCCAATCAAGAAGATGGTTGCAGGTATCTCATGTGGTCTTGTAACAGGTGAGACAGATGATGATTATGTACTTCTTACAGATATTCAGGGCCTTGAGGATTTCTTCGGAGATATGGACTTTAAGGTAACAGGTACAACAGATGGTATCACAGCTATCCAGATGGATATCAAGATTCATGGTCTTACAAGACCTATAGTTGAAGGCGCTATCGCAAGATGTCGTGAAGCAAGATTATTCATTATGGATAATTGCATGAAGCCGGCTATCGCAGAGCCTAGAAAAGAAGTTGGCCCATATGCTCCTAAGATTGTTCAGATTCAGATTGACCCTGCTAAGATTGGTGATGTTGTCGGACAGAGAGGAAAGACAATCAACGCTATAATTGATGAGACAGGTGTTAAGATTGATATCACAGATGATGGTGCTGTATCTGTATGTGGAACAGACAAGGATATGATGGATAAGGCTATCAAGTACATTAAGACTATCGTGACAGATTACGAAGAGGGACAGGTATTTGAAGGTAAGGTTATAAGCATCAAGGAATTCGGTGCATTTATAGAGTTCGCTCCGGGTAAGGAAGGAATGGTTCACATTTCAAAGATCAGCAAGGAGAGAATAGAGCATGTAGAGGACGTTCTCACACTTGGTGATATTGTTAAGGTAGTATGCCTTGGCAAGGATAAGATGGGACGTTACAGCTTCAGCATTAAGGATTACAAGGAAGGAACAAACTAATATGTCAGGACATTCAAAATTTGCCAATATTAAGCATAAAAAAGAGAAGAATGACGCAGCGAAGGGTAAGATTTTTACAAGAATAGGTAAGGAACTTATGATAGCTGTCAAGGAGGGTGGGCCGGATCCTAACAATAACAGTAAGCTCCGCGATGTTATTGCAAAGGCAAAGGCTAACAACATGCCTAATGACACTATCGACAGAAGCGTTAAAAAGGCAGCAGGAGACAGCAATGCAGCTAATTATACAGTTGCTACATATGAAGGATATGGTCCAAGCGGAACAGCAATTATTGTTGAGTGCCTTACAGATAACAAGAACAGAACAGCAGCTAATGTCCGCAGCGCATTTACAAAGGGTGGCGGAAATATAGGTACACAGGGCTGCGTATCCTTTATGTTCGATAAGAAGGGTCAGATTATCATTGATAAGGAAGAGTGCAGCATGGATGCAGATGAGCTCATGATGGCAGCTCTTGATGCAGGTGCAGAGGATTTCGACGAGGATGATGACAGCTTCGAGATTCTTACAGACCCGGATTCCTGCGGTGCTGTGAGAGAGGCTCTTGAGGCTCTCGGAATCAAGATGGCGCAGGCTGAGGTTACTATGATTCCTCAGAATTATGTAACACTCACATCTGAGGATGATATTAAGCAGATGAACCGTATTCTTGACCTTCTCGATGATGACGATGATGTTCAGGAAGTATGGCATAACTGGGAAGAATAAAATAAGGGACTGTGGAAAGCACTTTTAACGGAAAATGGCTATAGGTCAGCACCTATAGCCATTTTTGGTATAATGAATTTATGCTGGTAAACATAAAAAACAGTCATAATTATACAGCTTGTTTTGATTTGAATTTTTGACAAAAAAGCTTCTGCATAGAAGTTACGGCTGTTTAATATAAGTTAAAATATCATTAATCTTCATGCAGCCTCCGAACAGTTCAAGAGCACTTCCTATCGTGACATTAATGTGCGATTTGCCGAGCTGTTTTAGCTTGGTGAGGTCATCAAATGTGCCGACACCGCCAGCATATGTGAGAGGAAGCCCATCATATGATGCGAGCTGCTTTATAAGCTCTTCCTCTATGCCGTGGCATTGTCCTTCCACATCGACAGCATGTATAAGATACTCGTCACAGTAAACTGCAAGCTCTTCAAGCAGTGTGGGTGAGACGGCTGTGTCAGTCATTTTCTGCCAGCGGTCAGTGACGATTCTGTATTCATCGTTATATTTTTTACAGCTTAAATCGAGCACGATATGTTCTTTTCCGACCTTTTTCACAAGCAGTTTCAATCTGTCATAATCTATATATCCGTCACGGAAGACATATGATGTGACAATTACATGTGAAGCTCCGTTGTCTATGAATTCCTGTGCATTGTCAGCGGTTATGCCTCCGCCTATCTGAAGAAATCCCGGATGGCGCATAAGAGCGGATAGTGCCTGTTTTTTTGTGTCATTGTAATAAGGTGAGGAAGCAGCATTTAACATGATTACATGACCGCCTTGTATTCCGAGCTTGTAATATAAGTCGGAAAAATATGCGGCATCAGCTTCTGATACATAATTCTCACGGGCATAATCGCCTTTGTCGGCAAGGCTTCCGCCGACTATCTGTTTTACTTTGCCATTGTGTATATCTATGCAGGGACGAAATTCCATAATAATCTCCATTTCGTTATGATTGTATTTAAATATACCGCTATATAATTAGATTCGTAATCGAATACAGCGAAATTTACAACATTAGTATAAAATTTTTTTGTGTAATTAACAATGCCGATTTTGCTTTTTTTTGCTTTTATGAAAAATTACATCAATAAACGTTTCGGATGTTATAACTTAAAAAATTTTACAAAAAAAGAATATTTACTTCATTTCTTACGACAGATATGATAGAATAATTTGTCAGGAGAATATAAAAATGGGAAAATATAGATATAATATAGATGGAGAATTCAGCACAAGAAGGCAGTGGCACGCCAGGAACAGAAGAAAGAACAAAAGAGAAAATTCAATAAAAAAGCTGTTTATAATTTTTTTGCTTTTTTTAATATTGCTAGCGGCTGTATTTTGTGTTATTTTATTTGTTGTGAGAAAAAATGAAAAAGAGGATGACAGCTTTTCGACATCCGGTGAAATAGGGAATGTGGATTCAAGCGGCTTAGAGGATGTTCCATCCGGCAGTGATGGCTCAGATAATCAGACGGATGATAAGCAGCCTGTATCGGATGAAGCGGCAGACAGTGCCAACAAGGATGAGGATGCATTTTCACTTGAAAGGACTATGCTTTCACATGGAAATAAGGTTGTTTATCTCACATTTGATGATGGACCGAGTCATAATACGGACAGAATACTCGATATACTGAATCAGTATTGCATAAAGGCAACATTTTTTACTGTCGGCAAGACCGGCAGCGAATATGAGAGTGTATATAATAGGATACTTCAGGAAGGACATACCTTGGGAATGCACTCTTATTCACATGACTATAAGCTTATTTACAGTTCGGTTGATGCATTTGATGAAGATTTCAAGAAGATAAAGGAACACATTAAGTCCGTCACAGGCTATGAACCGGTATTCTACAGATTTCCCGGAGGCTCAAGTAATGATGTGAGCGGGATTCCGATGGAGAATTTTATCAAGTATCTTAACGATAATAATATAAAATATTTTGATTGGAATGCTTCGGCAGGCGATGCGGAAGGGAAGAATTTATCAGCGGAGGACATGATTGAGAATATTCTTAAGGATGTCAGGAAAACGGATGTCAGTGTAGTATTGATGCATGATTCGGATGCACATGGAACTACAGTTGATATGCTCCCGGAGCTGATAGACAGTCTGCTTGATTTAGGCGCGGTTATGCTGCCTATCACAGATACATCAACTTTGATACAGCATGTCGAGGCTGACAGTATAAAATAAAAATAACAAATGGAGAGTAATAAGATTATGAAGCTTGACAGAATTATGTTAAAATTAAGCGGTGAGGCACTTGCCGGTGATAAGAAGACAGGTTTTGACGAGGCTACGGTGCTTGGGATTGCACAGCAGGTGAAGAAGGTTTCGGCGCTTGGGAAAGAGATAGGAATAGTAATCGGTGGAGGCAATTTCTGGAGAGGACGTTCCAGTGAGAACATGGACAGAACCAAAGCAGACCAGATTGGAATGCTTGCAACGATTATGAACTGCATATATGTTTCAGAGATGTTCCGCAGTGTCGGACTTGAGACAGAGATATTGACACCTTTTGCATGTGGCTCGATGACGAAGCTTTTCTCTAAGGATATTGCAAACGAGTGCTTTAAACAGGGAAAGATTGTTTTCTTTGCGGGCGGAACAGGTCATCCGTATTTCTCAACGGACACAGGTATTGTACTTCGTGCTATTGAGATGGAAGCAGATGCGATACTTCTTGCAAAAGCTATAGATGGTGTATATGACAGCGATCCGAAGCTTAATCCGGATGCTAAGAAGTTCGATAAGCTTTCTATCGGGGAGGTTGTTGACAGACAGCTTGGAGTAATAGACATGACAGCTTCTGTTATGTGCATGGAGAACAAGATGCCCCTTGTTATCTTTGGACTTAACGAGGAGAATAGCATTGTAAATACCGTTGACGGAAAGATTAATGGCACAGTTGTAACAGCATAGCAAGCTAAGAAAAGTAAATGCATATGGATTGAAGGCTGTAATTTGACCGGGTTCATACGCATTCAATATATTATATTAAAATATTTGGAGGACAATATGGCAGACATTAAAGAATTCGAAGAGAAGATGAGTAAGACGATTGATACATTGCTTGAGGATTATGCTACAATCAGAGCAGGAAGAGCTAATCCGCATATCCTTGATAAGATCAGAGTTGACTATTGGGGAACACCTACACCGCTTCAGCAGGTTGCCAATGTTTCTGTGCCTGAGGCAAGGATGATTCAGATTCAGCCATGGGAGTCAAGCCTTATAAAGGAAATTGAGAAGATGATTCTCGTATCGGATATTGGCATAACGCCTACTAACGATGGCAAGGTTATCCGTCTTATTTTCCCTGAGCTTACAGAAGACAGACGTAAAGAGATTGTAAAGGATATCAAGAAGAAGGGTGAAAATGCCAAGGTTGCTGTAAGAAATGTCAGAAGAGATGCCAATGATTTCTTCAAGAAGCAGAACAAGGACAATCTCATTTCTGAGGATGAGTATAAGAACATTGAGGAAGATGTTCAGAAGCTTACAGACAAGTACATCGCTGAGATCGATAAGGCTGTAGAAGCTAAGTCTAAGGAGATTCTTACTGTTTAGGAATCGATACCGGGAATATATAAGGCTGTTACGGATGCATCATACATCGGTGACAGCCTGTTTTGTGTAATAGGAAATAATCATATTTTCCTGTTTGATTAATTTTTTTCAGGAGGCACAATTGGATACATTTAATGAGAAATTGGGAATGAACATACCAAATCATATTGCAGTAATATTGGACGGAAACGGAAGATGGGCTAAGAAGAGAATGATGCCGCGCAACTTTGGACATTCACAGGGCTGTAAGGTCATTGAGCAGACCTGCCGTGATATGGATGCCATAGGTGTTAAGTATTTTACTATATATGTTTTTTCGACAGAGAACTGGAAGCGCTCTGAGTCGGAGGTTACAGGACTTATGAAGCTTTTGAGAAACTATCTCACGGATTGCATTAAGAGGAGCAACAAGGACAATATGCGTGTGAGAATACTCGGAAGACGTGATGAATTGGCTAAGGACATTATAGATAAGATTGATGAGTTAGAGGAGGCTACGAAAAACAATACCGGCCTTAACTTCCAGATAGCGCTCAATTATGGTTCAAGAGATGAGATAACAAGAGCAGTGAGGGAGCTTACGAAGGAGTGCATTGAAAAGGGCATAGACCCGGATACAATCACCGAGGATATGATTGCGGCTCATCTTGATACGAGGGATATACCGGATCCTGACTTCCTTATTAGGACGAGCGGTGAGAAGAGAATATCTAACTATCTTTTGTGGCAGTGCGCATATTCGGAATTCGATTTTCCGGAAGTCCTCTGGCCTGATTTTAATATGGATTATCTCATCGAGGAGATAAAAAAATATAATAAAAGAGACCGTCGCTTTGGTGGTGTGAAGGAGGAATAGTATGTTAGTCAGAATAGCCAGCGGAGCGGTGCTCACAGTTATAGTGGGAGCAGGTCTTATTTTTGGCGGGCCGTATCTGTTCCTTTTAACGCTTGCCATATCATTAGTTGGCATGTTTGAGCTGTACAGGGTCTATGGCATTGAAAAGAGTGTTATAGGAATCATAGGCTATGTATTTGCTATAGCATATTATGCATGCATGTGGTCAGGACAGAATGAGTTCATGCTTCTGTGCCTTGCCGCAGGTCTTATATGCATAATGGCAGGGTATGTTGTTAAATTCCCTAAATATAAGGCGGATCAGGCAGCGATGGGATTTTTTGCCCTGGTATATGTTGCGGTCATGATTTCTTTTATATATAGAATAAGGCTTCTGCCTGACGGAGCTTTCTATGTATGGCTTGTATTTATATGTTCATGGATTGCCGATACCTGTGCATATTTTGTAGGTGTCAAGTTCGGAAAGCATAAGATGACACCGGTGCTCAGCCCTAAGAAGTCCATTGAGGGTGCCATCGGTGGAATAATCGGACCGATGCTTATCGGAGGAATATACGGTGCTGTGATTAATTCAAGGATAAGCGTGAATGCTCCTGTAGTATTTGCTGTAGCATGCGGAGTGGGCGCATTGATATCTATTATAGGTGATCTTGCTGCATCTGCAATCAAGAGAGACCATTCGGTGAAGGATTACGGAAAGCTTATACCGGGACATGGCGGTATTATGGACAGATTTGACAGCACGATTTTTACTGCACCTGTAGTGTATATTGTTATCGAGATATTCAGGGCTTTGAGCTGATTTGGAGGTTATGAAGTTGAAAAATATATCAGTGCTTGGGTCTACCGGTTCTATAGGAACGCAGACTCTTGATGTGGCAAGAAAAAACAGTGATATTAAGGTTGTGGCATTGTCAGCAGGAACGAATGTGGAGCTTCTTGAAAAACAGGTAAGGGAATTTCAACCATCATTTGTATCTATGGCGGATGAAAAGACGCTTTCGGAATTGAAAGTGAGATTATCTGATATGTCAGGGATTGAGTACGGCTATGGCATGGATGGACTTATCCACGCTGCGACTATAAGCGGTGCAGAGATTGTTGTGACTGCCGTTGTCGGAATGATGGGAATAGTTCCGACTATAGAAGCTATAAATGCAGGCAAGGATATAGCGCTTGCTAACAAGGAGACACTTGTGACGGCAGGGCATATCATTATGAAGCTTGCAGCCGATAAGGGAGTAAGAATCTTACCTGTGGACAGTGAACACAGTGCGATATTCCAGTGTCTTAACGGAGAGCGTGAAAATAAGATACATAAGATACTCCTGACGGCATCCGGCGGCCCGTTCAGAGGCAGAACGATAGAACAGATGAAGAATATACAGGTTGAGGATGCATTAAAGCATCCTAACTGGACTATGGGAAGAAAGATAACGATAGATTCCTCAACTATGGTCAATAAAGGACTCGAAGTGATGGAGGCAAGATGGCTGTTCGGAGTTGAGCTTAATCAGGTTCAGGTTGTTGTACAGCCGCAGAGCGTCATACATTCTATGGTGGAATTTGAGGATGGCGCCGTTATGGCACAGCTTGGGACACCTGATATGAGGCTTCCTATTCAATATGCGCTTTACTATCCTGAAAGACGTTTCCTTGATACGCAGCATCTTGATTTTTGGAAACTTAGACAGATTACATTCGAGGAACCAGATATGGAGAATTTTAGAGGACTTGCCCTTGCTTATGAAGCAGGAAGAAGAGGCGGAAATGTTCCTACTATGTTCAATGCGGCAAATGAGCTTGCGGTTGCCATGTTCCTTGACAGAAAAATAAAATATCTTGATATTATTGATATAATAGAACAAACTATGACTAACATAGAATATATTGATAATCCTGATGTCAAGCAGATTCTTGACACGGAAGCGGCTGCTTACGAATATATAAGAAGCCGGTACTAAATCTTCAAGGGGAGGATTATAACTTGAACATTATTATTGCGATTATTATTCTAAGTATTATAGTAATCATTCATGAGCTTGGTCATTTTATTGTGGCGAAAGCAAATGGAATAGCAGTGAGTGAGTTTGCATTGGGACTGGGACCTACAATACTTAAGTTTAAGAAAAAAGGGACACTTTTTTCGCTCAAGCTCCTGCCGTTTGGTGGTGCATGCATTATGGCAGGTGAGGACGGAAATGAGGACGGTATAAGTGCGATTGACAAGGATAAGCTCTTTGCTTCTAAGTCTGTATGGCGGAGAATATCTGTGATAGCAGCCGGACCTATATTCAATTTTATACTTGCCTTTATCATGGCAGTGTTTATCATAGGAAGTATAGGATACGACCCTTGTAAGCTCTACTCTGTCACAGAGGGAAGTGCTGCCGATGAAGCCGGACTTGAAGAAGGGGATGTCATCACTTCGGTCAATGGAAAAAAGATACATTTTTATAAAGAATACAGTCTCTACTATCAGCTTCACACTGGAAAGACATTAAATATAACTTATGAGCGCGATGGAGTGAAATATGACACGAAGGTCGTGCCTGAGTACATTGAGGAAGATGTATATCAGCTTGGAGTATATCTTGGTGAAAATGCGGTTATCTCAGGGCTTACCGAGACAGGTGCGGCTGCGCTTGCAGGATTTAAGGTTAACGATCAGATAATTCAGGTGAACGGGGCGGCAATAAAGACAACGGACGAAGCAATCTCGGTTATAAGAAACTGTGGTGGCGGCAAGATTAATGTTGCGGTTTTCAGAGATGGCGAAGTTGTCGATTTATCGGTGACACCTGTGCTTGCACACAACGCATATTATCAGACAGGTATGTCTTTTTCGGCGGCGAGAGTGAAAGTAAATCCGATACGCACATTAAAATATGGCGCTATCGAGGTTAAATACTGGATTGACACAGTTTTTGAGAGCCTTAAAATGCTTGTGACAGGAAAAGTTACCAAGGATGACGTGGCAGGCCCGGTAGGTATTGTGTCCGCAATAAGCAATGTGGTTGAGCAGAGTAAGCCGGATGGCATATTTTACGTTATTCTGAATCTTGCCAACTGGATAGTCATGATCAGTGCGAATCTCGGAGTCATGAATCTGCTGCCTATCCCGGCGCTTGACGGAGGAAGACTTTTGTTCCTGCTTATTGAGGCTGTAAGAGGCAAGCCTGTTGACCAGAAGAAGGAGGGCATGGTGCACCTTATAGGAATGGCACTTCTTATGCTTTTGATGTTCCTTATCTTATTCAACGATATTTCTAAGCTGTTCTAGGTGATGCACTGGCAGCAGATAATATATGAGATTATTACAGTAATATTGTTATGACAAGATTATATGGAGGGCTTATGAGAAGCTTTGACGGTTCAATTCAGAGAAAAAATACAAGAGTGGTAAATATTGGCGGAGTGCTTATAGGAGGAAATAATCCTATTGCAATCCAGTCGATGACCAACACAAAGACGGAGGATGTGTCCGCTACAGTCAATCAGATTTTAAGACTTGAGGAGGCAGGCTGTGAGATAATAAGATGTGCGGTTCCTACAATGGAGGCTGCCGAGGCGATTGGAGAGATAAAGAAGAGAGTGCATATTCCGGTTGTCGCCGATATACATTTTGACTACCGCCTTGCTATAGCTGCAATGGAGAACGGCGTTGACAAGATACGCATAAATCCGGGAAATATCGGAAGTCCGGAGAGAATAAAGGCGGTTGTGGATGCAGCTAAGGAAAGGAACATTCCAATCCGTGTAGGTGTGAACTCAGGTTCGCTTGAAAAAAATCTTGTTGAAAAGTATGGCGGTGTGACAGCGGAAGGTATTGTTGAGAGTGCGCTCGACAAGGTGAAGATAATCGAGGATATGGGTTATGACAATCTGGTAATCAGCATCAAATCATCCGATGTCATGATGTGCGTGAAGGCACATGAGCTTATATCGGAAAAGACTGGTTATCCTCTGCATGTAGGAATCACAGAGTCGGGAACAGTTATGACAGGAAGCATCAAGTCGGCTGTAGGACTCGGACTTATTCTTGGGCAGGGAATAGGCGATACGATAAGAGTATCTCTCACAGGCGACCCTGTTGAGGAGATAAAGGCGGCAAAGACAATTCTGAAAACTCTCGGAATAAGACAGAGCGGAATAGAGATTGTCTCATGCCCGACATGCGGAAGAACCAGTATTGACCTTATAGGGCTTGCACAAAAGGTAGAAAAGCTTGCTGCCGATTATGACAACCTGAATCTCAAGCTCGCAGTTATGGGATGTGTTGTAAATGGACCGGGTGAGGCAAGAGAGGCTGACCTTGGCGTTGCGGGAGGCAAAGGAGAAGGTATACTTATAAAGAAGGGCGAAGTAGTAAAGAAGATGCCGGAGGCAGAGCTTTTGTCCGCTCTTAAATATGAGCTTGATCATTGGAAGGAAAAGTGAAAGACAGATGAAGTTATTTGATGCATTTCCTACACTTGAATTTAATGAAGATATAATGGATATTTTGGCTGATGTTGAGGTGCTTAAGGTTGCAACCAACTCAGCCAAAACCCGCCTTAGGGTATATATAACATCCAGAAGACTTATTCCGAAGAGCACAATTTTTGTGTTAGAGAATGGGTTTAGGAAGCAGATTCCGCCATTTAAGACAATGGATATCCATGTTGTTGAAAAATATGAGCTTTCAAGCCAGTATACACAGGAGAAGCTCTGGGGAATATATAAAGAAAGCATACTTGATGAGCTTAGGCATGAGAGCATTATAGACTATGAGATTGTAAAAAAAGCCAAAGTCAGATTTATCGCAGATGATAAGATGGAGCTTGTAGTCTCAGACGGAAGTATTGAAAGAGACAGAGTGAAGAACATCTGCGAATATCTTCATATGGTCTTTTTTGACCGCTGTGGCTTTGAGATAGACTTTGACATTATATACAGGGAAGCAAAGCACGAAGCGAAAGACACACCTGTGATTCATATGCAGCTTGAGCAGACGGCTGATGGTGATGACAAGGAAGAAGCAGTGGCTGGAAGTGAAAATAAGTCGGAAAAGAAAAATTCAAAAGAGACTGAGATGGCACAGACGGAAAAGACTGTTGCAGGCAGATTAAGAACTGATGTAAAGGCCCTTGACAAAAAGGCAGCTAAGAATGATGAAAAGAGTTTCCGTTCCGTCAAAATGTCCGGCAATCCGGATGTCATATACGGCAAGGACTTTGATGATGAAGCCATTGAGCTTGCAACGATAACGCATGAGATAGGTGAAGGTGCTGTAAGAGGCAGGATAAGAGGTGTGGAAGTAAAAGAGCTCAGAACAGGCAAACAGCTTATGACATTTACGGTTACTGACTTTACAGATTCCATGTCTGTCAAGCTTTTTTTGAATACGAAGGAAAACCTTGATGAGATAAAGGGAGACATAAAGGATGGAGCCTTTGTCAAAATTAAGGGTGTTATTGCGATGGACAGCTGGAGCAAGGAGATAGCTGTAAGCTCGGTGCGCGGGATTAAAAAGATACCTGATTTTACACGAAAGCGAATGGACAATTCTGATGTAAAGCGAGTGGAGCTTCACTGCCATACCAAGATGAGCGATATGGATGGAGTTTCTGAGGTATCGGATATCATAAAACAGGCCTCTAAATGGGGAATGCCGGCGATAGCAATCACGGATCACGGTGTCTGTCAGGCGTTCCCAGATGCAAATCATACAGTAGAAAAGCTCGATGGCTTCAAGGTTATCTATGGAGTAGAGGCATATCTGGTTGATGATTTGAAGGCTCTTATAGAAAATCCTGACGGACAGACATTTGATGATACATATGTTGTATTTGACCTTGAGACAACCGGATTTTCATCAGAGCATGACAGAATCATTGAGATTGGAGCAGTAAAGTATCAGAACAGAAGATGCGTTGACAGTTTTTCGTGCTTTGTAAATCCTGAGATTCCAATTCCGTTCAGGATTGAGAAGCTGACAGGAATCAATGATTCCATGGTTATCGATGCACAGACGATAGAGGAAGTGCTTCCGAAATTCATAGAATTCTGTGAAGGAGCAGTCCTTGTCGCACACAACGCTGATTTTGATTCGGGCTTTATCAAAGCGAAGGCAAAGCAGGTGATGGGTATTGACAAGGAATACACGGTTGTGGACACAGTTGCACTTGCGAGAGTACTTCTTCCGCAGCTTAACAGATATAAGCTTGACACGGTAGCCAAAGCTGTAGGTGTCTCTCTTGAAAATCATCACCGCGCGGTTGATGATGCCGACTGCTGTGCCGGAATATTTTTAAAATTCATGACAATGATGGAGGAGCGCGGAATCACAAATCTTAATCAGGCAGAGAGTCTGGCTGATGAGAGAGAGAACATTGTAAAGAAGCTTCCTTCATATCATGCGATTATATTGGCAAAGAATGATGTAGGCAGAAACAATCTTTACAGACTTACGTCAATGGCGCATTTAAAATATTTTAACAGAAGACCGAGAATTCCTAAGAGCGAGCTGTTAAAGCACAGGGAAGGTCTGATACTTGGCTCGGCATGTGAGGCAGGAGAACTATACCGCGCCATACTTGACAACAAGTCGGAGCAGGATATCGCAAGGCTTGTCGAGTTCTATGATTATCTTGAGATACAGCCGCTTGGAAATAACGGGTTTATGATAGACTCTGAAGATATATGGGTATCATCGGAGCAGGATTTGATTGACATAAATAAGAAAATAGTTTCACTTGGCGAAATCTTTGGAAAGCCTGTGGCTGCTACCTGCGATGTGCATTTTTTAAACCCTGAGGATGAAGTGTACAGAAGGATAATCATGGCGGGGCAGGGCTTTGACGATGCTGATAACCAGGCACCGTTATTTCTTAGGACAACGGAGGAGATGTTAAACGAGTTTCAGTATCTTGGCAGCGATAAGGCATATGAGGTCGTGGTAAAAAATACCAATATGATTGCGGATATGTGCGAGAAGATATCGCCTGTGCGTCCGGATAAATGTCCTCCTGTAATCGAAAATTCCGATGAGACGTTGAGAAAGATATGCTATACAACGGCTCATGAGATGTATGGTGAGGAGCTTCCGGAGATTGTTAAGGAAAGACTTGACAGGGAGCTTAATTCAATCATAAGCAACGGTTATTCCGTTATGTATATTATCGCGCAGAAGCTTGTATGGAAGTCTAACGAGGATGGATATCTTGTAGGTTCAAGAGGCTCTGTAGGTTCCTCGTTTGCGGCGACAATGGCAGGAATTACGGAAGTAAACCCTCTTCCGCCACATTATCTGTGCATGAATGGGGATTGCCATTACTATGATTTTGATTCGGAAGATGTGAAAAAATTTTCTGGTGGTGCGGGATGCGATATGCCTGACCGCATCTGCCCAAAGTGCGGCAATCCGCTTACGAAACAAGGCTTTGATATACCATTTGAGACCTTCCTCGGATTTAAAGGAAATAAGGAGCCTGATATCGACCTTAACTTTTCCGGAGAGTATCAGTCTAAGGCTCACTCTTACACAGAAGTTATCTTCGGAAAAGGTCAGACCTTTAAAGCGGGAACTGTAGGCACTGTAGCGGATAAGACGGCATATGGCTATGTCCGCAAATACTTTGAGGAACGCCAGATTACCAAGAGAGACAGCGAGATAGTGCGAATAGCGGAAGGATGTACAGGCATCCGGCGTTCTACCGGACAGCATCCGGGTGGCATCATCGTTCTTCCGCTCGGCGAAGAAATTGATACATTTACTCCGATACAGCATCCGGCAAACGATATGACTACTAATATTATTACAACACACTTTGATTACCACAGCATTGACCACAATCTGTTAAAGCTTGATATTCTTGGCCATGATGATCCTACGATGATTCGTATGCTGCAGGATTTGACCGGAATTGACCCAAAGACGATACCACTTGATTCACCGGAGGTTATGAGCCTTTTTAAGGATACGTCGGCGCTTGGAATAACACCGGACGATATAGGAGGAACAAAGCTTGGAGCACTGGGAATACCGGAATTCGGCACGGATTTTGCCATGCAGATGGTTATTGATGCAAAGCCTACCTGCTTTGCGGATTTGGTTCGTATATCGGGATTGTCGCATGGTACTGATGTGTGGCTTGGAAATGCACAGACACTCATCATGAGTGGTGTAGCGACTATTTCTACAGCTATCTGCTGTCGTGATGATATTATGATATATCTTATTGGAAAAGGCATGGACAAAGAGCTTTCCTTCACAATAATGGAGAGCGTAAGAAAAGGAAAAGGTCTTAAGGAGGGATGGCCGGAGCAGATGCGTGAGCATGACGTTCCGCAGTGGTATATAGAGTCATGCCTTAAAATTAAGTACATGTTTCCTAAGGCGCATGCCGCTGCGTATGTCATGATGGCATGGAGAATTGCATATTGTAAGGTATTTTATCCGCTTGCATACTATGCTTCATACTTTAGTATAAGAGCAACGGCATTTTCATATGAGCTCATGTGTATGGGAAAAGAGAAGCTTGACTATTATATTGCTGACTATAAAAAACGCAGTGACAGTCTTTCTAAGAAGGAGGAGGACACCTTAAAGGACATGCGTCTAGTACAGGAGATGTATGCGAGAGGACTGGAGTTCCTTCCGATTGATTTGTACAAGTCGCATTCTAGGAATTTTCAGATAGTAGACGGTAAACTCCTTCCTCCGTTCAATTCAATAGATGGTCTTGGCGATGTGGCAGCAGAACTTATAATGAATGCGGCGGAGCATGGGCCGTTTCTTTCAAGGGACGATTTTCAGGCGCGGACGAAGGCATCGAAGACGGTTGTTGCGCTCTTAGGGGATCTTGGAATCCTTGGCGACTTGCCGGAGAGCAATCAGTTGTCGCTGTTTGACGGATTGTTGAAGGTCTGAGAACATAGATAAGTTATGGATTTACGAATAGGACGGTGGAGATTGATATGGTTCACATTGTGCGGTTAGGTTAATAATCGGATTTAAACAAGGTGAATCCTACCTGATTTTTGCTTTCGTACTATGTTTTGTACATGACAAGTACCGGATATATATGCAAAGCATTTTGTTATGAGCAGGGTATGGTTGTCAAAATATGCTAATTTTCTATAAGTGTATAACAAGTTAAGTTCACAAGGCATGTTTTGACACCATAATCTGAGCAGGAGGCGAGAGCAGATTGTAAATAATATTGACATAGTCTTATATAATTTTTGGGAAATAAAACTAAGGTACGAAACGGACAGTTTGGTTAAAAACAGATGAAACAAATTGTCTGAAAACAACATAAAATATATACAAATTGAACAACTTAAAGAAAATAGAAAAAAAAGCTTGCTTTTTCTGAGAAGCTAGTGTATATTAGTAAAGTACTTGATACGGCTCGATGGTCAAGCGGTTAAGACGCCGCCCTCTCACGGCGGAAACCGGGGTTCGATTCCCCGTCGAGCTGCTGATATCAATATGGCATGTGAGAATGCAGTGTTGATATGTAAGATTGTGGATACAATCAATAATAGAAAAAGATATGGCTCGATGGTCAAGCGGTTAAGACGCCGCCCTCTCACGGCGGAAACCGGGGTTCGATTCCCCGTCGAGCTGCT
>UQYF01000049.1 GCA_900545175.1 uncultured Eubacteriales bacterium
AGTATGTGGCATTGGTCAGAAAATATAAAGAAGAATCAGGTTCACTTGATGATGCAGTCAACAGGGCGGTTGATGAGTGCATAAAAAATGACATTCTGGCGGATTTCTTAAGGAAGAATCGGGCGGAGGTAGTTATGACGAGCATATTTGAGTATAATAAGGAAGAGGAAGAGAGAAAACTGAGGACAGCGGAGAGACAGGCTGGGTATGATGAGGGATATGATAGCGGGATAGAGCATACGCTTGTTGATTTAGTAAATGAAGGAATTATATCTATAGAACAGGCGGCACATAAATTGAATATGACAGAGGATGAATTTAAGAAAGTCATGGAGAGTAAATATTAGTTATGACGGTCATATTTGAGGATAATAAAACAGGTCAATTTTTCACGAATATAATCTTAAATAAGTAATTAACTAACTGTGATGTCAGTATGTCACAGGAGCTGTTCTTAAAAATAATATTATTAAAGCGAATAGCCGCAACAGATTCTAAGGTATGAATCTGTTGCGGCTATGTTTATATTGTCAGCTGTTCCATTACCAGATTACTGATAATTACAGACAATTCCTCGAATGGACATGGCTTCCCTTGTTTTATCCATTCTATGTACACTGAACTTACGCCGCTAAGATAGAATTCAATCTTAAAATCCAGTATATTTTTGTCTTTATCAGGAAGATTTAAGCCGTCTATAAGCTGTTTTTTGAACACTTTTTTTATCTTTTCGGCAAGAAAATGATAGTTGTGTACAGAAACAAGGCTTTCGCAAAATTCAGGATTGCTTGAATATATGGCATTTATGAATTGAATAAAATAGTATGGATTAAGTCCGTATTCAGCGATAATGCAGTTTTTTAGATATGAGTCGATGCTGACAACCAGTTCATTTTCCATCTCAGTTATAATAGCTTCTATACTGTCATAGTGAGAGTAGAAGGTCTTTCTGTTGATACCGGCAGTCTCTGAGATTTCCTTTATTGTTATTTTGTTTATGGGTTTGGTAGCAAGGATGCTAAAAAGAGCATCGCGTATAGCCTTTTTTGATTTTATTACTCTTACGTCCTGTTCGTTCATGATTCCTCCGCTTCACCTACGTTTGTAAAAGCATGCGCCTGCAAGCAGCCGATGCATTTATAAATTACTGCTGACTTATACACTTAAGTAACAGATGTGTATAAGTGTGTCCATTGACCATATTATAAAATTTGGGTATAATTATACACGTATTTTGGAAAAAAGCAACAGATGTCCGTTAAAGTACGAAATATATAATCAACAGGTATTTGTGAGAATACCTAATGCTATGGGGGTGACGATGTGAGCAGGATAGGACTTGTTTTAGAGGGCGGTTCCTTCAGAGGAATATTTACTGCCGGTGTCCTTGACTCATTATTGGAGCATCATATTTCATTTCCTTATGTTATTGGAGTGTCAGCCGGTTCCGGCAATGCAGTCAATTTTATTGCGGGGCAGGAAGGCAGAACTAAGAAGGTCATAACACATGAGAATGCGGACGCATACTATGGACTTGGAACACTTAGGAACAATGGAAAGGTTCTTGACCTTGACCAGATGCTCGCTTATGACAAGGAACCTCTCAATTTTGACAGCTTTTTTGCGTCTGATGTGGAGAGGGAATTTGTCGCAGTGAACTGTGAGACCGGTAAGGCAGAGTATCTTACAGATGATGGTACAGCAGAGAGTATTTTGCAGATATGCAAGGCATCATGCTCAGTGCCGCTTATGTGTGCTCCTGTAAAGATTGGCGGTAAGGCATATCTTGACGGAAGTATAGTGGATTCGATTCCTTACGAGAGAGCATTTGAGCGGGGCTGTGACAAGGTAGTTGTAGTTCAGACAAGAAAGGCAGGGGAAGCGCCTACCGATTATTCTAAGATGAAGCTGCTTCTCAATGTGTGTTATCATTCTACATATCCTAAGGTCGCTGAGGTTATGGTTGAGCGCCGCTACAATTATGACAAGCAGATGCGCCGTCTTGAGGAGCTAGAGCAGGATGGAAAGGCGATTATAATACGCCCGGAGATTGGCAGCATAGGTCATTTTGAAAATGATGTTGAGAAGATTAATGATTTCTATAAGCATGGATATGAGCTTATGGAGAAGAATATGGGTAAGCTGCAGGAATTTATCAAATCATGAAAAATTTTTTAGCAAAGGTTGGCGACAGGTGCCTTGGAGCTATAATACATGCAGCGTTCTTTGTGTGGACAGGAATAACGCATGTTCTCTACCTGCCGAAGATTACATACGAGGATGAAGAGGTTAAGCGTAAGCTTAAAGAGCCATGCATTCTCATCGCAAATCATACAAGTCATAATGACGGTTCATTTATTCCACAGGTGTTCTGGAAGAGTAAGATTAATGTCCTCGTCACGACAAAATGGTATAACAAGAAGATGCTTCACACTTTTTTTACACATCTAAGATATATTCCGATAAATCTAAAAGAGATGGATAATTCCTGGATGGACAGAGCGGTGGAGGCAATAAAAAGAGGCGAGTCGGTGCTGATTTTTCCGGAGGGTAAGCTCTCTAAGGACGGAAAGCTGTCTGAGTTTCAGCCGGGCTTTCTGATGCTTGCACGACTCACGGATGCGCCTGTAATTCCACTTGCAATATCCGGCGGATATAGGAAGTTTCACCGTCAGAATGTTGTGGTGGGTTCAGTAAATACTTTTGATGTACATGCAAAAGGCAGGCCTTCGGTGATACTTAGAGAAGGTGCAGCAAGCTGCCAAAGACAGCTTGAAGCCATGCTTCATATGGATGAACAGCCAGATGAGGCACATACAGAGTAACTGCCATAAAAGATGAGAGTACAGAGATGTGCGGATTTATGACAGTATTATGACAAAATCTTGCATGTATGTTTCAGGCAGGAAAATCCTGAACCTGATAGTTATAGGGGAATAATCTGCCCCGCTAAAAATATTTCTAATAGAAGAAAAGGAGAATAACCATGAACGAGCAGGAAATCAGAGAAAAAATTAAGGAGCTTCTTATTGACAGCCTTGGAATTGAGGCAGAGGTCTTAACAGATGATGTACCTCTT
Organism: uncultured Eubacteriales bacterium; assembly: GCA_900545175.1. Classification (GTDB taxonomy): domain Bacteria; phylum Bacillota; class Clostridia; order Lachnospirales; family Lachnospiraceae; genus CAG-882. Next base: position 3,080 of record UQYF01000049.1, read on the forward strand.
TTCGGAGACGGAATCGGTCTTGACTCAATCGACTCACTTGAGATGATAGCAGCTATCGACAAGGAGTTTGGCGTATCGATGACAGGTGTTGGCAAGGAGCCATTCTATAATGTAGCAAGCCTTGCAAAGTATGTAGCAGAGCATAAGTAAGAAGTAAAGGAATGTCTGTCAGGCGGTTATTATGGCCGCTTGATGGACAGTTTTTGTCTGGCAGGAAATTTGTATGTGCTTATGTCACATAAAGAGTCCTCCGGGAAGGATTCTTTTGATAATGGAGGTATGAAAATGACAGAGAACAAAAATCGTTGCGTAATCACAGGTCTTGGAATGGTCTGTGCAATAGGAAACAGTGTTGATGAGACATGGAATAATGCTCTTAAAGGAGTATCAGGAATTAAGAATACGAAAACAGTTGATACTGAAGGCTGCTATGCAACTCTTGCGGCTGAGGTTCATGATAATACATTGGATGAGTGTCCTCATGCAGATGAGATGGACAGAGTCTCTAAGCTCTGCGTTAAGGCTGCGAAGGAGGCACTTACAGACGCGGCATACACAATCACTGACGATGAGAAGAAGCGTGTCAGTGTAATTATGGGAAGTTGTGTAGGCGGTGTTAACAGCGTTGAAGCTTATTACAGAAATGGTGAGAAGGCAGAGGATGTTACCAAGATGCCTATTTCAGCTATTGCAAATGAAGTAGCTTATGTTTACGGAGCTGACGGAATTGTTACAAATATTGCAAATGCATGTGCAGCAGGTACAATAAGCATCGCCTATGCTTGTGATTTAATCAGGGCAGGAAAGTGTGATGTAGCTATAGCAGGCGGTGCAGATGCATTTGCTTCAGTTCCTTATGCTGGTTTCTTATCACTTCACGCACTCGCTGAGAATGGCTGCTCACCGTTCAACCACTGTGATGGAATCACACTTGGTGAAGGCTCAGGCGTACTTATCGTTGAGTCCTATGAGCATGCTGTTGCAAGAGGCGCTAAGATTTACTGTGAGGTTCTCGGCTCAGGTGTAAGCTCCGACGCACACCACATCACTGCTCCTAGAGAAGATGGCGAGGGACAGATGAATGCTATCCGCTGGGGAATGAAGGCTTCAGGTGTTGATGAGAGTGAGATTGGCTACATAAATGCACATGGAACAGGAACAGCCAAGAATGATATGGCTGAGTTCCTTTCACTTCATACAATATTTGATGAGAAGAATGATAATCTGAGTGTCAGCTCTACAAAGGCTATGGTAGGCCACTGTCTCGGTGCAGCAGGTTCTATCGAGGCTGTATTTTCAATCAAGGCACTTACAGAGAATATGGTTCCTCCTACGGTTGGATACTCAGATGAGGATATCGAGAATCTCAAGGAGAAGGCAGGAAAGATTGATTTCAGACCAAATGAGCCGAAGGAGAAGAAGCTTGACACTGTCATGAACAATTCATTTGCATTCGGTGGTAACAATGCAAGCATTATTTTCAGCAAAAATGCCGGAAACGTAGAGCTTCCAAAGAAGGAGAAGGTATACATAACAGGACTTGGTGTGGTAGCACCTTGCGGAAATGGTGTTGAGAATTATGTTGAGAAGTTCAACGCTGATGTAAGACCAGAGAGCACATCTGTTGCATCAGCTGTTGGAAGTGCAGATTACGCTGCATGCGGACTTAAGATGGCATTTTACAGAAAGCTTGATAAGTTCAGTCAGCTTCAGGCAGTATCAGGTATGAATGCTATCCAGAATGCCGAGCTCACAATAAATGATGACAATGCCAAGGATATAGGTATTGCAGTCGGAACAGCAGCAGGTCCTCTCGCAACAATATGTCATTTCCAGAAGGATCTTATCGAGGGAGGCAATGTGGCAGGAAGTGCATTCAAGTTTCCTAACACAGTTTACAATGCAGCAGGTGGATATCTTTCAATCTGCTCAGGAATAAAGGGCTACAATGTAACAGTTACTAACGGAGCACAGTCAGGTCTTTCAAGCATCGCTTACGGTGTTGAAGTTTTAAGACAGGGCAAGAACAAGATTATGCTCGCAACAGGAACAGATGAGAACTGTGATACAATGACAGAGCTTTACGACAAGCTCGGCAAGGTTGCAACGGAGGTTGACGGCGCATACTCAGGCATGACAGGATATGTTCTCGGCGACGGAAGTACAACTCTTGTCCTTGAGAGCGAGAGCAGCGTTAAGGAGAGAGAAGTTAAGCCTTACGCTGAGGTTGCAGGCTATGGTATGTCACATGAGGCGGTTGCATTCGGTAAGCTTGAAGGCTCTGAGGCAGCACTTGTGGAGGCAGTGAAGCTTGCGGCAGATGATGCGGGCATGAGTCTTGACGATATCGACGCGATTGTGGGCTTTGGAAACGGTGATGTAATTACGGACAGCCTTGAGCTTGACTCATACAAGAAGCTTTTTGGCGATAAGCTTGGTGAGCTTCCTGTATTTACAGTTAAAGATACAACAGGTGAGGGACGTGCGGCTTCTGCATCTCTTTCAGCAGCTCATGCAGCACTTATCTTATCTGATAAGTACGAGGTTGCAGGAAGAGCGTACAAGCTTGACGGTGGAACGATGACTAGGACGACAGTTGACACTAAGTCACTTAAGAATGTACTTGTAACATCCTATGGTCTTGGCGGATCATACTGTGCGATTATAATAAAGAAGTAATATGATATCAGGGGCTGTTTTACAGCGGAGCAATTCGTGGATATCATAATATATATTCATGGTAAAAATTGTACGAGATAAAGAAAGAGGTGCGATAGATGGGAAAGATAGCGGTTGTAACAGGAGCTTCTAAAGGAATCGGCCGTGCATGCGCTCTTCGTCTTGCAAAGGACGGAATGACTGTGGTTGTAAACTACAGCCATTCCGATGAGGAGGCAGCTAAGGCTGTTGAAGAGATAAAGGCAGCAGGCGGAGATGCAGTGGCATACAAGGCAGATGTTTCAGACCTTAATCAGGTAAAGGAGATGTTCAAGTTCGTATCAGACACCTACGGACGTGTAGATGTTCTGGTAAACAATGCCGGAATCGTTAGGGACGAGTATCTTTTAATGCTTACACAGGAGAATCTTGACAAGTGTCTTGACCTCAATATAAAGGGATATTTCTACTGTGCACAGCAGGCTGCACTCAAGATGTTCAGCCAGAAATCAGGTGTGATTGTGAACATGTCATCCGTAAGCTCTAAGATGGCTCTTGCAGGACAGTCGGTTTACAGTGCGACAAAGGGAGCTGTCAACTCCATGACACAGACTATGGCTAAGGAGCTTGCAAGAAAGAAAATCCGTGTAAATGCAGTATGTCCGGGTTTTGTAAAGACTGAGATGGTAGACCAGCTTCCAGAGGATAAGAAGAAGGAGTACTTAAAGGATGTTCCTCTCGGACGCTTTGCCGATGTTGATGAGGTGGCAGGACTTGTATCTTTCTTATGCAGTGATGATGCAAGTTATATCACAGGACAGGCTATAGTATTAGATGGAGGACTCAGCTTATGATGAACATAATGGAGGTCAACAAGCGTCTCCGCCAGAGACCGCCGTTCCAGATGATAGAGAAGGTTTTCGAGCTTACTCCGGGTGAATCAGCAAGAGGAACCAAGAATGTATGTATAAATGAGCCATACTTCATGGGACATTTCCCGGACGCTCCGATTATGCCGGGTGTGCTCATAATAGAGAGCTGTGCGCAGCTGTGCTCCCTTGTCATAGAGGATGACGGTGTGAATGACGATTTGTTATATGTACTTTTAAAGGTGGACAACTTCAAGTTCGTCAAGCCTGTCATTCCGGGCGATGTGCTTGACATTACGGTCACTAAGACTAAGAGTGGCGGTACACTTGCATACTTTGAGGCGAAGGTATTAGTTGACGGCGAGGTTCGTGCCAAGGGTTCAATGGTATTTACCGCCGTACCTAAAGAAAATGTATACAAATAATACACTTATACAATAAATGATTATTTTTTGTTATGTGTGATTGGGATTAGAGAAAACAAGTTATAAACTCACAGAGCTGCATAACATGTTTTTACACCGTACCTAAACGGAAAAAGGAGGATGAAATATGGGTAAAATCGCATTTTTGTTTGCAGGACAGGGTGCCCAGTCAGTCGGCATGGGCAAGGATTTATATGACAACAACGCTGCCGCAAAGGCAGTATTTGATATGGGTGAGGCTATAAGGCCGGGCAGTGAGGCAATGTGCTTTGAAGGACCGGGCGAAGCACTCACACAGACAGAGAACACACAGCCATGTCTTTTTTTAACAGACCTTGCATGCGCAAGAGCGTTAGAGGCAGCAGGCATCAAGGCGGATGTGGCAGCAGGCTTCTCATTGGGAGAAATTCCGGCGCTTGCATTTACGGGAGTGTTATCTGATGAGGATGCGTTCAGGCTTGTTATTCTCAGAGGACAGAAAATGTCAGAATGTGCTGCTAAGCATCCGGGTTCAATGGTTGCTGCGCTTAAGCTTGACAATGCGAAGGTTGAGGAGGTATGTGCAGGCTTTAAGAATGTATATCCGGTCAACTACAACTGTCCGGGACAGCTCTCCTGTGCAGGTGCTGTTGAGGAACTTGATGCCTTTGTTGATGCGATTAAGGCAGCAGGAGGCAGAGCGGTGAAGCTTGCGGTTAGCGGAGCCTTCCACACACCTTTTATGGCGCAGACGACACAGGCACTTGCAGATGAGCTTGAGACAATGGAGGTAAATGCACCTAAGCTTACATTGTACGCGAATCTTACAGGAGAGGTATATCCTTCACAGAAGGAGCAGATTATTGAGACAGTGTCAAAGCAGGCATCTAACAGTGTGCGCTGGGAGAAGACAATCCGTGATATGGCGGCTAACGGTGTTGACACATTTATCGAGGTCGGAGCTGGAACAACTCTCTCAGGTCTTGTAAAGAGAACACTCACGAATGTTAAAGTGTTCAACGTGTGTGATATGGCAACACTTAATGAGACAGTGCAAAATATAAACAATTAGCCGGAAAAGCTGCAATATTACATTTTATCCGGTGTTTGGTACAAGCCAAGTACCGGATAGAGATGCGCAGAGGAATTATGTCGCTTAGGCGACTTACCTCAGGCGGATAATTTTGCAAAGCAGAATTCTTTCTTGTGGGTAAGAAACGAAAGCGGCCTGCGAATATCATTGTCATATGTAAATCGGGCATAAGTTGCGCAAATGCAACGGATGTTTTCTTTATTTTACATAAGTCGGATGTATAATTTGGAGTATGTAACTGTCAACAGTATTATTAAGCTGCAAAGCTTGTAAGGCTGGTTTAAGTCAGTTACGGATGAACGATTATAATAAGGAGGCAATCATGTTAGAGGACATTTTAAAGGAAAAAAAGGGACTGTTTGAAACAGGTATGCAGAGTGTTCTGCGCGGACAGGAGAACAGGGAAAGAAGAATTGTGATTCAGCAGGGGAATCTTGTTGTCAATGAGCGTTCTGAGAGCAGTGGTGTGAGTGCGAAAGTATATAAGAACGGAGTCAGCGGTTTTGCATCAATGGCAGAATATACACCGCAGGCAGCAGAGATGGTTTTAAAAGCAGCTACAGAGAATGCACATTATTTATATAAGTATGCTAAAAACAGAAAACCGGCTTATTCACCATATATAAATGGCTATGTCAAATCTGACAGATTTATTATTGACTTCGAGCAGAAAAGACTTGTGGAGCTTTGCAGGCAGGTGGATGATTATATCGTTACAAAATATCCTGATCTTACCAGCAGAACAGTCATATACAGAGAAGATACAATGGAAAAAGTCATCTGTACATCGGATGCCACAGATGGACATGTAGCTTATCCAAGATGCTCTCTGTATTTTGTGCTTAATATGGAATCAAAGGATGGACAGCCGCTTGAGCTTATGGATTTAGTGGGCGGTTTTGGTCATGCAGATGACAATTTTAAGGATTTGTCTGTAGTCTACGATAAAATTGACAAAGTGTATAAGTTACTTCGCGATAAGGCAGAAGGAGTATATGCACAGGCAGGAGTAAAGACAGTTATATTAGACTCCAATGTTGCTGGAATGATTGCACATGAGGCGGTAGGACATACGGTTGAGGCAGATCTTGTAATCGGCGGCTCTGTTGCCGGACCTAACCTTGGAAAACAGGTGGCTTCTGAGCTTGTGAACATTGTAGATTATGCCAGCACAGCATTCGGAAAGCAGGCACCGCTTCCGGTATACCTTGATGATGAGGGCATTCAGGCAAAGGATGCTGTGTTAGTTGAGAACGGAATCCTTAAAGGTTATATGCATAACCGTGAGACAGCAGACAGATTCGGAGTTGAGCCTTGTGGAAATGCAAGAGGCTGGGAGTTTTCCGATGAGCCATTGATTCGTATGAGAAATACGGTTGTTCTTCCTGGAAAAGATACTCTGGATGATATGATTGCTTCTGTTGATGACGGCTACTATCTCCTCTCTACAGGAAATGGACAGGCAGACCTTACAGGTGAGTTCATGTTCGGAATCTCTATGGGATATGAGATAAAGAATGGAAAGCTCGGAAAGGCTATCCTTGACACAACTGTTTCAGGAGTTGCATTTGAAATGTTAAAGACTGTTGATATGGTTTCTGATAAAGTTGAGTGGGTGGCAAGCGGTACATGCGGTAAGAAGCAGATGATGGCTGTATCTATGGGTGGACCTTCCATCAGATGTCAGATTACAATAGGGGGTAGATAATTATGGCAAATATAATTGAGGTTTCGGATAAGTTAAAAAGTCTTATAGATAAAAAAGGGGATATTAAGGCACAGTATACGGTTGCATTGACACAGACAAGAGAAATCACGATGGAGAACGGAGAATTTACGCTCTTTAGAACCTTGTTTGATAATGCTGTTTCGATAAAACTTATCAAGGATGGCAGATTAGGAACTACAAGTCTTAACAAGTTTGATGATAAGTCTCTTGAAGAAGCGCTTGAAAATGTCATTAAGTCATCCGAGGCAGGAACGGCAGATGAGAATTTTGACATTGCGCCTAAGATGGATGCAGCAAAATTCACTATCGGAGCGGTGAAACCTGATATCGATAAGCTTATGCAGCGTGCACAGGAATTGTCTGAGGACATTAAGAAGAAACATCCGAAGGTGCTTGTCATGCAGATTATTTTAAAGCATGTAGAGCTTCATTCGGTATATCGCAACACCAATGGAAGTCAGGACGAGAAGTTTTCCGGAAGATATGAAGTTGTGGTTGAGTTTGCCGGAAATGACGGTAAGAATTCAACAGGACTTGCATCTACATATGTTATGACTGACAATCTTGACAAGCCATTTATAGAGCTTGGAAATATTGAAAAGGACTTAAAGGATGCTGAGGATTCCATTAATCCGATATCGTTAGATGGAAAGTTTGACGGAGAAGTTATCTTCACACCGAACTGTGCAATGCAGATGATTTACTATGCACTTTCTAATTTTGCAGGAGAGTCGGTTGTACTTGATGGCACAGGCTTATGGCTTGGAAAGATAGGTCAGAAGGTTGCATCAGATAAGATGACAATAGCTTTCAAACCATGGGATGAAAGAATCGTTGATCATGAGGTGCATACAAAGGACGGCTTCCGTTCAGAGGATTATACAATTATTGAAAATGGCGTTCTGAACGGATATATGACTTCGTTATATGCTGCTAACAAGTGTAAGGTTGAACGAGCTAAGAATTCAGGCTTCGACCTTGTGATAGAGGGTGGAGATATCGCATTTGATGATATGATTAAGGGCATCAGACGTGGACTTATAGTAGGTGCAGTATCCTGCGGAATGCCATCGGGCAATGGCGAGCTTTCAGGAGTAGCTAAGAACAGTTTCTATATTGAGGACGGACAGATTAAAGGTGCTGTCACAGAGACAATGATTAACTTCAACCTTGCGAATATGATGCACAATATCACAGCACTTTCTAAAGAAGTTCTGTGCGATGGGGCAATGGTGGTGCCATATATAGAGGTATCACATGTACTGATATCCGGAAAATAGAATCCTGCCATAATTTGTAGGTAATTGCGAAACTCTGTATATTGCTATCAGACGTTGTGCACTTTTGCTATATTACCGCCAGGCACGCTCTCGCTTCATTGCAAACACAGCGGTGCGTAAGCGGCTAAAATACAGCCGCTAAACACATTAGTTCAGCAAGCTGAACTATTAGTGTTTGCAAATAGTCTGGCTTGCAATATAGTAAAATTGCACAACTGGTCATTGATAAAATTGAGTTTCGCAATTACCTAACCATAATTTTAGTTGAAAGGAGATACGAATTTGGTTATAGAGGAATATCTTGCATCGACAAAAGAGACTGCGTGTGAGAAATGTAAGGAACCGATTATACAAGGTGCTCTTGCAAAGAATTACTTTGTATGCCCAAAGTGTGGTAGGTATAACAAGATACCTGCGAGGGCACGCATAGAGCTTATTACTGATGACGGAAGCTTTAAAGAATTGTGGAATGGGGCAACCACAGGTAATCCTATAGATTTTCCGGATTATGAGCAAAAGAGCAGCAAGGCAAGAGCAACGAGCCGTGAGAACGAGGGCGTTATATGCGGAACAGCGACAGTTGATGGAAACGAGTGCTGTATATATGCCATGGAGCCTAAGTTCATGATGGGTTCTATGGGAACAGTGGTTGGAGATAAGCTTGCAGCATTATTTGAATATGCGATTGAGCACAGACTTCCTGTTGTAGGCTATGCTGCATCGGGCGGAGCGAGAATGCAGGAGGGAATGTTGTCACTTATGCAGATGGCAAAAGTGTCAGGTGCAGTCAAGCTTCACAATGATGAGGGACTGTTTTATATGGTATGTGTCACAGACCCTACAACAGGTGGAGTTACGGCCAGCTTTGCAATGCTTGGCGATGTGATTATCGGAGAGCCGGGAGCACTTGTAGGCTTTGCCGGAAAGCGTGTAATTGAACAGGTTACAGGAGAAAAGCTTCCTGAAGGATTTCAGAGCGCAGAATTCCAGCTTGAAAATGGTTTTCTTGATGCGATAGTTAAAAGAAATGACCAGAGAAATTATATTGCATCAATGTTAAAGCTTCACAAGTCGGCTTTAGGGGATGACCTTCTCCATGCAAAGTCACATGAGCAGCATCTTAAGCTTAGGGAGCTTGTGCACAGACAGACTAAAAATGGCGGTGCTGTTCAAAAGCTTATGGAAATGATACACAATTAATGATACATAGCCGAAATGTAGAATACATGGATGCTTTTGCGCATTGTAAATACGCATATAAATACATTTAGTAACATATAATATTGCGCACAGACCGGCGCAGAAAAGAGGAAATATTTATATGGACGCATACGAAAAAATCCGGTGTGCCAGAAAGGCAGGCCGGCCTACAGCGAAAGATTATATCAGCTCAATCTTTACCGGGTTTATGGAGCTTCACGGAGACAGGGCATTTGGAGATGACCATGCGGTTGTGGGCGGAGTTGCCTGGCTTGCTGACATGCCTGTGACTGTTATCGGAATCGAAAAAGGCCACAGCCTTGATGACAGAGTCTACAGAAACTTTGGCTGTGTGCTGCCGGAAGGCTATAGAAAAGCACAGAGACTTATGAAGGAAGCAGAAAAGTTCCATAGACCGGTCATATGCTTTGTAGATACACAGGGAGCAAGCTGTGGACAGGGTGCTGAGCGAAGAGGTGCAGGTGAGGCAATAGCGGATAATCTCTATGAGCTTATGACATTAAAGACTCCCGTCATATCCATAATGGCAGGTGAAGGCGGAAGCGGCGGAGCATTGGCCCTTGCAATAGCAGATGAGGTGTGGATGCTTGAAAATGCTTACTATAGTGTTGTTTCGCCGGAGGCATGTGCAAGTATTCTGTTTAAGGATTCATCGAGAGTTGCTGAGGCTGCAGACCACCTTAAAATGTTTGCCGATGACCTCTTAAAGCTTGAGATTATTGAGAAAATCATTCCGGAGCCGGAGAATTTCGGTGAGCCGGAGTGTGCATTGGAGCCATTTATGGATGAGCTTAAGATGGCACTTACCGAGAGACTCTCAGAGCTTATGAATGTTCCACAGCAGCAGCTTGTGCTTGAACGCTACGGAAGATACCGCCGGATTGGGAAATACGAAGATATCGTATGAGATAGTTGGCTGATTGTAAAATTTTCTGATATAGCTTGGGATTTGCAATCGGCTTTATTATAAAGCGGTGAGAAAGGAAGGTTTTATGAGAGTACTTCTTCTAAATGGAAGCCCGCGAAGAGAGAAGAGCTGCACAATAAGAGTTGCACATAAGTTTGTGGATGGTTTGAGAGAGGAAGCAGCCTGTGAAGTCGAGGAAATTAATATAAGCGACTGTAAAATCACACCATGTCTTGGCTGCCTTAGCTGCTGGGGACGTACAGAGGGCGAATGTGTAATCAAAAACGATGACATTCCAATGCTTAAGGAGAAGATTCTTGCAGCTGACATTATTATAGAGAGCTATCCACTTTATTTTTTCGGGATGCCGGGAATAATGAAGGTGTTTACGGATAGAATGCTTTCTATGATGTGTACATATGAAGGACAGTCACCGGTTGTAGGTCAGCCTTTTCATGGAATAAGAGGCGATATGAGTGGGAAGAAGTTTATAATAGTTTCGACATGTGGTTACGCACAGACAGACCTTATATATGACCCTCTTCTTAAGGAATATGATTGTATATGCGGTCCGGGAAATTATTATGCGCTTTTATGCCCACAGGGAAAGACTCTCTCGGTTCCTGAGCTGTATGAGAGGATGGAGGTATATCTTGAAAAGTACGTTGATGCGGGAAGAGAACTTGCAAGGACAGGTGCTCTTACGGATGAGACGATACTTAAACTCAGAGAAGCTCCTTTTAATGAGAGAAGATTCAAGCTTCTTCTCAAAAAGTTCTGGGAAAATGAAAGGGGTAATGTCTGATGTATGAAGCTTTATACCGCGTGCGTTTTAGTGAGACAGGCAAGGACGGAAAAATGTCAATGAACGGAGTTCTCAGGCTTTTTCAGGATTGCGGTTATGAGCATGCACTTGACAGGGGTTTTGGCCCTGATTTTACGAATAGGACACACTGTACGTGGTATCTGATTTCATGGAACATATCAATCATAGATGCACCATGTGCCGGAGATGAGATTGTGCTGAAGACGTATATATATGATATGCAGGAGTCTCTTGCTAAGAAATATATTGCAATGTACAATAAAGACGGAAAATGTCTGGCAAAAGCGGATACCGTGTGGGTATATATGAACATAGACTCGCAGTTACCGGCACTGCCCGACAAAAATGATATGGGCTGGCTGCCGCAGGACTTTGGCGATAGATCAGAGGATGATGCGCCGCACCGAAGAATAAAAGTACCGCAGGATGGAATGAAGGCGGGACCTTACAGGATAAATGACTATCTGCTCGATACTAACGGACATGCCAATAATGTCCGCCTTACAGAGTTCGCTATGAGCGTAGCCGGAGCAGATAACGGAAAGTGCAGGTATCTTCGCGCAGAATTCAAAAGACAGGTTATGGCCGGCAGTGCAATAATTGCAAGCATAAAAAAAGACTACAGTGATGATTGCATAACCACAACAGTAGTCTTTTCTGAAACAGGAAAACCGGAGAATGCAGTTTTTTACTTCTCTTCTCCAAAATAATCTTTGAACTTAGCTTCTACGGCATCATAGGTGTCCTGACATAAGGAAGGAAGCTCCTTTCCCCAGGCACCTGTTGCCTGCTCATAGCCTTTCTTGAAGGCATCCAGCATATCTCTCATTTTATCTTCATCACCACCGGATAAAGCCTTTGCAAAATCAAAAATTCTCTCTGATGTCTGCTTGACACCCCAGTATCCGTCCTCGGAGATATCCTCCTTAGCCTGTGCGGCGGTAGCTTCGTCGACCTGAAGATTACCATTTGCGAGAGCCTTAATCATATCGGAGCTTGATGCAAATGTCTGTCCCTGCTTTGCGAACATGTCGGCTACAAGGTTCTGCATCTTGCTTGTGCGGTCTGCAAGATCCTGCTTCATCTTAGCTACGATGGCTGCATTGCTCTTTTGCTTAGCTGTTGTCTTGTCGGATGCTTCATATACGGCAGCATCCTTTGTGAAGGCTGCTGATGCACAAGAACTGGTATTATCGGTCTTCTTACTGTCGTTAGCTGTGCTGTTATTTGATACCTTTGTATAGGCAGCACTGTCATATCCATTTGTTGTAATTCCATTTACACTCATTCTGATGGACTCCTTTCCAAAAATTGATTGGTTGTTATTCATATATCTTATATATCGGCTTTTAGGCGAAAAAACTTAATCAAGGTATATCTTTCAGGTTGATTTGTGATATAGGTTTGTATATAATATAACGTGTACTGTATACAAAATTCATAATACAGTACACAAAATTGGTTTGACAGGGGAATGGATTGACATGGACGAGATCAGACTTAGAGCATATGCTAAGGTTAATTTAGGACTTGATGTGTTAAGACGCAGGGAAGACGGTTATCATGATGTACGCATGATAATGCAGAATATTAACCTGTTTGATAAGCTTGCTATAAAGAAGAAGGCAGGAAAAGGTATTAAGGTTAAGACAAATCTCTCATATCTTCCTACAGATTCTAATAATCTGGTATATAGGGCAGCAGCGTTGTTGATTGATGAGTTTGATATTGACAGCTTTGTAGATATTGATTTATATAAATTCATCCCTGTGGCTGCGGGGATGGCAGGTGGAAGTGCAGATGCAGCGGCGGTTTTATATGGCATGAATGAGCTTTTCGGTTTAAAGCTGAGCCTTGAGGAGCTTATGAAGCGTGGTGTGAAGCTTGGTGCCGATATACCATACTGCCTTATGGGAGGAACAGTGCTTGCCGAAGGAATCGGTGAGAAGCTGACGCGCTTAAAGGCATGTCCGGATTGTTATTTTGTTGTTGCAAAGCCTCCTTTTTCGGTTTCAACAAAGCTTGTATATGATAATCTTGTGATAGATGGGAATACGCAGCATCCGGATATAGACGGAATTATGTCCGCCATAGATAATCAGGATGTAAAAGGAATAGCTTCGCGCCTTAGCAATGTATTAGAGACTGTGACTGCGAAGGAGTATCCGGATATAGAAGGAATAAAGGACAAGATGCGGGAATACGGAGCCTTGAATGCCCTTATGAGCGGAAGCGGGCCTACAGTTTTCGGAATATTTGAGGGCAAGGAAAAGGCTGTAGAATGCAACCGCATATTAAGGCAGGATGATAGAGTTAAGACAGCATATGTTGCGGAATGCTGTAATGGCGGCTTTGAAGCGTAATGACAGATATATAGTGAAAAGAGGATTTTTATGTTAGAGGACAGTAATTTTCAGGTCACGATGAACGAGTATCTTCCACTTCGTGATGTTGTATTTAATACATTGAGACATGCAATTTTAAAGGGAGAGCTTGAGCCTGGCGAGAGGCTTATGGAGATAGCATTGGCACAGAAGCTTGGAGTGAGTCGTACACCGATACGGGAAGCGATAAGAAAGCTTGAGCTTGAAGGGCTTGTCGTTATGGTTCCGAGAAAGGGAGCAGAAGTTGCAGACATTACGGAGAAAGATTTGCGGGATGTGCTTGAAGTCAGAACTGCATTGGAGGAGCTTTCTATAGAGCTTGCGATGAAAAACATAACGCAGGAGGAGCTTGAACAGCTAAAGTCAGCCAACCATACGTTTGCAAAGAATTCAGAAGGTGGGGACCTTATAAAGATCGCTGAATCGGATGTGGCATTTCATGAGATTATCTACAATGCAACAGGCAACAAGCGTCTTATCCAGATAATAAATAACTTAAGAGAGCAGATGTACCGTTACAGGCTTGAGTATATCAAGGATAAGTCTAGTCATGAAAGGCTTGTTCAGGAGCATAACAGAATAATAGAGGCAATACAAAAAGACAATGTGCAGGATGCTAAAGCAGCGATAAAGCTTCACGTTGAAAATCAGGAGGAGAATATCCTAAAGTCGATAAAGGTTAAGAATGCCTGAGTAAAATATTTGTTTAAAGCATCTGCTTAGAGGTAATACTTACCATATATAAATTGTACAGGTAATTAAGAAGCCCTTGCAGGAATCAGGCTTTTTGGTTATCTGCCTGTTTCAGAGGGGAGTATAAGCATGAGCAGATGTAATATTTTGTCATGGTGTCTTATGGCATTGTGTGCGGTTGTCTTTTTTACATACAGTGGGGAAAAAAAGCGTTCTGCCGGACAGCTTCAGCAGGATATAGCAGGACAGATAATAAGGTTTCATGTCCGCGCTAACAGTGACACAGACGAGGATCAGCAGTTAAAGCTGCTTGTGAAGGAGGAGCTTGTCACATACATCGGAGATATTCTAAAGGATGTAAAAAGTCGTGATGATGCGGAGAAAATTTTGAGCGATAACATAGAAAATATAGAAAATATCGCAAAAGGGGTTATCAAGGACAATAAAAAGGAATATAATGTAAAAGCTTATTTTGAGGATTCATATTTTCCTGTCAAGGTTTACGGCGACATGACATTTCCGCAGGGGATTTATGAAGCGTTCCGTGTTGATATAGGAGCGGCTGATGGAAAAAATTGGTGGTGTGTGTTATATCCAAGTCTTTGTTTTGCAGATATCACACATGGAACTGTCGGTGAAGAAGCGAAAAAGGACCTTGAAGCTGTGCTTGACGAGGATGAGCTTGAACTTCTGTATGAGAATCAGAATGGCACGAAGCGTGAGTATATATATGAATTTAAGATTTTTACATTTCTTAATAAGTTAATAAATTGAACGCAGAATAAGCAATCCCCCGCTTCAAGTGTGTAGAGCACTAAGCGG
>UQYF01000050.1 GCA_900545175.1 uncultured Eubacteriales bacterium
ATTCTCAAAGCTGATAGTTCCTGCAACTGTATCGAAAGAAGTCTGGTAGGTTACCATCATTTGCTCCTCGTCATATGCAATAATCTGGACAGCCATATTCTGGACTTCTATGCCTTCATAAATAGCCGAATTCCTTTTTATGAAATCCTCCTGACTGATATTGCCCGATGCTTCAATATGGAGCATCGCATACATTTCTTCATACTCCTGTTTTGGAATATAATCCATATACTCCACCAAAAGTTCTTCCGGTGTCCTCCAGGCATTTTCCTTTGTTGCCAACATTCCTGCCACGCATACTGCAGAAATTACCGCAGCTATTCCTATAACAGCAATCGCAATCCATAGGAGCCTGCTTCTTGTTTTCTTTCGCTTGTTTCTGCTTTTTCCTTTCTTCATATTGACCTCCATTCATTTTGCTTTGCTGATATGGTCATATTCTATTTTCAATGTACACTATATCTCCAAAATATTACATCCGTAAGATTTTGGAGTAAAAAAATTTTTCTTTGATGAGTATATCGTACTATACATCCCTCCTCCCTTTTTATTACATGCGTAAGATTTCACAACAAAAAAATATCGTTCGAACTCCTGCTACACTTGTGTAAATATTACATCAGTAAGATTTAGAAGTCAAGTTATCTTTATATAAAAAAGCTTCTGCCGGAAGGTATCATACATTTTCGCAAAAGTGATACCTTTTAGCAAAAGCCTATTATTCAGCAACGTATCAAAACACCCCACTGTTTTAATATTCAAATGTTTCATTCAAAAGACCTGAAAACACACATTCATTTTCTCCCCTTAATATCCTACAAACCGCAGAAAATCAAGGTTTCTTTGAAAGCAGACAAACGGTTTCAATATTCCTCTGAACTTTGATTTTATACTGCATAGCGAAAGTAGATAATTCACTTTAGGCTGGGGTAAAAAATTTACCCCATGAAACCATTCCCTCCCTCTCGTCCAAATGTTAATTATTCAAAAAAACTAAGTTGAGCGTCTTTTAATGACTTTACTTTTCTATCAGTAATTTTATCATCCGAAGTGATATTTCCACATAATAATGGGGACGCTTGATTGTACAATCTGACATTCTCTTTTACTTTCTCATCATTAAAATTTGCATAGCAATATTTGCAACCATTGAGACAAGTATTATACGCTCCTACTTCCACACTTTCAAAACATCCACACTCTTCTCTCTGATTTTTGTCCTTTTCACCAACCAACTTACACCCTAATATCTTCTCAATTAGTTTTTTATCTATACAGCTTCCATGCTGAACACCAACATTGTGAAGATTGATTTGCTCTGCACAAGATTCAATTACTAAATTATATTTTGAAGCAATTTGTACCATTTGCGCCGCCAAACTAATCATCTCATCATTTGTCATTTGCCTAATGCCAAGTTCCTTAGTGTTTCGTTGTGTTTTTGCATATAAATCAACAAAACTGATAACTACCTTTTCCGTGTAATCCGCAAGACTACTCGCTATTTCCTCAAACGCTTTTAAATGGTAATCCATTGTATATCGCTTGCTTATCAAAATAGGATCATATCTCCATATTACTTTTTCTTTTCCTATTTTTTTAGACAATGCCTTAAACGTTGAAATAAGTTCCTCTCTCTTATTTGGAAGGTTCGGTTCAATATCCTTACCATATCCCGTAAGAGTAAACTGAAAATAGTATACATAATCTTTCAAACATTCCAGCTTTTCCATCATATTCGCAGGGTTTTTGGTCCAAAATACAATGCAGTCCACTACATCTGGCGATAAATCTATTCTACTTATTTGATGTGCATTCATAGGATTTCGCACATATAAGAATCCCTCTTTAATTCTGTTAACAAACCAATCTGAATAGTAATTTGGCACATCTGTTCTTCTACTCACACTTAATATCATAATGAATCCTTCCTATCGAAAGTCAATACTTGATAACAAATATTTCTCGCTTTCAACACCGGCCATCTATTTAAATTTTTGCAATCACTTGTACAATTTTCTCTATTACTAACATATGTACTACATTCTGTATTTAAAGAAGTTAATAATTCAATAGCCTCATTCGGATATTCGAACTTGTAATCAATCTTTTTGATTCCTCTATCTTCATCTTTATAGTGAATAAATGTCGTTGCATTATCTTCTGTAATAAATCCATTCTGTTTTATGGCTGATATGATTTTTTCACTTCTTTCCATATCTCTATCCATACTTCCCTGATCAGAACGAAGAGATATTAATATATGAATTCTATCTCTTTGAATTTCTTTTTTTCTAAAACTCTCACAAATATCTTGAAACTCTTCATTTGAAAATTCACTAATAGATTTAGGGAAAATATATACATTGGATATTAGCGTACTTGTTTTTTGAAAAATAGTTGCAGCATTGACTTTTGTAAACTTGACTTCATCTTTTTCTCTTGCTTCTATTTTATAATTCCAATCAATAGTATCAATGCCCCTATATTTAATATAACATTCTCCACTTCCAATCTCACCAAGTGCTTCAACCAATCCCCAATAATCTATCATATTTCCACATCCGATGGATGCCACCTCTATGCTATCTTTAAATTTTTCTCGTGCAAATAATGTATCAAACATACTTTTATATTCAAAGGCATATGAAAAAACATACCGTAACAAATATAATTGTTGAATATGTATGTCTGAATAATCCGGCTTTTGTCCAGCTTGATAATTTAATGTTTTCAGCATACATAAATTAACGTTTTGGTCTATATACTCTCTGAAATCATCATATATCATTGAAATATAATTCTTTATTGTAATCATCCCTGAGTTCCCCTATAAAATTTATCTTTTATATTTTTCTTCTGTCAAAAAGTATCCTTTCGCCAAAATGTATACTTCCCCTTCTCCAAAGCCTATCCCCTGGGGTAAATCTCCGATTATATCATCACTCTACGGAAACAGAAACACACATCTATTTTACTCCAAAAATAGCGAAATCCTTTGATTTATTGGGCTTTTTTCGACAGAAGGCAGACTGTTTCAACATGCCCCGTCTGCGGAAACATATCGCATCCGACACACCTTTGTACCTCATAGCCATTGCCGCAAATGTACTTCAAATCTCTTGCAAGTGTTGCGCTGTCGCAGGACACATATACAATTTTCTCAGGCTCCATCTGTACCATGGTCGCAAGCAATGTTTCATCGCAGCCCTTGCGCGGTGGATCAACGACTATAACATCCGCAGTAAGCTTATGCCCTAGACGCTCACTCTCCTTTGCATAGAAATCCGGAAGAACCTCCTCAGCTTTTCCGGCAAAGAACTCTGCATTCTCTATATTGTTAAGTCTTGCATTCTCTCTTGCGTCCTCAATAGCCTGCGGTACAATCTCCACACCGTATACTTTCTTTGCCTGCTTTGCAAGAAACAGCGAGATAGTTCCTATTCCGCAGTAGAGATCCCACACAGTCTCATTTCCGGTAAGCTCTGCATAGTCAAGCGCTGTCTGATAGAGCTTCCTTGTCTGGACAGGATTTACCTGATAGAACGAAAGCGGTGATATGCGATACTTGATATCGCCTATATAATCCTCAATATAAGGAGTTCCCCACAGTGTTTTACATTCGTCACCGAGAATGACATTCGTATTTTTCGTATTCACATTGAGCATTATGCTCTTTATATGCCATGAATTTTCATGTTTATGCCCATGCATATTGCCGGAATTGTCAGCATTTGCTATCTGCTCACCACTTGTAACACGTTCAACATCAGCCATTGATTGTCCGCAATCGGCAGTCTTGCCATGAACAGATTGTTCCTTCTTCCATATCTGACCGTTTCCCATAACACCGCTAAAATCCAGTCCAAGCAGCTTTTCTGCAAGCTTATCTGCATGCGGAAGCTTACTCTGATTAATCACAAGGCATACCATAATCTCACCTGTCGTATAGCCGCAGCGTATAAGGATATGGCGTATTATGCCTGTATGCTTAATCTCATTATATGGCTTTATTTTATTCTCCTCCATGAACTCGCGGACGGCTCCCACAATCGGTTCATTGACCGGTGCGCCTATATAGCAGGTATCTGTCTCGATTATAGAATGTGTATGACCGGCATAAAAACCGGTTTTTATATTGCCATCCTTGTCCTCACCAACCGGAAACTGAGATTTATTTCTATAGAAATACGGTTCGTTCATTCCAATAACAGGCTGCACTTCGACATCGGTAAGACCACCTATTCTTCGAATATTATTCTGTATTATTCCACGCTTGAATTTTAGCTGCTCGTCATAATTCAATTCCTGAAGATTGCATCCGCCGCACTTTCTTGCAATAGGACAGCGTGCCTGCTTGCGGTACGGTGACGGAGAAATCACTTCAATAAGCCTTGCATAGCCGTATGTCTTTTTGGTCTTAATCACCTTGACGCGCACTTCATCACCTATAACTGTGTCCTTAACAAAAAGGGCGTAGCCATCTACTTTGCCTACGCCTTCTCCTTCAAGGGACATATCTTCTATTTTAACGATATATTCCTGATTTTTTTCCATGTATGATTCTCCATATATTTTGATATTTACAGAACAGTCCTTCTGACATTAGTATCGAGCATCTTCTGGAAGCCTAACCATTCGCCTGTCTGTGCCTGCGGTGTAGATAAAAGCTCCTTAAGAGTCTCCATTTTAGCGTCCATATTGTCAGCAAAGTTGAGTGCAAATGCCTCTATAATCGCCGGCTTTTTAGGCGAACCGTACTCGTATTCACCGTGATGTGACACAATCAGATGCTTAAGCTCCGACTCAAGCTTTGACGGAAATCCATCTATCATTGCTACACGCTTTCCTATCATCTCAACACCGATTATAATATGACCTAAAAGCTGTCCATCATCTGTATAATCATTGGTAGGAAAATCCGACAGCTCTTTTAACTTTCCTATATCATGAAGCATAGCTCCTGTGAGAAGCAAATCACGGCTGAGCATCGGATATCTGTCTGCGAAACAGTCACACAAGGTTGCGACACCTAATGTATGTTCAAGCAGGCCTCCCACAAATCCGTGGTGAACCGACTTGGCTGCCGAGTGGAACTTAAAATTCTTTATAAGCTCTGCATCGTCAACAAAAAAGCTGTCCAAAAGACTTCTAAGATATGTATTTCCAACCTTATTCTTAAGAGTCATAAGTTCTCCATACATTTCTTCAATATCACGCGAGCTTACAGGGAGAAAATCCTTCATGTCAAATTCGCCTTCTGTACATTTGCGGGCACGCTTGATGCTCATCTGCATTGCTCCGTTGAACACTGTGACTTCACCCTGCACTTCAATGAAATCAAGTGCCTCAAATTCCTCTATACCCATGGAATTAGGTTCCCATATCTTCGCATCAAGTGTTCCTGTTCTATCCTGTAAAAGCACATTCTCATAAGGCTTTCCATTCTTGGTTGTGGCAGCATTCTTCTGCTTGCACATATATATACTCGTAACTCTTTCGCCTTCATGAAGGCTGTCAATGTATCTCATCTTACTCTCCATTTCACCAAATAAATTATCTTTTCTGTCAAAAACCGCCTTAACATCAGACGCTTACAGCTTATTCAACTCCTACTTCAAGCGGTATCTCGACATTGCGATATCCGTCCTTACCCGGTCTGCTTATATATACCGTAACAGTCATTCCCGGCTCTGTGGAAAACAGAACATTCTGAAATGCCCTGACGGTCTGTATATTCTCCGAATCAATTGCCGTTATTATATCTCCGCTCTGTATACCTGCATAAAAAGCAGGAGAATCATCCTCGACAGAATTGACATATACTCCATCAGGCATACCATATACTTCCTTCATCACTGCCGTGACAGTCTGTGGACTGATACCCGCATACGGTGTTACTTTACCATTAATCAGTCTCTCAATCAAGCGTTTTAATTCAGAAATGCCATAAGAATTTATTATTTTGCCTGATATCGCCTCATTTTGGTATGGTATTATTCCTACAACCTCACCCTTTGTATTCACGATTATGCCACAGTCAGCCTCATCCGCCTCGATAGCTGTGCTTATCACTCGATAGCTGCCATCTGTATCCATAAAACTTTCATTTATTGAAGTTGCTGTAGTATATACAACCATTCCGCTCTGTCCATACATACTTCCCACAGCTATTACAGGATCACCCTGCTGGATGACATAGGAATTTCCAAGTACCGCAACCTTGACATTCTCCGGAATCTCTCCGTTATATACTGCCTTTTCTACTGCTACTATAGCTATATTGGTTGTTGTATCACCTGTTATATATGTGCCTTGCGCGATTGTTCCATCATTAAAGATAACCGATAAATACTTATCGCTCACGAACTGCTTAGTTGTCAGAATATAAAAATATTCTTCATCCTCAGCAGCAATAAATCCCATAATCCCTGCATCGGAAACATAATCCCATGTAACTCCGTCCTGTGAAACTTCAATAGAAACTAACGACATGTCAACTGTCTCTATCACGGACTTCAATCCTGTATACAGTGAATCAAGCTCTGTCACTCCCGGTCTATATTCGTCAAATGCACTGCTTATCTGTTCATCTACCAACGACAACAGTTCTTCACGGCTGATATTCTCAGCTTCTATGTCCTGTGATGTGCTCTCACTATTCATGTCACCATCGCTTGAACCGGATACGTTCTCATCCGCAGTTTCACTGCCATTATCATTTTCCGCAGTGTCTTCCGTTCCTATATCCGCACTGCTCTCAAGCTCTGATGTGTCACTCTCCATATCGGAATAAATATCGTCCGTCATCTCCTCTGTCTGGCTGTCCGTCGGTATTACAGTCCCCTGCCTGCTTGTCGGCTCCTCATCACCGACAAACTTTCTTGCAGTCGGATACACAACAGACATTACAAGTCCTGAAACCACTCCGAATATAACTGCTGAACCAATAACCTTTGCTACATGCTTCACTGCTCTTTTAATCCTATTTCCGGGCTTCTTTACTATCTTTTCTGTATACAGGCTGTAATCCTGTCCTTCACGTTTCTCATTTTCCTGCCCGGACATATTGTGGTTATTATCCATTGCGAATCTTAGCCTCCGGATTATCCTTTTAATATGTCACGAAAATATCTTCTGACTAACATTATTTTATTATAAAATAAAATTATGAATTTTTTATGACATACGTGTAAAAGAATTATCCCATGGCACAGCACAAAATATAGGCTATTGAGATTGCCGGCACCATAGGTGCTTTTTTTGTCTTCATAAAGCTTTTTCCCTTCAGTTTTAACCATATATTATATACGATAAAATATATGCCGAACATGACACAGAAAATTATCATTGAACCGTATACAAGCCTGAACGAATACATTGCTATATCTATTTCTTTTACGGCTGCTCCCATAATAAGCATGAAGAATATTTCCATATCTCCCTGTGCATATATTCTCAAAATTTTCAGAATGAACACTGCTGCCATACACAGGAAAAGTCCGCAATAATTTTCATACGAAAAACCATATTTATATAACAGAGCCAAAAATTCAATAACTATGCACAGCCTTATCGGAAACACATAAAGCTGTCTGCTCTTTATATCAGTATAGCTATGAAAAATAAGCATATACCATATCGGAAGATTATATATTCCACATATAAAGCTTCCGAATAACGCTGCCACTATACATATGTAAGCCGCTATGCCGGTCTTACATAGCTTCTGCGAAATTCTGCCGCACAGAGCCTTTTTCAGCTTAGTCGTAATCTTTTCTTTCCCCATAGATATTCTTTTCACGCTCATACATGCATCGCCCTATCCTGAGTGTCCCTTTTTCAAGTGCCACATTAAATTCCTCCTCCTTTTCACCCGGAATTATAATGTTCACCACCATTGCAGTTCCTTCCTCCGGCTGGCTTTTCTTTACCTGTACTCCCGCCTGGGTAAACACTCGCATGACATATGCATAGTCGCATATCTTTTCAGCTTTCACAGCACTTATTCCGTTGCTGTTGTGCTCCGTGACTGACCAGATATTTATTCTGTCTCCTTCCCTCAATATACCACCCACAGCCTGTGACAGATTGCTGGCATTTAATGACACCTCGATGGGCTCATCAATCCCTGTGATACGTATATCACTCGATGAAAACATATTCGTTGTGATTATTTCATTCTTGGCTATGCCTCTGACTGTGTACAGTTTAATAAGCTGTGTCAAATCTGTCACGCAGTTATCCGGAAGCCATTCCGCCTTTCTCCCGGCCTTAACAAAATACGAGCTTATATTATCTGCCGTAAGCATCGTGCTCTCATCAATGTCTTCCTGCGCCACATACACCATTATATAGTCCTCCGACAAAAGAACACTTCTCTCAATAAAAAGCATAAATGCATACAACACTATCGTCACAATAAAACTGTATACAAGCACCCTCACATTTACCGGACCATGCCGGCTTTTTTCCTTTATGTTCTTCCTTCGCGGCACTCCTCTTTTTCTCATTATTTTCGCTGCCATAAGTTTGATTTTTCTCCTCCACTACAATATATTCATGGTTAATACACCTCACGGCCTTTGAGGCATTATCCATCTTATTTCTGATAATTATTGCCCATTATTTTCATTCTGCCATTTTAAGAAACAGGCATCAATCAGTCACCGCCACAAGTCTTGTCAGCTTATAATCCTCAAGTCCTTCAAGCGAGAATGATATCTGTGCATATACCGATGTCTCCGTAATTTTTAACATACCGTCATTTGCAGTTACATACACGTCCGTATTATAAGGATACCTCAACGTATATGCCCCGCCGTCCTTAATCCCACATTCTGTTATGTGCCATCCGGCATCATCGGCAATGTAATTGTACACTCTGTAAGAGATAATCCTGACTTTTCCGTACATTCCCTGTTCCTTTATAGTCTCCATTTCATCATTCAAGCCAAGATTATTTTTCAGGCAGTCAACAAAGCGGACATATGAATTTACAAATGCTGCATCCCACACTGTCGGCTCTGCATTGTCTGATATAATAAGATTTCCTGTCCGCGCATATTCATTAAGATTGATTATCGAGGCTGCCAAAAGAGAATATGTCAGGTTGCTGTCAATCTGCTCATAGCTGTACTCAAGCCTGTCTCTTCTAAATGTATAACAAATAAATGTGCACATAAAGACAACAATAATCATGGCTAACGGCATGAGGGCAGCCCCTTCCCTGCTACTCCTTATTCTTTGCTGTAGATTTTTGATAAATTCTAAAGCTTTCGCCTCCCTCCCTGATAAATGAAAAGCCCTGTATTCCCGCAATGGCATCAAGATGAATTTCTCCGCTTACGGACAGTACAACCTCCTGTCCGTAAGCCGCAGGTGTCATTGTCGTACCTGCATATGAAATATTTACCACTCCCATATCGGAAAGCTCTTTTGTAAGTCCGCTCTGTTTTTCTGCGGTAAGATAGCCATATGTCTCCATGTATAGAATATATTTTCTTTCTATACGGGATTTTTTTATCGCCAGATTCATCCTTGCATACATGTCAAGCCCCAGATATACGACCATGAACAAAAGCAGAATCCCAAGCATGCATGAAAGCATGTTGCCTACGCCGCTCCTTCTTTTTTTCAGAATATTTCCCATACTCACTGCCATAGCTTATGAGAACATTTCCGATGCTGTTGAGGTCATCGTTGTCCATATATCCTGAATGAACTTTAATCCACCGGATTTAAATATTGCCGCCATCGCAACCACGACAATCATCACAAGCACTTCTCCAATCACTGCACTTCCTGCCTTACTTTGTACGACTCTTCGCCTCACAAGCTCCTTACATCCATTAACTCCATCAATCATCTTAAAAAAAATATAATTGTTCATATGCTGCCTCTTTCCTTTATTATTTTTAATGAAAAACTTGTGTCAAATATACACTGACACAAAGTCAATACATAAAAAGCCTTTATACATAGCTTTTCAGATTTTTCCTACATTTTAAAGAGTACTGCCGAGTCTAACAGCCCCTTCACACCGGCATAGACAAGCACTGCCATCATGCACAAGAATATTGCAAACAGGCAGGCATCGCCCATACGCCTTAAATGCTCCTGCTCGTATCTGTTACTGCTCTCCATAAGAGTCCTAAGATATCCTCTGATATCCTCAAGCATCGCCATGGATGCGTCATTCTGTGCAAGCTGTTTCACAGTTACAACCAGATTATCAATATTTTCATTCTCAAATTTTCCCGCAAACACTTCCACCGACACGATGAGATCATTCGATGATAAAATATCCCCTGTAAGTGTTATAAGCGCCGCCTTCAATCTTGGATGTGATGCTACTCTGTATGCATCAATCAATGTTCTTGTTATGTATTCACCCGCATCTGTCTGCAAAAACACAACATCATATACATCCATTATGCTCTTTAACATTTTCACATTGTCTCTGCGATTTCTCAGCTTAGCGCGCACATCCGGATATAGATATGCTGCGGCTGACAATATAAATGCCGCTGTCATGCCATAAAAAATCATTCCTGTAGCAAAGCCTGCTGCCGCACAGAACAGCTTACCGCTAAGATATACAAGCGGCGTTATTTTTCCCTTTGAATAATATGTCACTCCCCACGCATCAAGTCTTTGCTGTATATTTTCATACGAAAAGATACTGTCCTTTTTTACATTATGCATCATGTCAAAAAGCTTATCCTGAAGCTTCATTTTTGCAATGGTATATCTGTCAGCCGCGGCATGTGCCGCAAAAAGATATATGGACACAAAAAACAAAAGTATGGCGGCACATAAAAGCATGGTTCTTATATATCCGATATTTTCTGTAACAAAATTCATCAATTTTTCCCGCTTATCCCCTTCACAAATACAAAATATGCTGTAAACATAAGAGTCCCTGCTATCATTGCGATAAGACAGCAGCCGGCAAAACTCTCAGAGAACATTGAAAACATGTCGATAAGGCTCATTCCCAGCATTGTCTGCGCCATCATCCAAAGACATACCAATGCACATAGCATTATAATCGCCAGTCTTATCTTCGCTTCGCGGTATATCTGCGCTAACTTCTTACTGTTGTCAAGCTGCTCTGAAAGCAGCTTTCTGCACTGCGCCGTGATTTCTCTGTAGTTTGCATTGTTTCTTGATGATATCTCAAGGTTACGAATCATAGTCTTAAAAAAGCCATGCTCAATCCTGCTCTCTAACTGTCGCAGCGCTACTGTGCCTTGTATTCCGCTCTTAATCATTGCAACCGTATGCGTCAGCGCTTCGCTTAGCGGTCCTTCTATCATTCCCGCCGCTTTTTCCAGAATATATATGATATCATCCGACTGAGCCGCACAGCTTTCCACCGAATTAACAAATGCCATAAGCTGTTCTTCCTCTTTACGGTATCTGTAATTGCGAAGCAATGAAAAAACAGCCTCGGATAACATCCATAAAGTAAAAGCCATAAAAAATCCAGCGTACAATTTTCCGGAAAATATGCCCGCAATTATCGAAACCAATGCAGATTCCGCAATCAGGATTACTATATACAGCTCAGGTGTCAGCCACGCAAAGCGTGTTGTAAGTCCGCTGTATTCAAGGTTATCCGCGATATGAGCTATAAAACCCTTTTTCCCCATATTTCCGTACAGTGCCTTAAAATGCATTCCAATCTGTTCACGATGCCCCGAAAGGCTGTTGATTCTGTCATACATCAGTGTAAGGCTCTGTCTTAATGAATTTGTTTTCTGTATATACACAAAAGCCGCATACGAAATTATGAATAAAAGAACCGGAATAACAGCATGACATGTAACAAGAAAATACGATATGCTTTCTATCTTTTTAGTCATTATTCACTCCTAGCATAGATTGTCTTAAACTTCATCTCATTGGTCTGCTGTGACCATTCCACTTCAGTGATTTCAGCAATCCTGTATTTTTTCAAAAATATGCAATTTTTAAGGGAACGCAGCATAAAAAGAATTTCCTCAGACGAATGAGTGCTGCTTCTTTTGACATAATCGACAAGCCTGAAGTATGCATCCTGCGGTGAATTGGCATGAATCGATGCATAGCATATCGCACCTGTGTGTACAGCGTACAAAAAGTCCTTGGCCTCGCCGCCCTTTATCTCGCCAATCATGTAGACATCGGAATCCACCAAAAGACCGTTTCTGGCAATATTTTCAAGAGAATATCTTATCTTTCCTTCTCCTCTGTTCTCGACAATATGGTACGAGAAGAATTCCCTCTGCCGCATCGAAAATAATTCCTCCGCTTCCTGCACACAGAATATAGAATATCTGTCCGGAATAACCTCAAGCATGGCATTCATAAGTGTGGTTTTCCCTGCCGAACCTGCACCGCAGAGCAGAAACGACTCTCCGCACTCTATTTTTTTCACAAGGATATCGGAAAGCTCGCCCGACATCATCCCTTCCTCAATAAGACCAGGAAACAGCTTCTTCTTTGTCGGATGTTTTCTTATGTGGAGCATTGGTGCATTTCCCGACAGCACGAACTTAGTTGACAGATTAAACCTCAGTATCCATCCGTTCTGGCTCTTATCCGTAAATATGCTTATGGCATTGTTATTTCCCATATTTATCTTATTCTTTAATGCCACACGCTCAACAAAGCGCTCGTAGTCCTCATCATTGTTAAACCGCACTCCGGAAAGGCTTCTGACACCTCTTCTCTTTACATATACATGCCTTGCATCTATTATTCGTATATCTGATATGTCGGGGTCCGCAATCAGCGTATCTATAATATAATAGCTCCAGACAAATCTCGAAAACAGCTCATATATTGCCGACACCTGTTCCTCGTTCACACTGTAAGCATTCCTTATGTATGACTTCACTTCACCCTCAAACACGTCCCGGCTTATCTCACCTCTCTCACACATGTTAAATCTTGCCACATTAAAGCCCGATGTGACATGTTCAACCACATGCATTGCTATCTCATTATACGTAAGCATTTTTGCTGAATTCTTAATTTTATTACCCGGCTGCACATCCTGCTGCGCCGAAAAAATCATGGATACCTCCTCTCTAAAAAACAAACAAACTGGATAACTACCTGATTACCGGTAAAAAGAAAATTTCATGAAATCTTTAGATAAAGCTTGATATAAGCTTCGATGTTCATTATAGTTGTGACGAGCATCAAAGTCAAGTAGCTTCTGCGAAAATAGTTTGCAGTTTCAGCTATTTTAAGCTAAAATGTAAGTACATATTTTTGTGAGGGATTGATAAAGAAATGAATGAAAAAGCATTAAGAATTTTAGAGTATACAAAGATAATAGATATGCTGTCGGAGCAGGCAGCCTCCGACATGGGAAAGGAGCTTTGCCATAAGCTTACACCGATGACGGATATAGAGCAGATACGGCAGGCGCAGAAGGAAACTTCCGATGCGCTCTACAGAATAGTTAAAAAAGGCGGTGTATCTTTTTCCGGTCTGAAAGACATTGGAATGTCACTTAAGCGTCTTGAAATCGGTGCAAGCCTCGGAATGAGCGAACTGCTTGCATTGTCCTCAATGTTAAATGTCGCAAACCGTGTCAAGACATATGGCAGACGCGAGACGGATGACTCTTCACGAGACTGCCTTGATACAATGTTCGAGGCAATAGAGCCTCTTAGCTCGCTTAACCGTGAGATTAACCGCTGCATCATTTCCGATGAAGAGATGGCAGACGATGCCAGTGCCAGGCTTAAAGATATCCGTAGACATATACGCATTGCCAACGACAAGATCCACTCCGAGCTCAATTCAATGGTAGGAGGACAGCGCACATATCTTCAGGATGCCGTTGTCACGACAAGAGCCGGACGCTACTGTATCCCTGTCAAAGCCGAATATCGCTCACAGGTACCGGGAATGATACATGACCAGTCATCTTCAGGCTCAACACTCTTTATCGAGCCTATGGCAGTTGTTAAGCTTAACAATGAGCTTCGTGAGCTTGAACTTAAAGAAATCGAAGAAATCAATGTTATTCTTGCCAATCTCAGCGAGGAAGCAGCTCAGTACATCGACAGCCTCCACGCTGATTTGAAGGTTCTCACACAGCTTGACTTTATATTTGCAAGGGCAAATTTGTCAAAGCGCTACAACGGCAGTGAGCCTATAATGAATGAAAACGGCTATATCAACATCAAAAAAGGCCGCCATCCTCTCATTGACGCAAAGAAGGTCGTCCCGATTGATGTATACCTCGGCAAAGACTTCAATCTTCTCGTTATAACCGGACCTAACACCGGAGGTAAGACCGTAACACTAAAGACAATCGGACTCTTCACTCTCATGGGACAGGCAGGACTTCATATCCCTGCTTTTGACGGTTCCGAGCTTTCCATATTCCATGACGTATTTGCCGATATAGGTGATGAGCAGAGCATTGAGCAGAGCCTCTCAACCTTTTCGTCCCATATGACACACATAGTCGACATTTTAGGCAAAGCAGATTACAAGAGCCTTGTTCTTTTCGATGAGTTATGTGCCGGAACTGACCCTACTGAGGGCGCTGCACTTGCGATATCTATTTTGCAGGATCTTCATAAGCGTCAGGTAACCTGTGCCGCAACCACTCACTACAGCGAGATTAAGGTATATGCACTGTCAACTCCAGGTGTAGTAAATGCCTGCTGTGAATTCGATGTGAACACGCTCTCCCCTACCTACAGGCTGTTAGTCGGTATTCCGGGAAAAAGTAACGCATTTGCAATATCCGGCAAGCTTGGACTTCCTGCATATATAATTGAGAATGCCAAAGCCCAGATCGGCACAAATGACAAAGCCTTCGAAGACCTCCTTGCAAGTCTTGAAGAGAGCCGTGTAACTATCGAGCGTGAACGCGAAGAAATCTCCACCTACAAGGCTCAGGTTGCGGAGCTTAAGCAGGCACTTGAAGCCAAACAGGAACGCCTTGATGAGCGCTCTGACAAGATTATCCGCCGCGCTAACGAGGAAGCTGCCGATATTCTGCGCGATGCAAAGGAGTACGCTGATGAAGTCATAAGGAAGTTTAACAAATACGAGCGCCACGGTGTATCCGCCGCCCAGATGGAAAAAGACAGAAAAGCCGCCCGCGAGAAGCTAGATTCCGTATCAGGAAAGCTCACACTCAAAAATGCGCCAAAAACCTCCGGCAAGAATTACACTGCCAAGGATTTCCACATCGGTGACCGCGTCAAAGTGCTCAGCATGAACCTTGAAGGCACTGTCCACACTCTTCCCGATGCAAAAGGCAATCTGAGTGTGACAATGGGAATACTCAACTCACAGGTAAACATAAAAGACCTTATAATACTTGAAGACAACAGCAAAACAAGCACCAAAAAAGGAATGGGCGGCTCAGGTGCCATAAAAGCATCCAAGACCTTCACTCTATCAAGCGAAATCAATCTCATCGGCATGACTGTTGATGAAGCGATAGCCCACCTTGATAAATACCTTGACGATGCTTACCTGTCACACATCCCTTCTGTGCGCATAGTCCACGGAAAAGGCTCAGGAGCATTAAGAAACGCTGTGCAGAACCACTTAAAACGTCAGAAATACATCAAGTCTTACCGTCTTGGCACCTTTGGCGAGGGTGATGCCGGCGTTACAATAGCAGAATTTAAGTAAGGCAGTACTAATAAGGAGGCACTATATGGCAAAACAGAAAATACTCATCGTTGACGATGATAACAATATAGCAGAGCTTATCTCACTCTATCTTATGAAGGAATGCTTCGACACGCTTATAGTTGAAGATGGTGAGCAGGCTTTAGAGCAGTTCGGGCAGTTCCAGCCTAACCTGATTCTCCTTGACCTGATGCTTCCCGGAATAGACGGATATCAGGTGTGCCGTGAAATAAGGCGCACCTCGAATGTCCCTATTATCATGCTCTCAGCTAAGGGCGAAGTCTTTGACAAAGTGCTCGGGCTGGAGCTTGGAGCTGATGACTATATTATTAAGCCTTTCGATTCCAAAGAGCTTGTCGCCCGTGTAAAAGCCGTATTGAGAAGAACACAGACTCAGGCCGCAACTCTTGCCGCCTCTCTTCCGTCCGAGAATATAGGCGAATATGTTGAATATCCCGACCTGCTCATCAATCTCACCAATTACTCCGTCATCTACAAGGGACAGAATGTCGATATGCCACCCAAAGAGCTTGAGCTTTTATATTTTCTCGCATCATCTCCTAATCAGGTATTTACAAGAGAACAGCTCCTTGACCATATCTGGGGCTATGAATATGTCGGAGACACAAGAACTGTCGATGTGCATATCAAGCGTATCCGTGAAAAAATACATGACAATGAATACTGGAGCATAAGCACAGTATGGAGCATAGGCTACAAATTCGGGGTTAAAAAGCAATGAGAAAAAAAATGTTTCTAAGGCTGCTAATCGAATATCTTATCTTCGGTATAATATGCTTTTTCACCATTTCACTTCTCATCCCTAAAATGGTACATACCCACACAGTAAAAAAAGAAGCCGCCGCCATGTATCGTCAGGCATCGTATATCGCATCTGCCTACGGTACAGGCGTGATTGTCGGCAATAAGGCTTATGTCCAGTCCGCCGTCACACAGCTTGCCATTGTAGACAGATATCTTGAATGTGATATAATGATTGTTGACAGGTTTGGGGAGATCATTCTTGATACCTACGGAAGAACAGGAAGCATTAATTCGTTTGACCCGTCAGTCAGCGGAAATAAATATTACTTTGAGGGTGATTTTTTCGGATTTTTTGAGCATGACACGCTTACAGTCATTGCCCCGATAAATTCACAGTACACTCTAAGAGGATATGTTCTCATACACAAGAACATCGAGGAGCTTCTCTCAGACAGCAATGCTGTATTTAACTATAATTATCTTACAATGATTATTGTACTTTTGTACTCCTCCGGCTTTATTGTTCTGTATCTTTTCCGAATCTACCTTCCAATCAGAAAGCTCACCAAGCTGGCACATGGCTATGCGAAGGGCGACCTTTCCGCAAGAGCCAGATTTTCACGCATTGACGAGCTTGGACAGCTTGCCAATTCACTTGATTTCATGGCAGGTGAAATAGAAAAGCTCAATGATTACCAGAACAAGTTCATCGCAAACGTCTCGCATGACTTTCGTTCTCCGCTCACATCCATAAAAGGCTATCTTGAAGCCATGCTTGACGGGACAATTCCTCCCGAACTGCATGAAAAATATCTCAACATAGTGCTTTTTGAGACTGAGCGCTTAAATAAGCTTACCGGAAACCTTCTTACTCTCAACAAGCTAAATCAGGGTATGATGCTTGAGATAAGCAGCTTTGACATCAATGAAGTAATTCGAAAGACGATACTCACCTTTGAAGGCGTGTGCGCCCAGAAAAAGATACAGTTCAATCTCACTTTTTCCGATAAGAATACCTTTGTCGATGCAGATTACGGAAAAATCCAGCAGGTAATCTATAATCTTATTGACAATGCAATAAAATTCAGCAGCAACAATTCCTTTATCAATATCTCGACTTATGAAAAAGGAGAAAAGATTTTTATCTCTGTCAAGGATTTCGGAATGGGAATACCTAAGGACAATATCGAGAAAATATGGGATAGATTCTATAAATCAGACCTTTCAAGAGGAAAAGACAAAAAAGGAACCGGACTCGGTTTATCAATAGTTAAAGAAATTATAAACGCACATAAAACAACAATAGATGTTATAAGCACAGAAGGAACCGGAACCGAATTTATCTTCTCACTTCCAAAAACTGACACCGAAGATTGAAATATTAATCCCCGGTGTTAATTTTTACGCTTATTTACCTATTATGATTCGGGTGTCAAAACATGCCTTATGAATTTAACCGTGTATAACAAGTTATATTTATGCATATCTTGACTTTTGGGAGAAGCTT
>UQYF01000051.1 GCA_900545175.1 uncultured Eubacteriales bacterium
AAAGCCTAATCGTGCAAGCACGAACGGCTTTTTGACCTTTTGACCCTGATATCATGCATATGAAGCTATAGTTTTTCACTCATTATATTCTTGTAGCCCTCGCCGTATATCTCGTTGGCACTAGATATAATCATGAATGCGTCCTTATCCTCAGCCTTTACTATCTCTTCTATGGCAGGCCCCTGCTGCTTTCTTGCGACGCATAGAATAACCTGCTTCTCCTTGCCTGTATATGCTCCCTTTCCTTTCAGAAATGTCACAGTGATATCTATATCCTTCATAATTCTCTCTGATATCGCATCCGGATTATCACTTATGATATAGAACAGCTTTGCCTCATCTCCACCATATAGTACAATGTCAAGCACCTTGCCCTGAACAAACACAGAGACAAGTGCATACATTATAATATTTATGTCCTTAAATACCATACCTGAAAAGGCGACAATCACAATATCAGTCAGCAGAAAGATAACTCCTGTCTTAATATGTTTATATTTATCATGCAGTACCTTCACTATGATATCCGTTCCGCCGGTTGTCGCCTTGCTCTTAAAAACAATGGCAACTCCTACACCCACAAGGACACTTCCCGCCATTGTCGCAATAAAAATGTCATCTGTGAGCGCACCAAGCTTCGCGAGCCGGTTCGTGAAAATCGAATTGAGCAGGATAGAAAAAAAAGTGGAAGCAATGAATCTGACACCGTATTTCCATAGACCAATAACCATTATAGGCACATTTATAATAAAATACAGCGTACCTGTCTCTATATTGCATATTCTGTTAAGCACAATCGCAAGACCTGAAGCACCGCCCGGTGCAAGATTATTCGGGTCAAGAAACAAGCTTATTCCACATGCATATATAAACGAACCGATTGCAACACCGAGAAGATTTATTATGGCATCTCCAAACTTTTTTTTTCTGAGTGCTGCGCCCAATTTCTTAATATATCCTTCCATTTTAAAGAACTCCATTTCTAATCTCTTTTTCTCTCACGCTGTTATCCTATGTAATGATTCCGGGGTCAAATAAGACTTTTTATTAACTTGTGTTAATAGTATTTAAATGGTTTGATATGGCTACATTAAATCAATCAAATAATTTATTCTATACAAAGATTTAACCTGTTAATCATTATACAATTCACAAACAATTAATACAATTTGCAAGCACTTGTCTATTTGCCCTAACTTCATGTATTTATACATAGCGATTTTATACTTAATAAGATTGAATGGCAAAACATGCACCATGAACCTAGCCGTGTATAACGTGTTATGTTTAGGCATATCGCGACTTTTGGTAGAAGCTTAGATGTTCTTAGGACTCTGCGCAAGGTCAAGCCAAAAGCAGCAAGGATGCTGCTTTAGACGCAATGCATACAAGGATGTATGCTTTGCGTCGGTGGCGTATATAGAGAAATATTCATCAGAGTCCTTAGAACATCTTGCTTCGTACAACGGAGCGATATGCCTAAACATAACACATTATACACCCAAAAAAATAAACGGGCATGTTTTGCCCCCAAGTTTTAAAATAATCAAATAATAAAGCGGGTACTTTACCGCTTAACAGTAAAATCCCCGCCATATCTTTTATCCAAAAACCAGCTGACGTGCATTATGTGCATACCGCTTCACAGTGTACATGGTCTCTCTCGCTGAACAATACTTATCAGCCATGCAGACAATCCATGCCTCCCTGCATGCCGGAGGAATAGGTGTAAGTGGGAACATATGACGCAGAATAACATTCTTCTCTATATCATTAAGCTTGAAATCCCTGTCCGCATTGCGGAATGCAAAGTAAGGATGCTTAAAGCCATGAAGTGAATGTTCCCTATTCTTCTCATGCCAGTCATATAGAAAATAGTCATGAAGCAATGCTCCTCTGACCAAAGCCTTCTTATCAACCTTTATATGCAGCTTCCTCGCAATCATAAGACTAACATAAGCCACTGATATGCAGTGCTTCATAACCGATGTATTTCCATGCTGCACAAAACTGCTAGTCTGCTTAAAATGAGATTTTCTGTCATTTCTGACTTCAGAAAGAATAGACTTAATTGGCTTAAAATTATTCAATGTACTCTCCTATCGGTCCTATTTTACGACCACATTATTTTTATAACCTACATAGCCTATACTTGCACATTCAATGTAAATTGTCAAGATATTACATCCGCAAAAATCAATATCCAATAAATAATTCCGAGTATCCAGCTCATGAGTACGCCATACAAAATAACAGGTCCTGCTATTGTAAATATCTTACAGCCAATTCCAAACACGAAGCCTTCTTTTTTAAATTCAATCGCAGGAGCTGCAACTGAATTGGCAAATCCGGTAATCGGCACCAGCGAGCCTGCCCCACCCCATTTTGTGATCGACGGATATATGTTAAAAGCCGTAAGTATCACACTTATAAGAATCAAAGTAAGTGTTGTCCAGGATGCTGCAGTGTCTTTATCATTCCAAAGCATGTAAAGGTTCATGACTGCCTGCCCTACTGTACAGATAATGCCTCCTGCAACAAATGCCTTGGCACAGTTTTTCATACAGCTATGCTTGGGTGTAATCTGTTCAACATAGTCATTGTATCTTTCGTTTCTCTTCTCTATTCGTTCCTGTGTACGGGTCTGTTTATCCTTCATATATGCCTCCGATAATAAAACACTAAAATTTATACAAAACTTGTCTGTGGTAATATTATCTCCCTGGCAGCATATATTATTCTGATATAGGCTTTTACAAAACTACACCTTTCTCAATACCATAATCTACCTATCAGTATTATACTATCTTATTAGTCTTATGTATTATTTTATCGAATTCTTCAATAGGAACAGGCTTAGAATAATAATATCCCTGATGCCAGGTAGCACCGAACTTCTTAATATAGTCGTCAACCTCACGGTTTTCTATGCCTTCTATGCAGGTCTCGGTGCTTGTGCGCTTCGCATAATCTATTATTGATTGTACCATAGCCTGATTCTGCGGCTTGTCCTTAATATCCCTTATAAAGCTCATATCTACCTTCAATTCATCGAATGGCAGTTCAAGAGCAAGACTGAGTGAGCTGTTACCGGTTCCAAAGTCATCAAGTGCCACTTTTATTCCCTTAGAATGGAAGAATTCGACCTCGCCTTTTAAAAACTCCACATCCAAGTCCCTGCATCTCTCGGTAAGCTCAAGACACAACTCCTGCGGATGTGCCCCTGTCTCCTCTATAATACTCATGACAGCTTGACGGAATTCCTTTCTCTCAAGCTGGGCTGCTGATACGTTCACATTCACAAAGCATCCGGGAAGCGCATCTCTTACCTTCTTAATGTCTGTCAGCGCTGTCCTAAGTATCCAGTTGCCAAGGTCGAATATGCATGGATCCTGTTCAAGCCACTCCATAAATACGCCCGGCGCTATAAGCCCATATGGCTCCTTCTCCCATCTTATAAGAGCTTCCATGCCGCGGATATTGCCATTTCTTGTGTCGGCAATCGGCTGATAAAAAAGCCTAAAGCCGTCAAAATCGCTCGTTGCGCATTGATGAATAAGACCAATAAGCTCAAATTGATGCTGATTGTCTTTTCCGCCCATCTCATCGTTAAAGATGACAAGCTCACCATGATGATCGTATCTTGAATGGTTAACAGCATATGTAAGCCTGCTGCGAATCATATTAGGCTCTGTCATATATGGTTCAATATACACAACGCCTGCCGAAAGCTTGAGCGGAATCTTCTTTCCTTCCACTTCAATCTTATTCTCAAGCGCATCTACAATCTGCTCATATATTTTCCTTAATTCCTTCCTCGATATCTCACCGAGTGCTATCACAAACTTAACTCCTGAAAGCTTATAGATATGTGTATTATCATGTATGATACCAATAAGCACCTGTGCAACCTTATTCAATACTCTGTCGCTGAAATCTGCACCGTACATGACATTGATATGGCTGAACTGGTCGATATTAATCTTTAGGAGGGCACCTCGCCCAGAGTCTAATATATACCTTGAAAGGTGATATGTAAGTACCGACTCGGTACGGAGTCCTGTAACAGTATCCACTTCATCAAACAATCCGTAATTTACATATCTTGTTATCATTACATATGGCTTAGCGTCACTGTCATATAGCATTCGCGCCATAGCATTAAATCTGCTATATGCACTTCCATCTTTTATACGGTACTCCCATGGTTTGTCCAGATTCCTGCCCGCAACACGCTCTGCAAAGCCTCTCTTAAAAATCTCAACGTCATCCGGATGTAAGCCCTTGGATGTACGTTCCTTCCCTCTGACAGTATAATTGCTCTCCAGACCGAAATACTCCATCGCTTTCTGTGACCACCATGTAATTCCGTTTTTAAGATTTGTAATTGAATAATAAGATTTCACTGCAAGCGAACTCATCTGCACTATAAGCTCAGGAAGATAGCTATCTAATCCTGACCAGAATTCCTTTTCGTTTTCATCCATAAGATTCTCCAATTCCGGTTCTTTTGTTTACGCACAGCTATATGAAAATTCAGTCATCTGCGCTGTAACTTTCACTATACTTTTTACCCATAATATACATTATAGTATATATCCATCAAAAAACAAGACGGTAAACCTGCTTTATCACACTTTCATTCCAAACAGATAAAACAAAATATTACCTATTCCTTTGCCAAGCGCAAATGCAATGATTATTGCAGGCAGACCCATTGTAATCTTAGCACGCCTGAAAAATACCGGAACTGTCTTTATCGTCTCAGCAAGCGCAACTATAAGGCTTCCCACAAATATTCCGTAACACAGTCCAGCCACAATAAGAAACACGTCTCCGGCACCTCCGATGCCGATATTGCTTCCAAGCACCCACCATGCATTCCCTATTATAGCTCCGGCTGCAAGAGTATTTTCGTATGTCTTTATATATCCGGCAGTCTTTGTCCTCCATGCATATGTCGTCACAACTCCGATGGCAGTGATAAATGCAAAAAAGCCTGCTGCCACCATAGCTCCGGCGCACAGTCCCGCCGCTATAAGAAACAACGCCTTAATCCACATCAATCTCATTGCCCTCCCTGCTGCTCTGCTTTATCATCGCTGTGTCAACATCATCCTCGTATAAGCGCATCTCAACCTCAAGCGGAGTCGGGTCCTTGCCGAATTTCCAGCTTCCAAAATGTCCGTAAAACACTATTATTCCCACGGCAAGCCCTATGGAATAGCTGATTTCAAGTATCATGCCTCCTGCATTCTCATCCCCATACACAAGCTCATATATCCTTGAAAACATGTCCGCCATGCCTACGTCATTGTTGTACGCCATAACGGCAAAGCCGCCTCCGAGCAAGGTTATGAGACATATAAAGAATACTTTTATAATCTCAGCCGCCTTTTTCTTGCCCTTGGTATCCTTATGCTCTATGACAACATCCTGCTCTCCGATGCTCTCAACCGTAAGGCCTTGATTTTCCTTAAGTATGCATTCAATGACTTTGATGACACTTACCACATACCTTCTGTCCGAACCTGTGTCTGACTTTAATATTTTTATGGCTTTTACTCTGTTACAGATATGCCTGTCAGCACAATATACACCCGCTATGTCACTCACAAACACATCCGCACTGTCAATGCATACACTTTTATCAAGCTTTATATACACTGTCTGCTCCATCATGCTCCTCTTTTCTTTGCACACAAATTTGTTACACAACGATAATACTTTTACGGCTTTCAAAGCTTCTTCCATTGTATTATCTCTATGCGTACCGATTTTATGCATCAAAGATTTATAAAGCTTCTCAGTTTTTTTAATATTTTTTTCTCAAGACGGCTGACCTGAACCTGGCTTATTCCAAGTCTGTCGGCGACCTCCGTCTGTGTCATTTCTTTAAAATATCTAAGCATAATAAGCTTTTCCTCCATCTCGTCAAGCTCAGCCATAAGCTGCTTAAGCAGGATAGAATTAATAAGCCTCTCCTGCGCCCCTGCAGCTTCATCCTTCAATGAAGCGCTGCCCTCTGATGATATCTTGTCCACAAGGTATATCTCATTTCCGTCATTCTGATAGATTGTCCTGTAAATCGACTCCACATCCGTATTTGCTTCAAGAGCCATCACAACATCCTCAACCGACAGCTCCGTAGCTGCCGCAAGCTCCTCTATTGTCGCTTCTCTTCCGTTCCTGTTCACAAGCTCGTCCGATGCGCGTTTTATTCTGTAGCCGTTCTCCTTCAATGAACGGCTGACCTTAAGCATTCCGTCATCCCTGAAAAATCTCTTTATCTCCCCGGCTATCATAGGCACCGCATAAGTTGAGAACCTGACATCGAAGCTGTCGTCAAACTTGTCTATAGCCTTTATAAGTCCGATTGTTCCAATCTGGTTAATGTCCTCCAATTCATATCCTCTTCCGATAAATCGCCTTGAGACACTGTAAACGAGTCCCATATTTTCCATAACAAGCCTGTCACGTGCTGATTTATCGCCATTATGTGCTCTTAAGATAAGTTCTTTGGTATCATCCATATATACCACACCCTTATCTTTTTATTTATTTTTACTTATTTCCTTCTTCATGATAACTTTAGTTCCTTTGCCTGGTTCCGATTCAACCTGAAGATAATCCATAAATATCTCCATAAAAGTAAATCCCATTCCTGAGCGCTCCTCAAGCGCCCCTGTAG
Source organism: uncultured Eubacteriales bacterium (assembly GCA_900545175.1). GTDB lineage: Bacteria > Bacillota > Clostridia > Lachnospirales > Lachnospiraceae > CAG-882. Next base: position 6,692 of record UQYF01000051.1, read on the forward strand.
TGTAGAGCGGCTCCATCGCCTTATTCACATCCTCTATTCCGCAGCCATCATCGCTTATGCATATACTCAGGACATTGTCATCGATATCTGCCTGCATATGTATTGTTCCGCCCTGCTTTTTATAACCGTGTATAATCGCATTGGTGACTGCCTCGGAAACCGCTGTCTTGATATCGTTTATCTCCTCAAGCGTAGGGTCAAGCCTTGCACAGAATGCGGCAATGCATACTCTTGCAAATGCCTCATTTTCCGAGACTGCATCCATCTCCATGTAAAATCTGTTACTGTACGTGCCCATCATCTTCTTCCTCCTGCTTCATATAATGCTGCCTCAACACTGTCCTTTTCCACCGTTATGGTATAAAGCCCTGCTATCTTAAATATCCTCTCAAGACCTCTTCCCAAATTCGTGACATATATTCTTCCCTTGTATGGCGCAATCCTCTTATACCTCCCCATTATAAAGCCGATACCTGAGCTATCCATAAAGCTCTGGTTCTCAAAATCCATGACAATATATCTTATTCCGCGCTTTTCAATAATGCTGTCAATCACGCCTCTCAGCTGCTCCGTCAAATGATGGTCAAGCTCCTCCTTAAAATGTATTATCAGACAGTCGCCATTAACTGTGTACGGCTCTTCCATGACATCCCCTCCTTATTTTATAAAATCAGCAAACAAAAAGAACACGCATACATCTTCTCGTCTGTGCGTGTTCTTTTTAATAACTGTCAAAAGCTGCTCCTAACAGTTATATATTAATCCTGATTGTACTTTAAAAATATCTACTGTCCCTGATTATCACCTTCAGGCTGTGTATCACTCTGTGTGCTGTCATCCTGTGCAGGCTGTGTATCCTCCTGTTGCGTGTCAGGCTGTGCCTGAGTGTCATCTGACGGAGCCTGTGTATCAGGCTGTGCCTGTGAATCGTCTGACGGTGCCTGCGTGTCAGGCTGTGTTTCCTGTGGAAGTGCTGCCTGAAGTGCTGCAAGTCTTGCTGTCACATCTGCTGCAAATCCCGATTGTGGAAATTTTGTCAAAAACTCCTCATAATATGCTGCCGCAACAGCCGCATCCTCAGTTTCCTGCCTGCAAAGTCCCAGATAATATGCTGCCTCATCGTTAGTCCCATCATATATAAGAGCCGCCTCAAAATAATTGGCTGCTGAAATATAATCCTTTTCAAGGTATGCTTTATTTCCCTGTGAGAAGAATCTGTCCGCTCCGCCGCTGCTTGAATCTAACATTGTATTATAGACATCCTTGGCAGTCTGTGTAGGCAGAAGTGCTACATCTATCTGCTGAAGCAATATAAGTGCCTGTGCAAAATCATAATTAACATAGGCATCCGCCGCCTCTAAAAGAAGCGAATACATGCTTGATTCGCCGTTCTCACCCGTGTAGCCCGAAAGCTGCTTTGAAAGATTATCTCTCTCTGTTGTGAGCGACTTAACCTGTGATTTTAAATTTGCAATATCAACCGAGTTGGCTGCCAACTGTTCGCTGTAGTCGATGACAAGCTGTTTGTTGTCATAGCTTAGACTTGATATCTTAGACGGAACTATAAGAAACCACACAAGTGCGGCTCCTAAAACCACTCCAAGGAGAATACTGAGCACAGTAAACACTCCGTTACTCGGCTCTTTGTAAGAGTTAGGCGGAATAATGACATCATGCCCTGTAATCGCCGGCTGCACAGCCTTCTTTTTCTTCTTAAAGACGGCAGGTGTATCTGCTTCTTCTTTTTCAAGACTTCCGGTAAGCTCCGACATATAGCGCAGGGCAAGCGTGTTGTTCCTGTCTGTCTTTAACACTCTCTGAAAGCATTTCTCCGCTCTGTCAGTCTGTCCATCCTTCCACAAGAGAAGTCCAAGCAAAAGTCCTGCCTTGATGAGTTTAGGATTCATTGTGACGACTTTTTTAAGCTGAATTACAGCCATGTCGGTCGCACCCTCCTTGGCATACTTTAATGAGATATTAAAGCGCTTTATTGCCTGATTCATCATGTCAAGCTTATTAGGGTTATCCTGGACTTTCTTTATGTAAACGTCTGCAATATTTCTCTCAGGCTTTAAGTTCTTGCTCACAACCCATTCTGACAGAGCCATCACAACTTCGCCCATCTCAAAATAGACAAGCCCTAAAAGATTTCTTGCCTTGATATTATTCTTATTTATGCTAAGACTTGTCCTAAGGCTCTCCACAGCACCGGACAAATCGCGCACCTTCGCCTTTTCAAGACCCTGATTATAGTATGTGTTGGAAGTTCTTACTACAATTCTATACACAGAGACATCCGCACCGCATTTTAAGCAGTAGTCGCTGCTATTGTCTAGCTGGCTGTTGCATTTATAACACTTCATCCTGTTCCTCCGGGCTCTCTACTTGCTCTCGACGGTCTTAGTTATAATCTTGTCAATGATGTCCGTCACATCAACCGTGCTGTTACCGTATATTGCATCCTCAGCCTCGTCAACCTCTTGGCTTGGCTGGAATTTTTTAATTTCCTCATCAAAATCAATCATGCTGGTCCTCGTTTCTTGGCGGCTCTTTGCCGTATATTAATTTTCTACTTCGATAATATTCTTTTTATCTCACCTACAAGGTAAAGTGAACCTGCGATAAATAATCTGTCATCTTCATTCTTAAGTGCCATAGCTTTTTCAAGTGCCTTTGGTGCAGTCTCCTCCAAATATACAGGCTTATCTGTATATTTGCGGAATGTGTCTAAAAATACCTGCGCAGGCATAGCCCTGTTAGTGTATTCAACTGTACTGACAACATACTCATCAAATGCCTGAGACTCACATATCTCTTTAATCATCACATCGTATGCTTTGTCTGCAACCGCTGAGAACATAAGTATCTGTCTTTTGTCCTTCATAGCTTTGGCAGTCTCTAAAAATGCTCTTATTCCATCCTCATTATGCGCACCGTCCACATACACTTCCGGTCTTATCTGCTCCATGCGTCCCTCCCAGAATGCAGTGCTTATGCCTTCATGTATCTGCTCATTCGTGATGCAAGCTTTGCATTCAGCGGACAGCCAAGCAAGCGCAGTCGCTGCAAGTGATGAATTCCACACCTGATAGAGTGCAGCACCTGATATCGAAAAATTCTCATTATTATAATATCTGTTATTTAAGGAAAAATCAATAAATTTACCTTTTTTTTGAACCGATGATACACTGCTATCATCAATCACTTCAAAAGGAACTTTCCTTTCCTGTGCAGTCCTTTCAAGCACACCTCTTACTCTCGCATCTGCGCCGTAGAACACTAATGGCACGCCCGGCTTTATTATTCCGGCTTTTTCCGCTGCAATCTCTTCAATAGTATTGCCGAGCACATGCATATGATCCATGCTTATACTTGTGATGACAGTCATTAGCGGCTTTTTCACGATATTAGTTGAATCTAACCTTCCACCCATTCCTGTCTCAAGAACAACATATTCCACGCCCTGTTCCTTGAATACAAGCATTGCCATTCCAAACAAAAACTCAAAATAAGCCGGATGTTTACCACCCGACTGTTCCATCCTGTGTGCTGCTTTAAGTACCTTCTCATATGCCGCATCAAAAATCTCATCCGATACAGGTACATTGTCAATCTGTATTCTCTCATTAATCTTCACAAGATGCGGTGAAATAAAAAGCCCTGTTTTATATCCTGCTTTCACAAGCGTGTTGGATATATATGAACACACTGAGCCCTTTCCATTCGTCCCGGCAACGTGGATAATCTTCATCTGTGAAGTATCTATTCCTAATTCGTCCAATAATATCTCTGTATTTTTAAGCTCCGTCTTTCCTGCAAATTTAGGTATGGAGTTAATATATTCCTCTGCTTTTGTCATATTAATCCTCATTTCCATTATATTATTCTAAAAGGGATAATATTGTATATATCTTACTTCCTGTTATACACCCTGTTATCTTATCCCTTTTATAATGGAAGTGCAAGAATATTTTATCGCAAAATACGACAAAAAGCTCTTACTAACAGCAGCATCCGCCGCACATCATATTAAGACAGCACATCTTTGTAAGGCAGCTTGTGCAATCATTAGCCTGATAAACCTGCCCGCCGTACACATTTCCCATATCGGCATACCAGTCAGTGCCATTCTCCATCGCCGATGCGAACTGTGCGTACTCAGTATTACCCGGTTCAAGCTGATGCGCCATTCTGGCATCCTCCTTGGCATTAACCAAATTGCCAAGTCCTCTGTTCGCCATGGCATGAAGATAATACCAGCGCGCATTGTGTTCATCAATATCATTAAGAACATTCATGGCTTCTTTATAGTAGCCGTGACTCAGATAATCCATAGCTGCATTAAGGTGCTGTGTCTGTGCATCCTGGGCTGTACGCCCTGCATTCTGGTAGCCGCCGAAGCCTCCAAAACCGCCAAAGCCGCCGAAACCACCGAAAGGATTCTGTCCGTAAGCACCCTGACCATATGCCCTGTCATCATAATCATATGCCGATGTGTGATTTTCCTTGGCTTTTACAATCTGGTCATATGCAGCCTGAACCTCCTTAAATTTCTCCTCGGCAGCCGCCTTGTTCGGATTGTTGATATTAGCATCGGGATGATACTTTCTGCTAAGCTTTCTATATGCTTTTTTTATCTCTTCATCAGTGGCATCAGGAGGCACTCCCAGCACACTATATGGATCTCTCATTTTTTGCTCCATTCTATTGTTAAATATCTAACATTTTTCTGATTTTCTTATGCAGTGCTTTTTTTCGTGTGAGGCACTCTTGTTTTTCACCCTCCCATTGTACTTTCCCCATATTCCGGAGTACAGGATATTTCTGAGAATATCCACATTTTCAAGAATCGGAAGCTTCTCAAAGCCTGCCGCCGCACCTGTCCCCATCATCATAAGCATGTCATAAGCTTTAGCGTCTATCTGTTCCTTGCCATAGCCAGCTGTCATCAGCTGCCTCATGGGATTGTAGCTGCCATCCTTCTCATCCTTATCGAGATCATCATATGCATCCATAAGGTATATGAACTTTCCAAGATAGAAACCAAGCTGTCTAAGATACTGTGACCACTCATCTTCCCGGTAACACAGAAGCTCTGACATCATTCTTCCCGTGCAGCCGGCAACCTTGTCAAAATCCTTCTCGTTGGCATTCTCGCATGCCTTGTTCTCTACAATATATGTCTTGACAGCTTTTGCCTGCCTTGGATTTTCCTGTACGGCCCTCTTACATCTTCGCTTTAACAGTCCTGCCATTATAAGTGCTTTAAAATCTCTGTCATCATCCCAGTCATCAAGAAGCTTATAATAAGTCAGAAGCATATTCATGTCTGCTCCGTAATCAGAAAACTTATTATAGTATATATCATGCCTTGATGCCGGATGTACCATACAATGTTCCCTCAAATGTTCGCTCTTCTCTTCATAAAGACTTGTAAGAAGAAGTGTCACAAATGTCATATCGTATGTAAGCGTGAACTGTCCAAGCCTTCCGTAGCGCTTCTTAAGAGCGTGGCACAGACCGCAGTAAAATGCATGATATCTATCGTAGTCCTTTACTTTTAGTTCTGCTTTGTTAATCGTAACATAACCAAACATCAGCTCACCTTTATAAACTCATTTTTGCACTTAGGGCATGTAATACATATCTTGCCCTTTCCTTTCGGAACTCTTATGTTCTGACCGCACTTTTTACATCTGTAAATGTGGTGTGTCTTTCTTTCCTTGAATCTTAACTTCCATGTATTAAACCAGCTTCTTATGTGCTTCGTATACCCTACATAAAGAAGATTTTCCTTGTAGCGCTTCTGTGTGTTCTTTGAAAACATGCGGAAATATGAATATATAAGACAGGCAAGTGCGAGTATATACATGAAATTTCCTGCAAAAATTGACAAAAACAGGAAAGCTATGGAACAGCCGAACAAGAATCGGTTAAACTGATCTACACCATATCTTCCCTGCATGAAGCGGTACATTTTCGAACGAAAGTTATTCATAAAATTTCCCATAAAATGTGTATCTCCTTGTTAATTTTATAACCAATGCCAAAAAGCTGTTATGTGAATGATATTCGCAATCTGCTTTCTGCTCATATAAAACCGGTGCTTCGCATCCTAATCTGATACCAGGCCTATACCAGGCATCAGCCAAAAGAGTTCAAATAACAGAATATAAGATAACACATTCTGCGGGAAAAGTCTGTTAAATAAGTATAAACTTATATTAATGTTAAATTAACTGTATCTTTGTAACCACATTAAAGCTGTACATTCTATGCCTTATATTTCTCCTTGGATTTCCTCTACAGCCTCAAAAAAGCGTTCCATCTCTTCATCAGTGCCTATCGTTATTCTAAGATGCTCTTTTACTCGCTCCCCTGTAAAATAGCGTACATAGATGTTGCGTTTTTTAAGTTCCTCGAACATCTGCTTTGCTGTGATTTTCGATGGCTTCGCAAATATGAAATTCGTCTTAGAATCGGGAAATGTAAATCCAAGCTCCTTAAGTCTTATCTTGGCAGCTTCCCTTGTATCGACAATCTTAGCAACCGTCGTGTCAAAATATTCCTTATCTTCAAGCACTGCTGCTCCCAGTTCAATCGCTGCCATGTTCATTGTATAGGAATTGTAGGAATATTTTACGTCATTTAAAGCTTTTATAAGCTCTTCATTTCCGATAGCATATCCTATTCTCAGACCTGCCATTGAGCGTGATTTTGAAAATGTCCTCACAACCAGAAGATTATCATATTCGTCTATAAGGCTCAGTGCGCTCTCTCCTCCAAAATCAATATATGCTTCATCCACAATCACTATAACATCACGGTTGGCATCAAGTATCTTCTTAACGCTGTCAAGCTCCATATATATGCCTGTCGGTGCATTAGGGTTAGGGAAAATTATTCCGCCGTTCTCTCCCATATAGTCCTCAGGCTTGATATTAAAGCTGTCATCAAGCATCGGTCTTTCATAAGGAATATGGAATAAATCAGCCCACACTTCATAAAATGAATAGCTCACATCAGGAAACAGAATAGGCTTATCCGAATTAAAAAAAGTCAAAAAAGACATTGCAATCACATCATCTGAACCGACACCTACAAAAACCTGCTCATTTTTCACTCCGTATTCCGATGCAAGTGCACTTACAAGCTTTGAGGCTGCCGGGTCCGGATAAAGACGATACCTTTCGACATCCATCTGCTCTGCCGTGCGCCTGGCAAAAGGTGAAGGTGGATATGGGTTCTCGTTGGTATTTAGCTTTATAAGCTTTCCTTCTACCTTTGGCTGCTCACCAGGTACATATGGCACCACCTTGCGGATATTCTCTCTCCACTTTTTTTCACTCATCACTAATCCTCCCACAAAATTATCAATGATATCAGCAATCTGCTTTCGCTTCCTGCTCATATAAAATTGTCCACTTATACTCTATAAACCTAACTCTCTGGCTACCAATGCAAACTTTGGCAGCGCATTCATTATTGTATCATATGATACACAATATGCAATTCTTACATATCCTGCACATGCGAATGAGCTTCCCGGAACAACCAGAATATTATGGCTCTTTGCAGTCATGACAAGCTTTTCCTCGTCCTTATCCGGTGCCTTCACCCACAGATAGAATGCGCCCTGAGGCTTGATGCACTCAAACCCAAGTTCCGTGAGTCCATCATAGAGTGCTTTGCGGTTCTTATCATAAGCTGCTACGTTGACTTCAACGTCAAGACATCTTGCAACAACGCGCTGCATAAGTGTCGGTGCATTTACAAATCCAAGTATTCTTGTGGCAACTCCCGCCGCCGACTGAAGCATCTTCGCATCGACCACCTCATCAGGAATGACAAGATATCCTATTCTCTCACCCGGAAGTGACAATGATTTGCTGAACGAATAGCCGACTATAGTGTTATCATAATACTTTGTCAAAAAAGGAACCTCAACGCCATCGTAGACAAGCTCACGATATGGCTCATCAGCTATGAGATAAATCTCTGTGCCATACTCCTTCTGTTTTTTGTCCATAATTGAAGCAATTTTTCTGATTATATCTTCAGAATAGACAACTCCTGACGGATTATTCGGATTATTCACGATAACAGCCTTGGTTTTTGGTGTTATCGCTGCCTCAAAAGCTGCCATATCCGGCATAAATGTGCTCTCATCGGGAGCAACCTCGACAAGCTTTCCATCATAATTGGCAACATATGAACGGTACTCGCCAAAGTAAGGCGCAAAAGCTATAACCTCATCACCTACGTTTAAAAGTGACTTGAATATGACATTCAATCCGCCTGCCGCACCGACAGTCATGATGATATTTTCATATGTGAAGTGTGTTCCGAATCTCTTATTGAGATTATCCGCAACGGCGCCTCTCACATCCGCATAGCCCGGATTGCTTGTATATCCATGCAAAAATGTACTTTCCTCCTCGCAGACAACCGCCTTTATCGCTTCATTTACTTCCGAAGGCGCAGGCACATTAGGGTTTCCAAGGCTGAAATCATATACGTTTTCAGCACCATACTGCGCTGCAAGCTTCTTTCCCTCCTCGAACATAGCCCGTATAACCGAGCTGCCCTTCACAAGACCAACCATTCTCTCTGAAATCATACCGGTTCCTCCTCGTATAATATTTTTTATCTAGGTAATTGCGAAACTCAAATTTATCAATGAACAATTGTGCAATTTTACTATATTGCAAGCCAGACTATTTGCAAACACTAATAGTTCAG
>UQYF01000052.1 GCA_900545175.1 uncultured Eubacteriales bacterium
AATATAACTAGTTATACACTCATACACTAAATTAGCATGTTTTGACACCCGAACCCTAAGTATAATAAAAAATTGTAAGGAGGAGAAGCTATTATGCTTGAGAATTTAAAAAAAGAGGTCTATGAGGCCAATATGGAGCTTGTAAAGAGAGGACTTGTCATCTACACATGGGGAAATGTAAGCGGGATAGACCGTGAAAAAGGACTTGTAGTTATTAAGCCGAGCGGTGTTGACTATGACGTGATGACAGCCGATGATATGGTGGTTATCGATCTTGACGGAAAAGTGGTGGAAGGAAAATATAAGCCTTCGTCAGACACGGCAACTCATCTTGTGCTCTATAAGCAGTACTCTGAAATTGGCGGTGTCGTACATACTCATTCTAAGTGGGCGGTGACATTTGCACAGGCAGGAATGGATATTCCTGCATTTGGGACAACACATGCAGACTATTTTTATGGCGATATACCTTGTACAAGAGACCTCACAGCGCAGGAAATATATGAGGCTTATGAGCTTAACACAGGAAATGTGATTATTGAGACTGTTGGAGATACAGATGCTTTGGCTGTTCCGGGAATTGTTGTAAAGAACCACGGGCCGTTTGCATGGGGCAAGAGTGCAAAAGGAGCTGTGTACAATGCGGTGGTGCTTGAAGCGGTAGCTGAGATGGCATACAATACTCTTACACTCAATCCCAGAGTCCAGAGAGTTCCGCAGCACCTTCTTGACAAGCACTATTTCAGAAAGCATGGAGCTAATGCTTACTATGGTCAGGGTGAGAACGAGGACCACTAAAATTTAGATGCCTGAATATGAAGCGGCTTTGGGTATATCCCGAAGCCGTTATCATTGCCTATAATTCGGGTAATAAAAGGGAGAAATTATAACATGAGCAGTAGTGAGAAAAAAGTTAGCAGAGATTTAACGAAGGGACCTCTGGCAAAACAGATTCTGGTGTTCAGCATACCGCTTGTGCTGTCTAATCTTTTGCAGGTGCTCTTTAACATGTCAGACATAGCTGTGGTCGGGCAGTTTGCCGGTTCGCATGCACTTGGCAGTGTTGGTTCGACTACAACATTGGTTACGCTGTTTACTACATTTTTAATAGGTGTGTCAGGCGGTGTAAATGTAATGACCGCACAGTACATAGGAGCGAAGAAAGACAAGGATGTGCGTGAGGTTGTACATTCGGCGGCATGGATGTGTGCGCTCATGGGAGTTATTCTTCTGCTATTCGGGCTTGTGTTTTCAAGGCTTATCCTTGAGGTCATGAAAACTAAGGAGGAGCTTATAGACGGTGCGGCACTGTATCTTAGAATATACTTTCTTGGAATGCCTGCACTTGGCATATACAATTTTGGTAATGCAGTATTTTCTGCTATAGGAGATACGAAGAAGCCTGTATATATATTAGCTTTTTCGGGTATTGTCAACATACTGCTCAATCTGTTTTTTGTCATAGTATGCAGGCTTTCCGTTGCCGGAGTAGCCATAGCAAGTGTAACATCGCAGTATATGTCAGCTGTGCTTATAATGGTGGCTCTTATGAGAGCTGATGAGAGAATACGATTTTCGCCAAAGTATCTTAAGTTCTATCCAGATAAGGTCAAAGACCTTTTCAAGCTGGGATTTCCTGCCGGAATACAGAATGCCATATTCCAGTTTGCTAATCTGTTCGTGCAGGTGGGAGTAAACTCCTTTGATGCAGTTATAGTTGAAGGAAATTCTGCGGCAACCAATGCGGATGCGCTTGTGTATGATGTTATGGCAGCTTTCTATACTGCATGTGCAAGCTTTATGGGACAAAATTATGGTGCCAGAAATAAGAAGAGAGTGAGAAACAGCTATATCATCAGTCTTGCATATTCTTTTGGAATAGGAATGGTCATGGGAATTACGCTTAATATATTCGGCCGTCCGTTCCTGTCACTTTTTACAAAGGACAGTGCTGTCATTGAAGCAGGAATGTTAAGACTTAATATTATGAGTATATCCTACGGTTTCTCGGCGTTTATGGACTGTACGATAGCAGCATCAAGAGGACTTGGAAAGACTGTTGTGCCGACATATATTGTTATTATGGGTTCATGTGTGTTCCGTGTCATCTGGATTTATACAGTATTTGCATATTTTAAGACGGTTCCGTCATTGTACATCCTCTATATCTGTTCGTGGACACTCACTGCGGTTGCAGAGTTCATCTACTTTATGAGAGTATATAAAGAGCATATAAAGGTACTGTAAATGGTAGGAAACTCTATGAAAATGTAAGTACCGTAACAAAACCACACAAGGTCGCAGCCTTGTGTGGTTTTTCATTATTCTTTATGGATTTTACTCTATTATATCACACTATTTCTTCAACACAAATTTCCCGACAAGCTGCTGCAAGGTATCCGCCTGTGCCGACAGCTCCTCACTTGTCGCGGATGTCTCCTGCGCTGCCGAGGAGTTGGACTGGACAACCTCTGCAATCTGGTTGACACCTTCGTTTGCCTCATCCATAGCCTTTGACTGAGTGTCCGAAGCTTCGCTCAGCGCTCTTGATGTCTCTGCGATGGACTGGATTCCATCTATTACGGAGGTGAGGGCTTCCGCTGCACTGCGTGCAGCATGATTGCCGTCATCAATCTCCTTGAGGGCACCCTCTATAAGCTCGCGTGTATCCACAGCGGACTTGGCACTCTGTTCGGCAAGCTGGCGGATCTCATCTGCAACTACGGCAAAACCACGACCTGCGTCCCCTGCCCTTGCTGCCTCGATTGAAGCATTGAGTGAGAGAAGGTTGGTCTGGCTTGCGATGTCCTCTATGTTGGCTGTGATATTCTCAATCTTTCTTGAAGTCTCTGTTATGCGGACCATAGCCTCGGACAGCTTCTGCATCTGAACCCTGCTGTCATCAGCCTGTCTGGCATAATCAACCGCCTGCGTATGGGCTTCCTCAAGATTCTTAGCTGATTTATCGACCTCCTCAGTGATATTGGTAATAGTCGAGGTGAGCTCTTCAATAGCTCCTGCCTGCTCTGTGGCACCCTCTGCAAGGGCTTGTGCGGACTGCGCAAGGTTGTCGGAGCCGGCGGCTACCTGTCTGGACGCCTCATCTACCTGTGTGAGCGTTGCTATCATCTGGCGCTTGAGCTTCTGCATGGAGGTGAGCATGATGGAAAACTTACCGACGTACTTGTCATGACAGCCTGATGTCGCTATAAAGTTGCCATCAGCCATCTCTCCGAGCACATATCCGATATCGGATATGAGTGTGTTGAGCTCTTCGGCCATGTATTTTGAATCGGCTAACATCTCTGCAATCTCGTCATCGTAGTTACTCTCAGGGAATGGACTGTCCAGGTCGCCTTCGGCAAGCAGCTTAAGACGCTTGGCAGTATCTGCAAGAGTGACTTCAATTTCATTGGCAAACTTATTGCTGACCTTGTTAGATTGTAATCTTGTGGCAGCTATGAGGAGTAATATTACTGCGATGCATATAAACTCTATAATATTGAGCTGGTGTTTGTATGCATTGCCCTTGGTAACATAGCAGTCCATGAGCTGTTTCATATAGCCATAGATGGTATCGTATTCGGGAGTAAGATTGTTTATCTCAAGACGCTGTGCATTGTTGCTTGCGTTTACATCGGAGGTTGCCCCCTGCCTTATAATCTCGTCAGACAGTACCCAGTAATCATCTATGACGCTGCTTATATTGTCACATAGTTTTTTTGCTTCGGAATAATTGCACTGCTCTGTTATAGAATTGAAATAGGTAGTAAAGCTATCTCTTTTATCAAAATAAATTTCCTGCTGTTCACTGATTGAGCCGTCATCCAGATAACCGATAACCGCGCGCAGGGCACTTCTTGAATCGGCGAAAACAGTCATTGCCTTACCGATGTCGCCCTGAATAAAGCCATATGACTTTAGAGAGTGGTTGAACTGTACGCTGGTAAATACAATTAAAATGATGGCAAGCACAATTGATATGCTCGTAATGTTGGTGATAAGGTTGAAATTTTTTCGCAGTCTGGTGTGAATACGCTGGCTGTCATTTGTTTTTTTTCTGTCTTCCATTAAGAATACCCTTCCTTTCGCAATAAATAAATCGTGTCAAGCCGGATTTTCACGGCTTGAACGCAGAATAAGCAATCCCCCGCTTCAAGTGTGTAGAGCACTAAGTGGTGGGTAAGGGGGATGCTTATGTCAGTGGGAGTTAAAAGCTCCAACTGACAGTTCGCAAAGCGACTGCGTTCATGAGCAAGTAGCGAAAATGAATTGCGAATGTCCGCTTTACATATTTTTTGTAACACCCTGTCATTAGAATAGCATTTTTGTTAAAAAATGGAAAGAATATTTTGAAAATTTTGTAAAAAAGGTATAAAATACCATAATTAAATCAAAACATGTAAAAAATTTCTGCAATGTAATTTATTATTGTTTTTGGTAGCAAAATGAGCAACAGATGGGCATAATTTGAACAAAAATGCTTTGACAATATGGCGGTATGGCTTTAAAATGACTGTAGGTGAAACAATTTATATAGTTGTTTTCCAAACGTTTTTTAATCTAAGAGAGCGAGAGCGGAACAGGAGAGGTATTATGAAATTTTTTATCGACACAGCGAAGGTTGAAGACATCAGAAAAGCAAATGATATGGGGGTTATTTGCGGCGTTACTACTAACCCATCGTTGATTGCAAAAGAGGGTAGAGATTTCAATGAGGTTATAAAGGAGATTGCATCAATTGTCGATGGACCTATAAGTGGTGAAGTTAAGGCTACAACACAGGATGCAGAAGGTATGATTAAGGAAGGAAGAGAAATTGCAGCTATCCATCCTAACATGGTTGTCAAGATTCCTATGACTGTAGAAGGTCTTAAGGCTACCAAGGTACTTGCATCAGAGGGCATCAAGGTCAATGTTACACTTATCTTCTCAGCTAATCAGGCACTTCTTGCAGCAAGAGCAGGCGCTGCTTATGTATCTCCATTCCTTGGAAGACTTGATGACATTTCACAGCCGGGAATAGAGCTTATCCGCACAATTTCGGATATATTCATGAATTATCCTGAGATTGAGACAGAGATTATTGCAGCGAGTGTCCGTAATCCTATCCATGTAACTGATTGTGCTCTTGCAGGTGCAGACATTGCTACAGTACCTTATTCTGTAATCGAGCAGATGACAAAGCATCCTCTCACGACAGCCGGCATTGAGAAGTTCGTTAAGGACTACGAGGCTGTATTTGGAAAGCAGAACTAGCAGCGGTTGATTGCGTTATATTCCACAAAAGTTATTTTTGAATGAGAGACATTTTAAATTTTAAATTAAAAGGAGAGTTTCACTTATGCGCGACAATATAGAAAACATGTCTGTGAACGCTATTCGTGTTCTTGCAGCTGATGCGGTACAGAAGGCTAATTCAGGACATCCGGGACTTCCGCTCGGCTCAGCGGCAATGGCTTATGAGCTATGGGCTAACCATATGAACCACAATCCGGCAGACCCTAAGTGGTTTAACAGAGACAGATTCATATTATCAGGAGGACATGGATCAACACTTTTGTATTCACTTCTCCATCTTTTTGGATATGGACTTACCAAGGAGGATTTGGCAAGCTTCCGTCAGTGGGGTTCTCTTACACCGGGTCATCCTGAGTATGGTCACACAGTAGGTGTTGAAGCTACAACAGGTCCTCTCGGAGCAGGTATGGGTATGGCTGTTGGTATGGCTGTTGCAGAGGCACATCTTGCAGCTGTATTTAACAAGGAGAACTACCCTGTTGTTGACCATTATACATATGTGCTCGGCGGAGATGGCTGTATGATGGAGGGTATATCATCCGAGGCATTCTCACTTGCAGGAACACTTGGACTTAGCAAGCTTATAGTTCTCTACGATTCTAACAAGATATCCATAGAGGGCGGAACTGATATCGCATTCACAGAGGATGTGAGAAAGCGTTTTGAAGCGTTCGGTTTCCAGACACTTGTTGTAGAAGATGGTAATAATATAGAAGAAATAGGTAAGGCAATCGAGGAAGCTAAGGCTGACAAGACAAGACCTACAATGATTACAGTCAAGACTAAGATTGGCTATGGCTGTCCTGCTAAGGAAGGCAAGGCATCAGCCCACGGTGAGCCTCTTGGCGCTGATAACGTAGCTGCACTTAAGGAGAATCTTGGATGGCCTTCACAGGAGCCTTTCTATGTACCGGACGAGGTATATGCTAACTACAAGGAGAAGGCTAAGAAGGGCGCACAGGCAGAGGAAGAATGGAATAAGCTCTTTGCCGATTACTGCAAGGCATATCCGCAGATGAAAAAGCTCTGGGATGAGTATTTTGATGAGAATGCAGCAGATAAGGTTCTTAATGATGAGAATTTCTGGAGCTATGAGGACAAGCCACAGGCTACACGTAACCTCTCAGGAATCCAGATTAATAAGCTTAAGAATATACTTCCGAACCTTATGGGCGGTTCGGCAGACCTTGCTCCTTCTACTAAGACATATATGTCAGATATGGGAGATTTTTCCAAGGACAATTATGCCGGAAGAAATATGCATTTTGGTGTGAGAGAGCTTGCGATGACAGCTATAGGCAATGGTATGATGCTGCACGGTGGACTTCATGCATTTGTATCAACCTTCTTTGTATTCAGCGACTATGTTAAGCCGATGGCAAGACTCTCCGCAATCATGGGTGTACCTCTTACTTTCGTGCTTACACATGACAGTATCGGTGTAGGTGAGGACGGACCGACACATGAGCCTATCGAGCAGCTTGCAATGTTCCGCTCACTTCCTAATTTCACGGTATACAGACCTTGTGACGCTACAGAGACAGCAGCAGCGTGGGCTTATGCAGTGACATCTAAGAAGACACCTACGGCACTTGTGCTCACAAGACAGAATCTTCCGCAGATACCGGGCTCCTCAAAGGATGCGTTAAAGGGAGCTTATGTTATAGCTGATTCTTCTAAGAATGAGCCTGATGCAATCCTTATAGCTTCCGGTTCAGAAGTATCACTTGCTGTTGATGCTAAGGCAGAGCTTCTTAAAGATGGCATTGATGTAAGAGTTGTCTCCATGCCTTCAATGGATGTATTTGACCAGCAGAGCGATGAGTACAAGGAGTCCGTACTTCCTAAGAGCGTGAGAAAGAGAGTTGCTATCGAGGCACTGTCAGATTTCGGATGGGGCAGGTATGTAGGCCTTGACGGAGCTTATGTCACAATGCACAGCTTTGGTGCAAGTGCTCCTGCGGCTACGCTCTTTAAGGAGTTCGGTTTCACAGTTGAGAATGTTGTAAAGACTGTTAAGAGTCTCTAAAATTTAAGAATTTTTTGATTTTCAAATGGAAATTACATGAGTATAATTATGGCAGGGAGTGATATTTGGCTCCCTGCCTGTTATTTTACTTATAGGATTCATGTGTCAAAATATGCCAATCAAAGCTAGGAGTGTATAACGTATTATGTTTATGCATATCAGCTCCGTTGTGCGAAGCAGGATGTTCTAAGAACTCTGATAAGGATGTTTTATACGTTCGCCACCGAAGAAAAGCATACATCCGTGTGTGTATGCATTTCTTCTAAAGCAGCATCCGTGCTGCTTTTGGCTAGGTAGTTAGCAGAGTACTAAGAACATATAAGCTTATTCAAAAAGCCGTGATATGCATAAACATAATACGTTATACACAGTTAAATATATATAGCATATTTTGACACAGGAATCTTTATGCATAAAAAGGCTTTTAGAAAAACACACGATACGGTATGTAGGTGTAAAGAATATCATAAAAGGGGAAATGGAAAATGAAAGAGAACAAAAAACACATAATACTTGTATTGGGACTTGCGGCGGTGATAGCTGTTGCTGCGGCGGTTCTTACATGCGTACTTCTCATGCCTAAGCTTATGCTTGGCAGGAGACTTAATGAGATTCTTAAGGATACGTATACATATAATGCGAAGGCTTCGGTTGCTGGAGTTGATATGGGAATATTTGGAGATGAGTTCGAGGGAAGTATTACCGGAAGCAGGGGAAAAGATGTTGTATATGGCAACGTATCGTATAACGGTTTTGAGTGCCTTGAAATATACGTTGAAAACGATGGAAAAGTTATGCTCAACATTGAGAAGCTTTTTGAGAGTGCGGTAGATAGGGCGGAGGAGAAGACAGGACTTCCGCTTGACTTTGTGAAGAGCCAGCTTACCGATATCACTATATCATCGAGCCAGATTGAGGATATAACCGGAGAGAGGCTTGTGACGATGGCTGATGCGGGCGTGACACATAACACACTTGAGGAGTTCGTACAGGCAGTGAAGCTTCTGTCCTCGTTCAAACAGATTAAAGCGGAGGATATGAATGCGGAATATAAGCTTCTCGGTGATGACGCAGGATACTTTATGCTGGAGCTAAAGGATGGAATGACGAAGGTATACATCGGAGTCCCGAAGGATAAGGATGACAAGGCCACGTCCTTTGTTGTCGAGTATATGGGCGATGCAGCGGCAGCCGGCGCAGATACCATCGTGTGGAAAATCAAGCTTGATTATGAGATTTGTGAAGTTGGGGAGATAGATGTACCTGATGAGACATTGTCGAAGGAGACGATAGAGCTGATTAAAAAAGTGTATGGGTATCTGGAATAAATATGGATTCGTATTTAGTTCGGTTACAACCGAGTCGGTTGCAGCCGAACTAAATTTGACATACAAAAAATTATGATTGGAATATCTGATTAGCTGTATAAAATATGGTAACAAAAAGAGCCACCCTGAAAAATGCTTAGCATTTGTCAGGATGGCTCTCTTTCGTTAGAATAAAAATATGTAAATTATCTGTTATCAATATCCACTACGATATGTCTAGGCTGTCCGGTTATCATAATAGGTGTAAGCTCAGCCTGAATAAGTGGGCGGATGTAGTTGATAAGCTTATCGCTCACGCCGCTTCCATCCGGCTTAATCCATTCAACAGGGACCTTTTTCTCGATGTTGGCAATCTTGTGAACATCGTAGAGGTCGGTTGTGCAGATATAAGGGTCTTCGGAGACTCTCTTTAATATTACCATCTTGCCTGTCTCACCTTCAAAAGCAGACTTAACTGCGTAACCGCCTACCTGATAAGCTTCGGTTATATCAACTCTTGATGTGAGATGTCCGGCACAGCGCTGGAGAGTTGACAGCTCGATTGCTCTTGACTTACAGCCGATTTTTTCACTTACAAGAGCCGAGAGGTATTTAGCTGTTCCGGAGAGCTGCTTATGACCGAAGGAGTCGACATACTCCGTGTGCTGTCCGTGTTCGAACACATACTTGCCGTCGGTTGTCTTGATACCCTCTGATACTGCAACGACGACGGATTTCTTAGTCTTTTGAATCTGTCTTATCTTGTCTAAGAATATATCGACATCAAAAGGAAGCTCAGGGAGGTAGAGAAGGTCAACTCCCTCACAGTCCTCGCAGTGGGCAAGAGCTGCGGCACCTGTAAGCCAGCCGGCATTACGTCCCATAATTTCTATGATAGTGACATTTTTGACATCGTATACAAGACCGTCGCGGATAAGCTCCTTGGTGGCTGAGGCGATGTACTTGGCTGCACTTCCGAAGCCCGGAGTGTGGTCTGTGACAGCAAGGTCGTTATCTATAGTCTTAGGAACACCGATAAAGCGTATCGGGCTGTTCATAAGGATTGCATAATCGGACAGCTTCTTGATTGTGTCCATTGAATCATTTCCGCCTATGTAGAAGAAGGCTGTGATGCCATACTCGTTAAGTATCTCAAAAATTCTGTTATACAAGTCTCTGTCATCGCATATGTCAGGGAGCTTGTACCTGCATGATCCAAGAAATGATGAAGGTGTTCTCTTTAGCAGCTCCAAATCCATATCTGAGCGGATTTTCTCGCTCATATCTATAATGTTCTTCTCCAAGAATCCCTGTATTCCGTATCTCATGCCGTATATTTTTTCTGCACCAAGATCCTGGGCTGTCTTAAATACACCTGCAAGACTTGAGTTGATTACAGCGGTTGGACCGCCGGACTGACCTACAATTACATTACCTGCCATCATAGCCTCCTAAATATTTGATTTCCAAGGTAATAGTGCGATTATGTATGTGTTATTGGCTGCATATTACCTGATTAGTACCAATCGGCACATGAACCCATTGTAGCACATAGGGTACACGCAGACAAGAATTGATAAAAAATAGACAGTCAGCCTGGGGTGGGACAGAGGGGTCTGGTCCCTGTCCCAAGATGGGACATGGGGACCAGACCCCTCTGCTGTTTCGTGTAAATACACTTACCAAAGCCAAAAAACTATTATTTTTCATCAGAATACAATTTAAAATGTATTGACAAAAATAAACAGGGGGGGGGTATAATTATTCTGCTTGTTTTTTATAACGCATGAGGAGGATTGTGACATGGCAATGAAACAAATATTAAAAAAAATAAGAATGTATGTAAAACCAAAATATTTGCTCAAATCACGTATACGCAGGTGCAAGTGTTGTGGTAAAATAGCTCCTATTATTCAGTTTGGCGTTGATGACGAGATGAGGAGATGCCTTTTCTGCCGGGCTAATGGAAGATATGAGTATATTTCAGAGGCAATAGATGAGCTTGGAAAGCTTGATGGGAAAATTATTTTTGAGTTGGATGATAATTCTCCTCTGAGAAAAAAATTAAAGAAATACGGAAAGAATTATATACGTTCATTTTACTCTGAGAAAATACCATTTGGAACCGTACTGGAGGATGGTACCAGAAATGAAGATATTCAACATCTTTCTTTTTCCGATAACAGCATAGATTTGATGATTTCAAGTGATGTTCTTGAGCATGTTGTGGATATAAATGCAGCGTTTGAGGAAATGAAACGTGTTCTTAAACCTGGAGGAAAGCATATATTTTCTATTCCTATGTATGATGGAATGACAAGACAGAGGGCTTCTATTGAGGACGGCAGGATAAAATATATTCTACCTAAGCATTATCACTGTGACCCGGCAAAGGATGGAAATGGGTTTATATTGGTGTTTTGGGATTATGGAAAAGATTTTGCAACAAGATTTTCCGATGATAGAATGCGGATTAGTATTGCAAAAGGACCATTCGGACCGGATGGCAAGATAGTATGGTGCGCCGAAAAATTATAAAAAAACTGTTGACTTTTATTTCCATCAAGAGTATTCTGAAAAAGACTTATGAATCAACAAACTATAAAAAAAGAAAGGAGACAGGCTCGATGATTAAGTTAAGTAATTTAGTAGTGAGAACATTATATGTTATCGGGACTGCCTCGGATATACATACAGCATAAGAGCACAAGATGAGTATTGAGTGATTATATAGCGCAGTGGGGTTATATATTATTTGATACAGCTTAGACTATTTGCATGAAGTTAAGCCGCAGGGTCGTTTCGACTATGCGGCTTTTTTTGCGTGTCATGGCGGAAATCAGTCAATTAGCCGCAGGATATGCATGAACTTTATAAGTATGTATTTTTTCGGGGCAGAGCGGCATGGTGCTTAATTGCATGAAATTATGTGCCGGAGAAAACAAAATGAGGGGCAAAATACTTTTTGACCCTTATATCATTAATGTCATTATACGGTGACATAGAGGGAGGAAGCTATGAAGTTTAGAAACTACATTGCAAAGAGCTGGTATCTGTACCTGATAGCTCTTGCTGCGATGATATGCAGTATTGGTCTTGACATGGTATACCCGTTTATAACAAGGTCACTCATCGATGATGTCATAGTTGGCGGAAATACGCAGATTCTTATGAAGCTGCTGTTCGGTCTGCTTGGCATAGGCTTTGGAAGGGCTGTATTTCAGTTTGTCAAGGAATTTACTTTTGACTATACCAGCATGAGTATAGGAAGTAAGATTAGAATAGGGCTTTTTAAGCATGTGCAAAAGCTTTCAATAAGATTCTTTGACAGAAATAACACAGGAGAGCTGATGGCACGTGTGAAGGATGATGTGGATAACATCTGGAATGCATTGGGCTACGTGGGAATGTTGGCTATTGAATGTATAATTCACACAATTTGCGTGCTTGTATGTATGGTAAGCATCAGCCCGGTGCTTACAATCATTCCTATAGTTATCATGCCTATTGTGGCATACACTGCGGTAGTGCTTGAAAAGAAGATAGGAAAGGTATATGACGATTTGTCAGAGGAGAATGCGGCGCTCACAACCGTTGTACAGGAAAATCTTACAGGAGTGCGTGTTGTAAAAGCATTTGCGAGAGAGGACTATGAGATTGAAAAGTTCAGAAAGCATAATAAGAATTATTATGACCTTAGCATGAAGCAGTCAAAGATATCTCTTAAGTACAATCCTAATATATCATTTCTTACAAGACTTCTGCTTTTGCTGGTTGTACTTGTAGGCGGCGGCTTTGTAATAATGGATAAGATAAGCCTTGGCGACCTTGGAGCATTTACCGAGTATGCCAACAATATCATCTGGCCTATGGAGATGATTGGCTGGCTTAGCGCTGATATGGCGAGCGGTCTTGCATCTGCAAAGAAGATAAGAAAGATATGGA
Organism: uncultured Eubacteriales bacterium; assembly: GCA_900545175.1. GTDB lineage: Bacteria > Bacillota > Clostridia > Lachnospirales > Lachnospiraceae > CAG-882. The sequence goes on from UQYF01000052.1 coordinate 12,583, forward strand.
ACGAGGTTCCGGAGATTGCCGATAAGGAGGATGCCAAAGATTTAGGAAGAGCCAAGGGTGAGGTTGAGTTTGACAATGTATCCTTCAACATTAACGATACTCAGGTATTAAACAACGTATCATTTAAGGTTCCTGCCGGAAAGACACTTGGAATCATGGGTGTGACAGGTTCCGGTAAAACATCAATAATCAATCTTATTGAGCGCTTCTATGATGCGACAGACGGTAAGGTTATGCTCGATGGAAATGATGTGAAGGATATCACTACACAGAGCCTTAGAGCGAATATCTCTGTTGTCATGCAGGATGTATTCCTTTTTTCGGATTCGATTAAGGAAAATATCAGTATCGGACGCAGGGACAATATAACGGATGAGCTTATCGAGTCCTCGGCACAGTCTGCGAGGGCGGCAGGCTTTATAGGTAAGCTTTCCGACAAATATGAGACAGTAGTAGGTGAGCGTGGTGTTGGTCTGTCGGGAGGACAGAAGCAGCGTATCAGTATAGCGAGAGCGATTGCAAAGCAGGCTCCGGTGCTTATACTCGATGACTCGACATCAGCTCTTGATATGGAGACGGAGTATGAGATTCAAAAAGAGCTCGAAGCAATGAAGAATACGACAAAGATTATCATTGCACATCGAATTTCTGCTGTTAAGCAGGCTGATGAGATTATTGTGCTAGAAGGCGGAAGTATTGCCGAGAGAGGTACACATGACGAGCTCATGGCAAAGAAGGGAATCTATTACGATACCTACAATGCGCAGTATTCCGCATCCGTTGTTTTAGAGGAGGTGGCAGGAAATGTCGGTTAATTCCTTTAGGGAGGACGAGGAGCAGAAAGAGGTATTAAAGCTTGATACACTCATCCGCTTGTATCGTTATCTGTTCAGATATGGAAAAAAGATATTGCTTGTTCTGCTTATAATGTGCATTACAATAGCAATCAATCTGGTAAATCCGCTCATCATAGAGCGTGCGGTAAATGTCCACATTGCCAATAAGGACATGAAGGGGCTTATGCTCTTATGTCTGTTCGGTGTCGGACTGAATGTTATAAATGTTGCAGGAATCAAGCTTCGTATGTATATGCTTGCTAAGATTTCCAATCAGGTACTTCTTGATATCAGGCAGGCAGTCTATGAGCATATTCAGAAGCTGAGCTTCCATTTCTTCGACACAAGACCTACAGGAAAGATTCTTGCGAGGGTAATCGGAGATGTAAATTCATTAAAAAATATACTTTCGGATAGTGTGACAACACTCATTCCGGATTTTATAACACTTGTTGCCGTTGCAGTGATAATGATAGTGAAGAATCCTAAGCTTGCTGTCGCATCGTTTGTCACAGTGCCTTTTCTTATAGCTGCAATGTCCATAATAGAGAGGCTTGGACATAAGAGATGGCAGTCCTTCAGAAAAAAGACCTCCAACATGAATGCTTATCTTCACGAAAATCTTTCGGGAATAAGGGTTGTCCAGAGCTTCGCTGCCGAGGATGAATCGCTTGAGAGCTTTACAGAGCTTGTCGATGAGCAGAAAAATGCATTTGTAGGTGCTGTGCGTGTATCGGATATGTTCAGCCCGACTATTGAGATAAGCTGGGGTGTCGGTGGATTTTTACTCTATTTCATAGGTATAAAAATCCTTGGTGTAGGGGCTGTAGGTGTAGGTACGTTCATGGCATTTACATCATACCTGTCAATGTTCTGGAGCCCTATCAGAAATCTGGCTAACTTCTATAACAAGATAATCACCAATATATCGGCTGCCGAGAGAGTGTTCGATATTCTTGACACGGAGCCTGATATCCGCGATGAGGAGGGTGCGGTACAGCTTCCGAAGCTTGACGGAAGAGTTGAATTTGACCATGTATCCTTTGCATACTCGGATGAGCCTGATGTTATGGTATTAAAGGATGTAAGCTTCAAGGTTAAGCAGGGTGAGACGATAGCGCTTGTAGGGCCTACAGGTGCAGGTAAGTCAACGGTAATTAATCTTATCAGTCGTTTTTATAATGCCACGAAGGGAAAGGTGCTTGTCGATGACACTGATGTAAAATCAGTTACACTAAAAAGTCTCAGGGAGCAGATGGGCATTATGACGCAGGATAATTTCCTGTTCTCAGGCACAATCAAGGACAACATCCGCTACGGAAAGCTTGATGCCACTGATGAGGAGATTATTGAGGCTGCCAGGTCTGTTCATGCACACGACTTTATCTCAAAGCTTGAGAAGGGCTATGATACGGAAATTAATGAGCGCGGAGCAAGACTTTCAAATGGTCAGAGACAGCTCATCGCTTTTGCAAGGACGATGCTTAGCAAACCACAGATACTTATTCTTGATGAGGCGACCTCAAGCATTGACACCCACACGGAGGCACTTGTGCAAAAGGGAATAGAGGCAATGCTTGCGGGCAGAACTTCGTTTGTCATAGCACACAGACTTTCTACTATTAAAAATGCTGATAGGATATTCGTCATTGATGATGGACAGATTAAAGAAGCCGGAAGCCATGAGGAGCTGCTCGCAGCTAAGGGTGCGTATTACAATCTCTATGCAGCCCAGTTTAAAAATATAGTCTAAAAATATAGGTAGAACCAATGCAAAAATGTCAGATGATGTTTGGGTTGTCTGACAGGATTCGGATGTCAAAGCAAGTCGGTTTAGTTTATGAGTGTACAATCTACGGCGTTCAATTAAGCCTGCGAACATGTTCTGCCCTTCGAATCCAATAATTTATCCTGAATTATTCATGGCTTTGCCATGAAAGTGGCTGAAAGCCACATAGTTACTGT
>UQYF01000053.1 GCA_900545175.1 uncultured Eubacteriales bacterium
AGCAATTCGAGGATATCAAATGAGGGGCAAAATACCTTTTGACCCTCATATCATAGAATTATAGTAGTACTTTTGATTTATAAAATAAAAGAGATGTGAAGCATCGATTTTATATGAGAAAAATCAAAAACGAATTGCGAATATAATTGACAAATGACAGGAGGAATATGCGATGTGGAGAAAAATCTATAATGCAATATGGGCGGACAAAGCCAAAAGAACAGCATTGCTCACAATCCTTATTGCGTTGATTGTGTCCGGCACAGCGCTTGCAGTAGTAAGTGCTATCGGAAAAAATAAGCCGGTGCAGAGTACGCCAGGTGAGCAGACACAGATTGAATCAGAAGCTTCGAATCTGCCACAGGAGAGTGGGCAGGCTGCCGGTTCAGAGAAAGAAACCGGACAAATTGAGGCAGATGGGCAGACCGAACAATCAGGTGAACAGTATGAAAAGCCGGATGAGACGGAACTTGCAGCACAGGAGACTTCAAAAGGAACAGCCGGGGAAAATTACTCACAGGCGGCAAATGATACACAGTCTGCCACAGCCGGAGAGGAGAGTACCTCCGATGTGACAGAGAGTGCACCACGGGAGAATCTTCCGCAGGAGGATGAGGAGCAAAAAGAGCAGTATGCGGTTAATTTTGTCACGCAGAACGGAAGCGTACTTAAGACAAAGTATGTTGAGCAGGGGACTAAGATAAAGAGTTTTTCCACACCTTACAATGAAGGGAATATCTTTCTTGGATGGTACTATGATGATGCTTTTACAAGTCCGGTTATGGAGGATGACAGTGTAAATAGCGACTTAACATTATATGCGGCATATAAGACAGCCGAGCAGCTAGAGCCTGTGGAAAATATAGTTTTTACCGCAGAGGAGAATGTAGACGGCAGGAATTTTACTGTTACAGTTGTCACAGACGATAAGAAGTTAGATGCAGAGGGAGTGCGTGCAGCTTTAGATGTCAAGAACCTCACTGACCCTGAGCAGACAGACATTGTCGATGTGACAGGTGCGGATGGAGTCTATGTTATCACAGGAAAGACTCCTAAGATAGAAAACAATTCATCAATGACAGTTCCGGGCTTTGAAGATGGCTGTACATATAGAATTGCACTCACTGATTCGAGGCTCAACTTCAAAGATCAGCCTGATACAGTGAGGGAATATAATTTTACTACAACTAAAAATGAAGTGTTGAATGTATCACTTGACAGTGACATTGTGTATATACCGTTAAGCGATTTAAAGAATATAGTTAATGATGGTGAGCAGGTCGATACACTGAGCATAGCACTTTACAAGGCAGATAAAAACGGGATCTTAGGACCGGCAGAGCTTACACAGGGTGAGTTTGATTATGATAAAGGAACATTGAATGTAGGGGATGTAGTATCAATATATGCCGGGTTAAGGCCTGACCTTAGAACACTTGATACACCGGATGAGGATAACGGAGATATCGCATATATCGAGATAACAGGTAAGAAGAATGGCAGGGACAGTTATAAAAATGCTGCTCCTGAGGATGTAATTTTTACACCAGATATCCTGCCTGTATCCAGTGCAGTTTTAAAAAGCGGTACAGATGAAAAGCTTACAGTTGAGAACAAGGTACTTGACTATTCGGCAGATGTGTATGAGAATATCGGACTTGACAGCCAGACAACGGTTGATGCAGGAGATTATATAGCTTTTTACAGTGGTATATTCGGAATTTCCGAAGGGGAAAATGCTGCCGTCATAGAAAAATACGGAATGGTAACAGCAGTTACCCAAAATGATAATGATACTACCACGATTGAATATGATACGGTTGAGTTTGAGGAAGTAGTAAGGACCATGGATATCTATGCGAGCCAGCAGATGTCCGGAGCAGAGATGATTGAAGGCGTGGATATCGCATCAATCGAGAAAGCGATTGAGCAGCAGGCTGTGGAGAGCGGATTTGCAGACGAAGCAGCACAGTATCTTGCATCCTTGGCACTTGCGACAGATAATTTTACGAAGCATCAGGATAACATGAATCTTGAAGATTATAAGGTTATCCTTGAGGACGGAAGTACAATATTGCCGGAAGAGTTACAGCTTATGTCATCCGATATATCGGTTGAATGTGAGCTTGAGGACGGATATCCGAAGGCGACAATCAGCACCACACCTAAGAATCTTTCACAGGCAGAAGGTTCTGCCGCAAGAGATAATGGACTCAGTGTGGAGCTTGAGGTCAGGGCTAAGATTACAATGGGCAAGAAGGGCTCTGAAAATCAGGTTGAGATAACTGTGAGCGGTAAGTTTACTGAGGAAGTCGGGCTTGACCTCGGAGTGAGCAGCAAGGCAGTCTGGAAGGTATGGGGAATATTCCCTTACATTGCAGAGTACCGTGTGACAGCCAATATTGATGTGCTAAATTATACAGGTATTGAAGTGAGTGCCGTAATGGTCACTAACAGCAGTGATGATGACGATGACAAGGATGGATTTGATACAGCGCTTGATATAGCAGACCAGATTAAAGAGCTTATAGAGCAGGCGAAGGATGATGGCGAGGATGAAAATTCCGAGGATAATGCAAGCAGGCTTGTCAAGCGTTACAGCGATATGATGGATGAGGAATCCGACTGGATAAAGCTTTTTGAGCAGAATATAATCAATCAGGAAAAGCTTTTACCTCCATGTTTTCCTATTATTGCCGTCAGCCTTGAAGTGGATTTTGTTGTGAAGGTTGATGCCTGTGTCGCAGTAGGCTTTGATTTTGATTATATAACAGGTAAGCGTTATACTTATACGATAGATGTATTTGCCGGAAATGTATATAACGATACGGTACAGCTTATCGAAGATGCTTATGAGTTCGATTTCTATGTAATGGGCAGACTTGCCGTGAGAGCGGGGCTTGAGTTTGAATTCAAGGTAGGAGTATTCTCGACTAAAATAGCATCGGTTGGCTTTGTTGCGGAGGCGGGAGCATACACCAAGCTGTGGGGATATTTCTATTATGAACTTAAATACACGCAAAGCCTTGGAAAGAGCCAGCAGTATTGTGGAGCATTGTTGATAGATGTTGGTGCTTATCTGGATGTGGCACTTAAAGCACAGGCGATTAACGACCGGTATACGGCAATGTATACACTTATCGACAAGGAATGGTCACTGTGGTCTGTCGGAAACAGGGACAGCATACTTGATTTTACGACAGCTCAGGAGGACATGCCATATATGAAGATGAAACAGCATGTCCGTTCGGTGGTAGTGCCTGACAGTGTATTTGACCTTACATATCTTGACCTTGTTGAGGGCGGTGAGGCTCATGCGGTATATGATGATTATTATGACCCTGCGAAGCCTGAAAGCAGCAGAAACAGAAATAATTTTGATATAGTGTTGACTAATGACAAGTTTTCTTATGACCCGCAGACAAACACTATAACGGTAACACCTGATAAGGATGATAAGAAGCTTGAGGGTGAAATGATTATAACATGGAACAGATATCCGCTTGCATTTTCATCTAAGCCGATACAGAGAAGACTTTCACTATATTGGGACAATTTACGGGATGGATATGTTATAGTTCCATATACCAACGGAGGAAGCTATATTGGTATTATCAATGCAGCATTTGAAAAGAAGGTAGATAAACCTGCCGACCCGGTAAAGATGGGTTATGATTTTGCAGGATGGTATGAGGATGAGGAGTGTACGCAGGCTTATGAGTTCCCTGAGCTTATGCCGGCACAGGATACGAATATATTTGCAAAATGGACACCTTCCGATAACACAGCTTACCGTGTAGAGCACTATAGAGAGCAGATAGTCTCAGGAGAGTATGAGCTTGCCGAGTATGAAAGCTTTACAGGAACTACGGACAGCTATGTGACGCCGGAAGTCAAGTCGTATGAGGGATATAATTCACCTGCGTCACAGGAGATAAGAATAGAGGCGGACGGAAGTACGGTTCTTCGTTATTATTATCCGCTTGAATGGCATACAGTCACATTTAAGGATGGTGAAGCAGGGGACGCAAGCGTAAGCTATGAGCTTAAATACGGTGCAGCGATTGTTCCTCCTATGGTTGCGGCAGATGGCTATACGTTTATCGGATGGGATAAGGAAGTAGCTTCGACTATGGGAACAGAGGATGCAGTATATACAGCACAGTGGAGTAAGAATCCGGATACACAGTACAGAGTTGAGTACTATGTGCAGGATACCGATGGAACATACAGGCTCAAGGATATGTTCACCGCACAGGGATATACAGGCTCGGAAATTACTGCTGACAGCTTAAGAAAGACTTTGCTTGAAGGTGAAACTGCTGCTGATGAAGTATTCTGTGTAGATGGCGGAATTGTATTCGAGAATATGACTGTGCTTGGAATGGCATGCGATACAGTCAATGTGGCACCGGATGGAAAGATGATAATTAAAGTCAACTACAGACGTGAAAAGTATTCGTATACATTTGATTACGGATATGATGATAAGGTTATCACAGCCGATACATGCTATGAGGGTGCGCTAAACATACCTGAGAATGTTACAAGAGACGGATATATATTTGCAGGATGGAGCCTGGATGGAAAAAATACTGTTAAGGTAAACAGTGTTATGGGAAAAGAGGACATTGTATACCATGCACTGTGGACACCTGTCACATATACAGTATATTTTGACGGTAATTCCAAATACACACAAGGAGATATGGAGGATATCTCACTCACATATGATGAGCCGGTAACTCTAACGGCCAATGCATTCGTGCGTGACAATTATGTGTTTGGCGGATGGAGCCTCACAAAGGATGGCGAAGTGCGTTATACCGATTCTGAGAATGTCAAGAATCTTTCTAAGGTGGACGGCAGCACAGTAACATTGTATGCGGTGTGGGTTCCGGAGGAATACAAGATTACATACGAGAACTTGTATGATGGTGTCAATGCTAATGTTGGTTCGTATAACATTGAAAGTGAGACAGTCGTACTGAAAGCTGCGGTTAGAGCAGGTTATGTATTTGCAGGCTGGTATGATAATCCGGAATTTACAGGTGATGTAGTTGATAAGATAGAAAATGGAAGTATCGGAAATCGTGTCCTTTATGCGAGCTGGAGCCCTGCAACGGATACAAGATACCGTGTAGAGCATTATCTACAGCAGCTTGATGGCAGCTATGCGCTTGACAGTACGGATGTACTCACAGGTGTTACAGAGGATATTGTTACACCACCGACTAAGGACTATGCAGGATTTACCGCTCCAAAGCAGCAGACACTTGAAATCACAGCGGACGGAAATGCTGTGTTAAGATATGAGTATACCAGAAACAGCTATACAATCACATTCGATGCAACGGAAGGTACGCTTGAAGGCGATGACTCTATAACAGCATTGTACGGTGCAGAGATAACACCTCCTTTGGCATCAAGAGAAGGCTACGGCTTTGCCGGCTGGTATGACGGTGATGTAAGATTTGATGTGAGGACGATGCCTTCAAAGGACATGGAGCTTACCGCAGCATGGAAGGCAGGTGAGTATGGATATACAGTAAACTATTACCGGCAGAATGTGGATGGTTCAGATAATTACACACTTGCAGTGAGTGTACACGATACAGCACCGATGGACAGTGACGTTGAGGCTTTACAGGAAAGCTTCGAGGGATTTACGGCTGTCGATGATGTAAAGACAATCAGAATCGGTACAGATGAAGATAAGAATGTAGCAGATTACTATTACACAAGAAATCAGTACAATCTTAGCTGGAAGCTTTCAGGTGGTGTGGCAGATAATTATACATCCGGAACGGTTTACTATGATGCGAAGATTACGGCACCGGTACCTGTGATAGAAGGATATTCATATGAATGGGATAAGGAGCTGTTTACGAATATGCCTGCACAGGATATCGAGTATACGGCGACATGGAAGGCTGACAGCTACATTATTACTTTTGACTTAAACGGAGGAAGCATAGACGGCGATACAAGCAAAAATGTAGTATTTGATGATGTCTATGGAGAACTTCCGAATCCTTCTAAGAAGGGATGTATATTTGACGGATGGTTTACAAAGCCTCAGACAGATTCTGATGAAGGCATACAGATAGCAGAAGATACAGTTGTAAAGACTGCACAGAATCATGTTCTCTATGCACACTACACACCTATTGAGTATACGATTTTGTATGGAAATGTGGATGGTGCAGAAAACAGTAATCCGGATTCCTACAATGTCACAACAGGAAGAATAGAGTTAAAGCCGGCAAAGAAGACAGGATATACCTTTGAAGGCTGGTATTACGACAAGGAATGTGAAGGCAGCCCTGTTGAGGCGATAGCTGCGGCAAGCACAGGTGACAGAGAACTTTTTGCCAAGTGGAAGGAAAACAGCTATAAGGTTGTATTCCATTCTAATAATGGAGGTGATATCACAAGTGAGCAGAGCTTCACATACACTGAGAGCAAGGCACTTAATACGAACAGCTTTACGAAGAAAGAATACCTGTTCACAGGCTGGTCATTGAAGGCAGGACAGGATGCGGTGTACGCAGATGGTGAGGTTGTTTCGCAGCTTGTGCCGGATGATAATGGTATAATTCATCTGTATGCAGTATGGACACCTGTAAGATATCGCATAATATATGCAAATATGGATGGTGCACAGAACGCATCTGAGAATCCTGACAGCTTCACAGTTGAGGATGATTTACTTACACTCTATGAACCGGCTAAGGCAGGATACACATTTGAAGGCTGGTATACTGATGACGCATATAATAATAAAGTGACAGCACCGATAAAACTTAAGGTGGGATATGAGCCGATATTCTATGCAAAGTGGTCAGTGAATTCTTATGTTATCACTTTTGACAGTTGTCTGGGTGATTCTGTTCCTACAGAGACTCTTGATATGATATATGATACGGCTAAGAACCTTACGCTTATCTCGGATATGGAGGGCTTTGAAAGAACCGGATATACATTTGAAGGCTGGGCACTTGAAAAGAACGGCGAGCCTGTATACAGCGATGGAGCTACAGTGAAGAATCTTGCAGAATATGGAAACATCAATCTGTATGCGGTGTGGACATTGAATGTATTTAGTATCAGTTATGATGCGGGAGCCGGAGCAATATCTAACAACAATCCTGCAAGCTACAGCATTGAGGACAATGATATTACGCTCAATGCACCTGAAGCTAAGGAGGGTTATAAGTTCCTTGGCTGGTATGAAGGGGATGTCCTTGTATCGGAGATTGTGAAGGGAACACAGAAGGATTATAACCTGACAGCAAAGTGGGAACATGGAGGAATCTTTACTCTTTCACTTGAAGGCGAGGAGGCAATAACACTCAATGACGGCTCAACAGGAACAAGGTTTACTTACAAAGTAATAAGGACTCTTCCTGAGGGTACACAGGCGATATCTAATCCGATATATGTATACTATAGAACTATAAATGGCACAGCGTACGGCTCAACGGTTGACATTGACGTAGCTCTTGATAAGTATCATTTCAAGCATGTCGGTGGAGAGAATGTCTATCTGACATTCGCATCCGGTGATATGGAGAAGACCTTCACTGTTGAAGAGTGGGGAACCGAGACTACAGCGGATGCAGCGGCAAGCTTTAATATCAATAATACCGACAGATATTATGATGTGGAGTTATATAAGAGCATAGATACAAAGGGCAAGTATCCGGGAAGCCTTGGTGATCCAAAGACATACAGAAGAACGATAAAGGCATTGCCGCAGTATGATGTAGCAGGCATTTATGATAAGTGGTATACTTATGTGAAGAATGTAAACTGGACTACAAGCCAGAAAGACCAGAAGACTGTAGATTACGGCAGGGGACCGAATGCTTGGTTTGATTCACTCCATACAGCACTTGCAAATGCAGGTGTAGATGCCATAACCAGAAGCTATATAAAGAATGTTGCAACACAGGCAGGCTTCTATATAACAGCGGATGTGCAGGATATTGAGGATAGCTGGTGCTGGTTAAGATTATACAGTGCAGGGACAGGATACTTCGGACAGTATGCTTTTGATATATGTGCCGGAGGAGTGCAGTCTGATATTGCATTTCCTTTTACAGGAAGCAAGCAGGGGAATATCGAGTTCAAGTACGGCAGCGGCGGCTGGACATCAAATGGATATGGATCATCCAGCAATGGATATGTTGTTTCGGGTTCACCGACATATGCAAAAATCGGCATAAACGATTCTGTACTGCTAGAAGCAGCTGCTACAGGAAAAGGTGAGAATAAGTGGTGGATTGGAGCGGTTGACGCACACTATAAAGTATTCGATACAAATGCACCTAAGCAGGTAGGTCTTGCCAACCTTGCGTTTGGAAAGTATAAGGCAGGGGATACTATCACTATAACAGTTATATATGATGAGGTTATAAAGAGTGCTTCCGGTATGGGGCTGTCAGCTATAAGCGGACTTCCTGTTAAGGATGTACAGTTTGCCGGCGGAGAAGGAACGAATGCACTTATATTTACAGCTACACTCACGGATGATTTCGAGGTAACACCTGATTTCAACAATGAGATAAAGGCATTGAAGCCGGCTGTAGGAACAGTGACGGATGCGGTTGGCAATCACAACTAATTTCAGCGTATTTCTAAATTTCAGATATTTTACCGAGAGCGGCAGGGTGTCATTTACATGGCACCCTGTCTGCATTATAATAAGGATATGAAAAATATAAGAACAAAAAAAGTAAAACTATATATAATCCTGATAATTACATTATTGATAACCGGCTTTGTCATGGCATGCACAGAGCGTCAGGCAGGTAAAGCTGCTACAGCAGATAAAAAGATTCGTGTAGCTGTTGTTGATACAGGTTTTTCTGATAAATCAATACCTGATGTCAGCATTGCAGGCGGAAAGAATTATATTGTTGAGAGCATGGGAACAGATGACACATACGGACATGGGACTGCTGTCGCGTCAATTATTCTTGAAAATGTTCCGAATGCAGAGCTGGTTGCCCTTGTGAGCAGTATATATGACCATGGAAAGCTTACGCAGGTGGATGCGGATACTTTTGCCAAGATAATTATGGATGCTGTCGATGTATACGAATGTGATGTAATCAATGTGAGTGCCGGTTTTGCTGCCGATGTTGAGACTGTAAGGCAGGCAGTTGATTATGCCAAGGAAAAAGGTGTTGTGATAGTGGCAGCGGCCGGGAATGATTATCAGGACAATCCTGATGCAAAATACTATCCGGCTGCTTATGAATCTGTGATTGCAGTAGGGTCGATGAATGAAAATAAGACATTGATATCGGATTTTTCACAGAGAGGTGAATGGGTTGATATATACGAGTGCGGAGAGAACATTACTGTTAAAACTTTAAGTGGTAATGAAAGAATAGTTTCCGGAACGTCATATTCGGCGGCTATAGTGACCGCTAGAGTATGTAAAATATTGGAAGAGAATTCTAACGCGGAGATGGATGATGTGATGAAGGCGATTGAAAGATTGGATTGATAATCTATTACTCCAACTAACAACAGTTGCACAAAACTAACTTTCATGATACTATACTAATGCCGAGCGTTTACGCATCGGCATTTTATTGTGTGCAGATAGGCAGGTGCGAAAGTAAATATGATTATCGGATGATGTGCAATATAGTAAAATTGCATAACGTCCGGATTAAAAATATATAGTTTCGCAAACGCCTATGTATTAGAAAAAGAAAAGGAGAGGTTACATAGCATATGATGATGGACAAAAGGCTGATTAACACAGTCAGCGACAGTAAGAAATATATTGCGGGTAATGTAGTATGCCAGTGGGTGTCACTTGCAGCTAATATAACTATGATGATGGCGGTGACACGACTGCTGATGCAGCTTTATAATAAGGAGAAGACAGATATTGCGTCAATTGCTGCCGTGATATTTGCTGCAGTTATTATTAGATTTGTATGTGCAAGACTGTCATCGAAGTTTAGTTATCTTTCTTCTAAGGCAGTTAAAAAGACACTTAGGGAGAAGATATATGAGAAGCTTTTGAGGATTGGACTTAGCTATAAAGAGAATGTTCAGACATCAGAGATTGTACAGGTAGCTGTAGAAGGCGTGGACCAGCTTGAGACATATTTTGGCGCATATCTTCCACAGTTTTTTTATGCTATGATTGCACCACTCACGCTTTTTGTGGTGCTTGTAAAAGTGAATGTACTGTCGGCGGTTGTGCTGCTTATCTGCGTTCCGCTTATTCCGGTGTCGATAGCGCTTGTGCAGACATGGGCAAAGAAGCTTTTATCTAAGTATTGGGGGCAGTACACAGCTCTCGGAGATACATTTCTTGAAAATCTGCAGGGACTTACAACACTTAAGGTGTACAGCGCAGACGCATATAAGCATGAGAAGATGAATGAGGAGTCTGAGAAATTTCGTAAGATTACAATGAAGGTGCTTACCATGCAGCTTAATTCCATAACGATAATGGATTTTATAGCATATGGAGGTGCAGCATTTGGCATGATACTTGCGCTTAATCAGCTTGGTGCGGGAAAGGTTGACCTTGCAGGCTGTCTTCTCATAATTTTGCTTGCGGCGGATTTCTTCCTTCCTATGAGACAGCTTGGTTCATTTTTCCATATTGCGATGAATGGAATGGCGGCAAGTGATAAGATTTTCAAGCTTCTTGAACTGCCTGAACCGGGAAATGCAAATGCAGAAAATGTATATGCGGGTGAAAAAAATGTACACACTGGTGTTAAAAAATCATATGGTGACGGAGATATCGTCTGTAAAAACCTTCGCTATTCATATGAAAAAGACAGAGAGATTCTTCATGGTATTGATGTGACATTTAAAAGAGATAATTTTACGGCGATAGTCGGTGAGTCGGGATGCGGAAAATCGACACTTTCAGCTATATTGATGGGAAGAAATAAGGGATACACAGGCTCGGTGCTTATCGGTGATACAGAGCTGTCGGATATTTCAGAGGACAGCCTTATGAAGAATATCACCTATATAAGCCACAACAGTTTTCTTTTTAAAGGCAGCGTAAGGGATAATCTTCTCATGGGAAGACCTGATGGGACAGATGAAGAGCTTTGGGATGCCCTAAAGAAGGTAAAGCTTGATGCATTTCTTAAAGAACAGAATGGACTTGATACCGCAGTCGGCGAGGCAGGGGGCAATTTTTCCGGTGGTCAGAGACAGAGATTGTCAATCGCGAGGGCACTGCTTCACGATACACCGGTATATATTTTTGATGAGGCTGCTTCTAACATTGACGTTGAGAGTGAGAATGACATTATGGAGTTGATAATGGAGCTTGCAAAGAAAAAAACTATAATACTCATATCTCATAGACTTGCAAATGTTAAGAATGCGGATTGTATCTATGTGCTTCAAAAAGGCAATATTGCCGAGAGCGGCACGCATGAACAGTTGCTTGCACAAAAAGGTGAGCTTGCAAGATTGTGGAATGCACAGCAGAGCCTTGAAAATTTTGGGAAGGAGGCGCAGGTATAATGAGTCAGAGGAATGAAGTAAATGCCACAAAAACAGAGTACAATAATAAGAAAAATTCAAATAGTAATATAGAGACAGTCAGCCCGAAAAATAGCAAAGACAGCAACATTGAACCAAGAAGTATTAAAGCCAGAAGCGGATTTACAGTATGCATGAAACTTATCGGACTTGTAAAGCCTCTCACAGGCTTTATGGTGGGAGCTGTTACAATGGGACTTGCGGGACACTTATGTGCGTCATTTATAACGATATTTGCCGGATATGCACTTCTTTCATATCTTGGCTACAATAGACTGAATGTAGCAGTGATATTTACTTTTATGGTATTGTTTGCGCTTGTGAGAGCCGGACTTCGCTATGCTGAGCAGGGATGCAATCATTTTATCGCATTTAAACTGTTAGCGCTTATAAGGGACAAGGTTTTTAGTGCGCTCAGACGCTTATGTCCTGCCAAGCTTGAGGGAAAAGACAGAGGTGATCTTATATCTGTTATAACATCGGATATTGAGCTTTTGGAGGTGTTCTATGCACACACGATATCACCTATATGTATAGCGTTTCTCTTCACAATCATAATGTGCCTGTTTATAGGAAGCTTTCATCCGGTATTCGGTGTGATTGCATTGTGCGCGTATCTTGTGGTTGGAATAGCTATTCCTCTTATCATGAGCAGATTGAGCGGTGATGACGGAATGAAATTCCGTACTATGTCAGGACAGCTTAGCAGTTTTGTGTTGGAGAGTCTTCGCGGTCTCGATGAGATAATACAGTTCGGACAGGGAAAAGAGCGCACTGTGCAGATGAATGAGAGAAGTGATGCTCTCGCCGCAGATGAAAAGCGCATGAAGAACAATTCCGGAAGAAATACAGCTATGACAAACACAGTGATTTTAGTGTTTGACATGATAATGCTGTTTACGGCGGCATATTATTATAACCGTGGAATTGTCGGTTTTGACGGTGTGATTATTCCTGTGCTTGCACTTATGAGCTCCTTCGGTCCTTGTGTGGCACTTGCGGCACTTGGAAGCACATTGCAGAATACATTTGCAGCAGGAAACAGAGTGATTGATATTTTAGAGGAAAGCCCACTTGTTGAGGATGTAGAAGGTGAGAAGGAGATTGGCTTTGATGGCGTAATGGCACAAAATGTTACATTTGCATACGATGGTGAGGATATATTGAAGAATTTTTCAGTGGAACTTCCTAAAAACAGTGTAGTAGGCATTGTCGGAAAGAGCGGAAGCGGAAAGTCTACTTTTCTTAAGCTTCTCATGCGTTTTTGGAAAGTTGATAATGGAAATATTAATATATCCGGGCGTGATATTGAGCACATCAACACAGATAATCTTAGAAGACTGGAGAGCTTTGTGACACAGGATACACATCTTTTTCACGATACAATAAGAAACAACATCCTTATTGCCAAGCTTGATGCAACGCAGGAAGAGCTTGAAGCGGCATGTAAAAAGGCTTCGGTGCATGATTTTATAATGAGTCTGCCAAAAGGCTATGACACACAGGTGGGAGAGCTTGGAGATACTCTTTCCGGTGGCGAAAGGCAGCGGATAGGACTTGCCAGGGCATTTTTACACGATGCACCGTTAATGCTCTTAGATGAGCCTACAAGCAATCTTGACAGTCTCAATGAAGCGGTTATTTTAAAAGCTCTCAATGATAGAAGACAGGATAAGACAATTGTGCTTGTATCACATAGGGAGTCGACTATGAGAATTGCAGACAGAGTGTACTCTGTTGAGAATGGAAGAATGAGTTAGTGTCAGGAATGCAGTTAGAAATAAGCTGTTGAACGCAGAATAAGCAATCCCCCGCTTCAAGTGTGTAGAGCACTAAGCGGTGGGTAAGGGGATGCTTATGTCAGTGGGAGTTAAAAGCTCCCACTGACAGTTCGCAAAGCGACTGCGTTCATGAGCAAGTAGCGAAAGCGGATTGCAAATGTCCGCTTTATATTTTAGTAATATGTTTAAACGGAGATACTATTTTGATGGATAATAAAAAAGATATTGCTGCCAAGCGTGAAAATGAAAAAGCTATAGTATCACTTATGATAAATATGTATTGTAATAAGAAACATGGCACAAAAAATGAGCTCTGTGATTCATGTGCAGAGCTCGAAAGCTATGCCAGAAGCAGGAGTGATAAGTGTCCTTTCATGGAGAACAAGACCTTCTGCTCGAACTGTAAAGTACACTGCTATAAGCCTGAAATGCGTGAAAAAATACGTGAGGTTATGAGGTTTTCGGGACCGAGGATGATGCTTTATCATCCGTGTGCAGCCATGCACCATATGATATGCACATTGAAAGAAAAGAGAAAGCTTGAAAAACAGCACAAAAATTGAGCAAGTCACAGCCTGTACAGAATTAAATACATAAATTTATAAATGCTATTGCTAAACATGATACATTATGTTATCTTAATATAAAAGCATAGTTCTTATATTTCTGTATAATCTGATTTTCATATTTAAGACATTCGTGCTTTTGAATCCCATATACGACAGCAGGAGCACGATGATAAGTGATATATAATGCTTCCTGCAAACATGCGAGGAGGCATTAAAAATTGAATAACGAAGAAGTAAAGCTTCAGTGGCATCCGGCATTCTGTGCTGCTGCGAGACTTGAGTTCAATGAAGACAGAGAGGTACTTGAATTTTATTCAGAGTACAATCTAAGCAGAAAGCCGTTGCAGATAGATTTGCTTATAATTGAAAAAGGTAAAAATATCAGGCTGAAGAATCAGATAGGGCATATATTCAGGCAGAATAATATAATAGAATATAAAAGTCCGGGGGATTCTATGTCGATAGATGATTTTTACAAGACGATAGCTTATGCCTGTATGTATAAGGCACTGGGCGAGCGTGTAAATGCAGTCTCAGGAAATGAGCTGACAATCTCCATGGTTCGTGAGTCATATCCTGTGAGTATGGCTGCCATGTTGAAAAATCAGGGAATAGAAGTTGAAAAGATATATGATGGGATATACTATCTGAAGGATTTCTTTATTCCGACACAGATTGTTGTGACAAAAGAGTTGTCACCCAAGCTGCATAACAGCCTTAGAGTGCTCTCAAGAAATGCAGATAAAAAGGATATAGAGATATTTGTAAAGGATGTGGAAAGCTACATCGGGAAGAGTGAAAAAGCAGATGCGGATGCAGTGTTACAGGTGAGCATGTCGGCAAATTATGAGCTTTATGAGAAGGTAAGGAGGGAGAATACCGTGTGTGAAGCATTGAGAAGACTTATGAAAGATGAGATTGAAGAAGCTTTGGATGCTGCAAAGCTGGAAGGAAGTAGAATAGGCCGTGATGAAGGTTGTGCAATAGGGCTTGAGGAAGGACGAGCAAGAGGACGAGAAGAGGGACGTGCGGAAGGACGAGCGGAAGGACGAGCGGAAGGAAGAGAAGAAGGACGAGAAGAAGGACGAGAAGAAGGACGCATGGAGGGAAGAATTCAGACACAGATGGAGACTACCATAGCGCTTGCAAAGATGGGCATGGCTCCTGAGAATATTGCGGTAGCTGTAAATGCGCACATAGAACAGGTTCGTGGCTGGATAAATGCAGGTGAATGTGCTTCTGTCAGAAAATAATTGAGCAGTAAGTAAAATAATAAACCGGTAATTCTTTGAGACCGTTTCAAGTTTTGTGTAAACGTTAAAAACTGATATAAGATTTGTGAA
>UQYF01000054.1 GCA_900545175.1 uncultured Eubacteriales bacterium
ATTCGAGGATATCAAATGAGGGGCAAAATACCTTTTGACCCTCATATCATATAATAAGCATATGTATAGAAATCAGGGTCAAAAGACCAGAAGTCCGATGCAGGCTTGCCTGCATGAGGATTTTTGACCTTGTTACCTGCTAAGAAACATGAGTAAGCAGCCATTTTCAAAGAAAAATGTGCGAATTACTAAGTTTTATGAGAATTGTGGGAGCATGTAGTGCGGAGCAATTTGATATCAGCACCATCTATATATTCCATATGCAGATGAAGAAAAAGCATCTGCACACATATCATTAAGAGAAAGGAAGATTAGATTATGGGAAAGACATACAATATTTCTGTCGATTGCATTAATTGTGCCAATACTATGGAAGATATTGCGAATAACACACCGGGAGTTATGGATGCTTCGGTAAGCTTTATGACCCAGAAGATGGATGTGGAATTCGAGGATGGACAGGATGAGAAGAAAGTAATGGCAGATGTATTGAAGGCTTGTAAGGAGGCAGAGCCGGATTGTAAGATTGAATACTGATGAAGGTGAGAAAAGCTGCGTCTTTAATCCCTTTTTAATGGAGAGTTATGCATAAAGAAAAATCAATTACGATAGTATCACAAAGAAGAAAAATAACGCTTCCTGTAAGAAAGATACTCTATATACATATGCGGAGAAAACATGCAGATGTATATATGGATGATGGGAAAAGCATTGAAACACGAACCACATATAAGGAATTTTATGATATGCTTGGTGACGATTTCATTGAAGTAAAAAGAGGTAATCTTGTGTCTGTTATAGCAATACATGATATAACGGATACTGTAAATCTGAATAATGGGGATACGCTAGAATATACATCCAGCAGAAAAAAAGAGATAGAAGACAGCTTGTATAAGAAGAAAAAGAGCATTATCAGAAGCTTTTCAACAGAAGGTATTCCGGGTACTATTGAAGAATATTCGGAATACTATAAAGGCTGTGAGAATATGCCATTTGCATTTACGGATATAGAAATGATATTTGATGATGACTGCCATGCGGTTGACTGGGTATTCAGGTATGGAAACCAGGCTCTTGCAGAGCTGGAAAAAGTACCGCTTGAGAGACTTATAGGAAACAGGTTTGGAAGTATATTTCCGAATATGGATGAAAAGTGGCTTCGCTGCTATGAAAGAGCAGTTCTGTTTGGTGAAACTTTGGTGATGAATGAGTACAGTATTGAGATAGACACACGGCTTACGATAATATGTTTTCCTACCTTCGAGGGTCATTGCGGATGTATTTTATTTGATGCGAACAACATACGGCATATAAGAAGTGCAAGTGGTGAAGATGGAATTACTAAGATAATATTAGGAAAATGAGGTGCTATATCAGAAATGATATAGTGCCTTTTTTGTGTAATAGGAAACTTCAATCTCTGTGTTCTATAATATGATTCGAGTCAAAACATACTAAATTTAGTCTATAAGTGCATGACAAGTTCATGGGCATGTTTTGACAGCTTAGTACAGTTGGTTAAAATAGATGGATTTTGTACCGATTAAAAGCAATAAATACAGTTTTGTACCACTTAATATAAAAATTCGTACCAATTTATTTGTAAAAATAAGAAAAAAATATTGCGCTCGTATTTTTTTGATAGTGTAATTTAAATGATTAGGAGGGTCAAAAGGTATTTTGCCCATCATTTGATATCCTCGAATTGTTCGGCTGTAAAACAGCTCCCGCAATTCTAAAACATTCGGAATTTGTTGATTCCTTATATTTTGCGGGTTCCAAGTTCAAAAGCCCAATCGTGCAGGCACGAACAGCTTTTTGACCTTTTGACCATGATATTATTTAAATAATCTGGTAATGAAAATAATTTGTCCGGTGATGAAAAACAGAAAATGCACAGTTGGCAAATTTGAACGCAGAATAAGCAATCCCCCGCTTCAAGTGAGTAGAGCACTAAGCGGTGGGTAAGGGGGATGCTTATGTCAAATGAGGGCGGCAGTCCAAACTATATCAGTGCGGTTGAACAGGATAGAGATTTTACTATTTATGTTACAACAGATACAGCGAAAAGAGCAGCGGCAGACGTAGATGAAGTGAAGGCTGCATTAAAGCTTACTAATATAACATCTCCTGAAAGGACAGATGACAGTAATACGCTTGAAAAGGATGAGCTTGTAGTTGTAAAGACAGCTGCAGGCAGATATTCTGTCAAGGTAAACGGAGGCTTCAGGGCAGGTGATACATACAGACTGGAGATTATAGATAATGATATAGCGAGGTAGGCTTGATGTTGCGTTAGATGTCAATGTGTCCAGAGATCTCGTACATTTTGAGGAGGGTTCAGGCTTCCGTGTGGAGGTTGCACTTGAATATGCATTTGATGTGCAGAAAACAGGAAGTAAGAACAAGGTTGCCATAAAGATGACAGCAGTGTTTGAGACAGAGGTTCTGCTCGGCTTTAGTGCAAACGGCGGCGCCGTATGGAAGACGAAGTGGATATTCCCGTATATTTATGACTATAAGATGTCGGGAAGCATTGACCAAGGGCTCTACACAGGTATCGCTATCACAGCGACAGCCCAGCTTGATGAGGACGAGCCGGAGAATACCTTCGGACTGGAGCTTCTTGAACCGGATTGACTTGAGGACTACGCACAGCAGCTTATTGATTTAAGCGAATCCATTAAGAATATGATGGAGCAGAACAAGCAGGCAGGTGAAGAAGGTGAAGAGGGAGACGACGATGATGGTGAGTCGGCAGGCACGGCATCAGGCGGACTTCTTGAAAAATATGAGAGGTTTATTTCTGCGGCAAACGATAAGTGGATTGACCTTATAGAAGCACCTATATTCGCAGCGGAAGGTTCATTAGATCCATTCTATGTGACGGCATACAGCATTGATGTCAAGTTTGTTGTATCCGCCAACATGAGTGTGGCAATAGGTATGAGCTTCCAGTATGAGAAATCACAGAGACATACCTTCACAATGCTGCTGTTCCATAGAAATCAGAGCAGCTCTGAGACAGTTGATTTGTCCACGGAATATTTCCAGTTTGATTTCTATGTGATGGGAACTTTGGGTATCAGGGCAGGTGTGAGAGCTAAAGTATTATTTGGTGTGTTCAGCACGAAGCTTGCCGGTATAGGACTACAGCTTGAGGCTGGTGCGTATGCAAGATTGTGGGGATATTTCTATTACTGCATGTCGTGGGAGAATGGCAAGGATATAGAGAGTTCGGCGACGGGTGCTGTTCTTATGGAAATCGGAGCGTACCTTGAGGTAAATCTTGCCATGGAGGTTATGAACGGAACCTTCTCCTTCAATCCTTCGATATACAGCAACGAATGGCCGATATGGCATGTGGGTGAACGAGAGAATGTGCTCGATTTTGTCTATGATGAGGAAGGAAAATGGACTGAGGAGGATGATGGGGAAGAGATTGAGTACAGCATTCCTCTAAGCTTTGATATGGTTCGTACAAGAACCATGGAGGTTCCTTCAGAGATATTCCGCATGAGATATATGGATTTAAAGGAAGGCGGAGAGGGCTGTCTGACCTATGATGGCAATAAGAGGGCAAGCTTAAATGCTGCTGCGTCGGAATATGATGAAGAGGAGAGATTCTTTGTTGAGATGTCTGACCCGCATTTTAAATATAATCCGGTTGACAATACAATCACTGTTGTGCCTGAGGAGGGCGTAGGCTCATATGAGGGAACAATGACAATCACATGGAAACAGCCGGATCTTACCTATGTTTCTAAGACGATAAGTCAGACCTTCAATATCACATGGGTTGACCCGGATGCAGGCTACTGCCTTGCATTTGATACAAAGGGGGGCACCGTAATCAAGACTAAGGTATATGGAATAGGCAAGGAAGTAGAGGCGGTTGAGAGCCCGACAAAGGTAGGCTACGCATTCGGTGGCTGGTACAGCGACAAGGCTTGTACAAGAGCAGAAGCGGTACCTTCAACTATGCCGGCACATGATGTGACACTCTATGCAAAGTGGGTTCCGATACCGAATGTATATACTGTAAGACATTACTACGAGTCACTTGGTACACAGTATGAGCTTACTGAGACGACTAAGCAGTATAATGTATATGATGTGGATGAAGCCAGTGGAAAAAAGACCCGCAGGGACTATGTCTATACGGATGATGTGCTGAAGGCTGAGGAGCTTGTAAGAGATAATCAGATATTGCCGGAGGGCTTTGAGATTGACTGGTCTTTAACAACCTCCAGCATGTCGGTTGCACCGGACGGTTCAACTGTTGTTGATATCTACTACAAGAGACAGATTCATTCCGTAACCTACAGTATGGGTGAACTTAAAGACAGTGACAATCCTGATGTGGTAATCAGATACCGCTATGGAGAGACTATATATGTTCCGACTTACTTCATGCTCGGATATACATTTGAAAACTGGGAGAAGGAGTATGGCAATCCGGCGGAAGGTGATGTGTCCGAAAAAAATAAGAATATAATCATGGGTGTTGAGGATATAAAGTATGTCGCTAAATGGAAGGCAGACGATAACACACCATATTATATAGAGTATTACATCCGAGACGAGTCATCCGGAATGTATATCACGTTAGGCGGTGACAATGGAAAGCTCTATAAGGAAGGAACCACAGGGGCAAAAGTTTCTGTGAGTGCTAATGTTCTCAAAGATACTGGCTATACGCTTGATTATGTAACAGTCAATGGAGGGGGTGCTGATCTTACCTCTGCCGGAGAAATTGATGCGTATGGCAAGCTGACTATCGCTTACTACTATGAAGGTAATGATTACTATATTACTTATGACCTTGATGGTGGAGAATTCTTAGGTGATGATGTAAATAAATATCCTTATAAGTATACACATGGATTTACATTGGAGCTTAAAGATGTAACCCCTGTAAAGGAAGGCTACAGCTTTGTAGGATGGTTAGAAGGCGCTCAACCTGTTACAAGTATTCCTTCATACCGTGTAGGAGACATTAATCTGACAGCAGAGTGGCGTGCTGACAGGGGGGACATTGCTTTATATGATTCTGACGGGACGACACTTGGAAATGTAAGGGCGACCTATGGTGAGACAGTTCCGTCACTTAAGAGCATACCTGTGAAGGCAGGCTATGATTTTGCAGGCTTCTACACTGAGGAAGGTGAGGAGTACTATGATGCAGCAGGAAATGGAAAGGTAATCTGGCTGGGAGCTAAGGATATAAGGCTGAAGGCTTCATGGACAGCTAAGAGGCTTACAATCAGCTTTGATGTAAATGGAGGCGATACAGAGCTTGCCTCTATTGAGGGAACATATCTCGATAATTATCCGGCACTTCCTGCACCTGCAAGACAGGGTTATAGCTTTGCAGGCTGGACTGTGGAGAATGACGCTTCAGAAAATTATGTGACAGCGGATACAGTAATAAGTAATCCTGATGCACATACGCTCGTGGCACAGTGGGAGAATGGTACCAACACCCAGTATACAGTTGAGCGCTATGTCGAGAAGGCAGCAGATGGGAATAGTGACGGTACGGATACAGAGACTAAATATGTATTGTATGATAAATCGATTGGATATGGGACAACCAATGAGGATGTTGTAATAAATGCTTCATTATACGGCATTGCCGGATATGCGTTTGATGGGAATAATTCACAGAATGTTCTCACCGGAACGATAAAGGCAGATGGAAGCACAGTATTTGCTCTCTACTATAATATTAAGCCGGCTGATTATTTCACGGTGACATACGACTATGGCAGGGATGATATGCCTTATAAGACACTGTATGTCAAAGATGGTGAGACTTATGGACTGCCGGATGTAGGCAAGACAACAGACGACCACATGAAGCTTGTCGGCTGGAGAGATGATATAGGTGTATTTAATAAAGATAATACCGCAACTGTCAATCATAGTGATGCCCATTACACTGCTGTGTGGGAGAAGGATGAGTATACTGTATTTTACAGACTTTCAAAGGATGGTTTCATCGAGGATTTTGTGACAGAGACATATTCCTACAACGACACAGACAAGCTTATGGGTGAGTTGTTTTTGCTTACTCCTGTGGAAGATGAGAATGGAAACATCATTAAGTACAATAAATTCACAGGCTGGAACACCAAGCAGGATGGCAGCGGAAAGATGTATATGCCGGGAACGAGCCTGTCGGATGTAGAGTTTGAAGATGTCACAACTAATAGTTATTATGGCACATTGGAAATGTCATTGTATGGACAATGGGAGTTAGCTGATGTGCCGGAAGGCATGACACCATACATAGTTGTCCACAAAGTAGAATATTCCGGCGGAAACGGATATTTTAAGTATTACACTCTGAAGTTTGGTAAATATGAGGAGAGTACCGATGCTGTGGCCTATGAGTTCAGGGACGTAACAGCACAGGATATCAACCAGAAGAAGATAGGTGTGGATATTGTCACGGAACCTGCTCCTGGTGAAGCTGATGATAGCTTTAATAATGTATATCGTGCTTATCAAGGTTATACGGTGGTTGAAGTTGTGTACAATAGAATTCAGCATACATTTACCGTGAAGCTTGATAATGGCGAGGAAGATCCTAGTTGGACGCAGCTATCCGGAATTGGTTTGATGGGGAATATTCCTTCTGCACCTTCTAAGGCAGGATATGAATTTGCCGGATGGGATTATAAGATACCGGAGTATATGCCGGAACATGATGTAACTCTGACAGCGAAGTACAGGGCGACAGACAGGCGTGCTGTTACTGTCAAGTATTACATGCAGAACCTTGACGGAAGTTACAATGAGACACCGGAATCGACAGCAGTTATATATGGACAGACAGGTACAGCTATAACACCTGCACCGGAAGTATTTGCAGGCTTTAAGACACCGGAAGCTAAGAGTGTGACTGTTTCTGATGACGGAAGTGTGGTATGTGAGTACAGGTATGAGAGAGAGGAATACACAATTACATGGGATGCCGGCGAGGGAGGATTGACAGGAACAGATTATTCAACCGGAAAGGTAAAATATGGCCAGACTATTACTGCACCGGGGCTTAACAGACCGGGCTATACTGGAGCATGGAAGAATCTTATTGATACCATGCCTGCTAATGATGTGACCTTCACGGCTGACTATGCGGCACAGGATGTATTCTACAAAGTGGTATATCGTAGGATGGATGCGAACGGTGCATATACGCCTATTTATAGTCAGAACAGGACAGCGAAGGCCGGCTCGATAGTTCAGGAGCCATGCGAGGTTTCAGATGATTATGCATCACAGGTGGCAGATGGCTATATCAAGCCTCTTGTACAGACTGTGGAGATTGCCGGCGATGGAAGTACTGTAATAAATTATGATTACAGACTTATAAAGAGTCATTTAGGCTATGATTTGTCCGGAGGAACAGCTACAACCTCCAACTATGCACAGTCAGGTGATTACTATTATGGAAAAACATTGCAGATACCGGTTCTTAGTCAGGTTAAGAGGACGGGCTATGCAGCCAAGGGCTGGTATGATGCAAGCGACCCTTCTAAGAAGCTGGTTGATGGAAATAATATTACGATAGGTGCTAAGGATGTGACCTACAAGCTTCTCTGGGAGCCTGTGACCTATACTATCACCTACGACCTTGTACTTAATGGAGCACAGAGTCTCAACAATCCATCACAGTACCGCACAGACTTGGATTTTAACATATCTGCACCAAAATGTGATGATATGTCATTCGTAAGATGGGAGTGGGCAGGCGATGGAGCTATGCCGGCAGAGGTTAAAATCCTCGATAACGGACTTGTCCATGTTACGCAAAGTGCTCAGGGAGATTTAAGGTTCAGAGCTGTATGGAGTGAGGATAAGCTTGTATTCTCTGCAACACTGTACGATGGCTCACCGGAAACGTATATTTATTATTATCCTGCTGCGGGCAGTGAAAAGATAACACTCGCACAGATAGCAGTGCCGGTAAGAGAAGGATATGTATTCTCGTACTGGACAAAGAAGATACCTAAGAGTACTTATGGATATTATGATGTAGTGCTTCGCGATGACACCAAGGTATCGACACTTAATTTCAACATAGACTTCGTGACAGCCAACTGGATGCCGCTTGTAACCACGGATGGCTTTGATGGCTATCAGATATGTGTATCAAGTGAGAATGAGTTAGAGCTTGCTATTGAATACATAAAGTCTGATTCAAGGTATACAGGTATTGCGCTTAGCAATGATATCACAATCAATGAGCTTTCAGAGCCGTTATTTGAGATATTTGATGATGGTTATGTACTTCTGGGTAATAATCATAAGCTTACGCTAAAACGTGCAGCAGCACCGTTATTCGGAGAAAATCATGGCGAGATTCGTGAGCTTGGAATTGTAGGAAACGTAAATAACAGTGTGGACAGTGCAAAGGCAGAAGAGACCAGCTTTGGTGTGATTACCGGTGTAAATAAGGGCATTATAAAGGGATGCTTTATTGAGGGGGTAAGCACTGATGATGGAGTCACAAGAAATACAATAACAAGTAATGCAACATATTTTGGAGGACTTGTCGGTATTAACGAGGGAACCATTACAGAGTGCCATATAAGCGATACAAATGTTATCTGGGATGATACCGCTGCGGCATTGGCTTCGAATTATATCGGAGGTTTTGCCGGAATGAATAATAATGACGGCGCAATCACGAATTGCAGCATGACCTCTGCTACGGTATCCGTTAAGTCCGGATATGACATAAATACAAGTCATAAGCTCTACATTGGCGGTTATGCCGGTATGAATCAGGGTATGATAAGCGACAGTACTGTTGCAGGCAGCAGAATAGGAAATCAGTATCTTGTAAGCTCTGATAACGTGGCATACATGAGCGCAGGAGGCTTTGCAGGAATTGACGCAGTTAGTGGAAGTGCTGCAGATGTGCGCGGAATCAGCGGAGTAACTATTTCTGATACTGAAATAAGAAGTGAGTCTGTAGCAGGTGGTATAATCGGTGAGAACAACTATGCTCTTATCGAGAAGGCTTCCCTGACCAATGTATATGTATACGGCGGACGAGAGTATGCAGGACAGCTTGCAGGTATCAACAGAAGTACTGCGGATGCAGAGGGCTACTGTTATTATACTAATGCCAGAACGCAGACAAAGACAGGTACGG
Source organism: uncultured Eubacteriales bacterium (assembly GCA_900545175.1). Taxonomy (GTDB): domain Bacteria; phylum Bacillota; class Clostridia; order Lachnospirales; family Lachnospiraceae; genus CAG-882. The sequence goes on from UQYF01000054.1 coordinate 9,173, forward strand.
CAGGAGTCATAGCAGGTCTTTGTGAAAAACCGGCGGCTTATAAAGGAATGAATTCCATAATTGCAGTTCGTACAAATGACAATAAGACAACTGTAATTAATGGAGATAAGTTTACCAATTACGGCAAGGGCACATTCTTCTATGAATTTAGAAATGACAAGGTATGGATTCAGTTTTATGACATAAAGAATCTTGCCGAAAAGTGGTAATTTCATACATAATAGCTGCAAAGTAAAAATCAACCACTTCCAAACCTTTTAATGTTTTGGGGTGGTTGATTTTTTGCTGACTTGTACTTTGACCTGAAAGCTCCCACTGACATAAGCATCCACCTTACCCCCGCTTAGTGCTTTACATACTTGAAGCGGGGGATTGCTTATCAGGTAGCCCGGTATCACCATGAGAAATGGAACGTAAGGGGCTACCCGGATGGACTTTTCAGTCTGAATTTGATTACACTCATACATCTTACACGTCTGTTTTTGCATTTCACAGGATAATAGGTAGACATATACCAGAAAATCGTATATAAGATAATCAGAATAAAATATATGGTAACTGTTCAGAGCCACCTCGAAAATGCGATTTCTGTTTTTAAGAGTGGTTCATTGTCAGCGGAAGTGAATGCAGGAAAACAGGGTGTCGAATTTACGCCCGGAGTATGTTTCTACTTTCGCCGTGAGGACTTGGAAAAGCATGCGCAAAAAGTACATGATGGATTTTTACCAATAAAAGTAAAAGGCGAGGTAAAGCTGGCAGATTATGTATATGATTCAGGTGTCAAAACATCCTGATTTATTTTAAAAGTGTATAGAGACCGTTTCAAGTTTTGTGTAAACGTTAAAAACTGATATAAGATTTGTGAATA
>UQYF01000055.1 GCA_900545175.1 uncultured Eubacteriales bacterium
CTCGTTATACACCCACAGACTAGATTAGCATGTTTTGACACCCGAATCCTATAATATAAAAAATTTCTCGCATCTCTATCAGATACTTAGCTTGTGCCAAACACCGGACAAAAGAGTTCAACACATTATCCCAGCACAAAGTATGTCACAAGCCACTGACCATCAATTTTCTTGAACAGCCACTGACACACGAACTTTTCATCCTCCGTAGTCTTTTCATCGGACTTGCGTATATTTATCGTGCTCCTGCATGAAAAATAGTTTTCATTATAATACATGAATTCATCATAGCTCTCATCTAATATCTCCACCGTATCAGGAACCCATGCCCACGCCAATGTAGACTGGGCATTATACAGAAGTCTAGCCGCCTCTGAGCCGCTCTCCATCATTGATGCAACCAAATCGACAGATGCCTTTCTGTAGATATGATATACATATGTCTCGCAAAAGCTCTTAACTCTATCCTGCACGCTCTCAATGAACTCTTCCGATGCCGTACTCTCATAATTTCTTAAGTCATTATCCTCTAGGACATAATTATCCGTGACATCATTACCATTTACATCAACAACCTGAAGCTTTGGCTGCCCGACCATCTCTCCGGCGTAATATACTTTGTAATTAAAGCTTACACCTGTGAGATTATATGCCATATCGCTCATGGCATTGTCTATAACTCCGCCTGTTATATACTCCGTCTCATCAGCCTGAATGCCATTAATGTATACAGTCATATCATCCATGACTTTCACATATACATCATGATAATCATAGATATTTTCCGATATTGCGATATCTTTTACTTCCCACTTGTTAAAGCCGAATGAGTCCTTTTCTCCTGCCGCTTTAAAGGATACTATTGCAAATAATTCTCCCTCTGTATCATCGGAGGCTGATGCATCGTATGCATACACATTAAATACAGGGCGCGCATCATTATACAGCTCCTCATTCTTCTTAAAGTCCACTTTTTTCTGCTCTAAAAAGCTCCTGTAAAAATCCTTATACTGCTCTATTGTCTCGAATCTGCTTAGAATTTCAGGCTGCTGCTGCTCAATTAGCGTTCCTATATTGTCTGCCGTGAACAAATCCATGCTCTCCTGCATTGCAAGCTCCGGAGCGCCTGCCGCTGCGGCTGCATCATAATCCTTCTGGTACTTTGACAGATTTTTCCACAAAACGGCACATAAAATCACTGTGAGAACAAGCCAAAGCCCTGCATATGCCCTGAGAAAATATGTGAACGAAGATGTCTTTTTGCGTCTGTGCCTTTTATTCTTATTTACCCGCACTGCCGGTCTTGAACCTTTATCATGTGCCATTTCCCTATAGCCTGCTCCTGTCTTTGCGGCGGTGTTTCTTCGCTTTCTTACAGGTGCCTGTGCGTTTGAGTTTTCTATTTTCGCCTTTTCCTTTTTATCCATTATCACACCATTATCCTTACTTGATTACGATAGCTGTAGGTATTCCTCTTGCGCCGTATATTGATGAAATCTTGTTATATATCTCTCCGTTATAATAAAATACCGTAGAGCCGCCTCCATCTAAGTTTGCCGCATTGACTGCATCAAAATCGAGAAATACGTTTATAAGATCATTTAATGTCGCTCCGAGACTGTGTGTCTGTCTTCCGTCAATAATGAGAAGCAGCACAGCTCCATCGGCTCTCTGCCCTATTGCTGTTCTGGGATTGACTCCTCCGCCTGTTCCGGTGACATTTGCCGGCACACCGTTCACAATCAGAAGAGGTCCCCATGACACGGCATCCCTCACACCTGAATCTAATGCCTGCTGTCCGGTCATATTGCCGATTATAAAAACATCATTCTCGTCAAAGCCTATTATCTCATAGCTTGTATTCAAGTCTCCGTACTTAAGTTCGCCTTCCGAGATTACAATTCCAAGAGGTGTTCCGCCGTTGCCGACTCCTCCGATATCCTCAAAGCCACCTGCATTGGATGCCGCCGTAGCACCGTATCTTTCGCATATCTGCGGAACACTGAGTCCGGCTGAGCCATCATATTCATCGGATGACGTTCCCACAAAAACTCTTGATGGGTCATTTATAACAATCATTGTACCTGAATATGTAGCGCCCTTAACGGTGTGAAATTCCATACCGTCGGCATATGTGACACCATCTTCCTTGTCCTCATCATTGACAGTAAAATCCTTCTTATTACCTGTATTGTCTCTGTCAATCTTTATAAGAGACGTGTCGACAGCCTCATCAAGATACTTCACCTGATTTCCCTCTTCAATCTCAGCTATCTGCTCCTTTGAACAGTACAGATTGGCAAGAAAGCCTGCCATGCTCGTCTCGCGCACCGACAGCACGAAGAGATTTCTCGCCTGAACAGACGGTCCCTTTGTGACAACCCACATCACGCAGTACAGGCATATCACCAGCATGAGAAGTGTAACTCCTATAAACCTAAGTACTTTTAAAACAACCTTTTTCATCTTCTATTTCCCTTCATTTTCTATACCGCTGCCAGCCTGCTTCTGTCTGGCTTTTTCCTGCCTTAACCTCTTGAAAAAATCCTGCATCATACACTTGCATTCTTCCATAAGGACACCTTTGGTTATATCCACACGATGATTAAAGCCTTCCATCTGGAGAATATTTATGACTGAGCCGGCACAGCCTGCCTTGGCATTCATCGTTCCTATTACAACTCGCGGAATGCGTGCCTGGACAATGGCACCCGAACACATCTGGCACGGTTCTAAAGTTACATACATTGTGCAGCCCTCAAGCCTCCAGTCACCTATTACTTTACCTGCCTTTCTTATGGCTGCTATCTCAGCATGTGCAAGTGTGCTCTTGTCAGTATTTCTTCTGTTATAGCCTCTTGCTATTATCCTTCCTTCATATACGATAACACATCCAATAGGCACTTCGCCAAGCTTAGCCGCTTTTTCTGCCTGCCTTATCGCTTCTTTCATGTACTTTATATCATTCTTATCTGCCGCTTCCGACTCTTGCATAGATTGCATGGTCATGCCACCTTCCCTTCAACATTGCATAATCATGCGCAATTCCTTCATATTCAAAACCGCATTTTTCAAGGACTCTCACGGATGCTTCATTTTCAGGCTGTACATATGCCACAATTCTGTGAAGCTCCTCGTCATATATAGCCTCATCTGTAATCTTTTTTACTGTTTCCGTGGCGTAACCTCTTCCGGTATACTCAGGCAGAAGCTTATATCCTATTGTTGCCGACAAAAAGCTTCCCCTGACAATGTTTCGAAGTGCCGCTGTTCCTATAATCTTATCCGGATTCTTCTTTTCATAAATATAATATCTCGCACTCTTTCCCGCCACAAAGCTCTTTTCCTCATAATCCAAAAGTCGTCTATGATAGTCTATAGTATAAAAACCGTCTATTCTGTCTGGCTCCATAGCTCCAAAATAGGAATCTCCCTCCAGATAGAAATCGAGAACATTCCCGCAAAATCTCTTATCCAATATTTTTAGCACTAAATTCCCGGTCTCATACTGAAAAAGCATACCCAATTCCTCCAATGCACATTATAAGCAATTATTTATTTTTGTGCAACGAAAACATACCATCATTTCAAACCATACAAATAGTCAAATAAAAAAAGATGAGCACCAAAATGCCCACCCCGAAATATTTAAAACACATTACAAGACATATATTCTAATCTCAAGTATATTCTAAATCTTATTCTTTATACATGTCTGATATCATCTTTTATTTATATGAGGGAGGGGCTGCTGCCAGAGTACATCATACCCCTCCACATCCTATACCGGATATTAATTAAATGACAATATCCATGCATCGGTATTGTTCATCATATTGTCATATACCTTAAGGATGCTCCTCACATGACCTAAATATATTATGGTCAATAGCATTGGCATGCACTGCAAAAATTAAGTACTTATGCGTTCTTAATAAGCTCCTTAATCTTATCTGCCTCTTCCTTAGAGAGCTTTCTGTCCTCAAGAAGAGATGCAAGTAATGCTGAAGGCTTTCCGTCAAACCAGAAATCTGCATCATCCTGAATAACCTTACGTCTGTAGTCCTCCTCGGTGCGGAGTGCCTTTGCAAATGACATCTTACCAATACGGTATGTCTCTACAAACTTCTTATCCTTAAGCTTTGAAAGGAATGTAACAACAGTTGTTCTGGCATAATTCTTGCCATACTCCTCATTAAGCTTAACTATCAAAGTCTGTACCGGAATGTCGCCTTCATAAGCCCAAATCTGTCTCATTATTAAAGTCTCACATACGCTTAACTCTGTAAATACTGTTCTTTTACTCATGTGTATCCTCCAAACTTATTCTTATTTTACCGATACGAGTATTATACTAACATCGACCAATCTTTGCAACATATATTTTCGACGCTTTTACTGATTTTTCGCTGTTTATTACATATATTTTGTCATTTAAAGCAAAGTATTTACTGATATATGTATTCCTTGTACCAATATCCAAAATGATTGATGCATACATCACTTCTCATGCTGAACTTGAATTTTTCAAATCCGAACATATTCGCAGTCACTTTTTCACGCCTGTTATATACGCCCGGAACGCCTACAACAAGTATATTTCCGTCCTTCTTTCCCAGAAGAAGATGATGAAAATTAAAATACCCATGATTTACAAAGCTGTTGTTGATAAGACCGCTGTCAGCCAAGTTTATCTTAGACAGCTCATCAAGTCCTATATCGACACAGTCATATATATCATCCTCCGAAAAAGCGAGCACCGGCTCTTTTCCGTCAAACAGCATATCCATTTTTGAATGTGTCTTTGCAGGCTCCTCCTCTAAGACATGGAGCATTGTCGCATCCTTAACCGTTTCTTTGCCTTCATCCGCTGAATCTGCTTTATCCTCATCAGCGTCATTGTCTGCTATGTATACCATCCTTATCGGCTTTTCCCATACAGGAGCTTCATCAGTTGCCGCCGCATTCTTTTTGCTGTCATCTGCATAGTCATCGCTCTTGTCAGCCTTTAAAATGCCGGCTTCTATGTTCTTATCCTGCATTTTAACAGCTTTTGTTTCAACGATTTCTGCCGGAATTCTTTGCGCTTCCTGTGCATCCTGCTTATCCACTGTCATATCAACGCTATCCGGCTTTGCGGCATCAAGCTGTGATAAGTACTCCTTCATCTCAACAACCTTATACATGTCAAAAGGCAGGTCATCCCATTGGCTTGCAAACATCCTCTCGCCTTTTCCGCCATCTATGTACAGACCGCATATATCGCTGAATGGTTTTTCTATATATGACAACGGTCTTTCAGTAAAAAACTGTCCCAGACCGCTCTTAATAGCTATATCCCCCATATATATTCCAACTACAGCGGCATCATGTCTCACAAAAAAATATACCCTGTAATTTTCAACCTGTGAATAAGCTCCCTTTAAATTTATCCACAGCTTAATATTCCCTCCCCTGCACTCTGTCTTTGCAAATCCTACATTTTTGTTTTTTATGCCGTTGTCATAAGCATACATGTAGGAAATCAATCGTCTGTATTCCGACAAAAAAATCACTCTCCTCCCCTTATCTACAGAGCTTTCGGAAAATATACGGTAAATTTGCATATCTCCCTATTCACCTCGCATTTTCATAATATGCGGCAGATGCGGAAATTATGAGTGATTTTTTATTTATATGGTTCGGGTGATTCTATTTATTTTTTGACACCCGAATTATCCTTTGTAAAATAGTTAGAAAGCTGTGCGAACTGTTCAAGTGTCAGCGCTTCACCGCGGATGCTCGGGCTGACTCCAAGTGATTTGATTGCATCTGCAATCTGCTCCTTCTGAAGTCTGAGCTCCGAAGAGTTGGAAAGTCCGTTGGCAAGTGTCTTTCTTCTCTGATTAAAGCTTGCTCTTATAAGCTTGAACATAAATTCAGCATCGTCAACATCAACAGGACATGTCTCATGCTTTTTTAAACGTATCACCGCTGAACCTACATTCGGTCTTGGCATAAAACATGTCGGAGGTACATTCAGTACTATCTCCGGCTTGGCATAATACTGGACTGCGAGAGAGAGAGCACCGTAATCCTTTGTTCCCGGCCCGACCTGCATGCGGTCAGCGACCTCCTTCTGAACCATGATTGTTATGCTGTCAATCGGTACATGGCTCTCAAAAAGACCCATGATAATAGGTGTCGTTATATAATACGGAAGATTAGCGACAACCTTTATCGGCTTTCCGCCATTCTTCTCCTGTGCAAGTGCCGCAATATCAACCTTCAATATATCTTCATTGATTACAGTCACATTATCATAAGCAGCGAGCGTCTCCTTCAAAATAGGTATAAGATTGGTATCAATCTCAACCGCTGCCACCTCTCTCGCATTCTCGCACAGAAGCTGTGTCATGGTTCCGATACCCGGCCCTATCTCAAGAACAAAATCGTCCTTAGTCACACCAGCCTCACGGACTATCTTCTCAACAACATTTCCGTCAATAAGAAAGTTCTGTCCGAAACGCTTCTGGAACATAAATCCGTATTTGTCAATTATCTCTCTCGTATTTGTTGGATTTCCAAGATGTTTATTTTCCAAGTTTTTCCTCTTTCTTTTATATCATTACTCAGGTAATTGCACAACGCCCTGCTTTCTAAATACGGTCATGCAACTTCTCTATGTATCATTACTTTCTAAATCTGAAAAAGCTTCCTCGCATTCTCATTTGTGACCGCAATCACTTCATCTTCGCTCACATTCTTAAGCTGCGCTATCTTTTCCACAACATAAGGAAGATTCAAGGAGCTGTTTCTCCTGCCTCTGTTGGGAACCGGTGTAAGATACGGACTGTCCGTTTCAAGCAGAATTCTCTCAAGCGGCATCATACTTACCGTATCTACAAGCTTCTTCGCATTCTTGTAGGTCACAACTCCTCCGACACCTAAGTAATATCCGGCATCAAGGTACTGCTTTGCCATCTCAGGCGAATACGAATAGCAATGAATCACTCCACGCAGCGCCTTATATTCGTCACTAAGAAGAATATCCGCTGTATCCTTAGCCGCCTCGCGGCTGTGAATTATAATAGGCTTATCAACCTCAAGTGCAAGGTCTAACTGCCTTATAAACCATTTTTTCTGTATGTCGGCATCCGGCTCATTCCAGTAATAATCAAGACCGATTTCTCCCACCGCCACAACCTTTTTGTTGTGGAGCGCTTCATCCTTCATATACTGTATGAACTCCTCGTTAAGCGGTGCAGTTTCACTAGGATGCACACCAACCGCCGCATAGATGTAATCATACTGCGCCGCAAGCGCAATGCTGCTCCTTGTCGTCTCCATCGATGCTCCGACATTCACAACATACTCTATACCGTTTTCAGGGAGCTTATTTAAAAGCTCCCTGCGGTCATCGTTAAACGCTTCATCATCATAATGAGCGTGCGACTCAAATATTCCCATAACCTTTGTTAACTCCAAAAACACATTCAGCGAACTTCCAATCAATTACCGCAGCAATTACAAAAATTCCCCGTAAACTCAAGCCTCGGCTCATTGTCTGCACAAATTCCTGTAAACTCAAGCCTTAACTCACTGTCTGCACAAATTCTTAAATAAACTTCGCTTATTTGTAATGTCTAACCATTATTACCCAATACTTACTCCGTTAGGTACATCCTTCTCTGCTGTGAGAAGTACCGGCTTGCCTTGTGCATCCTCAGCGCAAAGAAGCATGCCCTCTGACAGTACTCCGGCAAGCTTGGCAGGCTTTAAGTTAGCTACCACAACAACCTTCTTGCCAACCATCTCCTCGGCTGTGTAATAAGGTCTGAGTCCCGACACAATCTGGCGTACCTCACTGCCTAACTTTACCTGTGAACACAGAAGCTTCTTCGACTTCTCAACATTCTCACACTTTATAATCTGACCGATTCTAAGCTGTGTCTTAAAGAAATCATCAATAGTAATCTCAGGCGCTTTTTCAATATCCACACCTGCATCTGCGCTGTCTGATGCATTAGCACCCTCTGAGCCATTGTTATCAGCCGCTGCCTCAACTTCCGCCTTCTGCTTAGCTCTGATTTCTTCTACCTTTTCCATAACTTCTTTTACATCGAGACGTGCAAAGAGTATCTCAGGTGTCTCAGTAACCTTGCTGCCTGAAGGATACAGACCGAATGCAGATAAGCTCTCCTTGTCTCTTGGCTGTGCGTTAAGCTGCTTTCTGATGCGCTTAGCAGTCTCAGGCATAAATGACTCTAAGAGCTCTGCACCGATAAGAATGCTCTCAACAAGATTATAGAGAACTGTCTCAAGACGCTCCTTCTTAGTCTCATCCTTTGCAAGTGCCCAAGGCATTGTCTCGTCAATATATTTGTTACATCTCTTAAAGAGATTGAATATCTCTGTCATTGCATCCGCAACGCGAAGCTCTTCCATCTTAGCGTCAACCTTAGCCATTGTTCCGAGAACAAAATTCTTAAGATCCTCGTCAACTTCCTCTGTTACACCTGTATTATTCACAACTCCGCCAAAATACTTGTTAGACATGGATATTGTTCTGTTTACGAGGTTTCCGAGTGTGTTAGCAAGCTCTGAATTCATTCTCTCGACTAAGAGTTCCCATGTGATTACACCGTCATTCTCAAATGGCATCTCATGGAGCACGAAGAAACGCACCGCATCAACGCCGAACAGGTCTACAAGGTCATCCGCATAGATTACATTGCCCTTTGACTTACTCATCTTGCCGTCACCCTGTAAGAGCCAAGGATGTCCGAATACCTGCTTAGGAAGTGGAAGGTCAAGTGCCATAAGGAAAATAGGCCAGTAAATTGTATGGAATCTGATAATATCCTTACCGATAAGATGAAGGTCGGCAGGCCAGAACTCGTTAAACAACTCTCCGTTATTGCCATCCGCATCATATCCAAGACCTGTGATATAGTTAGTGAGCGCATCAAGCCATACATATACAACATGCTTGTCATCAAAATCTACCGGAATGCCCCACTTAAATGAAGTTCTCGATACACACAAATCCTGAAGTCCCGGAAGAAGGAAATTGTTCATCATCTCATTCTTTCTTGATACAGGCTGTATGAATTCCGGATGTGTATTTATATAGTCGATAAGTCTGTCAGCATACTTGCTCATCTTAAAGAAGTATGCCTCCTCCTTAGCCGGCTTACACTCTCTGCCGCAGTCAGGACACTTGCCATCGACAAGCTGTGACTCTGTCCAGAAAGACTCACAAGGTGTACAGTACATTCCTTCGTAATGTCCCTTGTAGATGTCGCCCTTGTCATAGAGCTTTTTAAAAATCTTCTGAACCTGCTTCTCATGGTAATCATCGGTTGTTCTGATAAACTTATCATATGAAGTATCCATAAGATCCCATATTCTCTTAATCTCTCCCGCAACATTGTCTACATACTGCTTAGGTGTAATTCCTGCTGCCTGCGCCTTTAACTCAATCTTCTGGCCATGCTCATCTGTTCCTGTCTGGAATCTTACATTGTAGCCCTGAAATCTCTTGTATCTTGCAATGCTATCGGCAAGAACGATTTCATAGGTATTGCCTATATGCGGCTTACCTGATGTGTAGGCAATGGCTGTTGTGATATAATAATTCTTCTTTTCCATTTTACAAATCACTCTTTTCTTCTATAGTTTTATTAAATCAAGGTTATTTATGTCACAAGACTACCACAAGTGTTTTTTCTTGTCAAATAAAAGGCTTAACACATGTTAATTTACGGCTTAAGATTATCTGATTAAGACTAGGGTGTCAAAACATGCTCTGTGAACTTTGCGGTGTATAACGAGTTATATTTATGCATATCTCGACTTTTGGTAGAAGCTTAGTTGTTCTTAGGACT
>UQYF01000056.1 GCA_900545175.1 uncultured Eubacteriales bacterium
TTTATTAATATTGGGATACTTATTATTAACAACATCTGACATTCCCCTACTTCTTACCTCATTTAACGCTTTTTATTTATAACCATTCCCCTGCGTGAACATCGGTGGATCATAGTCCATCGGTTTGGCAGAAAGTTTCAACTTGAAATCACAATAATCACCATCATCAAAGCATGTATGCTCTCTGTACAGTGGGGCACCCAGAATACCGAACATGACATAATCCAGATTACAGAGGTAAGGCATGTATTCTTCATATCCGTATTTTTTTGCAAAATCCGCTAGCGGACAAACGAGGTTGTGATAACTGAAATCATACCCCTTTTCTGGTGGAATCTGTGTCTGTGTCTCGAAACTTCCGGGATTCTGCGCAGCGTTTAATGCATTCTTCCTATCCTTTTTTAGGAACATTTTTGTAAGAAATCGTGGATTAGTAAGGATTTTACCCATCATGCTCCGTAAAAAAGACGGAATCTTTGTAAACTGACGCTCATAAATCAGAATCATCAGGTGACCGCTCTGCGCTGTCGTAACACCATATTTTTTTAATACTTCACCCATGCTCACAAACATGTAAGCTCCGATAAGGTTCTTTGTTCCGCTGGCAGCATCTCCGCCAATGTAAGGGAATCTTTCTAACATCTCCACCTGATAGTTTGTCCAAATTTCTTGAATGAGGGCATCATAAGACTGCCCAGTAAGCGTCTCTAGTTCATAGCTGATATAATTCATGTAAGAATTTAAAGTTTTATGCCATTTTTTTAGATTTTTTTGGTAATATCCGTGCATACATTTTCTTCTCCTATATTATCGCAATTGGCCTGTTTTCTTTATAAAAATTCACCTTTAACTTGAATATTCATTCTACAGAGACTAAAGTCATATAGCGTAAAGACCCATTCGTTAAGATAAAAATGAAAATAGAATCCTCACATGGAATATATTAAACAACAGTGCACTAAAAAGCAATCGACAGAAAGCAATTTTATGGCAGGTCGGATGAAATTCCTGCATCTGACAAAAAGGAAAATTCTCAAATTGAGTGATATAAAACCAAACTTTTCAGAACTCGCACGGTTTTATGATCTGGATCGCAGGACTGTCAAAAAGTATTATGACGGATATGAAGGCAAAGCTGCTCACAGAGATAAACCAAGCAAACTGGATAAACATTATGATCTCATCAAACAAAAGCTTTCTATCAGAGGTTCGAATGTCCGCACTGTGTATGAGTTCATTCTTTCTGAGAGGGTGTCTGATATTCGGCTCTCTCACTTTCCGGGGTGAGGTTGCTTACCGCATATAAAAAGTTCATTCCTGCATTCTCAGCTACCTTCCCATCAGAACCATACTCATTTCCTACCATAAGACATTTCTCCGGTGTAATGTCAGCCTCAGGATACTTTGCAAACAGATAAGCTGCAAATTCCGCATCCGGTTTCTTAAACCCTGCATCCGATGATATAGCTATTCCGTCAAAATACCTTACAAGACCAAGCTGCTCAAGCTCCGGCATAGTGAATATTGCCTGTGCGTTGGACAGAAGCCATACCTTCACTCCCTGCCTGTTAAGCTCCCCAAGCATATCATACACGCCATCATACACCTTAAAGTACGCTCTCGACTCTGCCCTGAAAATATAGCCGAACGCATCTGAGAATTCTCTGGTAACCCTGCTGTTTTTTAATGTACACAGCTCATAAAATACATCGGAAATATTAATTTCAATCTTATTGTCCGGGTATCTGTTCTGAAGAAGGCTGCTATATTTTCTGCATAGACGCATGTACTCTCTCTTCAATTCCTTGTGCTCATAATGAACTCCATGTCGTCTCAGAAACTTGGCAAGCTTCTTCCAGAAGTTCTTCTCCTCCTCGTCCGTATGTATATCTACCAAGGTTCCGTACAAATCAAACACAGCATGCTTAGCACCGGTCCGCTCCACTTCATTTATGACGGAATCCCTGATATCTGCAATGTTGCATATTGTCATGTTGACCTCCATATTCTTATGATTTATCTAATTTTCTGTCTATGTGCGTTTTTCTTTTATAATAAGATTCGGGTATCAAAACATGCTGTATATACTTATCCGTGTATAACGTATTATGTTTATGCATATCACGACTTTGGGAGAAGCTTAGATGTTCTTAGAACATCTTGCTTCGTACAATGGAGCTGATATGCATAAACATAATACGTTATACACTCGTAAATTAAATTGGCATGTTTTGACACCCGAATCTTAACAAGTATAAAAGCAAGCCCTTAAGCCTGCTTTTATATAGGGTACAATATTCAAACTATGAAAGCTTCCAGATGTCCTTGTTATACTCCTCAATGGTTCTGTCTGATGAGAAGAAGCCTGCATTTGCTATATTGTGGAGCATCTTCTTAGCCCAGCTCATTCTGTCCTCATAATCAGCGAATGCCTTATCCTTAACCTTGATGTACTCCTCAAGGTCTAAGAGTGTCATGAACCAGTCCTTGTTGAGAAGCTCATTGTAAAGGCGTTCAAGGTTCTCCTCATTGCCGATTGCAAGAAGCTCATCACTCACGATGAAATCAACCGCATCCTTTATAACATCACTCTTCTCATAGTAATCCATCGATACATAGTCTGCCTTTGCATAGTGCTCTATAACCACATCCGCTGTCTTTCCGAAGATGTACTCATTCTCCTTGCCTGCGAACTGGCTTATCTCAACATTTGCACCATCTAAGGTTCCAAGTGTAACCGCACCATTTAACATGAACTTCATGTTACCTGTACCTGAAGCCTCCTTAGAAGCAAGTGAAATCTGCTCGGAAATATCACATGCAGGTATAAGCTTCTCTGCCTTGGTTACATTGTAATTCTTTACCATGACAACCTTAAGATAAGGACTTACCTCAGGGTCATTATTGATAAGCTCCTGCATGCAGAGGATAAGATGAATTATATCCTTTGCGATAACATAAGCAGGTGCAGCCTTGGCTCCGAAGATAACCGTGATTGGTCTTGCCGGCTTCTTGCCGTCCTTGATTTCAAGGTACTTGTGAATCACATAGAGTACGTTCATCTGCTGTCTCTTGTACTCATGAAGTCTCTTAATCTGTATATCGAAGACGGAATTCTCGTCAAGCTCAATTCCCTGTGTCTCGGACAGATAATTGGAGAGTTCAATCTTGGCATCCTTCTTAATCTCTAAGAGCTCATTTAATACCTTCTCATCATCAACGAACTTCTCAAGCTTTTTAAGCTCAGTTGCATCCGTCTTGTAGCTGTCACCGATAAGGCTTGTGATAAAATCGGCAAGTGGAGCATTGCAGTGTAAAAGCCATCTTCTGAAGGTGATACCATTGGTCTTATTGTTGAACTTCTCAGGATAAATCTTGTAGAAGTTATTAAGCTCAGAATCCTTCAAAATCTCGGTGTGGAGATATGCAACACCATTTACGCTGTAGCCATAGTGTATATCCATGTGTGCCATGTGCACTCTGTCATCCTTGTCTATGATGTATACGCTCTCATCATCGAACTTAGCGCGCACTCTCCTGTCTAACTCCTTTATGATAGGCATGAGCTGCGGAACAGCCTTTTTAAGATAAGCGATAGGCCACTTCTCAAGAGCTTCAGCTAAGATTGTGTGGTTAGTGTATGCACAGGTGTTAGTAACCTCCTTGATTGCCGCATCCATGGACATTCCCTCCGCTGTGAGAAGTCTTATAAGCTCAGGAATAACCATTGAAGGATGTGTATCGTTAATCTGGATTGCAACATACTCGTGAAGGTCGGTAAGCTTGCAGCCTCTTTCCTTTGCTTCCTTTAAAATAAGCTGTGCGGCGTTGCTTACCATGAAGTACTGCTGATATACGCGAAGAAGTCTTCCTGCCTCATCAGAGTCATCCGGGTAGAGGAAAAGTGTAAGATTCTTCTTAATCTCGTGCTTATCAAAATCAATTCCCTCTTTGACAATGCTCTCATCGATTGTCTCGATGTCAAAAAGATGAAGCTTGTTGGTGCGGTTATTGTAGCCTGTTACAAGAATGTCATACATTCTCGATGTAACTTCCATGCCGCCGAACTTAACCTTATAAGAAACATCTGTCTTGTTGAGCCAGCTCTTCTTGTCAATCCAAGGATTCTTTGTCTCATACTGTAAATTATCCTTGAATTCCTGCTTAAAAAGTCCAAAATGATAGTTAAGACCAACTCCGTCTCCGTTAAGTCCAAGGCTTGCGATGGAATCAAGGAAACATGCCGCAAGTCTTCCGAGTCCGCCGTTTCCAAGTGATGGCTCCGGCTCAATCTCTTCTATCTCAGCAAGGCTTCTTCCCGCATCATTTAACTCTGCCTTAACCTCGTCATATAATCCGAGATTAATAAGATTGTTCGATAAAAGCTTACCGATAAGGAACTCTGCCGAGATGTAGTAGAGCTTTCTCTTACCCTCGTTGCACTCCTTCTGCGCCGCAAGCTCGTTAACACTTGTGAGGAGTGCGTCATAAATCTCTCTGTCCGTGCACTCTGCGATTGACTTTCCATACTGCTTTAATACTGCTTCCTTAACCATAATTACCTGACCTTTCCGGGCTGCTGCCCCAAAAATTGTGCTACTGATAAACCACCCACCTATTGTTGGTGAAAATGTCATCAATAATCAGCGTTACTATATTGTCATGTCTAAAAATGTTCTGTCGTTTCCTGTCCTTTGGCTGATACCCTGATACCTAAGCTTTATCATGTAACCCATACCGTATCTCAATCAGCTTATGCTTGCATTATAATCTTATTTACGCATATAAATCTTGCATTATTATGGCATAAAGTGGTACAATTCTATCATCCGATACAATATTCCGGCATTTAACATGCCATTCCACCCAGACATTGGCTTGCACTAAGCAATACAGGCGGCAAAATATGTCTGATATAAAATTGCATGATGTTGAGGTCAAAGATATTTTAACCTCTCATAGAATAGGAGGCTCCAACATGCATGGCGGAAAATACGAAAATTACCATGAAAACAAATCCCACACAAGCGCTGGCTTCCCGTACAACACCTATCTCTGCACAATTCCGCAGGATTTTGAGAGTGTCGCCCTGCACTGGCACGACGACGCAGAAATTATATATATAAAAAAAGGACGTGGGATAGTGAGCGTCGACCTGGAGGACATCAGAGTCGAAGCCGGCGACATCGTGTTCATCCTCCCCGGCAGGCTCCACTCAATAAGGAGCTACCCGAATGTGCGAATGGAATATGAGAACATTATCTTTGACATGGAATTTTTATCTTCTAAGCTCCCTGAGCGAATGTACAGCGAATATTTCACACCGATGCTCGACGGAGAGCTTGAATTTCCGGTGCTGATCTCACCTGAGACGTGCAGAAAATATGCGGATGCCACCCACTTTATCGATATGGCGGACGACTGCTGCCGTGACAGGGCGCAGGCTTACGAGATTGCAGTCAAAGGCTATCTTTTCTGTTTTTTTTCGGCACTCTTTTCCGACTGCAAGCCCGTATCCGCATCAAAGACCAACGACAACGTGGAAAAATTAAAAAGCGTGCTGCGCCACGTCGAAAAGAGCTACGCAGACATCATAACAATAGATGAAATGGCAGCCTTATGCTGTTTTTCGTCATCACATTTTATGCGTTTCTTCAAACAGACCATGGGGATGCCATTCACAACATACCTTAATGATTACCGCTTAACTCTTGCCGCCAAGTCACTTCTCGAGACACACAAGGCGGTGCTTGAAATCGCGTCGGAGTGCGGCTTTGAGAACCTGTCCTATTTTAACAGGATATTCAAGAAAAAATATGGCATTACACCGAGGGAATACAGGCAGGGGCAGCCTTAGACATTCGGGATTTTTAATCCTCCCTCTCAACTATATTAACATCATACTCCGAACTGAACTTTTGTACAATTTCCTCTGTCACATAGACATCACCGGTATCCGTCATCATAATCAGGTCGAACGGTGCAATCGTCCTGCCCTCGAATATCCCACCGGCTCCATAAGCACTCCATAGGCTTATGCTGCCATCAAGCCCCATAACATAACATGCGGTAGACAAGCCATCCGCAAGTGTCCCATCTGCGCTCACAACCGTCACGGAAATAAGACCGCTCTCGGCAGGATATCCTGTCGCCGGGTCGATAATATGGTGGTACCTTTTTCCGTCCTGCTCAAAATAACGCTCGTAGCCGCCGGAGGTCACAACTGCCTTATCGTGAACGCGGACTGCACCAAGATAATCGAAAGCACCACCTGATACTCCTTCCGTGCTTTCTCCGGCACCTTCTCCACCTGCATCATCGCCACGGTTATAGTCGAAATTTTTCAGTGGATTCTCAATCGCTATATTCCAATCGCTTCCGTCCGTTTTCCTGTGATAGCAGTACACGTTTCCGCCAAGTGAAAAATACGCCGACTTCACATCATAGCCGTCAAATATCTGCACAAGTCTGTCTGAGGCGTATCCCTTTGCCAGTCCGCCAAAATCTATTCCCTGACCGTCTAAAAGCTCAAGCTGACATTTTTTGTTCTCATTTTCTTCTGAGCCTGTATTATATGATACTTCGTTATATGTGACCAAATCACTGCCGCACAGCGCAAGCGCCTTGGCAAGCTCGTCCTCGCCCGGCACCGCATATTCGCCCGTGGTAAAGCCCCACAGCTCCATGACGGGCAGAATTGTCATGTCGTAAGCTCCGTCAGTCAGCCTGTTAAGCATAAGCGCATAATCCGCGAGTGCCGCCACATCCTCACTCAGCAGACCTGCGCTGTTCTGATTTATACGGCTCACCTCACTGCTCTTGTTTCCGATTGAAAGAAGCTCATCAAGTCTCACTATCTCAGCCTGCGCCGCCTCGACCGCCGCATCCGCATCCTTTCCGTAGCAGGTTATCTGCATCACTGTATCCATGGCGTAAAAATTCACGGATGCCTGTCTGCTGCCCGAACAGCCCTGGCACAGCAGCATTACAGGCATTAACAGAAGCATCCGCATTATCTGCAGGATTAGTGCATTGGGGCTTAATACGGCTGCCATAAATTTACATTGCTTCTTTCCGCAATTATTGTATTGTACATTCATATACTTTTTATTTTTCAAATCCAATTCTTATCTTCCCCGCAGCATTATCGCAATCTGTTCTTTTTTGAGCTCTGCGATAAGCCCGCTTACACTCCATTTCATATTGTGAACCGTGACGATGGCTTTTAAATGTGTCGGCTCAATTCCCCGCTTTTTGTATTCCGCAAGGAACACATCCATCGCCTGGCTTGAGACATCCGAAAAAATAATACAATCCGGCAGCTTCGCATTGTCACCATCAGCGCTGTATTCTGATTTTGTGCCCTTAACCCCTTTTATCCCCGCCAGCTCACCGACGGTTCTGCCGGCGTCAGACTCATTGAACTGCTTAATCTGATGATTGAGACTGTGGCACAGGCTTACTATCTGCTGTCTTTTTGTCTTGTCATTTATATGAAGTAGTATCATATTCCGCACCCTTTCACCGCTGACTTTAACTTAACATGAAAAGGGTACTTGAAATGCCAAGTACCCTAGTGTGTAACTCGTTTTATCCGAGCACCAGTGCCGCCGCACCATATATTCCACCGTCGTTTCCGAGCTCAGCCATGATGAACTTCACATTGCCGCAAGGTCTGAACACAACCTTCTTAAACTTCTCCTCTATGAAATCAAGAAGGAACGCTCCCGCCTTGCTCACACCGCCGCCGATTACGACAGCTTCCATGTTGACCGTGCATGCTACGTTGGCGATTGCTCTCGCAAGTGCGTCACCCATGATGTCCATAACGGAAAGCGCAAGCGCATCGCCCGTCTTTGCAAGGTCAATGACATCCTTCGCGGTGATATCGACCATATCGCGAAGAGGTGTAGGTGTATCCGTGTTCTTCATAGCCTTCTTTGCCTCGCGGACAATTCCTGTGGCGCTCGCCACAAGCTCAAGACAGTCATTCTTACCGCAGTTGCAGACCTCAGTATTTCCCGGTGCCACCGGCATGTGACCAATCTCACCTGCGCCGCCAGTCGCACCTGCAACAATCTTTCCGTCAAGGATAACACCGCCGCCTACGCCTGTGCCAAGTGTGACCATAAGCATATCTGAATAGCCTCTTCCGCCACCCTTGAAATATTCGCCGAGTGCAGCGACGTTAGCATCATTTCCTGCCTTACACGGAATACCATGGAAGCTGTCGGCAAAAGCTCTCTCGATATTAAACACACCCCATCCGAGATTTACGCAGCCGTTCACGGTGCCATCCTTCATGACAGGTCCCGGAACTCCGACGCCTACGCCCTTCACATCAGCGGTCTTATATCCCGCATCGGCAAGGTGCTTGTCCATGGATGTGCAGATATCAAACACGATATTAGCCCCTGCGTTCTCCTTTCTTGTAGGAATCTCCCACTTCTCAAGCAGCTCTCCTGCCTCGTTAAACATTCCAAGCTTAACTGTTGTACCTCCGATGTCAACTCCAAAACAAATCATACCTGAATATCCTCCTATATTTTAATTTTTTATTTCTAAAATAAACTATGCAGCCTTTATGACTTCATAGATTTCTGCATAAATAAGCAATCAACCTTTTTCTCACGCTAATCTCCATTCCGAAGCGTAGCGTAGGAATCGTGCATCATAAAGTCTCATATGCGATTTCTGATGTCGCATCAAGACTTCTTTGTGACGCTTACTTCTTCTTGTCGTTGAAGTAAATGATAAATGCACCCATAACACATACAGCAACGAGTACACCAAACTCAGTCCAACCACCTAATAGTTCAAGTCCTATGACCGTTCCTAAATAACCTGCAATCAATGTAAAAATCGCTGCCAAAATTGCTTTACCCATAAAATCACACTCCTTCGTCAAAACTAGGTTGTTAAAGTCTTTCTATCTTCCATCTTCTTACCCTTTGGACAAGAAGCATCCCTCGCTCTAAAGAGCTCGGTCAATTCGGATTGAAATTTCACATATTTTAAGAAATTTAATTTGACATTTATAAAATCATATCTTATTATAGTACAAAAGAAATGGGTTTTGTGCCAAGTAAAGCCTTATGGCTCCAACGGGGTGCTCGTTTCTTTTTTTATATCAATAACATCGTATAAATACATTTTTCCATCGTTTGCATGTCTTATTATCAACGAAGTGTGAAATACGTTATATCTTTCTATAACTCCGTTATCACCATATACCGGCAGTGCAAAATAAGAATTATATCTATACCAGCCATTATCAATATATATATATCTGCATTCCATCATATAAAGCTGCATTCATTCTTTTGGTCTTTCTTCATTCACATTTTTTTCTTAGTGAGACAATATAAGTTATCTGCCTGTTATTTTTTACAATAATTAATGAACACATCTTTAATGTAAGACTGATATGCTGCATCTTCTTTTCCGATTCTATAAAAGTATGAATATATGAGTACCATGTAATATTTTACATAATCCCAGTTACAGTTTCCAGCAGACAGATATCCATCCCGAAAAAGCAAGATTTCCTTATCTGTATTCATAAACTTCTGACCAGGTCGAAGAATCAATGCCCAAGCAATATCAAATTCTTTATTTCCCCAACCAGATAAGTGAACTACCCATTGTCTTAAGCCAATGGGCTTCCTGCTTCGTCGACCTCGTAACCTACTATCTCCACAGGCGTTGATTTGGGCAATCCCTGCCCTATATATTTCTTTATGCTATTTGTCTTAATCCTTCTGTCAGTATAT
>UQYF01000057.1 GCA_900545175.1 uncultured Eubacteriales bacterium
AAGGAGAAGGTGTTGGTATCCAGTCCGTCCGCCATATCGCAGAAAAATCCGGCGGAGTAAGTACAGTTACCTATCAGGACGGCCTGTTCTGTGTAAAGGTCATGCTCTGCGGGTAATTGGACAACAACGACTAATTATAAGCATCAGCTCACAGAAAGAAGGATTTTATGAATACAGATATTGCAAAGAAATGGAAATGGTGCTGTACAGAACCGAAGATGATAATGTAACTGTCAGTGAATAGTCGTTTCTGAACCGTTGGAAAAGCCTGCGTGTGCCATCACAGCACCATCATTCCTCCAAGCGGTAAGCTGCTTTGCATCAGCAACTTCGGCTTGACGGATTATTAAGTTTTCATATTGGATTTTGGTCATTTCTTTTCTCCCACGAACAGTAAATGATTCGTCATGCCGAAAAGCTCAGGCTTTTCACATATATAAGCTTGAATGTTTCCTTATCATAATCGCCGTTGCAGAAATATTCAACGTCATATCCAAACTCGGTGAGAAAAACAAAGTCATTGGAAATAAAGGCGACGAAGATCTTACCGCCATCTTTGCAGACACGCTTTGCTTCGCTTATACATTTCTGTTTGTCCGCATCATTTTTCAAATAATAAAGCGGGCCGAACAGAAGGACAATATCAAATGACTTATCTGCATAGCAAGAAAGATCAAGAGCCGAGACCTCATATCCCTTACGGGCAAAGTAAATGCTGTATTCACCTGCACCTGCGCCGATGCTTTGCTTATGTCAGTGGGAGCTTTTAACTCCCACTGACATAAGCATCCCCCTTACCCACCGCTTAGTGCTCTACACACTTGAAGCGGGGGATTGCTTATTCTGCGTTCAATTCACCACAAATGAGCCGCAGTCATATGTATTTGGGTGGAGAAACCACCCTTTACATATTACCTCTCAGTCTGCACTTTTCCCTAGCAATCAAGAAACTTTTCCTCTCCGAATGCTTCAGAGATTGCAGCTCCCGGTGCAACCATAGGAAATACTTTGTCATCCTTCTCAATATGACAGTCGAGAAGACATGGTATGTTGAGTGCGATGGCATCCTTTATAGCCGCCTCGAACTCTTCACAGGTTGTAACCTTGTAGCCCTTAGCGCCCATGGCTTCGGCAAGCTTGACAAAATCTACCTGATCATCAAGAACCGTAGCCGAATATCTCTGTCCATAGAAAAGAGTCTGCCACTGGCGGACCATACCAAGAACATGATTATTTACAACAACCTCGATAACAGGAATATTGTATCTTGTAGCTGTAGCTATCTCGTTCATGTTCATACGGAAGCAGCCGTCACCGGCTATATTGATGACAGTCTTGTCTCTGCGTCCCCATTTAGCACCGATGCTCGCTCCAAGTCCATAGCCCATTGTTCCAAGTCCGCCTGAAGTAAGAAGCTGTCTAGGCTCCTTGTACTTGTAGAACTGTGCAGCCCACATCTGGTGCTGGCCTACCTCTGTTGTGATAATCGCATCACCATTTGTAACTTCATAGAGCTTCTCCATAATATATGGACCTGTAAGCTTATCTGTATGATATGTAAGCGGATACTTCTTTGCAAGCTCCTCGACATAGGCTACCCACTCATCATGCTTCTGCTGTGTAAGCTTTTCATTTATGCGCTTTAATACTTCTTTTATATCTCCGATGACGCTTGCGTCAACTTTAATATTCTTATTAATCTCAGCAGGATCAACGTCGAACTGTACAATCTTGGCATTTGTGGCGAACTTCTTGGCATTTCCGGTTACACGGTCTGAGAATCTTGCTCCTACCACGACAAGGAGGTCACACTCCGATACTCCGAAGTTAGCTGCCTTTGTTCCATGCATTCCAAGCATTCCCATATAGAAAGGGTCTGTTCCATTGAAAGCTCCCTTGCCCATAAGCGAATCTGTGACAGGCGCATGAAGCTTCTTAACAAACTCAGCAAGTTCCTTATCTGCTCCCGATATTACAGCTCCACCGCCAACAAATACAAAAGGCTTCTTAGCCTGTGAAATCATCTCCACAGCTTTATCTATGTCCTCTGTTCTAATCGTATCCGTGATGCGCTCAACCGGCTCAGGCTTCTTGTACTCATACTCAGCCATTGCTGCTGTTGCATCCTTAGTAATATCGATAAGTACAGGACCCGGTCTGCCTGAAGCTGCTATCTTAAAAGCACTTCTTACAACATCAGCAAGCTTATTTACATCCTTTACAATGTAATTGTGCTTAGTTATAGGCATCGTCACACCTGTGATATCAATCTCCTGAAATGAATCCTTGCCAAGAAGTGAAACTCCTACATTGCAGGTAACGGCTACAATAGGAACAGAATCCATATACGCTGTTGCAATACCTGTCACAAGATTTGTTGCTCCCGGACCTGATGTTGCAAAACACACACCGACTTTTCCTGTAGCTCTGGCATATCCGTCAGCGGCATGTGACGCTCCCTGCTCATGTGATGTGAGAATATGTGTAATTTTATCTGAATTTTTATATAATTCATCATATACATTGAGGATGGCACCACCCGGATAACCGAATACCGTGTCAACACCCTGCTCTTTCAAACACTCAATTAAAATCTGTGAACCGTTTAACTGCATCTGTGAATCCTCCCAAAAAATTATTTCTCAAGTACCGCACCCTTGCAGGAATCGGATACCATCTTAGCATATCTTGCAAGGTAGCCTGTTGTAACCTTCGGCTCTCTCGGCTGCCATTTAGCCTTTCTTGCTGCAAGCTCCTCATCCGATACATCAAGCTCAATCTTATTCTCAGGTATATTAATCTTAATTGTATCTCCCTCTTCTACAAGAGCAATAGGACCGCCAACTGCTGCCTCAGGGCATACATGGCCAATAGACGCTCCTCTTGATGCTCCTGAAAAACGACCGTCTGTTATAAGTGCCACGCTTGAGCCAAGACCCATTCCCGCAATGGCAGATGTAGGATTTAACATCTCACGCATGCCTGGACCGCCCTTAGGTCCTTCATATCTGATTACAACAACATCTCCGGCAACTATCTTTCCACCCTTGATTGCAGCGATTGCATCCTCCTCACAGTCGAATACTCTTGCCGGGCCTTCATGAACCATCATCTCAGGGACAACTGCCGAACGCTTTACAACACATGAATCCGGTGCAAGATTTCCCTTGAGAACCGCTATACCTCCTGTTGTACTGTAAGGATTGTCTATAGGTCTTATGACTTCCGTGTTCATGTTCACGCAGCCTTCTATATTCTCTGCCATAGTCTTACCTGTAACAGTAAGAACATCTGTATTTAAAAGATTTTTCTTGTTGAGCTCATTCATTACAGCATATACGCCGCCTGCCTCGTTAAGCTCCTCAATATATGTATGACCGGCTGGTGCAAGATGACAGAGGTTAGGTGTCCTTGCGCTTATCTCATTAGCTATATCAACATTAAGTTCAACTCCCGCTTCCCTTGCAATAGCCGGAAGGTGAAGCATGCTGTTGGTTGAACAGCCAAGTGCCATATCAACTGTGAGCGCATTCATAAATGCTTTCTTTGTCATTATATCTCTCGGCTTGATATCCTTCTTGACAAGCTCCATAATCTGCATGCCTGCATGCTTTGCAAGCTTAATTCTCTCTGAATATACAGCCGGAATTGTTCCATTTCCGTGAAGTCCCATTCCGAGTGCCTCAGTAAGACAGTTCATAGAGTTAGCTGTGTACATACCTGAACATGAACCGCATGTAGGACATGTCTTAGCTTCATACTCCTTAAGCTGCTCCTCAGTAATCTTGCCTGCCGCATAAGCTCCTACAGCCTCAAACATACTAGAAAGACTTGTCTTGCAGCCTGCCACCCTGCCTGCAAGCATCGGTCCGCCGCTGACAAATATTGTAGGAATATTGACTCTTGCTGCTGCCATGAGAAGTCCCGGCACATTCTTGTCACAGTTAGGAATCATCACAAGTCCGTCAAACTGATGTGCAAGTGCCATACATTCTGTTGAATCTGCAATCAAATCTCTCGTAACAAGAGAATACTTCATTCCGGTGTGTCCCATTGCGATACCATCACAGACTGCGATAGCCGGGAACACTCTAGGTGTGCCGCCTGCCATTGCTACTCCAAGCTTAACTGCCTCGACTAATTTATCAATATTCATATGACCCGGAACAATCTCATTGTAGGAGCTTACAATACCGATA
Source organism: uncultured Eubacteriales bacterium (assembly GCA_900545175.1). Lineage (GTDB taxonomy): Bacteria > Bacillota > Clostridia > Lachnospirales > Lachnospiraceae > CAG-882. The sequence goes on from UQYF01000057.1 coordinate 4,200, forward strand.
AGCGGTCTGTTCATCTCCTCCTCAGTAAGTCCCAGCGCATTAAACAGGGAACGATGTGGGGCCTGCTGTGTTCCCTTGAAAACTGCATCACTTCTCATAATAATTCTCCATTCCACATGCTTATTCTTCTAAAAATATACCGAAAATTGACTCTGTCGCTTTTCTTTATCGCACTTCAATATCCGGAAGATATTTTGAATACATATCATACTCAAAAATATTGATTTATTATAACATACTTTCAGACTTTAATCCAGTAAATTTTTAAAATATAGATATAAATTACTATTAACTATACTCTTTCTGCGATAAGATCACCCATCTGTGTCGTGCTGACCTGCTTCATGCCGTCTGCCATGATATCGACTGTTCTATAGCCTTCTGCGATAACGCTCTTTACGGCAGCCTCAACCGCATCAGCCTCCTTGTCAAGGTCAAATGAATATCTAAGCATCATAGCCGCTGAAAGAATAGTTGCTATAGGGTTAGCCTTATCCTGTCCCGCAATGTCCGGTGCAGCGCCGTGGCTAGGCTCATAAAGACCAAGCTTGCCCGCTCCAAGGCTTGCAGATGACAGCATTCCGATAGAACCTGTTATCATGCTCGCTTCATCTGAGAGGATATCGCCGAACATATTCTCTGTAAGAACCACATCGAACTGTGCAGGATCCTTGACAAGCTGCATCGCACAGTTGTCAACAAGCATATCCTCAACCTTTACTTCCGGGTAATCCTTAGAAACTTCAGCAACAATCTTTCTCCACAGTCTTGATGTGTCAAGGACATTCGCCTTATCAACGCTAATAATATGCTTATTTCTCTTCATTGCAATCTCAAATGCCTTGATTGCAATTCTTCTTATCTCATTTTCATCGTACTTAAGCGTATCAACCGCTGTCACAACACCGTCAACTTCCTTGGTACTTCTCTCTCCGAAATAAAGACCTCCTGTAAGCTCTCTTACAATAATCATGTCAAAGCCCTTGTCAGCGACCTCCTCCTTTAGAGGGCATGCACCCTTTAACTCGCTGTAAAGATATGCCGGTCTTAAATTCGCAAAAAGCTCAAGTCCTTTTCTTATAGCAAGAAGTCCTGCCTCCGGTCTCTTGTTTGGAGGAAGCTCATACCAGCTGTCAACTCCTACTCTTCCTCCGACTGCTCCGAGAAGAACCGCATCAGAAGCCTTAGCTGTAGCAAGTGCCTCATCTGTAAGAGGAACGCCGTATGCGTCTATTGAGCAGCCTCCCATAAGCACTTCCTTATATGTAAATCTGTGTCCATATTTTTCTGCCACTCTGTCTAAGACCTTTCTTGCTTCGCGCACAATCTCAGGTCCGATTCCATCTCCCGGAATAAGTGTAACATTAAATTCCATAACATACCTCCAAATCACTGCCGTGCTTATGTATCCGGCTGTCTATTTTGCTTTTCTAATTATGGTACATCAACTTTTTTTTATTTGCAAGTTACGATTATAACATATATGAGATTAAAATACATCAACTTTTATGTACTGTTTTTATACGAATACGAATTATTTATTATGATTAATATGAAAAAAATACACCATCGGGTGCAGCTTATGTCCGCACCAAATGGTGTATCATCTAAATCATATTAACATGTTCGATAACATAGTTATAACATAGCATAACTATATGCATAGCATAACTATATGCATAGCATAAACTATAGCAATTACCTCTCAGGCTTCTCAACCTGAACGATAGCTGTCTTCTGCATAGGAATACGGCAGTTCTTGTTGTTGCCGAACTCTACAATTACAACATCATCTGTGATATCAAGAACTACTCCATAAAAACCGCTTGTTGTAAGCACGCTGTCGCCTACTTCCATGGATGCAAGTGTCTCATTGAGCTGCTTCTGCTGCTTCTTCTGTGGACGGATTGCTATAAAATACATGAGCACTACAAAGAATAAAATATATCCTACCAATAAAAGTATTGATGATGCTCCGCCTGCTGCTGCCTCTAATAAAACCATTTTTTCCTCCTTGACCGGACTTATTTTGTGTGAACCGGCTAAAACTTATATCATTATATATGATATGTAAGATATTTGCAATTAAAAAATCATAAACATTGTATGACAGCGGCAATTAAAACACTGCATACTGTCCTATTCAGTTTTAGGAGAAAATACTGCATCTTCCTTACCATCACCGATACTCATTGATGCACTACCGCATACAAAAGCATTTTTTGATGAATCGTATTTATATTCAAGCTTTATCAGAGCAAAATATGCATTTACATTTCCATCCTCACTCTGCATACATGCCATATACGAATATGTTACGCTGTCTCCTTCTGCCAGCATTCCAAGCTGTCCATCCCATCCTGTCACTGAATAATTCTGATTTTCAGATATATCATAGCTTTCAATGTAGTTCGTATATTTTGCCGAATCTTCATATGTATTGCCATACCAGTCCTCAACTCTATATCCAAACTCTATCTCATCACTGCTTATCGCTGTCACATCCGTAATATCAACATCAGAAACAAATTCTTCCGGCAAAATCTCATCAAACGGTATCCTTTCAAAAGGCTCCATTCGTATCACCGCCGCCTTATTACCCATGTCACCGCCTAAGCTGTTAATCACCAGCTCATCATTTCCGTCCTGGTCAAAATCATACAAATATATATTCAGCTTATCACCAAACACACCGAATATTTCATCCTCCAGTGTCATGCTGTCTCCATTGTACATTACAGTACATAGCGGTGTATTTCCGGACCTCTCCTCTGAAATAATAACGATTCCCGACTGCGTATACAACGCCTCGCTTCTCACTCCATCCCGTATCAGCTCGCAAAATCCGAACCCCTGTGTTTCATACGATTTATGCATTGAATAACTTTCCCAAATAGTAAACTGTTCACTATCAGCCACAACTTCATCTGCAATATTATGCAAAAATTCAGGTACGTCCTTATTATTTTCTTTATCTGTATCTTTTTCCTGCGTCTGTGTTTCTTTCTGCGTTGCTGCGTTTTCAGTACTGCTTTCACTTGTAAATGTCACTGTCTCACTTTCTGTAGACACACCACTCTGATGATTATCATTTCCGGCACAGCCAATAAGCGATGCTGCTATAATGCTTGCACCAAGTGCACAATAAACTATTTTTTCATATAAATTTCTCCTCTTTTTTACCATCCAAAGTATATATATTCCTCGTCAAGATATATTCCCTCTATCGTATATGAGCCATCATCGACTCTGTACACTCTGTTGAGACTTACACCACTCCAAATAAGGTCATTGCAAAACTGTGCCCTGTGACATACATACACCTTGTCGTCCTTAACAAAATATACTATGTCCACATCGGCATCGGCTGTAATATGCACATTCTTATATTCGTCCTTCACTCTGCCGGATGAATCGTACACCCAATTAGCAGAGTCCTTATCACTATCAATGAACCAATCTCCAAGTGCAAAATCAGCATTTACCGAAAATTCATCCGATACAACATTAATCTTATAATCGTCCACATACTTTGCAGTATAACCCATATATTCTGTCTGGCTGTCCGTCACCGATGGCATATATGTATAGCCGGCTCCGCCCGACATAAATATCACACTCTTTACGCCACGCCATAGCTGCCATTTCACAATCACATCAGAAATCCCATCATTATTGATATCATACAATGCAATCTGCGGAACTCCTCCACTGCTCAGGTCATCGGTTGCCACAAGTTCATATTCTATATTATTTATAGTAATACTTCCTGTTATTCCGAGCTGATACTTCAAAACCACATCATAAGCTCCGCTCCTATAATCATATGTATAAGTTCTTTCATCTGCTCCAAGCCCCTCACCATCCATGTCAACAAACTCTATTTCTTTCTCTGTCTGTGAAACAAAATCTGCAAGTGATTTATATTCTGTCTTTTTTTCTTTTGGCTGACCGCTGCATCCGGTGAGTATAAATATGAATAACAGCATAATAAGCATTTTGCTCTTTTTGTTTAGCATATCCATCTCCTTACATTTTTTAATCGGCTATTGCACCACAATATCCGCAAGTTGTTCCTCCGCTCCAGTCATGGACATGAGTTGTAGTTATTATTAATGACCCACTTTTAACAGCTGTATTATAATAACTTATATTAGTTTTTCTTGTATAATAATATTTTAATATTTCCTTCCAATTTTTACCATCATCTGCTAAATTATCTGCTCCCATTTGCGATAGCATACCACCATTTTGCTTACAATACTGCCCATCCGTTGAAGATGATGATTTTCTATAAAATGTTTTAAATATACTACCATACATATCTAATAAAAAATAATTAAATGTATAATCTACAGCATTATTACAAGCTTCTGTCCTTGTATTATTTTCATTAAATACTTGGTCAGTAGCATTTATATCGTAATTAGTTCCAGTTGCAGCTGATAAAATGTGATGTATCGCAAACATTTTTATTGATAAAGCACATGCCCTTAATGCCTCCGTATTTTTTAACACTGTAATCTCTCCAGCGGCTACCGTTTTACAATAATCCTTCAATTCACGAGTCACCACATTTCCATTTACAAGTACACGTATTTTGCTTGGATTTTTTACATAATCTACATATATTGATGGTTCACTTGTCTGCTGTCTCGATTGTATTGCATCTAAATCTTCCCCATAAATCATAATGTTTCTATTATGTATGTATTCAATACAATCTTCCTCATTACTATCATAATACATAATATAATTATTTGTAGGAATTTCAATATTAAGAATCTTAATACTTTTTTCTGAATCTTCCCCTATATAAAATATAAAGTAATTATTACCTTGCGTATAATATTTATCTGGAAACTCAACATCCATTTTACACTTCACAAAATAAGTATTTACATTATTGTATATGTTTCCATTATGCCAATATTCTTCGCCATACGATACAGGAACTACATTGGTTATTATTGCTGTATTAACCCCAAATATTCCTCGTTGTAACACTTTGTTATTAATATCACTAAAAAAATCAGAAACACTTAATGCTAGTTCATCTGTATATAATTCTAGAATATTTTCCTGTTTGCCTGCATTGACCATTTCATAGTAATTTTCAATCATAGTCCTATAAATCGTATCATTTTCATAACCATTTTCATCAGCATACACTGTCACAAAATTTTCAAAAGACAAAATTAATATCATACATATAATGCTTAATTTTCCAATCATTTTATTCATAGTCACTAACCTCCTAAATTCAAATATTTTGACATTCTTGATACACCCAAGTTTTTACCAATTTAATGCCTTTGCATTTTTTTCTACAACTGTGCTCTTACATATTTTACTATTAATAGTATATACACATTATAGCTCATTTTTTTTCTTAGACCATGACAAATGAGGAAACAAAAAAATTTCTTCATTTGTCATGGTATAAATCT
>UQYF01000058.1 GCA_900545175.1 uncultured Eubacteriales bacterium
ATAACTCGTTATACACCCACAGACTAGATTAGCATGTTTTGACACCCGAATCCTAATATGCAATCTTTTCTTCCCACGGAAGGTTTCCAGGCTCATAATCGGAGAGTGAAGGACAGCATAGGCGGATTGCGGCGGATATTTTTTTCATCTTGAGGCTTATCGGTGTGTCAGGATACCGCATGCATTCCTTGATTGTGTTGCCCATATAGTAGGAAAAAAGCTCAGCTCTGTCTTCAAGCCGGTTGGTCTTAGCATAAATAGATGTAAAATACTGGCTGTAAATATCAGATTCGGTGCTGTAGATTGTGCCTGAATAACCGTCAGTATTATAAAGTCTGGTATCTGTGTATTCATCTGTGTCAAGCAATTCGGCTGCATTGTCAAAATTGTACATAATGCAATATTCAATAAAATGAAAAAGCTCATGATGGAAAGCGAGTGAAAAATATAAATCAGAATTATCACAGCTTAGAGCTATCTCAATGGATTCTTTGTTGCTGCCGTCCGTATAGCCGTCAGCTCCGCCTAATGTGTCGACAAGGTTGATTGTAATAGGTGAATATTTTTTTAAATCAGAGAAAAGGCTGACAGGATATCTTTTTAAACATTCTTCGAGCATCTCAAGCCGTGAAGCAATCAGGGCATTGTCAGTGATGCCTGTTCCTGATGCGGCATAGCTCCATGTAACTTCAGAGCCGTACTTGATATCTACACCGTAAGTTCTTTTGATTCGTTCTGCCGCAATATCATTCTGTCCGGCAGGCGATGTTGGAATTATGATGTCAGTACCGGATGCTTCAACCGTATCAGGTGCATCATAATGTGAAATGTCAGAAGAATCTTTGTCCGTAAAAGCTTCGGACGCGGCGCTTGATGCAGAGTCTGAAGCAGGAACACGCTCTGCAGAGATTGTTGACCTGCTGCATGCAGACAACACAAACAATACTGTCAAGGCTGGCAGTACGCGGGAAAATCTATGAAAAGTCCGGGATATTCTACCGGACTTGTTTTTATATTTATACATAAAAGGAAACTCCTCATTATTCAATGAAATCTATATAAAGGCTTTTTAGAAGCTCTATATAATAGAATAATGTGAAGTTTCCTTTTTTTCAATACATAATATTTAATTAATTTTTTTTGGTTGTCGTATAACTTTTGTGCATATAGTACAGTTATTGTTCTGTTGCAATGCGCTTTGCGTAGCTCATGGCTTTCTTGACAGGTGGAAGCAGCAGGATTATCACTGTGACAACACCCTCAAGAAGGATATATGCATAATTGTAGCATATAGGATATATAGCGGCGAGGCTTGTCGGGAATGATTCAGGCATGTAATCCATCCAGTAGATATAACCGCCTATTGTGTGGAAAAGACCGCGTGCAAGTATTGCTACAATATAACCTATTATAAGTCCGTTCTTCTTTTTGTAGAAGAAGCCGGATATGCCGAGTGCGGCGAATGCGAAGAAGTAGTCAAGGCATGCCTGCATAGGTGAGAGTATGTATGTTCCGCCACCCTGTAAGAATTGCATGATACCATATGCGAATGCACATGAGATACCAATCTTAGGACCATACCAGTAACCGATGAGTGTTATAAAAAGCATGGAAAAGAGTGTAACCGAACCGCCCCAAGGCATCTTGATGAGCTGTACATAAGATGTTGCAAAACCAAGAGCCAGCATTACGGCTGAGAATACGAGCTGCTTTGTTGAAAAGAGCTTCTTTTTTTCTTTGGATGCGCTGCCCGATATGAAGGCTGCAAGAACAAGAAAAAGTACCGCAATTACTATGAATGCGATAATTCCGGCGGTAGTGAGGGTATAAAAACCGTCCTCCGCATTGAAGAAAAGTGACATAAAAAATCCTCCTATGAAATATAATTCAGGAGGGGCCTACTTAGTTAGAATCAGTTAATGACATTGACATATGCCATAAATCGTGCTTCCTTACGCCGGTATTAACCGGATCAAGTAGTGAGGGTCTGACAAAAGTCACTCTCAACCCATAAGGGTTCCCCTAGCGGCAGGCTTTACCTGCAAATGCTACTATACATATTAGTGATATTTTTGTCAATATGAAGCTGTAAAGTGTTAGAGAAATTTTGAAAAATGACTTGTTTTCAAATTTATATTTTTTTTATTTTGAAATAAGCCTGCAAATGTGTTAGTATTACTCTAAATGAACATTTTAAGGATTATATGATATTTATTTTGGAGGAGTACAATGAATGCAGAAGTTAAGAAGAACTTTCTCATAAAGGGAAATGACTTTTCTGATATTAAGAAAGTTATCGGTATAGTAAGCGGTAAGGGCGGAGTCGGAAAATCGACAGTCACATGTTCGCTTGCGCGCAGGCTTGCCGGTATGGGTTACAAGGTCGGAATAATGGATGCCGACATAACAGGACCTTCGATACCAAGAATGATGGGAATAGATGAGCGCTGTGAGGAGAGTGACATGGGAATTATGGCTCCGGAGTCGGCTGAGGGCATTAAAGTCATGTCAATGAACCTTCTGTTACAGAATGAGGATGATGCCGTTATATGGAGAGGCCCGGTTATAGCTAATTTTGTAAAGCAGTTTTATTCTGATGTCTGCTGGGGAGAGCTTGATTTTCTTCTTGTTGACATGCCGCCGGGAACAGGGGACGTACCTCTTACAGTCTTTCAGTCACTTCCGGTTGACGGTATTGTGTTAGTCACATCTCCGCAGAGCCTTGTGTCCATGATTGTAAAGAAGGCTTATAATATGGCTCTGAAAATGGACATACCTGTTCTTGGAATAATAGAAAATTACAGCTATTATAAATGCCCTGACTGCGGAAGAATAGAGAAGATATTCGGAGAGAGCCATATAGACGAGGAAGCACAGGCGATAGGGGTACCTGTTCTTGCCAAGCTGCCGATAAATCCGGAGCTTGCAAAGGCGGCGGACGAAGGAAGATATTTTGAGTTTGAGGAGCCGGTGGATGTGACACCGCTTGTGAGCAATCTGTTCGATACTGTGCTTTTTGACCTTGACGGAACACTTACGGACCCTAAGCAGGGAATTACCTCATGTGTTCAGTATGCTCTTGCAGATATAGGTATAGATGAGCCGAATCTTGATAATCTCGAAGACTTTATCGGCCCGCCTCTTAAGGAACATTTTATTGAGAGATATAATTTTGATGAGGATACAGCATTAAAGTGCGTCAAGAAATACAGGGAAAGATATAATCCGATCGGTGTGTATGAGAACAAGCTGTATGAAGGCATAGATAAAGTGTTAGAAACACTTAAAAATCGTGGGATGAAGCTTGCGGTTGCCAGCTCAAAGCCTACTGTACTTGTAAACACGGTTCTTGAACATTTTGACCTTATGAAGTATTTTGATGTGATTGCGGGAAGTGAGTTAGATGGGACAAGAACCAGAAAGTCCGATGTGATAAGATATGCCTTTGAGCTTCTCGATGAGAAGGGATATTCCCATGAAAGACCTATAATGGTCGGAGACCGCAAGCATGATATTATAGGTGCGAGAGAGGCAGCTATACCATGCATGGCAGTTGCCTATGGCTATGGCTCAATGGAAGAGCTTGAAGCGGAGCATCCGGATTTTATAGCAAAGAGTGTTGAGGATATAGCTGATATAATAAGATAGGAGGCTGCTTATGAAGAATGCTTTGAAGGATGTATGGCGGTTGGTATATCCTATTCTGATATATTTTGCTATCGCATTTGTTGTACAGTATGGCGCGATGCTGCTTATAGTTAATTATGCTGTAAAGAACGGAACATTGATTATGACAGGCGATATGAATGAGTATCAGAACAAGCTTGCCGTTTTGATAAATGAGTACAGCCTTCAGATTACAGCAGCCACTAATGTGGTGCTTATGCCGATTTTTGCATTGCTTTTAAAGTCTGATAACAAAAAGAGAAGGCAGCAGCAGGGATTTGCATATAAGTTTCCGGATAAAAAGAGCATTGCGCTTATCGGGGTACTCGGAATGTCGGCGGCGGTAAGCGTCAATGCGATAGTATCTATCAGCGGACTTGCATATTTTTCACCGAAGTATCAGCAGGTTTCGCAGATAATCTACTCAGGCGGAATAGTTATGGAGATTGTGTCGGCTGTTATAGCTGCGCCGATATTGGAGGAGCTGCTGTTTAGAGGAATGATATACAGAAGGCTCAGGGATTTTTGCAGTGCGAAGCTGGCAATAATAATATCGGCAGCATTTTTCGGAGTGTTCCATGGAAATCTTGTACAGTTTGTATATGCGTTCATAATAGGGCTGATGCTTGCATATGTATATGAAAAAATGAAGACAATATGGACACCTATAATATTTCATGTCGGAGCCAATCTGCTTTCAGTGCTTATAACTGAGCTGATTCCGCAAAGCTTTTTGAATGTTCCGGTTATTATATCTGCCATGGCTGTCTGTCTTGCGCTGACAGTGTTTTTATTGAATTATGTATATAAATATAATGTCGGGATACAACCCGCAGAAGATGATGAGGTAGTAAAAGGATAATTATGGATAAGAAAATACTCTCTATAGCCGTTCCATGCTACAATTCACAGGCGTACATGGAAAAATGTATTGATTCACTGTTAGAAGGCGGTGAGGATGTTGAAATTATTATTGTCGATGACGGTTCGACAAAGGATGACACGGCAGCTATCGCCGACAGATATGCAAAGAAATATCCGACTATTGTAAAGGCTGTACATCAGGAAAACGGTGGGCATGGCGAAGCGGTGAATACCGGGCTTGCCAATTCCACAGGAGCTTTTTTTAAGGTTGTTGACAGTGACGACTGGGTAGATAAAAGAGCATATAAGAAGCTGCTCGATATAATGAAAAAGTCGCTTACTGACGGTGATGAGCTGGATATGCTGATATCTAATTTTGTCTACGATAAGCAGGGAGCACATCATAAGAAAGTTATGAGCTACCGCAATGTATTCCCGAAGGATACTTATTTTACATGGCATGATGTCGGACATTTCAGAGTTTCACAGTATATTCTGATGCATTCTGTGATTTACAGGACACAGCTTCTTAGAGACTGTGGTTTGAAGCTGCCTAAGCATACATTTTATGTTGACAATATTTTTGTGTTCAATCCGCTTCCGTATGTTAAGAAAATGTATTATACGGATGTTGTGTTCTATCACTATTTTATCGGAAGGGACGACCAGTCTGTAAATGAGTCGGTGATGATAAAGAGAATAGACCAACAGCTTAGAGTCAACAAGATTATGATAGACTATTTTGATTACGATGTCATAGGCGAGCGTCCATGCATGAAATATATGCAGAATTATGTGAATATAATGATGACTATATCATCAGCATTCTGTGTTTTGTCCAAGGACGAAAAAAACTATGAGAAAAAGCATGAGCTGTGGCAGTATCTGAAGGAGAAGAATCCGAGACTGTACACAAACATCATGCACAGCTTTATGGGAATTGCGCTTAGCCGGGAAGGAAAGGCTGCAAGAGTTGTACAAAGAGCAGGCTATAGACTTTTTCAGAAGATAATAGGATTTAACTAGAATATAAAAAGGATGCTGCCACAGTGAGGTTATTGATTGTTAAAATAATTCACTGTGACAGCGTTTTTAGTTTAATTCCATGTTCTTTTGTCGATGAATTCAGAGAACTTAGTCTTATATATCAATATATAGACTATGCGTCCCATCGCACATCCGCCGATAACATCTATAAGTGCATGCTGCTTTAGGAATATTGTCGAAAAGCATATTAAGATGCACAGTACAAGAGATGCATTTTTGATAAGGCGGCTTTTTATTTTGTCGGTTTTATTGATTGCTACATGAACACCTATAGAATTATATACATGTATGCTCGGAAAAACATTTGTCGATGTGTCCGTATTGTAGAGCCATGCCACAAGACGGCTTATCGGATTGTCCGCTGTAAGATTACCCGGACGGAAATCCTTAAGGCCGTTCGGAAATATATAGCAGATAATAAGATAAGCGGTCATTCCTATTATAAGAAAAATCATAAGCTTCATAAAATCGCGCTGGGATGCGAATATGAAGTATATGGCACTCCCGGCAATATAGACGAACCATAGCAGATAAGGAATAATAAATATAGGTATGAATGGTATGATATCGTCAATAGGCGAATTGAGTGGTGTAAAATAGGTTGTGATCGTCTTTTCAAGATAGTAAAAACATAGTAAGTATACAGGCGTATACAATGTAAGCAGCGCATGCTTATACCTTTTAATAAAATTATTCATGACTTCCCCTCGTCCTTAAGTGCACATGCAGTATCGGTTTCTGTATGTTAAAAACACATATATTTCATTATGATAGCATAGCAGCCTAAGTTTAACAAGAGCTTTTTAAGGTTTGCAAACATAAATGGTTCATGGTATAATGAGCGTAAGTGAGTCAATATGCTTGCATAATTGACGAACGGCGAAATTATTGAGTGAGCTATGCTCACGATATAATGAGCGAAAGCAGAGCAATGCCAGCATATAAATGTAAGTCAGGCTGTGCTTGCACAAAGCCTTACTTATATTTATATGCTGATAGTGCGAAGCACGTACATCTCGAAAATCGTAGATTTTCGAGATGCATTGCAGATGAGTCAACATGCTAAAAAACAATTACCAGATTTAAGAGGTTAGAGATATATGAAGTTATTGATAAGAAATCTTACGGTTGCTGATGGGGATGAGACGCTGTTAGACAATGCGTCTTATACTTTTTATCAGGAAAATGTATATTGTATAAATGCTGCGAAGAAATATAAAAATGCGTTGTTTAACAGCATAGCGTATGTAAGACAGCAGGAAGGCGGAGAGATAGAGCTTATATGTGATGGACAGAATTGCATAATGCCGGCTATGGTTGCACGTTTCTGCGAGGAACCGTCATTTCCGGAATTCCTTACAGTGCGGGAGTTTGTTAAGTATTATATCGAGATAAACAAAAAGAACATTACGGAGCTTAAGCAGATAGATGAGTACCTTGAGATGGTAGAGCTTTCTGATATAAGAGGGGACAGGCTTGTAAGGGATTTTACATGGGATGAGAGAGTCAGGCTTCAATTCTTGTGTTTTCTTATCACAAAGCCTCCGGTTCTTATAATTGATGGCATTAAGAACATAACCAATGTGGAGTATTTGAAGAAAATTAAAAAATATCTCGATATAATCAAGCAGAGCGGAATAGTCCTTTTAGGCTGTACTGACAAATCTATAGCTGTTTTCTTAGGCGATGAAGAGATAACAGTTGTTGATGGAAAGCTGCAGGGAGGAATATAATGGCAAGAAGTATATTATTCCAGTTTCTCCTTGAAGCAGACAATGATGCAGGAAAGCTAAAGAATATGCTTCATATAAGAGGAGCGCATGAAAATACGCATGATAACGGCACTGTTGCAGGACATTCTGTAGCTAATGCGATTTTTAAAGTCCTTCTGGATATAATTACAAGAATCATATATGTCCTTGTGTTTATGTATCTGCCGTACAGAATTTTTTCAAAAATCAGTATATGGGAAGGATTTCAGTTAAGACAGTCCGTTGTATATTTTACCTGCTTTTTGAGCTGTATATGTGGTTCACTCATCAATTCGGGTATGTTTGATATGGATGAGGATATGAGGTCGCTGTTTGTTACAATGCAGGTGGACGCTTCGGTGTTTTTTAAAGAGAGAATAGTATATAAGCTGATAGTGGACGGACTTGGATTCGGAATAGCATACTGTATGATTGGAATGGATTTCGGACATGCCTTTTATCTTGCTTTGTGGGTGCTTATATCAAGGCTTATCGGTGAGCTTATAAATCTCTATGTATTCAGATATGTCAGAAAAGCCATAAGTGAGCTTACGATTGTGACTATATCGGTGATGGGGACATGCGTATTTATGGCATATGCTTTTCCTTTCTTAAGAAACCGCGTGGTGGACCTTACAAGCTGCATATATAATTATGTGTGGATTCTCACAGCGCTTATTCTTGCAGCAGTGGCATTGTATGTGCTTTTTAATTATACGGATTATGGATACATAGTTCAAAATTACATGGAAGACATCAGCTATGACAATACTGCGGATGGTGCAGCCGGTACAGATGATGGAATGATGATAAGTGAATATTCAAAAAAAGGATATTTCAGAAGATTTGATAAGGACACTGCAAAGGGTCTTGAATATCTGCATAAGATATTCTTTATCAGAAATCTTGACTTTATCAGAAGTATATTGTCTGTAAGGTGCATCCTTATAATAATTGCCGGTGTAGTTGGAGTTATAATATGCTGTATGTCACCGGAGAATACAAAAAATACGATATGGTCGGTTCTATGTGATGCGATGCCGATAATGGTATTTATCATGTACTGCCTTAGTGTGACACCAAAGCTGTGTAAGTCGATGTTCTGCTATATAGACAGGGATATATTAGAATCCGGAACATACACCACAAAAAGATATAACTTTCTGAATTACTGCATAAGGCTTAAGATGCTTGCAGGCTGCGAGCTTATACAGGCAGTTATCTTGTGCGCCGCATTTATTGCGGTAGCTATAGCTGCAGGCAATGGCAAAAATATGGCTGCAATAATTCCAGTCTGTCTTGGAATTGTAATGCTTTCAGTGTTCTATGCAGTTTTTAATCTGTTGGTTTATTATATCTGCCAGCCTTATACAAAAGAGCTTAAGATGAGAGGCTATACTTTCTTTGCAGCTCATGCGGGTATACTTTGCTTATGTTATGGATGTGTATATGTTGACTGCACAGCATTTGTTTTTGATATGTTCTTAGCTATAGTGCTTGCATTTATGCTCAGCATATCGGCAACACTGGTATATTATTTTTCCGATAAGACATTTTATGTAAAATAAATAAAAAAGTTGTTGACATTTGCCGGTCGTGGTGTTATATTAGTTAAGCAAGCTGATTGACGGCTGGCAAATGAATAACTTATGGGGTCTTAGCTCAGCTGGGAGAGCATCTGCCTTACAAGCAGAGGGTCATA
>UQYF01000059.1 GCA_900545175.1 uncultured Eubacteriales bacterium
CAACCGATACGAGCGTGCATAGTAGTCAATTCAGACAACTTACGCTGTTCCCAAGCGTCAGTAAATCCTGAAAATCTTATTTCAGGAACATTTGTTCCGTTTTGTGGGAACATTTTTTGAAGCATATATTTTTTTAGTTTTATTAAATCGTCACACTTACGCTGGTGAAGAGTGATGAGGGTGTCGAGGTTGCGGAAATAACCTGCAATCACTTTTTGTTCTTCATATTTTGGAACATCAACTACAAATTCCTGCATATCTGACGCAAGAATATGTTTTATGGTATTACCAATAGTAATGTTCTCAATTTTCTTCTTGGCTTTATCAGTCTGATATTCATAATTTAAAAAGTAAGGTTCCATTTTTTCTTTGGGATTTCTAAACATGATTAATGCATGAGCCGCTGTATTGTCCAATTCTTCCGGAATTACAGCCGCATGTCCAACATGACCGGACTGAACCATAACCATATCTCCGGTATGTAACCATTTGTCTTTTTGCTTTTCATAGAATTCGTCATTTATGAAAATCTCAGAGTTATGATTTATCTGTCCATCTTTTACATTGTTAGATTCCAAATAAAAATGTCCTTGTTCTACATAGTATGGAGTAGCTGTTCCTACGAATGCATTTCCAATCGAACCATATATATCCCCCAACTTACGCTGTTCCCAATCATTAGTGAATTTTTTGAATCTCACCTTTGGTTTACTCATACCTTACCCCTCCATCATCTTAATAATGTCATTTATTGATGCCATAATGCCCTCATCAGAAGAGGTTAAATCCTTAAGAAGTGATACGAATTCTCCCTGAGCCTTTGCAATCTCATCATCTGTCTTTTTCATATCCGCAAGAAGTTCATTCAAATCAATCTCCTCTTCCTTCTCGAAATTGTCGACATATCTCGGAATATTGAGATTGAAATCGTTCTTCTCGATATCCTCAAAGCTTGCCAAGTATGACTCTTTATCCACAGTCTGTCTATTATTATACAGGCTTATAACTGCATCTATGTGCTCATCTGTCATTGTATTCTGCTTCTTTCCTTTGTCGAACTTCTGTGAAGCATCGATAAAAAGCACATCCCTGCCATCCCTATGTTTTTTTAGCACGACAATACATGTAGGAATTGATGTGTTGTAAAACAGATTTGCCGGCAGACCGATTACCGCATAGATGTTACCTGAACGAAGCAGCTTCTCCCTTATTTTGCCTTCTGCGGCACCTCGGAAAAGAACACCGTGTGGAAGGACAATCGCCATTGTTCCGTTACTCTTTAAATGGTAAAGTCCATGCAGAAGAAATGCATAATCTGCTTTTGATTTAGGTGCTAATACTCCGTAGTCGCTAAAACGCTCATCCTGCAAAAATCCTGCTGCCGCGCTCCAGTTTGCTGAATATGGCGGATTCATAAGCACCATATTAAAGTCTGTCTCTTCGCCTGTAGGCCAGTCAGAATCTAATGTATCGCCATTTCGAAGGTTCTGATTTTCCGCTGCAATTCCATGAAGGAACATGTTCATTCTTGCAAGGTTATATGTAGAATTCATAAGCTCCTGACCATAATACCTTATGTATTCCGGCTGTTTAGAGTACTTCTTTGCATTTAAAAGTAATGAACCTGAACCCATGCATGGGTCATACACTGACAAGCCTCTCTTATCTTCCTGTCCTGCAATAGCAATCCTTGTGAGTATCTTTGATACAGCCTGCGGTGTATAGAATTCTCCTGCCTTCTTGCCCGTCTCAGATGCAAACTGTCCGATTAAATACTCATATGCATTTCCAAGGACATCCGCATCAGAGTTCAACAAATCTGCCTTGTCAATTTCCTTTATAAGATTTGAAACCGTGTCACTCTGTTTTTGGTCGCCTGCTCCAAGTCGATTCGAGTACAAATCAATATCCGTGAACAAATCAACAAATAAAGGGTCACTCTGCTCAATATTGTTGAATGCTTTTTGAAGCTGCTCGCGGTTAAAGGAGTTATTTCTTGCCGCTTCCGCAAAATTAGTATAGGTAAGTTCCGGTTCAATAACATAATGACATTCTGAATTAAGCTGTTCCTTTAATTCCTCTGCACTCTCATCCTCAAGAGCTTCTTTATATGCTGCCAAAGCGACTCTCAGGTTTTCCGGCTTTGCATCATATAGCAAGTCATACACTTTGATTAAAAAAGAATCCGATAAATATTTATAAAATACAATTCCCAACAAATAATCCTTATATTCATTTGCATCCATCTTAGAACGAAGTATATCTGCTCCACTCCACAATACACTGATTAAGTCTTTGCTGTTTTCTAAATCTGCCATATATTTTACCTCCGACTATCCGTCAATAATACTATGATTATAACCCTTATATGTTTCAATTTGCAACTGGGTAAAGTTATATAAAATTCTGCCTTATCTTTTTTATCATCACCAAAGCAGCACAAAGGCTGGCATTTAGAATAGTCACACCAAACGCTGACAAATCCATATTCATCATCCGCAGTAAAATTGTGGCAATATATAAAAGGCACATTATTATGAATATTGTACGTTTAATCCGTATTCATGCAATTATACTATCAATCTACTTGTTATCACAATTTTTTAAGAGTATAATATAGAACAGTTGAAATTTACTACCATTTCAAAATATGTAAGAAAGGAAGTATTACCATGAAATTAAAAGAATTACAGGATGCTATGATTGCCGCAATGAAGGCAAAAGATAAATTCAGAAAGGATGCCATCGCAGACCTTGTATCCGCTGTCAAGAAGAAAGGCATTGATGCCGGCTGCCGTGAAGACATCCCTGATGATATGGCAATCGAAGCTATTTTAAAAGAGATAAAGACAGTTAAAGAGCAGATAGATACCTGCCCTGCCGACAGAACCGAGCTTCTTGCCGACTACCAGAAGAAATACGAGATTATGAGCGAGTTCGCTCCTAAGATGCTCTCCGCAGAGGAGGTCGCTGCAATCCTCAACGAGAAGTTCGCTGACGTTCTCGCAACCAAGAACAAGGGTCAGATTATGAAAGCTGTCATGGGCGAATTAAAAGGCAAAGCTGACGGAAAAGTCATCAATCAGGTCGTAGCTGAGCTTACAAAATAATATCTTTGACAATAGAGCATTTTAGTCTCATTGTCACAACAAAAGACCGCCAATGGCGGTCTTTCCTATAAATCAAAAATCCCCGGTAAATTCTACCGGGGATAAAATAAAAGAAAGCGCGAGACGGGAATCGAACCCGCGACCCCCTCCTTGGCAAGGAGGTGCTCCACCGCTGAGCCACTCGCGCATTGTACTTTGTAAGCTGTTGCACTCACAAGGACAAGTAGTATATTACTACATGTCCTTGAATAAGTCAACACCTTTTTTGAAATTTTTTAAATTTTTTTAATTATTGTAATAATTCTTTCAAATAAGCTTATTTCATCATACAGTATATTGCTGCTACAGCTGCTCAACATCCACCTTGAGTTTTCCTGTCATCTCCTGAACAAATGCCGTCTGGGATGAAATCTCTTCCGTGTTCGCAGCGATATTCGAGACTTTCTCGGTCATTGCATTCATGCTTGTGATAAGGTTCTCTATTGATTCGATACTTTTTGTGATTTTAGGAAGAATAGCTTCCGCCTTCTCATCATTTTCCGAGATGAGATTCTTCGTAGAATCTGAAAGATTCCTTATCTCCTCAGCCACAACAGCAAAGCCACGGCCATGTTCTCCTGCCCTTGCAGCCTCAATAGAAGCATTGAGCGAAAGAAGATTTGTCTGACCTGCTATTGATGAAACATCTTCATTGCTTTTCTTGTATACATTTATAAAATCCGACATGGTTGTCACAGAATCATTCAGCTCCTCACATAGCTTTGAAATCTGCCGGATATGCATAGCAAGGTCTGTCGCTTCCCCTGCCGAAGTCTCATTTGCAATATTAAGCTCATTTATATTGTTGCTCAATTCTCCAAATCTCTGCGTTATATCAACAAGCTTTTGATTGTGAATTTCCTGCTCAGCTCGCTCCTTGTTACGAATCTCTTCTAAAGTCTTCATCTCATCCTGCGCCACGCTCTTGACATAATAAATACAGTTCTCTTTAACATTTACCTTGTTATATATAGCTCTGACCATATTGCGGCAGCTTGAATATCCGCAAGATTCACAATCTCTATGCTGTTCTTCATGAGTATCCTTTTTCATCGAGGCAAATATTTCTTTGACAGTGCTTTCACTCGGTTCGGTAATGTCAACCTTTTTATTGTCATAATGGCGTATGAAATCATCCAATCTCAGCTGTGAAAATGCGTCCATGAGATTTTTCAGGCGCTGCTCATTTGTGAGCCTATCATCCCAAGGGCTGGTACTCTTTTTACCGAAAATTCCCTTTGCCTGCTGTGCTGTCTGCTTCTTATTGCGCATTTTTGCCAGAGTGAGCATAACATCATCCGTATTGCGCTCAGGCTGTGTTGCAGTTCCATAGATACAGCCCTTTGCACAATTCAAAATATCGACCATAAAAGGCTGCTGCTTTCCTGATTTTATGCGGGCAGCGTATTCTTTCAGATAATTATATGCCTCATGTTCACCTTCAACCTGACGTACAATGTACTCTCTTCCGACAAAGTGCTCAACATTCTCACGAAGTCCGCCCGGCATTGGATAGAGCGAACCCATGCCATACTCCAACTCGTCCATATATGGCTCACAACCTTCATATTCATTGCCGATTTTTTTCATAAGCTTATTAAAAGTTACATTATACGATACATAGCCTGCACAATTTTTATCCGTAATCTCAAGCTTTTTGGCAATGCATGGACTTATAAAAGCCAGCTCATCGTCAATTTTCATATATTTTTTCATATAAATAGCAAGACACATCATAGGGCTATGTACCGGCATAAGCTTAGACAGCAATTCAGGAATATATTTCTCAATGTAATTCACAACCGCAGGACAAGGCTGCGAAATTCCACCTTTGAAATCATGCTCCGTAATATACTTTAGATATCCCCACGTAGTAATATCCGCCCCAAACGACACACTGCATATATGATTCACGCCCTTTTTTTTCAGATATCCGAGAATTCTCTTATATTCTTCAGGATAATTTGCCAAAAATGCGGGTGCAAGAATCACGGAAATCTTTTTTCCTCTCGCCAAATCGTCAAAAAACTTATCCGTGTCGTCATAATAGTCCCTCGCATTGTGCGGACATGCATCAAAGCATTCGCCACATGCGATGCACTTATCACCATCAACCATAACTTTTCCGACTTCGGTTGCAACATTAGCAGTCAGAACCGGACAATTCCTCACGCACTTATTACAACCTGTGCATAAATCGTTAGTGTAAATCAGTTCCATAACATACTTTCTCCTTCTGCTTTTAATATGATTAAAGTGATTTAAAAAAATTTTCTTCTGTTTTCATTATTATAACGCAATTTGTGATTAAATTATAACGCAATTTGTGATTAAATTCCATACAATATAATATACTATATCGTGAGCACAGCTCACTCGATATTTTCACTGTTTTTAAGTCATGCAGGCATATCGGCTTGCTTTAACTAATTGTATGGCAACACAGTCTGCCAATTACATCATCCTATCATAAAGGAGTCTCAACGGAAAAGCCGGTACGCTTTCCATCGGGAAATAAAGTATGCTGTTAGAATTGAGTATTTTTCTAGTCGCTCTGGGCTTTGCAAAATTTGCCATCGCTCTGTTAATTCAATCCGGAAAAACAAAACAACTGTGATTAATCATTAATCAAGCTCTAAGCTGTGAACAGCCTGCGGTAATTCGGAATGGTTCCAGTGCCGCAGGCTTATGAGTTGGTTTTATTATTTTATCATGCTTATCAGTTCGTCAATCTCTTCCTGTGTAAGTAAATCTTTGTCAGGAACAATTATCATCCTGCGTCTTGTCGAAACATAGTCATCGTAATCACCATATACAATATCAAAATCATCATATCTTTTTATAAATGTTTTTATCTCCCTTATATTCTGATATGCATCCTGCAATGTAGGATAAACCTTCAGAATCGCAGCTGTCTGTATAATATTATCAATCCCTTTTTTTACATGTGCCACAGCTATATATTGTTCCGGATATTTATCAATTATCTCTTTTAATACCATGCTTTTCACCTCTTCAATGATTTTGTAATCCGCTTTCGCTTCCTAACATATATAATTGATGCCCCACAGCTCTATCCGGCACCACGCTTACGCCCGGCACCGGCAAATGCATTTTCACTCCTCACTCTGAAACTTTGCATTATTCCTTATAAGCTCGTTAATGGATACCGGAGTGTAGTTGTTGATACAAGCCGCCGCATTAAGTGCATGTTCTCTGGTCTTCATAAACTGATATACAGCTCCTCTGTCCGCATGAATATGCCCATATATATGCCACGAACCATAATGTGCCTTATTCCACTGTGCCAACGGAAAATGACACAGGCAAATCTGCTTTCCCTGATCGCTCACATGAAGCATTTTATCAACGCTTTCAAGATATTTTATAGCCTCCGCACAGTCGAGAACCAGCTTGTCATGATTTCCGACAATCAGATGCTTATGCCCCTTTAACTGCCTCAGATACCAATCCGGTGTCCTTTTTAATGTAAAACAGAAATCCCCCACAATATACACATCATCATTATGTGAGACCCGCAAATTCCATAATTCTATCATGCGCCTGTCCATCTCATCCACATCCGAAAACGGTCTATTGTCAAACTCTATCGCATTTTCATGTCCAAAATGTAAATCACTGATATATAAATTCATTCTATATTCTCCACCGACAAAACGAAATATTCACAATCTCCTTGACTGCCCAAATATTCTTTTTTCAATTTTTTCATATGTCAGTCCTTCATAATGTATAGGCCCAAAAACGAATACATTTTTATATCTTTTTGCACCTAATTCTTAATCAAAAGCATACTCTGCTGTATTGTTCGTTATCCATTAGGATAATACATTCTCCGCAGCTAATCATTAATCAGAGAACAGCTTATGATTAATATCCAGCGAAACTATCTTATAAGTAATGCCCGTCCTGTTGATATATCTTCGCAGCTTTTCATTTAAGACATCAGAGCCCGTATCATGTGACAAAATCATTTCCCTGACCTTGTTTTCAACCTCCTTTTTATTGCACTTGTCACCACGCACACATATCGGACCTATATTTGCTATCTCATGTCCTGCAAGACAAAAAGCATCGTTAATCCTCTTATCAACCGAAAACGCATACATACTGTAAACTTCCCCCTCGCTAGGCTCCATATGAAAAAATCTGTAAGTGCCAAGATTGACGCAATCCTCTTTCATAAGCTTTTCTATAAGCTTAAAACGCTCGCCAAGGTCTGAAATATCCTTTCCTGTCTTTTCAAAAAATCCATCATCTTCTAACAAATTACATGCGTATTCAAACTTTTGGCATTTATCTTTTCCGGCCATATAGTCTTTAGCAAGCTTTATAAAATTGAGAATAGCATCATCCAGATCAAGATTATCAACCTTGTCCTGACATTCCTTCAAACATTTAATGTATAAGCTCCTTAAAATCTTCTAACAGACTGCCATCCAATTTTGTAAAGTCTCCGATATTCCCCTCGGAAATCAGATACTCTTTGGTACATCCAAGTTCATATGCCAGAGCAGTCAAATCCTTATCTGATATTTCAGAATTCTTACCTGCATACTCTGAGAGCTTACTTCTGCTAGACAGCACAGACTCCTGATTCATTTCCATTCCACATGCGAGACTTCTAAAGCTCTTATTTCTTATTTCCAGCATTTTATTAAATCTGCCGGGATTGAGCATAAACTTTTCTTCTTTTACCATCCGTATCCTTCCCTTCTGTCAAAATAATATATGCAGCAATTTTTTATTTTTCAGCTTCTGTTACGTTTCTCCACGACTCACCTGCTCCGAATACATATCTTACAAACGGATTTTTAATCAAAAACAACTCAAGACTGTCCCTTTCTTTTTTCGTTACATGATAAACTGTAATCCAACTGTTTATAGTAGAAGAAAAAATAACTGTATACTTTTCATCGTTTTTAAGATTCTTTTTAAGTTCCTCACTGATATAATATATCCCATTAATTATCGCCACTGAATTATATAACCCGCTTTTTATTCCATTTAATACTTTTTCATCCAGCATACGTTCAAGCTCGTCTCCCACAATTATAAAATCCCACTCATAGCTGGATTGTTGTGGTCAAGCTTTTTTGTAACACTTGTGGCTAAAAAATAGCGCTTATCAATTTATGCTGCCGTCCTTGCTTCATATGGAGTTCGGTAACCATTATAACTGTGTGGACGAACATGATTATAATCAACGTATGCAAATTCTT
>UQYF01000060.1 GCA_900545175.1 uncultured Eubacteriales bacterium
AATATAACTAGTTATACACTCATACACTAAATTAGCATGTTTTGACACCCGAACCTTATAAATAGTAAAAGCCGCAGCTGCAGAATATGACTTTCTGCAGCTACGGCTTCTGTTTATATTAAGTAAGTATGAACATTTTAAAAAATGAATATTTAAAATAATGCTCTGCAGGTTCAGGCTTTATCGCAGCTTCACCCATTTTCTGCAGTGCCAAAATGCTGCTCTTATCAGAACTCGAGCTGGTCAACAGCTCTGTACATGTGGTCAGTGTGAAGCAGATGATGTGATTCAGGTGATAATGGCTTTCCAAAGTATTCCTTATATATAGTATGTATCTGCGGATTGCAATGGCTGAAACGTATCTGCTTGTTCTTATCAAGCTTATATAACTCCTTAGCTCTGTCTGCCGCCATCTCAACTCCATCGTGGATTGGCTGTCCGCCTCCGCCGACGCATCCGCCCGGACATGCCATGACCTCAACAAAATCATATGCTGCGTCACCGCGCTTTATAGCTTCAAGAAGCTTCCTTGTGTTGCCAAGTCCATGCACTGTGGCAGTCTTAACTTCGACACCGCCAACATCGAAGGTCGCTTCCTTCCACGGTCCATTGCCAAGTCCTCGTACAACCTCAAATGCATCCGGATCCGGATTTTT
Organism: uncultured Eubacteriales bacterium; assembly: GCA_900545175.1. Taxonomy (GTDB): domain Bacteria; phylum Bacillota; class Clostridia; order Lachnospirales; family Lachnospiraceae; genus CAG-882. Next base: position 657 of record UQYF01000060.1, read on the forward strand.
TCCTGTTACAAGATTGTATGCTGTACGAAGTGCTGCCTCCATAACACCGCCTGTAGCTCCGAATATGACTCCGGCTCCCGAATATTCGCCAAGAGGGGAATCAAACTCTACTTCATCAAGCGCCATCGGATATACACTCTCTGCGCGTATCATTCTGACTAACTCTCTGGTTGTAATTACAATGTCCACGTCCTGTCCAAAACCGGCATCAGCCATCTGCGGAAGCGCTGCTTCTCCTTTTTTAGACACACAAGGCATTATAGATATAGAACATATTCTGGCAGGGTCTATGCCTGCTTTCTTTGCAAAGTAGCTCTTAGTAACAGCTCCGAACATCTGCTGCGGTGACTTAGCTGTCGAAAGATGGTCAACAAATTCAGGATACTGTGACTTTACAAAGCGTACCCAGCCCGGACAGCAGGATGTAAACATAGGGAATTTATTAAGGTTTCTTCTCTTTAGCTTCTCAACGAACTCTGTTCCCTCTTCCATGATTGTTAAGTCTGCGGAGAAATTCGTATCAAACACATAGTCAAAGCCCATATGCTTTAATGTCGCAGCAAGCCTCTTCTCCGTAGCCTGCTCCTTTGTCATGCCAAGCTGCTCGCCCCATGCAGCACGCACAGACGGAGCCACCTGCACAACAGTGATTACATCCGGGTCATTAAGTGCCGCAAATACTTTATCAGTGTCATCTCTTTCTCTTAATGCTCCCACAGGACAGTGTGTTATACACTGACCGCATATCGCACAGTCAGCTTCCTCAATCGGGCGGTTTCCCGATACATTTACTGTCGTTCTGCTTCCTGTATTTACAACATCCCACACGCTGAGGCTCTGTACCTTGTCACAAATCTGTATGCATCTCATACACTTGATACATTTTGTATTGTCCCTTATAAGCGGGAAATCCATATTCCATGATGTCCTTTCAAGTTCCTCACGAAATGGCACATCTATAATTCCGAGATTATTTGAAATAGACTGAAGTGAACAGTTGCCGCTTCTTACACAGGTAGCACAATGTCCATCATGCTGTGAAAGAATAAGCTGTACATTCATTTTTCTTATTTCTCTTACCTTAGGTGAGTTGGTATATATCTCCATTCCATCCTCAACCTTATTGTTGCAGGCTGTTATAAGCTTATCCTTGCCTTTAAGCTCCACAACGCAGACACGGCATGCCGCAATCTCGTTAATCTCCTTAAGATAACAAAGATGCGGAATATTTATTCCTATGCTGGCTGCTGCATTCATAATTGTTGTTCCTTCCGGAACACTGACTTTCCTGTTGTTTATTGTAAGATTTACCATATTGCAGCTCTGCCTCCCTTGAATTTTCCATATCCGAAGTGATCACATCTAAGACATCTTGATGCCTCCTGACATGCCTCCTCCTCACTCATTCCACATTCAAAAGGATCAAAGGTGCATTTGCGCTCTCCCGCTTCCTTCTCGGACAGATTTACGCGGCCGCATGCCGGCTTATCATCAAGGCTGGCTGACGGAATATCTACATCAACACTGATGAGGTGATGGTATCCGAGATACTCATCTATATTGGCAGCCGCAACCTTTCCCGCCGCGATTGCTCGTATAACAGTGGCCGGTCCTGTAACGCAGTCACCTCCTGCAAAAACACCCGGAAGATCGGAAATCTCGCTGTCCGCCATGGCTTTAATATTGCCTCTCTTTACAGGAATTCCCGCTTCCTCAAAATGTCTTGTCTCAATACCCTGCCCAATAGCCACAATGACAATATCACAAGGAATTCTCACTTCATCCTTGGCCGAATCAACAGGTCTTGCTCTTCCCCACGCATCAATCTTACCTATAATCTGCGGCTTAGCCCAGAGTGCCTTTACATTGCCTTCCTCATCCGCCTCTATTCTGACAGGAGCGTGAAGCTCATATAGCTCACAGCCTTCCTCTAACGCTCCGTCAACCTCCTCAGGAAGCGCTGTCATATCAAGCTTACGTCTTCTGTAAGCAATAATTGACTTATCAGCTCCAAGTCTCACCGATGAACGCACACAGTCCATAGCGACATTGCCGCCGCCGATTACAACAACCGTCTTTCCTGTAAAATCAGGCATATTTTCATGGCCTATATCATTCAAAAGCTCAACAGCGGATATAACACCCTTGCTATCCTCGCCTTCTATTCCTACCTTCTTATCCTGATGTGCTCCGATAGCGATATAGACAGCATCATACTCTTCACGAAGCTGCTTTATCGTGATATCCTCACCAATCTTCGTGTTATACTTAACTTCAACTCCAGTTGAAAGAATTGCATCTAAATCCTCCTGAAGTCTCTCTCTCGGAAAACGATAATTTGGTATACCATATCTTAACATACCGCCAAGCTTCGGCTTCATTTCATATACAACACATTTATGTCCCATAAGCGACAGGAAATATGCAGCCGAGAGACCGCCCGGACCTCCGCCGACAATGGCAACCTTCCTGCCTGTCGGTTCACCGCACTCAGGAACAGGAACCTTTCCCGCATGATCTACCGCAAATCTCTTAAGACCGCGGATATTTATTGAACTGTCAATCATGTTACGTCTGCATCTTGCCTCACACGGATGCTCACATATAAGGGCACAGGCTGTAGGAAACGGATTATCCTTGCGGATAAGCTTCACTGCGTCTGCATATCTTCCTTCCCCTACAAGTGCGACATATCCCGGTATATCCACTCCTGCCGGACACAGAGCCACACAAGGTACAGGCTGTGTAATATGATATGTACATTTTCCTGTCTTGATATGTGCGATATAATCATCCTTGAAGCCTTCAAGCCCACGCATTACCATGCCTGCCGCCTCATAACCTATAGCACAGTCTGCTGAATGGTTGATATCCTTTGCAAGCTTCTCAATCGTATCAAGAGTATTCATATCTGCCCTTCCGTCTAAAACATCCGATATGAGATTGGCCAGCTGCCCGAGTCCCACTCTGCACGGCACACACTTGCCACATGTCTGTGCATGGCACAGGCGAAGGAAATTGAGTGCAAGGTCAACAGGGCATATTCCCGGAGGGCTGGCAATAATCATGCGTTCAAGGTCCTTATACAGACTCTCAACCGTCTGTCCCGCCACATTTGCTGTGGCAATCTTAAGTCTACTCATAATTCTTCTCCATTCTACAATGAATTTCGTACTTGTGTATATCTTATACGATTTAATGCACTAAAGTCAATGAAAGATAAATAATAGACAAACTTATCACTTTCTGATACTCTCTATCGCTTTGTAGACATTAAGTGTTCCATATCCAAACAGTGCATCCGGATATCTGTAGTCCTCCCTTCTGTCAGCACCATTCACAAGAAAATTCTTCACTGTGTATGAGCGCATATAAGGATAGAAGCCTTTTACAATGCCATACTCAAGTATAAGTGCTGCACTGCCGCCTGTTATAGCCGCTGCAAGGCTGCTTCCGGTCATCTGTCCATATTCATCAGCCCTTCCTGGCAGCGGACACAGCACATTCACTCCGGGTGCCACAATGTCCGGCTTGCTGTCGCTATATATAGCCGTTCCTCTTCCACTTCCTATATATATGCTTCCATCCCTGTAATTGTAAGCTCCGGCTGTAATCGGCACATTGGTATTTCCGGGATCTGTTATCGTATTGTACGGATCCGGCTGTAAAAAATATGTATCCGACCACAGGAATTCTTTATTGTTTATCCACATATTAAAGCCGCCTGAAAGCACGGAATATCCATACGCTCTTATAGTCCATATTCCGGGAGACGGAGTGATAAAGCGCATCGCCACAAAATTAAGCCCCGACACTGCCTGATTAAGACCGTAAAATATTTCTATCTGAGTCCCTTCAAGTATGAATCTGAGCGTTGTCTGTTCATTTATCTTAGGCGGGACTCTCTGCTCAATTCTGCCTATAGGAGATATAAATTCGAGTGAGAACACTTCCGGCGGCTGTGACCATAGCACACAATAAAAGCCCTTTTCATTCTCTCCTACATTTATTTCAATAGGAATACATTCCGCATCTGGCAGCAGGTTTCCGCGGAAATGAAGCCTGCTGTTGGCATAATTGCCGGTACATGTCGTAAGGCAGCGCCCTATATTTCTTCCTATATTGTCAAGATAATCCGAAAGCACAGTGCTGCCCATATGGGATGATATATTACTCCCAAGACCTATAATAATAGATATAGGCATTCCTGCCCGCTGTGCATACTGTTCAAGAAAACGTATTCCAAGTATTATATCTATCTCTGAATAACAAAGTGCATTATCATTCACCAGGTAGAATTCTCTAAGATAGCGCTTCGCCTGCTTAAGCTTGACAATGACAAGCCTCGCTCCCGGTGCCGCACCTGTAAAACCTCTATCCGGTTTTTCCTGTCCTGCCGCAAGCCCTGCAAGCATCGTTCCATGTCCGCCGGCTTCATCCGTAACAGGAACTACAGCCTGCGGATCAGATGATGAGAGCGCCTCGTTTATCGCAGCATTATTATACACTTTTCCATACGCTGCCAGATTATCAAGCTCCGGTTCTGCATTTATATTTACACTATTTCTTTTTCCGTCTCCTGATATCATATTTCCGGAAACGCCACGTATGCCATTGTCATCCATCACATCCTGTGTTATCCGGCGGTTCACCGGCTCACTTTCGGCTGTCTGATCCCATATGGCATCTATGATACTGCTTCCGTCCTCCCTTATGAACACTTCATGGTCATATCTTATTCCTGTATCGACTATGCCTATAAGCGTTCCGGTTCCCCTGAGCGTCAGAAAAGGCTGTTCTCTCACCTGCGTGATTCCTGCCGCCGCCATTGCGCCATAATCCTGAACTCCACATACAATGGGAAAAGAGGTGTACCCGAAATTTTCGTAGTCCACCTCTCCTGTCTCATTCCTATTAAGATGTATTATTCCCCATCTGTCATCTATCTGTGTTACGCAATAGTCCTTAAAACCCTCCGCACCCGGGTCAAACTCATCCGAACGCCTGTACAAAAGGTCGATATATTCCTCGCCGGTTATATATTTTCCACAGTTGTCCATCAAACTTCCTGTATGCTTTTTCTAAATATTATGAGCATTCCGCAAAATTATGCTTTTGGTCTTTGACAGAATCAAACATTGTTTTTAAAAAAGATACAATATTTTTTATAAATTTGCGACCAATGACATTTAAACCGTACTTATGTAATGAAAGCAAATGTGTGTTTATCACTTCGTAAATTTGTCTGAAAACTACATGAGCTTGAAATATCTATTTAGGGGTTGAATTTTGTTATGATTGTTTTTAACATTCAATTCGGTTTCTCATGCTAAAATACCTATTTATTCTTCCATTCATGGAGAATGAAATTAAAAAGCAACAGAATTGACACAAAATACTATACATATATTATATATTCTGTGCGTGAATTACAAAACAATAAATCAATGTTATAATATGAAAGGAGTTAGCAAATAAAAAAATTATTATGTATTATTTTATCAATTGTAACACTATTCACCATAAATACAACAACATTTGCAGCAACAGATAATCGATATAAAAATTTAAGTGAAATCACAACGGAAGAGCTTTCAAATTATGCTCTAAATTTTGCCAATACTTATGGTGTAAAATACATTATCCAATAACAAGGTAAAAAAATAAACTGCAAGCTCTCTTGCCTGTCTTGGACACGACAAAAGAGCTTGTTATATTTTAGAAAATCATATCAGATAAATTGAAAATGCAATTTTAACTCACATTAAAAATATATACTATTAAAAATAACGACCAACCGCCACAAAAACGTACTTAATAAATGAAAGCACTCAGAAATTCAAAGAAGGGAGGAAAAACGCATGGATGATTTAATGATTATTGAACTATACTTTGCACGCAATGAGCAGGCTATCAATGAAACAGATATAAAATACGGAAAGCTGTGTCTTAATATGGCTAACAATATTTTATCAGACAACGAAGACTCTAAGGAATGTGTAAACGATACCTATTTGAGTGTATGGAACAAAATTCCACCGACACGACCAGATAACTTTATGGCATATATCTGTAAAATAGTGCGAAATCTGTCCTTAAAGAAACTAGATTTTAATCTTGCCCAAAAACGCACTCGAAAGCTGACTGTATCATTTTCGGAACTTGAAGAAATACTGCCGGACAACCATACTGCACCCGAAAACGAATATGAAAATCTTGGCAAAATTATCAGTGACTTTCTAAGGCAGGAAAAAGAAACTTCGCGCAATGTATTTATACGCAAATATTATTTTTTCGACTCCATAAACGACATAGCCAAACGCTACTCATTCACCGAAAGCAAGGTCAAAAATATGCTGTATCACTCACGTAACAGATTAAAAAAATATCTTGAGAAAGAAGGAATTAAAGTATGAACATTCCAAAACTTGTTATCGCTATGAATTATATTGACGATGACCTCATCTGTGAAGCAGTCATGTATAGACCGTCATACATACGATTGGTATGGCTCCGCTATTGTGTTATTGCAGCCTGTTTGTGTACGATTATATTTGGCACAATCAAAATCAGCCGTAATTTGTCCCCTGATTCTGATAGCAATACCCCCGTCTACGGAGTGCTTGCAGAAATAATTGAGATTAGCAGTGACGGAATATACCAGGTAAAAATTACCGGAGAAGATAAAAATTTTATAATAGGCGATATTGTTACCATCAATTGTAAAAATATCAACGACAGCTCTAATGCTCCCATGCTTAAAATAGGTGATATTATTGCAATAACATATTCGCACTATGAAAAAACATCATTTTCATACGAAATTACACCCGGACAAATCCACTTCATACAGCCCGATTCAAATTAAAACCCCCGATATTTAAACGAGGGCACTGAAAAAGTAGATAATACCGTCTATATTTGGTACAATGTATCTATCAAATATAGGCGGTGTTTTTATGA
>UQYF01000061.1 GCA_900545175.1 uncultured Eubacteriales bacterium
GAGAGCATCTGCCTTACAAGCAGAGGGTCATAGGTTCGAGCCCTATAGGCCCCATCAATTTAATATTTATGCTGGTGTGGTGGAATAGGCAGACGCAAAGGACTTAAAATCCTTCGGGAGCGATCCCGTGCCGGTTCAAGTCCGGCCACCAGCATTTTTTGGGAATATGACTAATGTCATATTTCTTTTTTTTATGTTTTGTAGGATAATGTATATGAATAGTTAAAATCGGAGGAAAATTCATAGATGCTTTTGATAAAGAATGGTTTGGTACATGATGCCATAAATAGAGAACCATATATTGCAGATATATTTGTTAAGAATGGAAAGATAGCTTTGATTAAAAAAAAGACAGCGAATATGGAAAAAGCTAATTTACATATATTCGATGAAGCTGACGTTGATTCACATACTGATACAATCGATGAGAAGATTAAAAACGGAGAAATAGATGTAATAGATGCCAGTGGACTTAATGTATACCCAGGACTAGTGGATGCTCATAGCCATCTGGGACTTGATGGGTACGCTGTAGGCTTTGAAGGACAGGATTATAATGAGATGAACGATATTGTGACACCTCAGCTTCGGGCAATAGACGGATTTTATCCGTAGGACGAGACCGTAAGACTTGCAAGGGAAGGTGGAGTGACATGCGTTGGAACAGGTCCCGGAAGCTCTAATGTGCTCGGAGGTATGTTCATGGCAGTTAAGACTTATGGGCATCGTGTGGATGATATGATTGTGAAATTTCCGGTTGCAATGAAATGTGCATTTGGCGAGAATCCTAAGATATGCTATAAGGATAAAGGCAATTATTCGAGAATGACTACAGCATTCAGGCTTCGTGATATGCTTCATAGAGCTGTTGAGTATGATATCAAGCTTCAGGGAGCAGCTGAGGATGACAGTAAGCTTCCGCCATATGATGCAAAGCTTGAGGCATTGCTTCCGGTTGTGAGAGGTGAGCTTCCGCTTAAAGCGCATGCACATAGGGCAGATGATATATTTACAGCAATAAGAATTGCGAAAGAATTTGGTGTCAAGCTTACTATTGAACACTGCACAGATGGAGCATTGATTGCGGATGATCTGGCTAAGGAAGGATTTCCAGTTGCGGTGGGACCATCTTTTGGACATGCATCCAAGTATGAATTGAGAAATAAGTCTTTTGAAACGCCAGGAATACTTGATAAGGCCGGATGCAGAGTATCGATTATAACCGATGCACCTGTGATACCACAGCAATATCTTGCATTATGTGCGGGATTGGCAGTCAAATCGGGAATGGATGAATTTGCTGCACTTCAGGCGATCACAATCAATCCTGCCGGACATCTTATGATAGAGAAGAGAGTGGGAAGCATTGAAGCCGGAAAGGATGCAGATATTGTCATAAGTGATGGAAATATCATGAACTCGGAAAGCTGTTTAAAGTATACGATAATAGATGGAAAGGTAGTGTACCATGTGTAACCTACTTTAAGATGAATGAAAATTTGTCTGTAACTATGTCGAAAAAAATGTATAACACATAGTTTTCAAATATGAAATTGACAATTGTTTTAATAGATTTTAACATATATATGAATAAAATATTGTTATAAAAGCTCAACCGGTAATAAAATTAAATGAATTCGCGTGTAAAACAAAACGCGAATAAGAAAATTGGAACAATTACGGATTACTTATTTCAATAAGAAATGAAGGTTGAGCAGGTTATAGTTGCTGATAAAGAGGTAGTTGTAAATAGGTAGAGGATATTTATTGCTAAAATATAGTTGTTGCTAAGAAAATTATATTTATTAAAATACGGTTATTGATAGTTAGTTTATTATTATTTATAAAGATATAGTTGTAAAAATATGAGCAGAAGAATGATTTTGTAATTCTAAGTGAGGGTTTTTAAATGAATAATATTACATGTACAAGCTGTCATAAAAAATTTGATAATGATAAGTATTATGGAATTTGTCCAAAATGCGGAGCGTTTAATAATCTGCATTTTGGAGGAAACGATGCCCATGGACGTCTCCATGAGATGTATGATGATAAAAATGCCCATTCGGATTATGCAAAACATGAACAGTTTCATAAGAAATATGATAATACAACTGATCATGCAAAAGTATCAACCGCAGGCATGAGCGGCAGTTCGATTTATTCGGAAGAATTGAATAAAAGCAAGAAAGCAAAAATCAATATTGGAAATCAGACCCGTGAAGGAGAGAAAAAGAAAGGTGCAAGTACATTGAGATGGTTTATTCTTATGATTGTCATTGTTAATCTTGTGCCGGCGATTATTCGATGGTTAATGGCTTTCATATCAATGTTTTAGTTTGGATAAATAATGACGCAACAAAATATCAAAAAAGTATTGACAAGAAAAATATATTGATATATAATGTCACTGTTGCTGATGAAGAGAGTAGTTTATTTACTTATCTGCTTAGCATATGTGCGTGTAGCTCAGCTGGATAGAGCGACTGGCTACGGACCAGTAGGTCGTGGGTTCGAATCCTGTCACGCACATCTTAAAGACAATCCTTAGGGGTTGTCTTTTTTTGTTATATACTGGGAAATTTTGTTGAAATTCACTAGGATATAAAAATCAAACAACAATTCCTATGAGTTGTGAAAAAAGAGAGCCATATGGAGCTTGCTCACTTTGGCGAACGGCGAAGTGATTGAGTGATGAAATCACGAAATGATGAAAAAGTAATTATAAGAATCTCTCTGACTGCTATCTTTGGTGTTGGGGAAAATAAGTGATAATTGTCCTATAGAAAGTGAAAAAGAAGTGGGGGAGCCACTTCTTTTTCGATGAGGGGAGTATAAATAATTAATAAGGGGTTATACATAAGATACTTACGTACCTTACATAAAGTATTATACATGAAAGCACTATGGATTGCAAGTATTTTTAAAAAAAAAGTCGAAAATAGGAATAAAAATATAGGGAAAATGTATTATTAGAATGGGAATAAATATATTGCTACGGCACCTTTTTGGATTTGACAAGGTGTATACTTGGAGATACAATTATCATATAAAAAAGCAGAATTGGAGATATAAATGAAGACTTTTCCTATTGTTGTGCCATGCCATTTTGGGCTTGAGGCGGTTTTAAAAAGAGAAATTATTGATCTGGGGTATGATATTGAACGTGTCGAGGATGGCAGAATCACTTTCCTCGGCGATGCAGAGGCTGTGTGCAGGGCGAACGTGTTCTTAAGGACAGCAGAGCGCGTAATGATATGTGCGGGGCGTTTTAAGGCGTATACATTTGATGAATTATTTGAAGGCATTATGGCTATCGAGTGGGAGCAGTGGATACCTAAGGATGGAAAATTCTGGGTGACAAAGGCTACCACCGTCAACAGTAAGCTTTTTAGCTCCTCGGACATACAGTCTATTGTCAAGAAGGCTATGGTTGAGAGGCTTAAGACATATTATAAGATTAGCTGGTTTGAGGAGACGGGAAGCGAATATCCGATAAGGGTTTTCAACTATAAGGATGAAGTGACAGTATGCATAGACAGCTCGGGAGATTCGCTTCACAAGAGAGGATACAGGCCTGTTGCCGGAAAAGCACCTATCTCTGAAACACTTGCGGCAGCTCTTATAATGCTCTCACCGTGGAAAAAGGACAGGATATTAGTAGACCCATTTTGCGGCAGCGGAACGATTCCGATAGAGGCGGCTATGATGGCGGCTAATATTGCACCTGGAATGAACAGGAGCTTTACAGGTGAAAAGTGGGATAACATTGTTAAGCGTTCATTATGGTATGACTGCATAGATGAGGCGAATGAGCTTGTAGATACATCAATACAGACTGATATTCAGGGCTATGATATTGACAGGGAAGTGTTAAAGACTGCAAGACGAAGTGCGGAGAACGCAGGAGTGGCAGGGCTTATTCATTTTCAGGAGCGCCCTGTAAGTGAGCTCAGCCATCCAAAAAAGTATGGCTTTATCATAACCAATCCTCCATATGGGGAAAGACTTGAGGATAAAGAGACTTTGCCGGCGATTTACAGTGAATTCGGAAGACAGTTTGCTGCTCTTGACTCATGGTCGGCATTTATGATTACCTCTTATTCGGATGCAGAGCGCTATTTTGGCCGTAAAGCGGATGCAAACAGAAAGATATACAATGGTATGCTTAAGACATATTACTATCAGTTCCTTGGACCTAAGCCGCCAAGACAGGGAAAGCAGGAGAAGAATTGAGAAAATCGGTTAGATGGTATTTATTTGTGATGCTTGTTGTTACGGCTTGCAGCGTGTGGGTTTTTATGGATGATTATAATTCACAGGAGGTAAGGCAGGGCACAGCGACAATCACAAGGGACAACAGATGGGGCTGCATAATTGCAGCAAATATTAACTCTAAGGGCGTAAAGCTTCAAATTGATGGCAAGCAGGTTGATTCCGGGACGGATAACATCTTCTTTGACGATGAGCTAAAGCTCTACATTGCATCGGATGTGCTTTCAGACTGGTTTTCATGTGCCACCAATTTTTACAATTCCAATCATCTTATTCTTGAAAAATATAACTCAAGAATTGTGCTTTCTGCCGGACAAAAGACAATGATGTGCGACAATGAGAGCAAGGAGCTGTCATCGAAGGTGCTTATGAGGAACAATCATATATATGTGCCGGCACAGGCTGTTGAGGAGGGGTTGTCCTACGTATATACATGGGATGTGAACACTAATACGGCTGCATTTGCCAATACAAGACCTGATGAGAAGGTTTTTCCGTACAGTTATGATTACAGGGCGGAAGGGAAGATGCCTGAGATAAAAAATCAGAGCACATTTGGAACCTGCTGGGCGTTTGCTTCGCTTATGGCGCTTGAGACGAGTTTGATGCCGGAAAAGAATATAGATTTTTCGGAAGATCATATGTCAATTAATAACAATTTCAGCATGACGCAGAACGATGGCGGTGAGTATACGATGGCAATAGCTTATCTTGCGTCATGGATGGGACCTGTACTTGAGGAGGATGATCCGTATGGTGACGGATATTCGCCGGATGGGCTTGAAGCGGTTGTTCATCTTCAGGAGGCACAGGTCTTAGAAAGCAAAAATTATGACAACATCAAGAAGTCGATTTTTCTGTACGGAGGTGTCCAAAGCTCGTTGTATATGGAAATGCCGGACAGCAGGAGTACATCGATATATTATGATCAGAATAAGTATTCTTACTACTATATAGGCCCGGAAAAGCCCAATCATGACATAGTAATCATAGGATGGGATGATACATATCCGGCATCAAATTTTACTATAGAGCCGGAAGGTGATGGCGCATTCATATGCGCTAACAGCTGGGGAGAGGAATTCGCAGATATGGGAATTTTCTATGTTTCCTATTATGATAGTAATATTGGTGTACATAATGTAATCTACACAGGCATTGAGGATACGGATAATTATGACAATATTTATCAGACGGATCTTTGCGGCTGGGTTGGACAGATTGGATATGACAGAGATTATGCATATTTTTCAAATGTGTATACGGCAGTTGATGACGAGAGCCTTGAAGCGGTAGCGTTCTATGCTGTAGCACCTGATACGAGCTATGAGATTTACATAGTGGAGGATTTTGCCGATGAGTCGTCATTTAGTTCGAGAAGGCTTCTGACAAAAGGTGCATTCAGCAATGCAGGATATTACACGGTAGATATTCCGGATAAGGTAAGCCTAAGACAGGGAGGACGCTATGCGGTTGTTGTGTATATTCAGACACCGAATGCGAAGAGACCAGTAGCTGTTGAATACCGCGGAGATGCAGCTACATCGTCGGTGATTCTTGATGATGGGGAAGGATATATAAGCCCGCATGGGGATATATGGATAAGAACGGAAGATACAAAGCAGTGTAATGTATGTCTTAAGATGTTTACAAATAAGAGATAGAGGAGAAAAACATGCGTATTATATTTGCAACGACAAATGAAGGAAAAATGAGAGAGATAAGGATGATAATGGCTGACTTGGGTGTTGAGATACTCTCTATGAAGGAAGCAGGTTGCAGCCTTGATATTGTTGAGGACGGAAATTCATTTGAGGAGAATGCGATAATAAAAGCGAGAGCAGTTGCAGCTCTTAGCAATGATATAGTCTTAGCTGATGATTCGGGACTTGAGGTTGATTATCTTAACAAGGAGCCGGGAATATACTCTGCAAGATATTTAGGGGAGGATACGCCGTACAGCGTTAAGAATAAGAGTATAATAGACCGTCTTGCCGGTGTGCCTGACAATGAGCGCACGGCACGCTTTGTGTGCGCCATAGCGGCGGTTTTCCCTGATGGTACAGTCAGAACAACAAGAGGAACAATAGAGGGCGTTATAGCGCACGAGCCGGTGGGAGAGAACGGTTTCGGGTACGACCCTATTGTGTATGTGCCTGAATTCGGAAAAACAACAGCGCAGCTTACGGCGGATGAAAAGAACAAGGTGAGCCACAGAGGAAAGGCGCTCGCAGAAATGAAGAAATATATACAGGAATGGATGTAAGCTATGAAAATACTTGTCGTAAGTGATACACATGGATATAATACCAATTTATTCAAGCTGTTAGAAAAAGAGAAGCCGATAGATATGTTGATACATTGTGGTGACTCAGGTGATTTGTCAGACTATATCGAAGAGTTCATCGACTGCCCTGTGGTTATGGTGCGTGGTAATTGTGATATGTGCAGTCCGTTGAAGGGTGAAGAAGTGGTTGATGTCTGCGGTCATCGCATATTTGTCACGCATGGACACGCTTACGGGGTCAAATCAGGGCTTAACAGGCTTATAGATAAGGCTGAGTCCATCGGAGCTGATATAGCTCTGTATGGACACAGCCATGTTCCTGACCTGACATATATGCGTGGGATAAGTGCATTTAATCCTGGAAGCATTTCACTGCCAAGACAGGAAGGCAGAAAATGTACTTATGGCACTATAGAAATATCAGATGATGGAAAAAAAGCATATTGTTCACTGCACACAATATAGCCGCAAACCCCCTAAAATAGGGGTTAAATAGTTGCAATAATTTGATTTTCAAAAAAATTAAAAAAATTTCAAAAAAGGTGTTGACTTTTTGGTAGTGTTATAATATAATCATTCTTGCGTCAAGGAAATAACGCAAAAGAAAATAAGAAGTACACCGGGGTGTGGCTCAGCTTGGCTAGAGCGCCTGATTTGGGATCAGGAGGTCGCAGGTTCGAATCCTGTCACCCCGACTGTATGCGGGTGTAGTTCAATGGTAGAACACTAGCCTTCCAAGCTAGATACGTGGGT
>UQYF01000062.1 GCA_900545175.1 uncultured Eubacteriales bacterium
AAAAGAAAGCTGCGCCACAGCCTTGGCAGGCCATCGCGCAGCGATTTTGTTCAATCCGAAGTTATCTATATATTATACTTCTCTTATTAGCTTTCCTGAAAAATCAATTTCATAAAAATTCCCTTCAAAATCATACAGCTTAATAGTATTCTCACATAACTCAAATGCCTTCTTCTCTGAAATTGATACAAATATATCTCTACCTGAAAAGGACCATTTCTTATTGAAATTAAAGTCTAGCATGATTATTTCTATTTCACCATAAATGATATAACCGTTCTGTACCCTATATATCCCAAAATTACAACCAAAACAATCAAACTCTTGGAAATTAACCATGGTACCATCATTTATTTTTAACTGAACAATAGCATCATTTTGCAATATAGTTAATATTTCATCCTCAAGCACCGCACAATCTTCGTCATAGCTATAATAATCACCTATCAAGGCAATACTAATCGCCCTACTGAACAAATCTATTTGTACTGAAAAAACCTTATACATATCACTATTTCTTAAATTTCTTGGATTTATAACAAAATCATACATTTTATTGTCTGTCGATTCAACAGTGTACGTTGTATCCATGGAGATATTTACAGTACATATATCATTGTGTAATATCATATTATTTACCCCCGCTATAACTTCCACTTCTACTCTATTGTTCTATAACTTATATTTTATATGTCAAGATTCACAAAATTCACTGTCAGCATATTTTATATTCTCTTACAAATCCGTATTCCCCCACAGAAAACGCCTATGCCACTTTTCGAATTATACCGCGAAACGTCACCTTTCTCAATTATGAATTCGTTCAAATGAAGAATTTACTTTGAAATTTAATCCCACGCTCTAAAGCTCCCGGTCAATTTATAACAAAAAGCAGTCTGTTTCACCTTTATTGAAACAGACTGCCTCAAATAATCAGTTTTTAATATGCCACTTCCGAGCGCCTATCAGACTTGAAGCTTATGCACTCATGCTCCCTGCTTTGCCGCTATCGTCCTTTTTAATCTTGCTCCCATACGGCTTAGTATCTCATTAGTTATCGTCCCCGATTCTTCGGCAAGCTGTGAAGCATTGATACATTCGTCTCCCGACCTGCCGATTATTACCGCAATATCCCCAGATTTCACACCGGCAATATCGCTCACATCAACGATTGTCTGATCCATGCATATCCTCCCGATTATCGGAGCCTTTTTTCCAGCTATGAGCACATAGCCCCTGCCCTGTGAAAGCCCTCTTGGAAGACCGTCGGCGTAGCCTATGGACAGAGCCGCTATTTTCATGTCCTTTCTGGCGGTAAAAGCCATGCCATAACCTGCGCACTCACCGTTATTTAGTTCCCTGACTGATGATACTCTTGCCTTTAACTGGAGCACCGGCAACAGCTTATCCTTCCATGCCTCCTCGTCCTGTGCGGTACTCAACACTCCGTACAGCGCGATACCTACCCGCGCATAATCGCCGCCAAGCTTAGGATAATTAAGTACTCCGTAGCTTGCCGATATGTGCGTTTTCGGGAGGATGTAACCTCTCTCCGTCAATTCCTTTTTCAGTTTTTCGAACTCATCCACTTGTTTTAAGGTGAATTCAACATCCTTCTTTTTAAGGGAGTCATCAGCAGACAGATGTGTAAAAATCCCATCCACCTTCAGATTTTTCATATCCATGATACTGCATATACCATCTATGTTTTCGCTTCGCTCACCAAGTCTGTGCATGCCCGTATCCACCCCTACATGCACATGAAATTTTCTGTGATTCCTTATGCCATAATCATTCAGCCTCACAGCATACTCAAAATCCACTATGGTCTGCGTGATTCCATATTCTGACAATAAATCCCACTCTCGCGGATGGGTATATCCAAGAACCAACAGCATGCCCTTGACCCCGGCTTTTCTAAGCTCAACCGCCTCATCAACGCAGGCGACACAGAAAGAATCTATTCCAAGAGTTTCAAGCTGCTTCGTTATAATAACAGCTCCGTGTCCGTATGCCTGTGCCTTGACCGCCGGCATAAGCTCACAGCCCGCCGGAAGCATATTTTTCAGAAAAGCCACATTGTTTTTAAGCGCCTCCATATCAAGCTCAATCCATGCTCTGTCCTTTGCATATCCTTCGCTCCCCAAAGCAGTGCGTCCGTCGCTGTTCCTGCAAAATTTATTTACCACCACATTGACAAGCCATGCCGCGAATACGCTCACTGCACTTACCACAAAGAAGTTTAACAGACTGTTGCCTACCACATGCGCCGCTGCAGGAACCAGCTTTGCCGCCGCCCTCAAAATGACAATAACCGCGGGGTGAAGAATGTATATCCACGTTGAAAGCCTGCGAAGCTGCTTTTTAGGCTCCATATTGATATCAAACAAGAGTTGATACAGAAATATCATCACAGCCGGGAGGAAAACATACATGCTGTCATGCCTCTGCATACCGTTTACGTGAAGCGCAAAGCCCTCCACCGTCATTAAAATGAATGACAACAGCAACCCAACAAGCCTTCCGGCGCCGGATATTTTTTTACTGTATTCCTCCGACCAGATTCCAAGCACAAGAAATACCGGTGCGAAAAAAAATCCGTTCCGCGTAAAAGAAAACACCCTGAACATTGCATTGTATATTACATTGAGTGCCGGCACCTTGACTGTAAGCCCATAATAGCTGTCACCCAAAAGCCCCACAATGTAAAGCACAACCGCTATCGCCGTCATCATTCCTATATCAAGCCATCTGCTCATTCCATACACAAGCAGCACCCCGATGATACACGCCGGAAAATACCACAGATGATAGAATGTTCCGTCAAACAAGAGTATTTTCAGCGCACCAAGCAGGTCAAGTCCCCTGTAATGTCCTGCATATATACCAATCGGAATATAGATAATTATTGAAATTATATACATAAAAAAAAGCTTTTTAATATAATTCCATATTTTTGAGGCATCCGGTTTATTTTTCCTATTTTGATTGTAGAAATCCGACAGAATGTACTGTCCTGTAACCATGAAAAAGAATGGCACCGCAACTCTCGCCACAATCCGCGTCACAAAGAAATCAAGATTTTCACTAATACCCGAAAATGGCGATGTGTGTATGGATATCACAAGAAGTGCCGCAATAATCCTGAATATATCAAGCCCTCCGCTTTTTTGCTTCTGTGACATAGCCTTCCTCTTTTCCGGTAGTTTTTCTGAGCCATTCGATATATTCCTCAAGAGTTATTTTTCTCTCAGCTATAGCCTTGGCATGCTCAACTCCCACATATCTGAAATGCCACGGCTCATGCCCGATATGCGTGACTGCCTCCCTGCCCTCAGGATAGCGCTCTATGAAACCATAGTCTGCCGCCATATCGCGAAATGTCTGGCATATCCCGGTGTACGGAAAATCCGGGCGGATGAAGTCGACCTTATCCTGCCTAAGTCCAAGGTCTATGGCAAGTCCGGTCTGATGTTCACTGTGCCCCGGAACAGCCACATATTTTTCGGTAAATTCAAGCCCGCTGTCGACCACACTGTCATCCCAGATTTTCTGCTGCTGCGCCTGCGAACGGTATCCACTCACGGGCACAATATATTTCCATCCATTAATCGCTTCCATAAGCTTGTTTAGCCAAGCCGCAGCCTCACTTTCAAGCAGCACACTCTCTCCCCACGGCGAAGCACCTATATCATCCAGCTCCAAAAAGCGCCCGCTCACGCCATTTAACCCATGCTTATCATTTACAAGCACCAGCCTGCCACACTTCGCCTGCTGTATCGGCATAATCACTCTCTTCATATACTGTCTCTCCTTATCACCAATTAGGTACTTAGGTAATTACAAAACCTGCCCCAGAATCCTGTCAATTACCTCTTTAAATTCAATTCCGGCAGCCCTCATCATCCCCGGATACCTGCTGTGCTCCGTAAATCCCGGAATGGTGTTGACCTCGTTAAAGACTATCTCACCCTCATTTGTGAGAAACATATCTACACGCGCAAAGCCCGAACATCCCAACGCCCTATATATTTTCCGGGCTGTAGCCTTTATCCTCTGTGCGGTCTCTCCGTCCACACGCGCCGGCACATGAATTTTCGATGTCTTGAGTGTATATTTTTCGGTAAAATCAAAGAATCCTTCTGAAAGCTCAATCTCATCGACCTCTCCGACAATCAGCTTGTCCGTTCCAAGCACGGCACAGCCAACCTCGAAGCCATCTATATTTTCCTCTATAATCACGCTGTCATCGTACTCAAAAGCCTTCTTTACAGCGGCGCACAGCTCGCTGTCCTTGCAGACCTTTGTTATTCCGAAGGATGATCCCGCCTTCACCGGCTTGACAAAAAGAGGAAAGCCCACAATATCGGCGAACTTTGTAACCGCTTCCATAGCATTTTCACTGTTCACAACCATCGCCTTCGGAACTCTCACTCCTGCCTCTCCAACCAGTCTGTGCGCTCTGTCCTTGTCCATGCACAGCGCGGAGGCAAGTATTCCACAGCCCGCAACAGGTATGCCTGCAACCGACAGACATCCCTGCACTGAACCGTCCTCACCGTTCTTGCCATGCAGTACCGGCAGAGCGGCGTCTATTTTTATATAGCTTGTTGTACAATTATCTATGATAACAAGCTCATGCCTGCTCCTGTCCGGTGATATGACCGCCCTCCTACAGCTCTCATTCCACCATGAATCATTCTCTATATTCTGAACATCACCATCGTAGTAATACCAGTCACCAGCCTTTGTGATTCCGACAAGCACAGGCATATATTTATCCCTGTCAATATTTTTTATCACAGCCGCAGCCGACTGCAGCGACACCCCATACTCCGGTGAACATCCCCCGAATATCACAAGCACATTCTTAATACCTGATTTCCTATCCATACTCTTTCCTCATTTCCATATATTCTAAAACGGGCTTTTTAATCAGCTTCCGATGTCAAAACATGCTTAGTAAACTTAACTGTGTACAACGTGTTATATTTATGCATATCACGACTTTTGGGAGAAGCTTAGATGTTCTTAGAACATCTTGCTTCGTACAAAAAAGCGCTCCGCTCCGATACAATAAATGTACCAGAACAGAGCGCCCCATATATTCGGCAATGCTATTAAATTTCTTATGATTTTCCCATGAAATTCTTACGATTTTATGACGGAAGCGTCAGAGTGAACACTATCTTTTCGTCCGCACTCGCCGCCTCTATGGTTCCGCCGTGAAGCTCAACAATCTCTTTGGCAATCGCAAGCCCCAGTCCTGAGCCTCCAGTGGAGGTGGAACGCGACGAATCCACCCTGTAAAACTGCTCAAAAATCCTCGCAAGCTTCTCTGGAAGTATCGTCTTTCCAACATTGCTCAATACAATCCGCACATTGTCATTGTCCCTCTTCATCGAAAGAATTATCTTCGTGCCATTGTAACTATAGTTTATGGCATTTCTTAGCAGATTGTCGAACACTCTCTCAAGCTTATCCCTGTCGCACATGATATTTACATTGCTTTCTAGCTCCGTGACAATCTCCAGTTCCTTCTGCGCAAGCAGCGGTCTGAACTCAAATGCTATCTGCTCAAGCATCATCGACAGGTTCGTGTTCTCCATGTCAAGTGTGAGCGTTGTAAGGTTGAACCTTGTTATGTCAAAGAAATCGTTGATAAGCTCCTCTAGCCTCTCCGCCTTTTCAAGCGCAATCCCGGTATACCGCGCCCGCGTGGCGGCGGATATGTCCGGTTCATCAACCAGAAGGTTCAGATATCCTATGACGCTTGTGAGTGGTGTCTTTAGGTCATGCGCCAGATACACAATGAGGTCATTTTTCCTCTGCTCTGCGGCTCTGGCAATCAGTTCATTTTTTACCGACTGCTCGCGCAGCATATTCAACTCATCCTCAACATTTCTCATCGCCTTTGGAAGCACAATCACCTCGTCCTTGTTCTCAAGCATCTGCCCGGTGGCGTCTATTATGTCATCTAAATACTTTAACGGCTTGCTCATAAAATAGTACGTCAGCATGACTATTCCGGCTGCATAGAATCCAACCACGGACGCCATGAAATATTCCTGCACAAATATACCGATATAGTACAGCGGAGTAGTCCGCCACGATATTTTTATTGCAAGCTGTATCCCGGCAAGACCAAGCACAACATATAAAGCCGTATATATAATAAGTGCCAGAAAATACTGCCATACCAGTGTGCGCGAAACACGGCTTCTTATGGCACGCCTTTTCTTATTGTTATTATCAGCGTTATTTTTATTCTTATTGCTATTTTTATTGTAATTGTTATTGCTATTCAATCTTGTATCCAACCCCCCAGACCGTCTTTACAAACCTAGGCTTTCTAGCCGGTTCATTGAGCTTCTCACGAAGTCTGGCTATATGCGCCATGACCGTGTTGTTGTTGTCCAGATACTTCTCACCCCACACTGCCTCGAACAGCTCCTCCGATGACACAACCTTTCCGCGGCGTTCACACAGATACCACAAAATTGAGAACTCTATAGGTGTTAACGATAACTCCTTTCCGTTCAAGGTGCACAGATGGCTCTCCTTTTCTATATGCAGGCTGCATATATCGTACTCCTCTGTCTGCTTGTTCTCAACCACTCCTGTACTGTTGTTGTACCTTTTGTACCTCCTTAGCTGCGTCTTGACTCTCGCTACAAGCTCCAATGGGTTAAACGGCTTAGTTATGTAATCATCAGCGCCCAGTGTAAGCCCTGTTATCTTGTCCATATCTTCAACCTTCGCCGTGAGCATAATTATGGGATAAAAATGCTCCTCCCTTATATGTCTGCAAAGCGTGAAACCGTCCATATCAGGCATCATCACATCAAGTATGGCAAGTGAAAGCTCCTCTTGCCGCACGCATTCAAGAGCCTTTGTTGCACTGTAGAACTTAAACACGTCATAACCCTCATTCGTTAAATAGACCTCCACAAGATCCGCTATCGCCGCCTCATCATCGACAATCATTATCTTTTCCTGCAAATCGTGTTCCCTCATTTCTTAACAGGCAGTTGCGAAACCCTGATTTTCCAATAAAGACTGCGCAATTACCCAATGCTTATTATAACTCCGATAAAATCACTTCAAATCTGTCATGGCTTCATAACGGCTTTTTACTGCGCCATGACTGTCCCTTCTGTTTATCGGTATACTTTTGTCTTTTCCACAGATTATGTTAAATTTGACAGACGCCAATGTCAACATTTTTATTAATTATAATATTATTAAGATTCGGGTGTCAAAACATGCCTTATGAACTTAACCGTGTATAACAAGTTATATT
>UQYF01000063.1 GCA_900545175.1 uncultured Eubacteriales bacterium
GATGTTTAACATTCTGTTGGCATTCATTGCCTGTAAATTGTGCTGTACTACCATATTAAATTACCTCCGTGTTATTATTGTGCGGGAATCCGTTCCTGCACATTTTTTAATTTATAATAAAAACAGAGAGCCTAGGATTTCTCTGCTTTATTACCGTCTTAACTGCGGTCCCTTGCAGCCGTGCCATCCTGCCTGCTTTTCTTCTCCTGCATCAGAATATCCACAATCTCCTTCTGTGCCTTCTGTGAGAGCTTAGGCTCCGCATAATATGGAGACTTCTCTCTCCTCTGCTGAGCCGTATTTCTTACGATGTTGACATCCTTCGGTGCATCAATCAGCAGGTGGATATTGTTTGCCGAGCCTCCGGAGAATACTACCCTTATGTTCTCACCGACATCTATGAAATCGCCGGGACGAAGTGTTAATTTCAGCATACTACCTCCAAATATTAATGAAAAACCCTGTATTTCAGCGTTTTCCAAGTATGAAACACAGAATATCCTAACTTTTATTTTTACTGATTCAGATATTCTTTTCATACCAACCTCCTTGTTTTTCAGCTGTGTATGTGCAACAGTTTGTATAAAATGTTGCATTTTTTAAACAAGTTCAAATCATTATTTATTTGGAAAGGAAGAAGCCTATGAGCACAACACAACCAATCAGAAACAGTCAGGATGTAAGAAATATTATTGAGTATTATGATGTCCAAAAACCGAATATGCGGAACAGAGCACTGATTATATTCGGTCTGCACACTGCACTTCGTATCAGTGATATCCTCAGCCTTAAATGGCAGGACGTATATCAGTTCGATAGGAATATGTATGTCCCTCATTTACTTGTATATGAAAAAAAGACCGGAAAAGCGAGCATGATAGCTCTCAGCCAGCACATTATAAATGCATTGGAAAATTATCGTGCATCAAAAAAACCTGAAAAAGAAGATTATATTTTCTGTAAGACAACTGATTCTACAAAACCTCTGTGTCGTTCACAGGCATATAGAATTGTAAAAAGGGCTGCCGAAGATACGGTTGGTGAGACACATATAAGCTGTCATTCCCTGCGCAAGACCTTCGGTTATCACGCATGGAAAAACGGCACATCGCCTGTTCTTCTTATGGATATATACAATCATTCTTCATTTGTCATTACTAAACGTTATCTTGGAATTGAGCAGGATGACCGCGATTTGCTCTTTAAAAAGATGGATTATTAGATAAGCTTAATTTACTTAGCAAAAGCTTTTAGAAATGCGAATAAAACCTTTATAGGATGAGACTTTGCTTTGACAAATTTAAAATATCTTAAAAAATTTCGATTTATGGGTTAAGTATTTCAAATAACATCCGAAATATAGTATGTAAATAAGAAAATGCAACATTTTATACATATTGTTGCACTTTCTTATTTTTTTATACCTCATTAAATTTAAAAACATGCCTTGCAGAGTTGATTGTGGCAAAACACAAAAAAGACAGCTTATCTACCCCGAATACTATTCGGAATAAAAAGCTGTCTTTTATTATAATATTACTGTTCTGTTTTCGCTTAATGCTTACTCAGCATCCTCTTTCTTCTCCTCAGCCTTATCCTCAACTATCTGAATATGAACCTCACGGAGCTGCTTGTCTGTAACTGTTGCAGGAGCACCCATCATAACGTCCTGTGCGTTCTTGTTCATCGGGAACGGAATAATCTCGCGTATGCTCTCCTCACCTGCGATGAGCATTACCATACGGTCAACGCCCGGCGCGATACCTGCATGTGGCGGTGCGCCATAGCAGAATGCATTGTACATGGCAGGGAACTTAGCCTTCACATCATCCTCGCCGAGACCTACAAGCTTGAATGCCTTAATCATAATCTCAGGATCATGGTTGCGGACAGCACCTGATGAAAGCTCAACACCGTTACATACAAGGTCATACTGATATGCAAGAATGTCAAGCGGATTCATTGTGTCAAGAGCCTCTGCTCCTCCCTGCGGCATTGAGAACGGATTGTGACAGAACTCAAGCTCGCCCGACTCTTCACCAATCTCGTACATAGGAAAGTCAACTATCCAGCAGAACTCATAGCATTCCTTCTTCATATATCCGTCAAAGCTGTTGCCGATAGCCTTCCTAATAACTCCTGCAGTCTTCTGTGCCGTCTTTAAATCACCCGCTGCGAGTGCAACGAAGTCACCGTTCTTAAGACCGAGTGCCTTTACAACAGCATCCTTGTGCTCCTGAACGAACTTAGCTATACCTCCGACAAGCTCACCGTTCTCATCAATTCTGAAATAGTAAGCCTTCTGTCCGCTCACAACTTCAACGTCAGCACAGAGCTTGTCAATCTGCTTTCTTGTGCCTGTGAAATTCTTAGCGACAACAGCCTTGACTTTATTGCCTGCAAATGGACCGAAGCCACAGTCAGCAAGAACATCTGTAGCATCCTGAACGATGAGATTAATACGAAGGTCAGGCTTATCTGTTCCATACTTTTCCATCGACTCAAGATAAGGAATTCTCTTAAACGGAGGCTTGGAAGCTTCATTATAGATTCCGTATCTTGCAAAAACAGGAGGAAGAACATCCTCAAGTATCTCAAATACATCCTCCTGATTTGCAAATGCCATCTCCAGATCAAGCTGATAAAACTCTCCTGGTGAACGGTCAGCTCTAGCGTCCTCGTCTCTGAAGCAAGGTGCAATCTGGAAATATCTGTCAAATCCGGAAGCCATCAAAAGCTGCTTGAACTGCTGCGGTGCCTGTGGAAGTGCGTAGAACTTGCCCGGATGATTTCTTGCCGGTACAAGGTAGTCTCTTGCACCCTCAGGTGATGAACATGTAAGGATAGGAGTTGTAATCTCCATGAAATCATGTCCTATCATGGCTGCACGAAGGTCTGCAACAATCCTGCTTCTCAATATGATTCTTGACTTGACATCCGGGTTACGAAGGTCAAGGTATCTGTACTTAAGTCTTACATTCTCATCAGCATCCTTGGAATGATTAATCTGGAATGGAAGCTCATTGTACTGACACTTTCCAAGAACAGTAATCTTAGAAGGAACAACCTCGATATCACCCGTAGGTATCTTGCTGTTCTTAGAGCTTCTCTCTCTGACTGTTCCCACTATCTCTATAGTTGACTCATAGTTAATTCCTGACAACTGCTCCATCTGCTCTTCTGTCTCAGCGACAATCTGTGTCGTGCCGTAGAAGTCTCTTAAAATAAGGAAGCCAAGGTTCTTGCTTACCTTACGGAGATTCTCGTACCAGCCGACAAGCTTAACTTCTTCGCCGACATTCTCTAGTCTTAACTGACCACAATTATGTGTACGTCCCTGCATATTCTTTTCCTCTTTGCTATAATTTTCATGGCAAAACCATTTCACACGCAAAAGCCTTGTCCGCAGGTATTTTTGCGATGCATGATTTTGTCTGGTATCTTTCGCTATTATAGCATTACCGTGAAACGCCGTCAACCACCATGCTTTCACTATCTGAGTTGTCTGAGGGTTCCAAATTGGAATCTGCTTTTTCGGCATATTCCTGTTCCAATTCATCCGCCAGATATACGTCACTCATGCAGTGCATATCGGATACACCGTCACAAACCAGCTTATACACCTCGGAGTGATAAAAGAATCCCAATGCTTCATCCAACGAAATTCCCTGCCGCTTTGCAAAGCACTCAATGACACGGCTGTATTTTTTCTGAAGCAAAATCGGATTTGCCATCATAGCGCCTCACTCCCTTCAAAATGTAATAACGACAATGCCTTCTCTGTACGGAAACAAATTTGCAGGTTCGGCTTTTCATAACGCAGACGGTTAATGGCTTCTGTCTTGTCAATCAATCCGTCAAAAAACAATTCCACGGTATTAAATACTTTATCATTGGCAACACCACCCACAACAAGGTCATAATCAGTCGAATCCTTCCCAGTGCGACAGTCCAAAATAAAATCCAGCCATTCCTCGGAATATGAGTTAAATTTGAGAGTTTTCAACTCAGTTTCCCTGCTCTCATCATACATATATTTTGAAATTATTCCGTCTTTGCCTCTGCGCTTAAACTTACCACACCACTTTGCAGCCTGCTCATACAGAGGCGTAACATAAAAACCACGTCCAAAGTCTACATTAGGGCGTGAATGAACCAAATCCGGCTTTGCAATCTCCAAAAATGAGCCATGATAAAGAATCATACCTCCACACCCCTTTCCCGCATCACGTCAAGGAGGTCGTCTACGATGTATTCCCGGCTTTGTGTATGCAGCACTTCATACTCCGGCACAATGTAACCATTTAAAATGTCGCTTTTTTCAGCAAACGCCTGATAAACACGCTCTGCATCCACCCCCAGCTTTGCCGCAACATTTTCAATGCAAAATACAGCAAATTCCAGCTCACCTGAATTTTTGATTTTTTCATCCGGCATCATACGCAATTCCTCCTTTACTTTATTTTAACCAATGTTACTTTTACTATCATAACACATAAATATGTACTGCACAATCAGGATTACATTTTGAGAACCCATATAATAATGCTCATGTGCTATAAAGTAACACACATATTTACAGACAGCAGCCCTCTGTTCTGAAATTTTGTTGCATTAGTGTAGTTTTTGAGCGAATGTTATTTGTGGTTGACAGATTTCCAACCATTATTGGTAGAATGACAGGCTATGATTTTGTTATAATCAAGACACAATAAAAAACAAAGGAGCTTTAGAGTATGAATTTTAATGAAAAACTGATTTCTTTGAGAAAATCCAAAGGGCTGTCACAAGAAGAACTGGGAGCGGAATTGAGTGTATCAAGACAAACAGTTTCAAAATGGGAAAGCTGCCAGTCTTATCCCGATTTTCAACGGCTGGTATTGTTGAGTGATTTCTTCGGCTTGACGTTAGATGAACTTGTTAAGGACATTGATGTGCAGGAAGTACGGGAAAAAAACTTAAATAGTGAACGGCTAAATTCCATATACAGTGATGTGGAAAATGCCAAGAAAATCATTAAACGGGGAATTATCATCGGAGGCAGCATTGCCGCTGTTCTTCTGATTATTGTGATTGTTTTGATTTTTAGCTTTGTATATTGATAGCTATATTTCAAGAAAGGGTATGTGGTATGGGCAAAGAATGTTTGTTACAAGTGCAAAATGTAACGAAAAGATATGGAGATAAAATCGCTTTGAATAATTTTTCCATGGATATTTGTCCGGGCGAAATCGTTGCATTGATTGGAGAGAATGGAGCTGGAAAAACAACACTATTGAATATTATTTGCGGATATATTAAACCCAGTGCCGGACAGGTACAATATAAAGGGGAAAACATCATCGAAAAACCGTTGGCAATACGAGAATTTGGTATTTTGATTGAGCCGCAATTTTTAGATTATATTTCGGCGGAGGAAAATCTGCGATTGCTTTCACAACTGGTTAATCGTAAACAGGACACACGAATCGAAGAACTGTTGAAAAAGACAGAACTTTATAGCAGCCGTAAGAAGAAAGTCAAAGAATTTTCTTTTGGTATGAAACAGCGGCTCGGTCTATGCCAATGCTTACTTACAGAAGTCGGTTTCCTTATTTTAGATGAGCCCTTTGTCGGTCTTGATCCGATCGGTAAGGAGATTTTCAAACAGACTATTATGGATATAGCGCATAAACAGAATGTACCCGTATTGTTTTCAAGCCATGATTTAGATGATATAGATGAAATTTGTGACAGATTGGTTATGATTTCAAAAGGCAACAAGCAGTTAGACCAGCCACTTGAGCATAAGCAGACTTATACCGTAAAGATTGAAAGCACAATTTCTGATGATATAAAACAGTCACTTCTGGAAAAATGTGGAAATTTACATTTCTTTGAGGATAAGATAATGTTTCAGGACGAAACTCTTATTGTAGAAATTCAGAAGATATTGTTACAAAAGGGTCATTATATATGTGGCTTCTCTGTCCAGAAAAATAACCTCAAAAGCCTGTTTGGAATGGAGGGATAAGAATGAACACTCTTACAACCATCACTAAGATAGAGTTAAAAAAGCTATTCAAAAGAAAAGGGGAGCATCCCAAAGTTTGTGTAAACCTCCAAACTGATGTAAGATAAAATTACTC
>UQYF01000064.1 GCA_900545175.1 uncultured Eubacteriales bacterium
TATAACTTGTTATACACAGTTAAGTTCACAAAGCATGTTTTGACACCTTAATCCTATAATGAATAAGATAAGGGAGGACCGGGTTATGGTTATAAGTCCGTCAGACCGGCGTCTGACTTACTGTGGGAGAATAGATTTTGATAATCCTGATGCACCTGTCATGGTATATGCATCAAGCTATGTCACATTTAAATTTACAGGGAATTTTTTGAAGGTAAGGCTTACTAATAAGCGCTCATGCTGGAGTAACAGAATGGGCTGCATTGTAGATGGAGTGCAGACCGCTGTGCTCTTGCATGAAGATGATGCTGAGCATGAGTATACTGTTTTTGAGAAAGAACTATCCGGAAAATCAAAAACAGATACTTCGGCTGTGGATGGTGTAAATAATTCCGACAGCGCAGATGATTGCAGAATATGGCATGAGGTGATTTTTTTCAAGCGACAGGACTCAGCAGACTATGTCACGATTCACGGTTTTGAAATTGAGGATGGGGCGGAGCTTGCGGTAAATGAAGCTGAGAGAGCTAAAAAGCTGAAGCTTGAAGTTTACGGTGACAGTGTCTCATGCGGCGAGGTTTCGGAGGCGGTTGATTATGTCGGTAAGCAGGACCCTGTGCATAACGGTGAGTTTTCTAACAGCTGGTATTCCTACGCTTGGATGACAGCAAGAAAGCTTAATGCGAAGCTGCATAATATTTCGCAGGGTGGAATTGCACTTCTTGATGGCACAGGATACTTTGGCGCACCGGAATATCTTGGAGTGGAGTCCTGCTATGACAAGATTGAGTATTTTCCGGGACTTGGAGGTGTAAAAAAATGGGATTTTGGTAAATATACTCCGGATATTGTTGTGGTTGCCATAGGACAGAATGATGCCAATCCCGACAATTATATGCCAAAGGATTACAATGGCGGTAAGGCAAAAAGATGGAGAGCGCACTATGAGAGCTTTGTGAGAAAACTTATGGAGCTGTATCCGTCAGCGCATATAATTCTGGCTACGACAATACTTATGCATGATGCCGCATGGGACAGAGCGATAGATGATGTGTGTACGCAGATAGCGTCTGAAAGAGTCCACCATTTTCTGTATAGGAGAAACGGAGCCGGGACACCGGGACATATAAGGATACCGGAGGCAGAGGAGATGGCGGAGGAGCTTGCCGTATATATAGAAAAAAGCTGTTTGGAAAAGGGGATTAACAATGAATGATTTAGCAAAATATATTGATTTTGGGCAGGGAGCTGCCAATCCGGGTTACATATGGAATATTAAGAACGTGATGAAGAGAGCCGAGGCAGGTGAGAAGCTCACTATTGGATTTATAGGAGGCTCGATAACACAGGGAAGCCTGTCATCAACACCGCAAAAATGCTATGCTTATCTTGTATATGAATGGTGGGTCAGGACATTTCCGAATGCAAGGTTTGAATATGTAAATGCAGGAATAGGCGGGACAACATCGCAGTTCGGCGTTGCGAGGGCACAGGATGATCTGTTAAGCAAAAATCCTGATTTTGTCATAGCGGAATTTTCGGTAAATGATGAGAGCACAGAGCATTTTATGGAAACATACGAAGGGCTTGTCAGGAAAATTCTTTCATCAAAACCGCAGCCTGCACTCATGCTTGTACATAATGTGTGCTATAACAATGGTTCGAGTGCACAGCTTGTCCATTCAAGGATTGCAAAGCACTACAATATACCGTCTGTAAGCATGCAGAGCACATTGTACAAGGCATTGTTAGACTGCAGGTTCGATAATAGAAGAATTACACCGGATGACCTTCATCCGAATGACTGTGGACATGAGCTGGTAAGCATGGTGATTACTAGCAGGCTTGAGCAGATAAAAAATACAGTAAAGGCTGAATATGAGACGGCTAAGTCATCAATGCAGAAAAATAATTCCGGTATGGCTTCAATGGTTCAGGCACTTCCAAAGCCGCTCACAGCCAATGCGTATGAAGATTCGATAAGATACCAGAATTACAATTCTGCGCCTAAGCTTGATGGCTTTGAGACAGATATGTCCGGGCAGACTAGCATAACGGACTGCTTTAAGAGAGGTTTTACTGCATCAGAGCTTGGAGCCGGAATCACTTTTAAGGTGAGCGGAAGCTGTATAGCAGTGCAGTTCAGAAAGACAATTCATAAGCCGGCACCTGTTGCCGTTGCCGTGATTGACGGTGATGAGAAGAATGCAGTCACATTAGATGCCAATTTTGACGAGACATGGGGCGATAAGCTTGAACTGTACACACTTTTAGAGCATGGTGAGAATAAGGAGCACACTGTACAGATTAAGCTTGTAAGGACAAGTGAAGCAGATGAGTCAGAGTTCTACCTTGTGTCAGTGATTGGAAGCGGAAGATAATACATAAAGTTAAATTGACATAGCATGTGTTGATGCCCTAAAATACGGATGTTGGGGTCAAATCAACAACTATTTGTAAATTGAGTTAATTGTTTTTGAATTGTGTAATAACTAATAAGTAAAATTTCTATAATAAAGTAATTTATCAGGTTGATTGAACATGGTTATATCAAATAGTTTAAGTTTAAAACAATTAATACATGTTAGTGAAAGTGTTTTATTTGTCCCATCATCTGCTTGGCGAAACAGGCAGAAACGTAAAAACAGTATATTGCAGATGGAAAATCTGCAGAATGGAGAGAGATATGTTCAGGGATGATTTTGTGTGGGGTGTTGCAAGCAGTGCATACCAGATAGAAGGAACGGACCCGGATGACAGAAGAGGAAAATGTGTGTGGGATGTATTTACTGAGGAAGGACATATCCATGAAAATCAGAATGCATATACTGCATGCGACCATATGCACCGCTACAGGGAAGATTATGCTCTTATGAAGCAGTTTAACATAAAGGCTTACCGCTTTTCCATGAACTGGGCGCGCATACTCCCGGAAGGAACCGGAAGAGTGAACGAAAAAGCGATATCAATGTACCGTAATATGATAATTGCCATGAAGGAAAACGGAATCACGCCATATATCACAATGTTTCACTGGGAGCTTCCGCAGGCACTTCAATTAAAGGGTGGGTGGCTTAACCCAGAGATTGTGGACTGGTTTGGCGGGTATGCAAGGGTGGTTGCAGAGAATTTTGCCGATCTGTGCGATTATTTTATCACAATAAATGAGCCGCAGTGCGTTGTGGGGCTCGGACATCTTAGCGGTGTTCATGCGCCGGGCGTGAAACATTCGATAGCTGATACGTTTCAGATTGCGCACAATCTTTTAAAGGCACATGGCAAGGCAGTGATAAATTTAAGAAAATATGCCGGAAAGCCTATTAAAGTCGGATACGCACCGACAGGCGGCGTGGCTTATCCTTATACCGATTCACCGGAGGATATAGAAGCGGCAAAGAAAGTGTATTTTGGCTTTTACAATCCGATGGATAACTGGACCTGGAATGTTTCATGGTTCTCTGACCCTGTATTCTTGGGGCATTATCCTGAGGAGGGACTTAAAAAGTTCGAGAAGTATCTACCTGATATCACGAAGGAGGATATGGAGCTTATTCACCAGCCGCTTGATTTTATGGGGCAGAATATATATAACGGCTATTATGTTCGCGCAGGTAAGGACGGTGAGCCGGAATTTGTTGACAGAGCACCGGGATTTGCACATACCGCAATGGGCTGGCCGGTGACACCAAGAGCATTTTATTACGGAATCAGGTTTCTCTATGAAAGATACCGTCTTCCATTATATATAACCGAGAACGGAATGTCCTGCCATGACTTTTTAAGCAGTGACGGCAAGGTTCACGACCCTAACAGAATAGCTTTTCTTGAGAGCTACATTAAGGGAATGGAGAAGGCTGTCGATGAAGGCGCTGATGTCAGAGGGTATTTTGAGTGGACATTCCTTGATAACTTCGAGTGGGCAGAAGGCTATACGCAGCGCTTTGGAATGGTATATGTTGATTTTACAACGCAGGAGCGAATACCTAAAGATTCAGCATATTGGTATGCACAGGTGAGTAAGAGCAATGGAAGGTGCCTGCCTGGGACAGGTTGGCTTTGGTGTTGATATGGATGAGAATAGGATAATAGATTTAGCTGTGTTCATGGGGCAGAGCAATATGGCAGGGCGTGGAACGGCAGCGGATGCACCTGTGCTTATGGCTGGGATGGGTTATGAATTCAGAGCTGTCACAGCACCTGACAGACTGTATGCACTACAGGAGCCGTTCGGAAAGGATGAGAATAATCCTGATGGAGTATATGAACCGGGAATGAAAACAGGTTCTATGGTTTCTGCTTTTGTAAAGGCGTGTGTGGAGATTACTCATGTACCGATTGTAGGTGTATCATGTTCTAAGGGTGGTTCGAAGATAGCGGAGTGGATGCCGGGAACCGCCTATTATAAAGATGCGTTGCATCGCATTGCTGCCTGCAAAAAGTGGCTTATGGATAACAGATATATAATACGCCACAGCTACATACTATGGTGTCAGGGCTGCACCGATGCAGACATAGGGACACCGACAGAGGTGTATAAGGATAAGACCAAGAATGTACTTCTTAGTTTCTTAAATGATGCGAATTTAGAAAAGTGTTTTCTGATTCAGATAGGTAATCACAGGGATGAACCGGAACTTTATGTCCGCATACAGCAGGCTCAGGAGGAGCTTGCAGATGACAACGAGGATATTGTGATGGTGAGCAGGCTGTTTAAGACTTTTGCAAAGAAAGGTCTTATGAAGGATGAGTTCCATTATCTTCAGGAGGGGTATAACCTCGTAGGTGAAGACGCTGGCAGGCATGTGGCGGAGTGGTTAGGATAGAATAAGAGTGTAATTAAGCAGAGCTCTAAGAGCAACTAAAAATTAAGCAGAATCATAAGGACAACTGATTTTTTTCAAAGACGCAATATACATAAATACAGTGCGTCATATACAATAAAGTTTATGTTTTACGTACAAATTATAGGGGATTGTATAATATACAGCCTTGTGGCTGTTATGCTTTGCAATGACATAATTATTTAGTTATTGTAGGAATTGCCTCTATAAATAATTATTTTATGAAGCAGGAATGGCTGCTTACGTATATTATATTTATGTCTGCATAAAAAAAGGTTTATGCAGGCAGGCTTATGCCGTATGTGGGATTTCCTGCTTCTGAATATCAAATGTATTATATATCAGATTTTTATACTCAATATTCAAAAGGCTGAACAGTTAGCTGTTATTAAAATGCCGGATTCATAAATAAAGTATGTACCAGTTAATCATGCAGCATCACATATACTATTTTCATAAAAATCTAAAAAATCAAACAATTAAGAAAAAAACATTAAAAACTAACTTTAATTTTGACCTTTACAAAGCTTAATTAATGTGGTAACATAACCAAGCCTTAAAACAAGGGATATTCCGCTTTTAATGGCGGAATCGGATAAATTGTAAACATTTTTTTGAAAAAAGAAAAAATTCGATAAAAAGCTGTTGACAAT
>UQYF01000065.1 GCA_900545175.1 uncultured Eubacteriales bacterium
CCGGAGAAAAAGATTATGTAATGACATGGCAACACAAATAGAAATTCCAGTTTGTAACGCTCAAATACTATGAAGTGGTGTACATACTCTTTCATATGGGAATGAGAATATCAGAATTTTGTGGCTTGACGCTGAAGGACATTGATCTTGAGAATAGAACTGTGAACATCGACCATCAGTTGCAGAGAACATCGGATATGCGATATATCATAGAAGCCACAAAAACGGATGCAGGAACATGAGTATTGCCGATTACAGAGGATGTGGCACAGATGTTTCAGGCAATCATCGAGGATAGAAATGCACCGAAAGTGGAGAAAGCTATAGACGGATATAGCGGATTCCTATTTTATGATGATAATGGAATGCCACTTGTGGCAATGCACTGGCAGCATCGATTCAATTATATGGTTGGCAGATACAATGACATTTACCGAGTACAGATGCCAAACATTACGCCTCATGTATGTAGACACACCTATTGCTCGAATATGGCAAAATCGGGAATGAATCTCAAGACATTACAGTACCTCATGGGGCATTCGGATATATCGGTCACAATGAATGTGTACACGCATATCGGATTCGATGATGCTGAGGAAGAATTGAAACGGATGGAAGAGTTTAGGAAAGCGCAGGCGGAGGTTGAACAGAAGAAGGAGAAACCGATGTCGCAGAAAATGTTTAAGGTAATTTAATATAGATGATAGGTAACGCTCTGGCTTTTGATGGTTGGGGCGTTATATTGCTATAGAAAAAACGAAAATAAGATGGTATAATATATTTTGGAAAAAATTTTGCCCTGAAAAGGATGTGAATAGATAAATGAAAACTTTTTATTTAATTGATTTTGAAAATGTTCATAATGATGGCATTGCGAATATTGAAAGTATGACAAAGGAAGAACATGTGCATATTTTCTCAACACAGAATGCAACAAATATAAGACAGGACATTTTTTGGTTAAATGGAGATATCAAATCTCATTTAGTTCCAGTGCGAAAGCAGTCATTGGATATGCATCTGGTTTCTTACCTAGGCTATTTGTTGGGAGTGTATGGTAAGGAATGTAGTTATGTGATTATCAGTAAGGATAAGGATTACGATAACATAGTTAAGTTTTGGAAAGAGGAAGGCTATCCTAATATTTCACGAAAAGAGAAGTTGCCGGGAACTGCTTCTACTCAGAGGCAAAAAACACAGACAGTATCTCAAACAAAAAGTAATGTGCAGACTGTGAATAGTAAAATTAGTGCAGGTATGGCATATGAATTTGAAGGTGATGATAGAAGTGAATTAAACCTGTTTATGCAGCATGGACTTGTGGCTATAGGATATGATGGAAATTCGGCAAATAGAATCTGCAAGTTTGTTATTGCTCATTGTAATGATGAAAGAATGCTAAATGGAATTTACAATGACATCAAGAACTCCTTTAATAACTATTCCGAAGTATATGAGGATGTTAAGTCTATTCTTGAGAAATTTGTGCAATCAAAGAGTAAAGTCGCAAAAAGAGAATCGCAGGTTCGTTCTTTCTTTGGTCAGCACTTTAAGAAGAAAATATATGTGGATTGCAAAGAGGAAATCATTCAGATTATTTTAAAGTCAGAAACTAAACAGCAAGTGAATAATGGATTGTTAAAATTGTATTCAGATGGAACAGTGGTTTCACACATTTATAAGACAATACAACCATTGATTAGTGAGTTACCAGGTAAGTAGTAAAAATCCTTAGTAGTAAGAAATTTTGTTTTACTACTAATTTTACTACTAACAGGTAGTAACAACTTGCAGGGTTCTGCTCTGATTTGCCACAATCTGTAATTTCAGAGAAAACTACAAAATCCCCGAAATCCTTCGCATAACAGGGCATTTCGGGGCAAAATAAGGAGATTGATAACTATGATAAAAGTATGTTTCATCTGCCACGGCATTATTTTCCGAAAACTCTGAAAACCTTGAATTTATCGTATGTTTTGGACTCTATGGGAACATTTTACTAAGAATTTACTAAAACAAAAAATTAGTAAGAAATCCCTAGCACGAATTTAGAAATGAATATGAAACTTAGGACTTTATTAGTTGTGAAAAACAATTAGTAAAGTCCTTTTTATTTTAAAAGAAGGAGGTTCAAAACATGAACAGTACAGCGTTAGGTGCAGAGAACATTATTTTTATCAGCGATGTACATGAGAAATTCTACTACGAGAAATTAAAAGAGGTAAGGTATCAGGATGTGTACCACAAGGCACTTTGCTATTGCCTTGGTATTAACAACGATACTAGAAGAAATGCGGACCGCATTTATGATTTTAAGACAGGCTGTGTAAAAACAGAATGTTTGTATGAAGGCTGGCAGACTAGCGGAAGCGTAAAAGTAGTCAGAATGGTATTCAACTTATATTGCAATGCCACACCAAGCGTGGATGATTACAAGGACGCAGAGGAGCAGATCAATGAGTGTAGGCAGTACACGGTGGAAGAACTATTCTGCTGTGCCTATGCACCATTTTTTTGGCAGGCAATACAGATTCGGTATCCGGAATATGCAACCGTAAACCTAAAACTGTATGCCCTGTTTGGAGGAGCAGATTGATGTTAAAGGTTCGATTGATGGGAACAAAGAATGATATTAAATGGTTTGGAAAGATTTTGCAGAGAAATCCCAAAATCAAGGTAACAGAGTTTTCAGATTTATACCCGAATAAAGGGACAAAGAAGTTTTATAGAGCGTATGTAGAAGTGAATAAGAGCAACGTAGCAGAAAGTTAGAAGAGAGCAAAGGACAATGTATCATGTGTAAAGTAATAGCAATCGCAAATCAGAAAGGCGGAGTCGGCAAGACTACCACAACAAGTAACTTGGGAATAGGACTGGCAAAGCAGGGCAAGAGAGTTCTGCTGATAGATGCGGACGCACAGGGCAGTTTGACTGCAAGTTTGGGATTTACAGAGCCGGACAAGCTGGAGGAAACTCTTGCGACTGTGATGGCAAATATCATTAATGATGTGGAAATGGAAGATGATTACGGGATTTTAAGGCATGAGGAAGGAATTGACCTTATGCCCGGCAATATCGAATTATCCGGTCTGGAGGTATCCTTGGTAAATGTCATGAGCAGGGAGCTTGTGATGCGTTCCTACATAGAGCAGGTGAAAGAGCGATATGATTATATCCTGATTGATTGTATGCCTTCACTTGGCATGATAACCATAAATGCATTTGCCTGTGCAGACAGTATCTTAATTCCGGTACAGGCGGCATATCTGCCAGTGAAGGGGTTGGAACAGCTTATCAAGACCATTGGTAAGGTGAAACGACAGATTAACCCGAAGCTGTCTATTGAGGGCATATTGTTGACCATGGTTGACAGCAGGACAAATTATGCAAAGGACATTAGTGCATTACTGATTGAGAATTATGGCAGCAAAGTAAGAATATTTGAGAATAGCATTCCGATTTCCGTAAGAGCTGCCGAGATTTCGGCAGAGGGTGTCAGCATCTATCAGCACGACCCGAAGGGAAAAGTGGCAAGTGCCTATCAGTCATTGACGGAGGAGGTGCTTGGCAATGAGTAAGGCAGGAAGTGCGGCAAAGGTAAAGTTAAACAGTTTTGATGATTTATTCGGTGCTTCTGATATGACAGCGGGCACCGATCAGGTACAGGAGATACCTCTTTCAGAGCTTTATGAGTTCAAAGGACACCCTTTTAAGGTGCTGGATGATGAAAAGATGCAGGAAACAGTGGAGAGCATCAGAAACTATGGTGTACTTATGCCCGGTATTGCAAGACCAAGGGCAGAGGGCGGTTATGAGATAATCGCTGGACACCGCAGAAAACATGGCTGTGAGCTTGCAGGTCTTTCCACCATGCCTATGTTTATCAGAGATTACAATGATGATGAAGCTACAGTGATTATGGTGGATACCAATATCCAGAGGGAAGATATTCTCCCAAGTGAAAAGGCAAGAGCCTATTCCATGAAGTATGAAGCCATGAAGCATCAGGGAAAAAAGGGAAAAGGAAGCAGCCTTGATGAAGTGGGAGAAGCAGCCGGAGAGAGTGGCAAGACGGTTCAGCGTTATATATGGCTTGCCCGTCTGTCAGATGAATTGCTGGATATGGTTGATAAGAAAAAAATCGGTCTGGTACAGGGTGTTGACATATCCTTTCTGACAGAGCAGGGACAGGAATGGGTGCAGGGCATTCTTGAAGAAACGGGAGCATCTATATCGACTACCCAATCATCAAAGTTAAAGGAATATGGGAAAAACGGCGAGCTGACTCTGCCAATGGTAAGACTTATATTGGCAGAGGAAAAGCCAAAGGAAAGAAAAGTTACAATTAAGGCTGATAAAATCAGCAGATATTTTACGGAGGATTATTCCAGTGAGGATATAGAAAACATTATCTATCAGCTATTGGAAGAATGGCAAAGTAAGCAGTAAAGGAGGCACGGTAAAGTGGGCGATACAATAAACTTTGATTATTATTACGGAATTGAAGCAGAGCAGTTCTCTTTTTATCGTGTTCCCCGGCTTTTGATTAAAGACGAGAGATTTAAGGGGCTTAGTAGTGATGCTAAGCTCCTCTATGGGCTGATGCTTGACAGGATGTCATTATCCATGAAAAACGGCTGGCTGGATGATGAAAGCAGGGCGTACATTATTTATACGGTGGATGCTATTATGGAAGATTTGGGATGTGCAAAGGCAACCTGCGTTAAGATTATGAAAGAGCTTGATACCGAAAACGGAATCGGTCTGATTGAAAAGAAACGCCGTGGACTTGGGAAGCCGGACATAATTTATGTGAAGAATTTTTCTACAATTACTGATGCAAAGACAGAGGAAAAGACCGATAATGCTGATAAATCCACAGAAGTTCAAAAACTGAACCTCAAGAAGTCTAATATGCATACTTCCAGAAGTTCAGAAATTGAACTTCAAGAGGTTCAGGATTTAGAACACCAGAAGTTCACAATGCAGACTTCAAGAGGTTCAGAAAGTGAACTTGCAGAAGTTCATAAAGCAGACTCTATTTATACTAACTATAATTGTTGTGGTCAAGCTTTTTTGTAACACTTGTGGCTAAAAAAATAGTGCTTATCAATTTATGCTGCCGTCCTTGCTTCATATGGGGTTCGATAACCATTATA
>UQYF01000066.1 GCA_900545175.1 uncultured Eubacteriales bacterium
CATCAATGTGGATATAACTGTCGGCTTTTTTGTGGGATAAAAGAACTACCGTCTCGACAGACACAGTACAGCAAAAATGACTGAGCTTGCCGGAATCAAGATATATAACATCAATGACCTTCCATCTGTCACAGATGACGATGAAGTCATCTTAGTAGATGCACAGAAAGGCAATTCCAATATTATAAATATGACAGGCGAAGAAATCATCTGTATAGACCATCACCCTACGGGTGCTAAGACAGCACGTCCGGAAACAGAATACCGTTTCTATGACATAAGACCGGACGTAGGTGCATGTGCATCAATCATAGCCAGCTATTTCTATGAAAATGATATTCCGATGGACGACAACACGGCGACAGTTCTCTCTTTCGGCATACGAATGGACACTAAAGGGCTCTCACGAGGCGTATCTGACTTTGATATGGATATGTTCTACAGACTTTTTAAGCACAGTGACCATGCCGTTATCAGTTCACTCGAAAACAGTACTCTTGAATTCTCCGATTTGAAAGTATATGCTGCCGCAATCAACAGCATTCAGGTATACGGCAGGGCAAGCTTCGCAAACGCAGGCTACAACTGCCCAGAGGCTCTTATCGCCAGTGTCTCCGACTTCATGCTGCAGCTAAAGGAAGTTGATTTTTCCGTTGTATACTCTTTCCGCAAAGACGGTGTAAAGCTCTCAATCAGAAGCGAGGACGCTCTCTACGACGCAGGCGTAATTGCCGGAAAGGCTCTGCGCGATATCGGCGGTGGCGGCGGCCACGCTTCAATGGCAGGAGGTTTTATTCCATACAGTAACCTTAACGGTCTCGGAAAAGATGATGTCGAGGATATATCTTCCATCATACGTGAAAGATTTCTAAAAGAAATATCCTAGATTGCGATTATAAAAATCAAGCATTTGTGAAACTCTCTTTGCTGCCGCAGGCAGGCAAAAAGAGTCCCGCATTTTTATATGACACCATAATCATAATAGGAAATTTCGTTGAAACTCACTATTATACAAAATATAGATATGATGTCGGTATCAAAAAGTCATAAATTCTTGTGCAGACACACTTGCATCAAACTTATGACTTTTTGCCCCTGCATCACAGATATATACTATAATATCAAGTCAATGATATTTTCAATCCATTTTCGATTCTTACTCATATAAAACGGCTTCTCTTATATCGAATTGCCTCTCACTGTTCTAACACTTTTCATATATATCTTTTTGACAGAATCCGCTCTAAAATATTTATAAGCTGGTAAAGTATCGCAGCCATAATACAGAGTATTATGATGCTTAACATAACCCAGTCAAGCTTAAATACCTGGCTTCCGTATATAATAAGATAGCCAAGCCCCTCATTTGCCGCTAGGAACTCACCTATGATAACGCCGACAAGCGACAGTCCCATATTGACCTTCATCGTGTTTAATATCACCGCCAGATTCCCCGGAATAAGCACCTTGGTGAGCACATGGAACCTATTGCCACCGAGTGTCTTTATCAGCTTTATCTTGTCTGCATCCATCTCCATAAATCCCGTATACAAAGTAAGAATCGTGCCAAACACTGCAACCGATATCGCTGAAATGATGATTGTTCTTATATTATTTCCAAGCCATACTATGAGTATCGGAGCAAGTGCCGACTTTGGCAGGCTGTTTAACACTACTATATACGGCTCAATTATCTTAGAAAAGCTTCTAGAGAGCCACATAAGCACTGCGGCAGCCAGACCTATCCCGATAACGAGAAAGAAGCTTATAAAAGTCTCATACAATGTCACCCATATGTGCCTGAAAAGTGAACCGTCAGAACACATGCTCACAAAGCACCTGACAATTCTTAGAGGGCTGCTGAAAATGAAATCATTTATCACGCCGGTCTGCGCACATACTTCCCACAGAATAATAAAAGCCATGAGAATCAGCACTCTTATGCTGTTTACCTTCACTTTTTCTCTTTTTATGCTCTCAAGATACCTTTTCTGTTCCACACTCATTTCAAGCTTTCTTTTAGCAATATCCTTGACAGCCCATTTTTTCTCATACTTTTTCATCTACGAAAAACACCTCCACAATTCATGAAAATATTCCTGAAACTCAGGTGCATTTCTTCTCTCTAACGGTGACAAACCGTCAAAATTAATGTCTATTATCTTCCTAATAGTTCCCGGTCTCTCGGACAGAACCACCACTCTGTCACCCATTGCAATCGCCTCAGATAAATCATGCGTTACAAGAAGTGCCGTCTTTTTCTCTTCCTTGATAATCTCACCAATATCATCGCTCACTCTTAATCTCGTCTGGTAGTCAAGCGCTGAAAACGGTTCATCTAACAGCAGAATATCTGGATTCAGAGCCAGTGTCCTGATAAGCGCCGCCCTCTGCCTCATTCCTCCTGACAATTCAGATGGTCTTTTGTTCTTAAATGCATCCAGTCCGTACCTCTCAAGCAGTCTGTCAACTCTTTTGATATTCTCCTGTGTCAGAATTTTCTTTATTTCAAGTCCCAGAATCACATTATCATATATTGTCCTCCACTCAAAAAGGTGGTCCCGCTGCAGCATATATCCGATTGTCGCATTATTGACAAAGA
This sequence comes from uncultured Eubacteriales bacterium, assembly GCA_900545175.1. GTDB lineage: Bacteria > Bacillota > Clostridia > Lachnospirales > Lachnospiraceae > CAG-882. Next base: position 2,603 of record UQYF01000066.1, read on the forward strand.
AACCATCCGTTACAGGTGTAAGCCCTGCAATAATAGAAAGGAGAGTTGATTTGCCGCAGCCGGACGGACCGACTATGGAAATGAACTCTCCTTCATTAACAGTCAGGTTGATATCAGTCAGTGCCTTCGTCTCGCCTTGCGGACTATGATAGGAAAAGTCCAGGTCCTTAATTGTCAGGATTGCCATTCCTCTGACCCCTGTTTCTTTAGGATATACCATATTATATGAAAAAAGATGCCCTATGTGATTAATCACAAAGCGCATCTTTTTTCATTAATTACCGTATTATCTGGAAACTAATCTGCTATTATGCTTGTCTTACTTTCAATCCATCCGTATTCGCTAAGCTGTTCAAGCATTCTAGAATCTATGTCCGACACATCGCCATGCTCAATAAATCTGACATCATACACATTAGTCTGGCATGGATAAGTTTCCCTTATCGCATCAATCTTTATCTCTATTATATCACCGTCATCATACTCTGATAAATCAACACCATCCTGCAGATAAAGCTCTATAGGTGTGGATTCTGAATATACCGATGAATCAGGGAAGGTTATAAGCAAAGGGACACTTTTTCCACTCAGATACCACCCTTTAATCCACCAGTCACTCTGCGTTTCACTGCTGTTCTCCTCTTTATCGCCATGAATATCGGAGGACCCGCTTTTGTTCTTCTTACACGCACTCACACCGGACACGCATACACTGATGACACATGCAGCCAGCAAAATTCTCGAAAAAAGCTTATTTTTCCATAAGGCTGTTCTCATAAAATTCACTCTCCCTTCCTGTAATTGCAGATAATTTCCGTATTTTAACCGGTTTTGAATAATTACTTTTTATAAAAAATACACACTACACATACAAAGAATATATCCGAAAATATTTTCTTTATATAAATAGTGTGTATATAAGTTCGTTTTGTTTCAAAAAAATAAAAAAGCTTGTGATGGGACTCGAACCCACGACCTACTGATTACGAATCAGTTGCGCTACCAACTGCGCCACACAAGCGAACCTCATATATAATACATCATTTAATGCTATTATGCAAGAGATTTTTTAATTCAAATAAATATTCTGATAATATTTTCAAATTATGGCTATTGCAGAAAATTTCACAATAGATATGTGAAATTCTCTGCAATATATCCCAATAGCTTTCCTGCCATATTTATACGGTCACAATAATTCCACCATCATTTGCATACATAGTTGCGATTCCGGCTGTGTTCACAATGATAACATCCTTGAAGTTATTCTTCTCAACCAACAGGCTCTTCACATACTCCGCTCTCTCAGGACAGTTACAATGTGCTATTCCAAGAACCTTGTTCTCCGGTTCGGACACATTCTCTGTTATTATCTCGCACATGCGCTTAAGCGCCTTATTAAGTCCTCTCGTCTGTTCAAGCTTGATAATCTCGCCCTCCCTGGCACCCATAACCGGCTTTATGCTGAGTACATTTGCAAGAAGAGCCTGAAGATTTGTAAGTCTGCCATTCTTACGCAGTGTCTCAAGTGTCTCAAGGACGAAATACGTCTTCATTCCGTTGCAAAACTGTGTCACTGTCTTAACCACATCATCAAAGCCCATGCCCTGCCCTTCACATTCAACAATCTTCATGGCTATCAATGCTTCACCACAACTTGCCGACATTGAATCAAACACATGCACACGATTGCTTCCGCCATCCTCCTCGTACATATCTGCTGCTACAAGCGCACTATTGTAAGAGCCGCTGAGCCTGCCTGAAAGAGTGATTACGTATACATCACCCTGAGCGCTCTCATATTCCGACAAATATCTCTCAGGAGATGGACAGGCAGACTTCGGACATTCCTTTGCTTCATCCACTCTCTTTATAAAATCCTTCTGGTCAAATTTCTCATCATCAATAATATCAACACCACCGACAGAAAGTGTCAGCGGAACAACCACAAAATGTTCATCTTCCCTAAGCTTATCCGGTAAATCACATCCACTATCAACAACTATTTTATAGCTCATTATCTTACCCTCCGAAATTCATTCCAATACCACCGGTTATATACCAATGGCATACATGGCAATAATTTACATACCATCAGTACACATTCCAGTTACATAAATGCCAATGGCATACATGCCAATGGCATACATGCCAATGATATGCAATATCGACAATATATAATATCAATATTATATAATATCCATATTATATATTATCAATGATATATATTCGCAACCCATACCAAATATTGCATCATTGAATATTGTTTCATGTAGTATTCAATACTAGATTATCATAGCACACTATACTACATTTGAAAAGGGTAAAAACAAAAAAATCTTACCACACAAGATGATAAGATTTTTTTGTCAATATTTAACCTGAATTATTCATGAGCATATAAAAATGCTCAATACTGCAAAGCCTTGAAAC
>UQYF01000067.1 GCA_900545175.1 uncultured Eubacteriales bacterium
TATGCATAGAGATAATACGTTATACATGCTAAGTTTATAGCACATGTTTTGACCCCAACATCATAAGTTGTTAGTATATTAATAAGTAAAAATGGGAGAGACATGATGGAAATGGGGATAAAGCACAAGTTGAGAGATGCGGTACCATTTGTGGTGATGCTTGCTTTATCGGCAGCATTGTTTGTTATCGTTGCATCCGGCAAGAGAATACAGTTTTGCGATGAGATGTTCAGTTATACAATTACCAATTCGGACAGTCCACTGTATCAGCTAAGTGAGAATAAATGGTACACAAATGAAGAATTTGCGGATAAGCTTACACATACGGAAAGTGACAGCCTCAGGCAGACGCTTGCAATGGTGAAGCAGGATTTTGTACATCCGCCGCTTTATTACATTTGTTTTTATATATCATCCGTAATCAGTGGAAAAGATTTTTCAAAGTGGACAGGCTTGGCTGTCAACTTTCTGTTTTTTATGGGAACCCAAGTATTCATATGGCTGATTGTCAGAAAAATATTCCAATCTCCTTTTACAGCCTTTATTGCATGTATGATTTACGCATTAAATAAAAGTACATTGTCCAATGCATGTCTGGTGAGAATGTATATGATGATGACATTTTTTTTGGCAGCATTTGTTTATATCAATATGCTGATAATTGATAGGGATGGGAAAGAAAAAAGGCTTTATATATGGCTTGGGGTGGTGACCGCAACAGGTTTCATGACACAGTATTATTTTGCATTGTTTGCAATTTTATTTTTCGTTGTTGAGGCAGTTAGCGGATGTATAAATAGAAAATATAAGAGGATAATGATGTACCTTGGTTCTATGGTTATGGCTGTGATTTTAGCAACATTTGTATGGAACTTTTGGGTGGAGGCGATTTTGAAGAGGTTTATAACGACCTCGATGACAGGCAGGAGCCTAAATCTATTCAGCAACATCCCATTGATGCTTGATGGTCTTGTTATTATGCAAATGTCCGTATTTCAGTGGGGTTACAAGGCGGCAGAATGGGTAGTTCCAATAATTATAATTGTTTTTCTGCTGCATCCTCAAAAGGATGATAAATATCCGGGGCTTAAAGAACTTGTTGTTAAGATGACTGTAGCTGCGGTATTTTATGCCGGATGTGTTAGATATATAAGTCCGCTTAATTCTACAAGATATTATTATCCCGCGGACATGCTTGAGATACTGGTCGTGATAGTCTGTGCAGTTTATCTTGCTTCACTGGCATGTAATAGGTTGGTAAATATACTTGTATGCACAGTGCTGCTTGTGGGAAATATCCTTCTAATGGTAAATGGTTTCGGAATTGATTATTATGGTGAGGGTCCGCAATATGATGCACAGCGAAATATTCTTAGTCAATATGGAAAAATTCCGTATATTGTAGTTGGAGGAGAGAGCATAGAAGTATCGGGCTCGCTTCAAAATTTCCTTATGGCATCGGATATTATCCGTATTACGGAAAATTATGAAGCTGACGGCAGTGAGGTTTTAGGCGAAGCAAAACAGTTCATTATAGTGTGTCAGGGGGATGAAAATGGGAACAGTGAAATTGCTGACTATGGTCTGTATTATTATATTATGAGTACCGGGAACTTTGCGGGCAGGGATTTTCTGCTCAGAAGCAATGGCTTGAATTATTATATTGCACACAGAAAGTGACTAAGGATGACGTTTGGAAAGGTGTGAGTCGTATGTCAACTTTTAAGAAAAAAATAAATATTATAGCTGTCTTGTCAAAAAAGAAAAAATCGGAGGCATATATTGTTAATTTTGAAGGTGGGACAACATTTTTTAAACTTGTAAAATATAGTGGAAACGACAGGCTGGAGCTATATACCTGCTTAAAGAAGATTGATTCTCCCTACCTTCCAAAGATAATAGATATCTGGGAGCAGGATGGGCATGTATGGGTGTTGGAGGAGTATGTATGCGGGAAATCACTCCGCGAGATAATAGACAAAGGAAATATATCAGGAGCAAAGGTAAAAAGCTTCCTGCTCATGCTCTGTGAAGCATTGAAGGTTCTGCATAATAATGAGCCAAGGATTGTTCACAGAGATGTTAAGCCTGAGAACATAATTGTCACAAGGGAGGGCGGTGTCAAGCTTATAGATTTTGATATATCCAGAATATATAAGGAGTACAGTGAACATGACACCTCGCAGCTGGGTACAAGAGATTATGCATCGCCTGAACAGTTCGGATATATGCAGACCGATGAGAGGAGCGATATATTTTCTGCCGGGATTGTGTTAAAAGAGCTGTATGCAGCATGCAAAAATAAGAGACCATACAGGAGGCATGTGCAGAAAATAATAAAAAAAGCGACAAGATTTGACCCGGAGAACAGATATTTGAGGATAGATATCATGGAGAAGGATATTAAAGAACTTTATTTGGGGAAAGTGGGAAGATTTGCCCTGCTTCTTGCGGCGGCATTTATGTTTACGCTGGTGACGGGTATTGTGGCGGCATGGATGAGCGGCATCTTTAACCTATGATGAAATACAACAGCACTAAGGAGTGGGGATGAATACGTTAATTTCGAGAAAGACGACGCAGGAGCTGTCAAATGAGATAAATACTGCAAAGAACGTGGATGTATATATAAAGCAGAATGAAAGGGAGCTTGACGATACAAAACTGTCGGAGTATCTTAACAGGCTGCTTCGCAAATACAAAGTGACCAAGAGTGAAGTATTTAAAAGAGCAGGGATGAGTGATACTAACTATGGCTATGAGATTTTCAGGGGAGATAAGAAGAATGTGTCGAGGGATAAGCTGATTCAGATATGCATGGGCTTTCCGCTCAACTATGAGGAGGCGCAGAGAGTTCTTCGCCTTAGCGGAGCGGGAACATTATATCCAAGGGTTCAGAGGGATGTCTGTATAATGTTTGCGTTGAGTAACGGATACGATTTATATATGCTGAATGAACTGCTGTTTGAGCATGGGGAGAAAATAATAATATAGGTAAAAATGCTATTGACCTAAAGTAAGGTTTAAGTGCTATAATTCAATCAGAATTGAACGCAGAATAAGCAATCCCCCGCTTCAAGTGTGTAGAGCACTAAGTGGTGGGTAAGGGGGATGCTTATGTCCGCTTTACTTTATGAAAAGGGGGGCATTTACAATGTCTGATAAGAATGCAGTGCCGGGAACTGACGGCAATCTTTATGTTCCTTATGAAAAAAGAACCGGTGAGAAGTCGATAGTATATTTTACAAGAGATTTGTCTCCGGAGGGTCTTAAGAAGATTTATGACCGTGTGTCAAAGGGAATTGAAGGAAAGGTGGCAATCAAGCTCCACACAGGCGAGGCTGAAGGTCCTAATATCATTCCAAGACCATGGGTTAAAGAGTTATATAATGATAAGCTGCCGGATGCTACGATAGTTGAGACTAATACATATTATGAGGGAAGCAGATACACAACCGAGGCTCACAGAAAGACTCTTGAGATTAATGGATGGACATTCTGCCCGGTGGATATTCTTGATGAGGATGGTGCGACGACATTTCCTGTCAAGGGAGGTAAGTGGCTTGATGAGATTCATGTCGGAAAGAATCTTCCTAATTATGATTCACTGCTTGTACTCACACACTTTAAGGGACACACCATGGGAGGCTTCGGAGGTTCTAACAAGAACATCGGAATCGGCTGCGCGGACGGCAGAATCGGCAAGGGAGAGGTTCACGCGATACCGGGTTCCGACAATATGTGGTCTGCCGGAAAAGAAATGCTGATGGAGAGAATGACAGAGTCAACCAAGGGCACAATCGACCACTTTGCGGGACATGTATCATATATCAATGTTATGAGAAATATGTCTGTCTCCTGTGACTGTGAGGGGTGTGAGGCTGAGCCTGTTGTGACTCCGGATGTCGGAATTCTTGCAGGCTTTGATATTCTTGCTGTTGACAATGCCTGCGTGGATGTCATCTATAATCTGCCTGAGGGCGGCGGAAAAGCCATGATAGAGCGCGTGGAGACAAGACATGGCCTTAGACAGCTCTCCTACATGAAGGAGCTTGGAATGGGCAACGACCTATACACAATAATCGATATCGACAATGGCGATGCCGAGATTACGGTCGAGGATATAACAAGGGGAATTGAGCCTGTCTGGACACCTGACGAGTTCAACACCTTCCTTGGAAGAAACAGGGCAAGACTTAAATAATTGTCAATAAAGATAGTATTGATTTAGCTTTACCGCAGAATAAGCAATCCCCCGCTTTACGTGTCAGCGGCACTCTATAATAGTTTTAACCGTGGACGAGGAAAGTGACAGCGATATATCGGATTATGGCTTGTATTACTATATTGGGAGTACCGGGAAGTTTGCCGGAAAGCAGTTCCTCTTTAGGAGAGATGGACTTAACTATTATTTGGCATATTCTATGTAAATTGAGAAAGAGAAAGACTTTGGCTGCATGGCACAGGTGCAGTCAAAGCCTTTTTATGTAATAATTATATGATATGAGGGTCAAAAGGTATTTTGCCCCTCATTTGATATCCTCGAAT